>CAMTUO010000001.1:0-73988 GCA_947084955.1 uncultured Gallionella sp.
GTGGGAATTCGTGCTCCATAAATATTCTCCTCATGATAAAGTATCAAAATCCCTTGCGGGGCTGAGGAGAGATTATGTGTTTGAATCAAATCGGTGGGAATCATTTCTCCGCGATAGCGGCTTCGTTCAACCCGGCAGTCGAGAGAGACTGCGCAAAAGCGCGCAGCCCCTCACTTTTACGTTAACCACCACAATCCCAGGAGCGTCACTTGTCAAAACAGCTATCACCCGCTGGAATCATGGCGCTCAAAGAGGCGCTCTGCTCCGTCTACTGGTACAAGTCAGAGCTTCGTGGCTTCCTTCAACTCTGCTTGGCAAAGCCCGGCATTCTTAACAACTTCAACTGGGAAAACTACAAGCGGCAGATTGCATCCGACGTTGTTGACTATCTTGTCGCAAACCCTTCTGCGCATCTCGGCGACTTGACCAAGATTTGTTACGAACTTTGCAAGCTCACTGACTTCTCTCACTTGAAGCCTTTGGATGACGGACCGCAAAAGGTCGAGAAAGCTCGCAACGCAGTCAACCAACTCAAGCAACTCGTTGAGCCACACCGGGACATCAAAAAAGAACAGGACGATATCAAGCGCCGGCAAGAGCTTGCCGCTAAGAAACTTCGCGAGAACGCCGCTGTCCGTCAAAAACTGGAAACGATAAAGGCACGCTACATGGCATTGGTCGGATCTGACAACGCACAAACCAGAGGGTTCGAGCTAGAGCGCGTGATGTATGAACTCTTTGAGCTATTCGATCTCGACCCAAAAGCATCCTTCAAAAACCTCGGCGAACAAATTGACGGGGCATTTTCTCTTGAAGGCACTGAGTATCTATTCGAGGCGAAATGGCAGAAGGAAATGGTTAACAAAGCCGACCTAGCAGTGTTCTCCGACAAGGTCAGAACGAAGCTCGAAAACACTCTCGGCATCTTCTTATCAATCAATGGCTTTTCGGCAGATGGCGTTGCCGCGCACCAAGCTGGCGGCGCGTCAATACTGCTCGTAGATGGCGGCGACCTTATGGCGGTTCTTGAAGAGCGAATTGACTTCACAAGTTTGCTTCTCAGGAAGAAACGTCACGCGGCCCAGACTGGCCAAATCTATCTTAGCTACTACCAGATGGTTGCATCCAGTGGTAGCTAACCAATCATTCTACCTGACGCTGCGCAAAGACCTCAAGGGTCTTCCCCGACATCATTGGGGCTGAAGCACCTAATGCTGGCGTGAAAGCGCGCAGCCCTTTAATTTAACGTTGAACTTCCGGTTCGTCTCGGGAACGGTCCGTCGCGAACATCCGGTTCCGGGCAAGAAATCTTGCATCATTTGCGCTTTTAAAATATAAGGTTGTGCGTTCGAATGCGTTGCATCGGCAAAGCGCTGGTATCGTGACGAGGTGCAAGATAGAATGCGGGCATCCAGGGTTTTTGGGGCACTGAATTTTCTCGGTATTCATACAGCATCATTTTAATTTAGCGATTATCAAAAAATGCGTATCAGTCAGGAACAGCGAAATGTGATTATCAATACCGTCAGGGGTGCGATCCCTGATGCGCAGATATTTCTGTTCGGGTCGCGTGCGGATGATAGTAAACGGGGCGGCGATATTGACCTGTATGTTGAGACCCGGGTTCATCTGAACAGTCTGTCGGTTGCCAGACTGCGCGGGGATATCGAGGATGCGCTTGAAATCAAGGTTGACGTTGTCGTGAACGATCATCATAAAAATGAACCTATTTATGAAATAGCTAAAAGAACAGGGATCGTATTGACATGAGCAATCTGGGGGTTGTTCAAAAGAAGATTGAAACGTGTATCCGGCTTCGGGAGTATCTGGCTTTTTCCAGAGAAAAAGCATTAAAACTCGGCATTGTCGGTAAAAGTGGCAAGGAGATGTCGCTTGAAGAAGGCGATGTGTTGGCCGCATTCAGAATGCGCTTTTCTGAATATCAGGAGCAGTTGGGAAAGTTACTTGCGTCTATCGCAAGAGAAGAGGATGTTGAAATAAAGGGCGCTTCATCGCTTGCCGCTTTTGCTGAAAAATTCGGATTTGTGCAATCGGAAGAGGACTGGAAGCGTGCAAGGGATGTCCGTAACAATATCAATCATGATTATGAATTTCAGGATGAATTTGTCGCTGAACTGACCGTGGCAATGAACAATGAGACCGATACGCTGTTAAAAATCCTTGATGTTGTGCTGCTGTTCTGTAAAGAAACCTATGGAATTAAAGCATAAGGAAAGGCATCTGGATCGAGATGCGGATTTCAGATGAGTAGTTCAATGTCAAACTTCGTCGAAGTTGCCGCTGCGGTACTTCAGCGTCCTGACGGCACGTTCCTGCTGGCGCAGCGCCCGTCCGACAAGATGTGGGCGGGATACTGGGAGTTTCCGGGCGGTAAGGTGGAAGCGGGTGAATCGGCGCGTGACGCGCTGATCCGCGAATTGCGTGAGGAGCTGGGGATAGAGGCAGTGACGGTCTATCCCTGGATCACCCGCGTGTTCACCTACCCGCATGCCACGGTGCGTCTGAATTTTTTCAGGGTCACCGAGTGGCAAGGTCAGATGCATCCGCACGAGGGGCAGCAATTTGCCTGGCAACGGGCAGCAGAAACGGCTGTGAGTCCGTTGCTGCCTGCCAATGCGCCCATCCTGCGCGCGCTGGAACTGCCTCCTCTGTATGCGATCAGCAATGCGGCCGAACTGGGGGTGGAGGTGTTTTTACAGCGCTTGCAAGAACGCCTGAAAGCCGGCTTGCGGCTGATCCAGTTACGCGAAAAACAGCTGCCGCGCGCGGAATTCGCTAAGCTGGCGCAGCAGGTCGTTGCGCTAGTGCATGAGTACGGTGCGAAAGTGCTGCTTAACGGGGATGTGGCGCTTGCAAAGGAGGTCGGTGCGGACGGGGTGCAGCTGACCTCAACGCAACTTGCCGAATGCACGGTGCGCCCGGATATCGGCTGGTGTGCGGCTTCCTGTCATACGGCAGCGGAGTTGCAACGTGCCGAGGCGTTGGGGTGTGACTTTGCGGTATTGAGTCCGGTGCTGCCGACCTTAAGCCATCCGGGTGCTGCGCATCTGGGGTGGACACATTTTACAACGTTGATCGCAGGTTCATCCATACCTGTGTATGCGCTGGGCGGACTTGCCACAGACGACATGATCACCGCGTGGCAGCAGGGGGCACACGGCATCGCCCTGTTACGTCAGGCCTGGTAAATATCGTAAATTACGCTTAGCGTATCTTTGTCCCCCTCACACGCTTGCGGGGGAGGGCAGGGGAGAGGGGGCGGGCATGACCGTTGCGATGGCAAAGTTCAGTTATGCCCGACGGGTTGGGTAAATTCCTGCTCTTCGTCCGGCAGGGTGACACGAAATTCCTCGTCGGCCCATTTTCCCAGATCGATCATCTTGCAGCGCTCGCAACAAAACGGCCGGAAAGGGTTGTCCGGATTCCAGGGGGATTCCTTGCCGCAATGCGGGCATGAAACGATGGGGGGTTTGCTCATGATGACAGCGTGCAAAAAGTCAGATCGAAAGGAACATCCTGCTCGAACAAGGAGGATTTGGCTTCGTAGTTGGCCATGATGAAGCGTATGTTGATCGCATATTTGTTAGCGCCCAGTTCGGGTATGCAGGCCAGGTCGGCGCTTAGATTGAGGCGTAACAGCAAAGCCGCCCGCCCGCCCTGCATTTGCTGGAAGCTGCCGCGATGCGCAGTGAAGCTGAGTTTCCGGCCGTTTTCGCGTAGCAGATTCAAGAGAATATTGATCGCATCGCTGATGGGTAGCAGGGGGGAGAGCCAGCCTTCCAGGTTTTTGTGACGCTGCTTGTGCGGCTGGTTTTGCCAGTAATGGTAGGACGGCAGATCAAACTGACAGGTGCCGCCCGGCATGCAGGCACGCTGCTTGATGGACATCAGCCATTCGTTCTCGCGCAATATCATGCCCACCTTGCCGGTCATGGCGAGCAGGCTGGCTGCGGCCAGTTCGATTTTATTCAGCACGCTGTCCAGCGCTTGTTCAGAGATAGCAGGATTATTGTGCAGGCTGGAAAGCGCGCGCTTCTGGCGTTCGAGTTCCTGTAATAATTCTGATTTAAGATCGGGGCGGCTGGCCACTTCGTGAATTTCAAACAGCGTGATGAGCGCGGCATGATGTTCCATGCTGAGTTCGCCGGCCATAAAATAACTCATGCGTGAGAACAGGTCTTCCAGACGCAACCAGGTGCGAACTTTTTCATTGAGCGGGAATTCGTAGCTGATCACGTCATTTTTGCCTGATATGCGATTGAAAGTTATGCCAAAGCCGGAAGATATATTGAATATCAGTCTGCCGTCAAATGGTAGTTTTACTATTCAGGTAATACTGGTGCAACGCGAGCACCTTAAGCGCCAGTTCATCGCACGTGCCGTCATTCTGAATGATGTCGTCCGAGCGAGCAATGCGTTCTGCGTCAGGCAGCTGTTGCGCGATTATCGCGCGTATTTCAGGCTCGCTTAGTGCGCTGCGTTGCATGACACGGGTAATCTGTTGTTGTTCGCTGCAATTGACCAGCAGGACGCGTTGTATCAGGCGCAGAAATGACGGGTTCTCGAACAGCAAGGGTACCACAAGGATGAGATAAGGCGCATCGTTGTGACGGGTCATCCGTGATTCACAGTCTGAACGTATCAGCGGATGCAGGATACTCTCCAGTTTGAGTTTGGCGGACGCATCGGCAAAAATAGTATGGCGCATCTTGGTGCGATCCAGCGCGCCATCGGATGTGAGATAGTCTGCGCCAAAGGCGCTGCGTATGGCCGGAATGGCGACGCCTCCCGTCTGTGTGAGCTGGTGGGCGATTTCATCGGTGTCGATGATGAGCGCACCCAGTTTGGCAAACAGTTCTGCGACGGTGCTCTTGCCGCAACCGATCCCGCCTGTCAGACCGATGGTCAGTTTCTTGCGGGCGTTCGCCGGTTGGGATGCTTGGGCTGTCATTGCGCCAGCAGTTGCAGATAGTTTTGTGTCAGCGTCTGCCCCCAGAACAAGGCGATCAGCCCGCCGCCCGCGAGATAAGGACCGAAGGGGATGGGAATGTCGCGCCCGCGCTTGACCGCAACGATCAGGAAGATGCCGATGACCGCGCCGACCAATGATGACAGGATGATAATCAGCGGCAGCATTTGCCAGCCCAGCCAGGCGCCTAACGCGGCCAGCAGTTTGAAGTCGCCGTAGCCCATGCCTTCCTTGCCGGTGGCAAGCTTGAACAACCAGTAAACTGCCCACAGTGCAAGGTAGCCGAACAGTGCACCCAGAAACGCATCGTGCAGCGTGGTGTAGGCCCCGTAAAAATTGAAAATCAGGCCGACCCAGATCAGCGGCAGCGTGATGTCGTCGGGCAGCAGTTGCGTGTCGAAATCGATTGCTGTGAGCGCCAGCAAAGCCCAGATTAGTAACAGTGCGCCGGCGGCGGCCAGTCCGAAACCGAAATGCCAGGCCGCAAATCCGCACAGAATGCCGCTGACGGCTTCAATAATCGGGTAGCGTGGCGATATGGCCGCGCGACACCCGCGGCACTTGCCGCGCAGCAGCAGGTAACTGATGACAGGAATATTTTCCAGTGCGCCGATGGCGTGCTGACAATGCGGGCAGGCGGAACGGGGGATCAGCAGATTGTAGGGTTCGCCTGATACAGCCTCCTCGCCACGTAATTCGGCGCATTGCGCCTGCCAGCCAAGTTCCAGCATTTTCGGCAGCCGATGGATCGCGACATTCAAAAAACTGCCGACCAGCAGGCCCAGGACAACGCACAAGCCGGTAAATAAGGGTAAAGACGATTCGAGCAGTTGGATTAGTTCATTCATGTCGGGAACGAGGAGCGAGGATGGGGGAGTGTGGATTGAGGAATCAGGAGCGAGACGTGAGGATTGAGTAAAAACCGGTAAACCGCTTTTGATTTTTACTCATTCCTCGATCCTCATTCCTGTTTTAAACGACCGAGCCCATTTTGAAGATAGGCAGATACATTGCGATCACCATGCTGCCGATCAGCGTGCCGAGTACCACCATGATGATGGGTTCCATCAGGCTGGACAATGCTGCGACGGCGTCATCCACTTCGGCTTCGTAAAAGTCGGCAACCTTGGAAAGCATGCTATCCAGAGATCCCGCCTCTTCGCCGATGGCCACCATCTGGATCACCATGCTGGGAAAGACTTCGGTCGCCTGCATGGCGGATGTCAGACTGTTTCCGGTGCTGACCTCGCGTTGTATGGCCTTGGTCGCATCAAAATACACGGCATTGCCGGCAGCACCAGCAACCGAGTTGAAGGCTTCGACCAGTGGTACGCCCGCGGCGAACATGGTGGAGAGCGTGCGGCTCCAGCGCGCGATGGTGGCCTTGCGTACCAGTTCTCCAAATATGGGCACCTTGAGCAGCAGCCTGTCCATGAAGTGCTGCATGGGTCTGCTGCGTTTCCAGAAATAAAAGAAGGCATAAAATCCGCCGCCTATGCCGCCGAAGATGGCCCACCAGTATGCGACGAAGAAATCGGAAATACCCATCATGATCAGCGTAGGCGTGGGCAGGTCGGCGCCAAAACTGGAGAATAGCTCCTTGAAGGCGGGGATGACGAAAATCATGATCACTGCGGTGATGATGAATGCCACGACGATGATGGAAATGGGGTAGAACAGGGCGGATTTGATTTTGCCTTTGATGGCCAGAATCTTTTCCTGATAAGTGGCCAGCCGGTCCAGCAGGCTGTCCAGAATACCTGCGGACTCGCCTGCGCCGATCAGATTGCAGTACAGATCGTCGAAATACAGCGGGTGTTTTTTGAAGGCCTGTTGCAGGCTGCTGCCGGTTTCAATATCGGTCTTAATGGCAAGCAGCAGTTTGGCGACGGACGGGTTGTGATGCCCCTTGCCTACGATGTCAAACGCCTGGAGCAGCGGCACGCCTGCGCGCAACATGGTGGCCAGTTGCCGGGTAAACAGCGCAATATCCTTGGGTTTGATCGCCTTGTTGCTGGTTGGCGCCTTTTTTATTTTGGAAACATTGATGCCCTGTCGACGTAACTGGGCGGACAGGCTGGCTTCGCCCACTGCACGCGACTCACCTCTGACAAATTTGCCGCTTTTATCCTTGCCTTCCCAGATGTACGTGTATTCTTTTGCCTTGGTGGGTGCGACAGCCATAATGTATCCTCAAAGTTGCTGTTGGGCGGCATGATGCCGAGCTTTCTGTCTCTTGTAAAGCGGATGAGGTGGGGAGTGGTAAGGGGTAAGTAGTAAGTGGGGGCAGGTTTTTTCACTCTCCACTCTCGGCTCTCCACTATCCACTGAGCGTAGCGGTCGCAGCTTTAGCTGCGGGTACCGCACGGCCCACCCCTTGCGGGTGCACCACTCATGGCTTTTTATTTGTTTGTCGCGGAAAAAGTCGCGCGACTTTGACGACGCGATCCTGGGTCTGAATGATTTCGATGGGGTAGCCTGCGATTTTCAGGCTGGTGCCGGTTTCCGGAATGTCTTCGAGGTGGTCGAGGATCAGCCCGTTCAGCGTTTTTGCGTTGTCCAGCGGCAGGTGTAATCCCAGTTTGCGGTTCAGTTCGCGTAAACTGCTGCTGCCTTCGAGCAGTATGCTGCCATCGATCTGACGCAAAAATTTGCCGGTTTGCGAAGGAGACTGCGTCGTGAATTCGCCGACAATTTCTTCAAGTATATTTTCCAGCGTGACCAGACCCAGTAGTTCACCATATTCGTCCACGACCAGTCCAAGGCGTGCATGGCGCTCCTGAAACTGTTGTAGTTGCTGGAGCAGCGGCGTCTCGGAAGGAATGAAATAGGGTTCATAGAGTACCTCGCGCAACTGCGAGACATCGAGGGCGGTTTCATGAAACAGGGCGGGGATGCGCTTGATGTGCAGTATGCCGATAATGTTGTCGGGGGTGTCCTCATAGACCGGCAGCAGCGTGTGATGGCAGGTGATGATCTGCTGGCGCAGGATGTCCGGTTCTTCATTGATGTTGAGCGCTTCAATCTGATTGCGCGGGATCATCACATAATTGACCGTGATGCGTTCCAGATCGACCAGATTCAGCAGCATCTTCTGGTGCTGGCGCGGCAGAAAATGTTCGGCATCCAGCACCAGTCCGCGCAGTTCTTCCAGCGTCATTTTCTGCTTGCTCTGGTCGGTCTGAATTTTGATGCGCAGCATCCGCAGGACGAAATTGACGATGCCGCCCGCCACCACGACCACAGGATGAAACAGCTTGATCAGCGGTGCGAGTAAATAGCTTGACGGGAGGGCGACGCGTTCCGGATAACTGGCCGCGATGATCTTGGGCATGATTTCGCTGAACACCAGCAGCAAAAAAGTGATGAGCAGCGTGCCGGACACCAGCGCTACGTCGCTGCTGCCGAAGACGCGCAGAATCAGGATGTTGGTGATGGCGGCGGCCGTGACATTGACCAGGGTATTGCCGAACAGGATCGAACCCAGCAATTTGTCGACCTTGGAGAGCAGGCGGCCGGTCAGTTTTGCTCCACGTACATCTTTGCGGATCAGATGGCTCAACCGGTGGCGGTTGAGCGCCATCATGCTGGTTTCGGCAGCAGAAAACCATGCGCCGCAAACCAGCAGCAGCAGCAGGATGCCTAGCAACGTGTTTAAAGAGAGTTCATCCAAGGTATGGGCGCCGTATTTTCACCTGTGCAGTGTGCGAGAGGCGGGGAGCGCTGTCAAGCCGTCCGGCGGATGCTCCATATCATCATGACGATGCCAGTCACGACCATGGGCAGGCTGAGCCATTGACCCATGCTGATGCCATAAGTCATCAGGCCGAAGATGCCGTCATCCGGGTTGCGCGTGAATTCGGCGATAAAGCGGAAGCTGCCATAGCCGATCAGAAACAGGCCGGAGACCGCGCCGACAGGGCGAGGTTTTTTCGCATAGAGCCAGAGTATGGCAAACAGCAACACGCCTTCCAGTGCGAATTCATAAAGCTGGGAAGGGTGGCGCGGCAAATTGTCTACCTTGGGAAAGACCATGCCCCACGGTACATCGGTCGGTCGGCCCCACAGTTCGCCGTTGATGAAATTGCCCAGTCGCCCGAAGGCCAGGCCCGGCGGTACCAGAGGCGCGATGAAGTCCATCAGCGCCAGCCAGCGCAGTTTCTGCTGGCGTGCGAACAGCGCCATCGCGACCATCACACCCAGAAATCCGCCGTGGAATGACATTCCGCCTTCCCAGACTGCAAAAATTTTGAGCGGATGGGCAAAATAGTAGTCGGGGTTGTAGAACAGCACTTCGCCAAGGCGCCCGCCCAGAATGACGCCGAGCACGCCATAGAACAGCAAATCGTCGAGCAATTTGTTGGTCATCTGGGTATCTTTGAGCATTGCGATGCGTTTTCGCCCCAGCCATAAAAAGGTTAAAAAGCCTGCCATATACATCAGTCCGTACCAATGGATGGCGAGCGGGCCGATTTGCAGTGCGACGGGATTGAATTGCGGGTAAACGAGCATGATGGTTTCAGGTAGAATTGACAACCTGATTATAGCCTACACCAGAGAGACATCATGCCTGTTTACCGTTCACGTACTTCCACCCATGGCCGCAACATGGCCGGCGCGCGTTCCTTGTGGCGCGCCACCGGCATGACAGATGGCGATTTTGGCAAGCCCATTATCGCGATTGCCAACTCTTTTACCCAGTTTGTGCCGGGCCACGTCCACCTCAAGGACATGGGCCAGCTGGTCGCGCGCGAGATTGAAAGGGCGGGCGGAATCGCCAAGGAATTCAACACGATCGCAGTGGATGACGGTATCGCAATGGGGCACAGCGGCATGCTGTATTCGCTGCCCAGCCGCGATCTGATTGCCGATTCGGTGGAATACATGGTCAACGCGCATTGCGCGGACGCGCTGGTGTGCATTTCCAACTGCGACAAAATCACGCCGGGCATGCTGATGGCGGCGATGCGCCTGAATATTCCGGTGGTGTTCGTTTCGGGCGGGCCGATGGAGGCGGGCAAAGTGAACTGGAATGGCGTCACAAAAGGCCTCGATCTGGTGGATGCGATGGTTGCCGCAGCGGATGATGCCTACAGCGATGAGGAGGTGGATGCCATTGAGCGTTCCGCGTGTCCGACCTGCGGTTCCTGTTCCGGCATGTTCACCGCCAATTCGATGAACTGCCTGACCGAAGCACTGGGCTTGTCCTTGCCGGGTAACGGCTCGCTGGTTGCAACCCATGCCGAACGCAAACAGCTGTTTTTGCGTGCGGGACGCGTGGTTGTCGATTTATGCAAACGTTATTACGAGCAGGACGATGACTCGGTGCTGCCGCGCAATATTGCGACGTTCGATGCCTTTGAGAATGCCATGACGCTGGATATCGCGATGGGCGGCTCGACCAATACCGTGCTGCATCTGCTGGCCATTGCGTATGAGGCGGGTGTGGACTTCACCATGAAGGACATGGATCGTTTGTCGCGCCATGTGCCGACGCTGTGCAAGGTCGCGCCCTCCAGCGAATATCATATGGAAGACGTGCATCGCGCAGGCGGTATTCCGGCCATTCTGGGTGAGCTGGATCGTGCAGGATTGCTGCACGGGGAAGTGGGTTCGGTGCACAGCAAGACGCTGCGTGCAGGTCTTGAAGCGTGGGATATCGTGCAAAACACCGATGGCACGGCGGATAAATTTTTCCGCGCGGCGCCCGGCGGTATCGTAACGACTATCGCCTTTTCGCAGTCCATGTTGTATCCGGATACCGACTCCGACCGCGCGGCGGGCTGCATACGTGACAAGGCGCACGCCTATTCTCAGGATGGCGGGCTGGCAGTATTGCACGGCAATGTCGCGCCTGACGGCTGTATCGTGAAGACGGCGGGGGTGGACGAAAGTATCCATCAGTTTACCGGACGTGCGCGCGTATTCGAGAGTCAGGACGATGCAGTGGCCGCGATTCTGGCCGATACTATCGTCGCAGGCGACGTGGTGGTGATCCGCTACGAAGGACCCAAGGGCGGGCCCGGCATGCAGGAAATGTTGTATCCGACCGCTTACCTGAAGTCAAAAGGACTGGGCAAAGCCTGCGCGTTGCTGACCGACGGGCGGTTTTCGGGCGGCACTTCAGGACTTTCCATCGGTCACGTCTCACCTGAAGCGGCCGCAGGCGGTGCGATCGCTTTAGTCGTTGAGGGCGATACGATAGAAATCGACATTCCGAATCGCAGCATCTTGCTGGCAATCACTGATGATGAATTGGCAAAACGCCGTGCGGAGATGGAATCTCGCGGAAGCAGGGCATGGAAACCGGTCAGTCGCGACCGTCATGTGTCGGTCGCACTGCGCGCGTATGCCGCAATGACAACCAGTGCTGACAAGGGCGCGGTGCGTGATGTGACACAAATTGAAAAATAGGAGATAAAGTTATGATTGCAGCATTGAATACGCAATTCGGCATCAATGGACAGCTTGAGTTTATTACAGACGCCAGCGGTCTGGTGGTGGCCAAAATCAATAATGCGCAGGGCGCAGCATCGCTGTGTCTGCAGGGTGCACATCTGATGAGCTGGCAGCCCAAAAGTCAGTCCGTGCCGGTGGTGTGGTTGTCGAAAGATGCGAAGCCGGCAGCGGGAAAATCAATACGTGGTGGTGCGCCAGTGTGCTGGCCGTGGTTCGGCGCGCATGCGAGCGAATCCGGCTTTCCGGGGCACGGCTTTGCGCGCACCGTGCCCTGGCGCGTGATCGAATCGGGCAGCGAGCCTGACGGCGCAACACGCCTGACGCTGCGCCTTGAATCCAGCGACAAGACACGGGCTCAATGGCCGCATGACGGCAATCTGGATCTGACCGTGATCGCAGGCGAGACACTGCGCATGGAACTGGTAACTGAAAATACCGGTGCGACGGATTTTGTGATCGGCGAAGCGCTGCATACCTATTTGCAAATCGGTGACATTGGACAGGTACGCGTGACGGGGCTGGATGGTTGTGCATACTGGGATAAGGTCGGCGGCTCTAATCTGCGCCGTCAGGAGGGTGGTATCAGCTTCGCAGGAGAAACGGATCGCGTGTATATCAATACCGCAACCGAATGCGTGATTCACGATGATGAACTCAACCGTCGCATCCATATCGCCAAGTCGGGCAGCGCATCCACCGTGGTCTGGACGCCGTGGATCGAAAAAGCGGCCAAAATGGGTGACCTGGGGCAGCCGGACGGCTGGCGTGAAATGCTCTGTGTGGAATCGGCCAACGCCATCGAAAATCTGGTGAAAGTGGCGGCCGGAACGCGCCATACACTGATCGTTGAATATCGTGCGGAATCGGTATAATTTCCAACTTGCAATCTAAAATCCGGCAAAAGTACATTAGTGGGCGCTAATTTTTAAGGCGCTGTCAACCGGATGTTTGCCGGGTGCGTTGATTGCATACGGTCAGAAAAGTCAGGTAGTCAAACTGAGCGGAGTTGTTTAGAATCCACCGTGGAGGCAGCGCCTTCATAACTTTATAAGTCATTTTATTAGAAAGCGGAGAGAAATATGAAATCTATCGTCGTAAGCGTAGCATTAGCAGCTGGTTTGATGGCTGCAGTTCCAGCAATGGCCTTCTCAACAGGCGCTTGCAAGGCTTGTCATGCAGTGGGTAAAGACGTTGTAGGTCCTGATTGGGCTGTCGTTGCCAAGACATATGGCGATGAAAAAGCGCTGGCAGCGGTTTTCAAGGCGGGCTTCAAACCAGAAGATCGTAAAGTAGCGGCTTCCAATGCTAAATGGAAAAGCCAGGAAGCTCTGATGACGGGTCAGTTTAACACCCTGATCAAGGGTCACGAAGATGAAGCGGCAGCTGCACTTTTTGCTGCTGTTAAAGCAGGTAAAATCTAAACACGTTCAGTGTTAGTTAAAGGCGGCTTGTCGGGCCGCCTTTTTTTATCGTTGCGCCCGACAGGATGCATGTGTCAGAAGGTGAAAGTCGTCAGCTTTAGATTCTCAGCCCTTATTGCTACGGGCGAGAAATGGCAGGGAAGCTGAGCGCAGTTGTTTCGTAACAACGGTGGAGGCCAGCCCTTCATATCTTTGAAGTATTTTTATATATAAGCGGAGAGAAAATATGAAATCTATCGTCGTAAACATCGCAGTAGCAGCAGGCTTGATGATCGCAGGTTCTGCCATGGCACAGGATATGCCTCCTCTGGCAAAAAAGAATAACTGCACGGCTTGCCACGCTATCGACCACAAGGTGGTCGGACCGGCCTGGATGGATGTTTCCAAAAAGTACAAAGGCGCAAAAACATACAAGTATTCCGCCAATGGTTCAGCAGATGCTTCCGCCAAAGAAATGCCTCTGGTTGAAGGTCTGATGGAGAAAGTATCCAAGGGCGGCCATGGTAACTGGGGTGCGATGCCGATGATCGCTAACGATCCGGCAGGCAAGAAACAAAACGAGATCAAGGAATTGGTTCAGTTTGTTCTGGGTCTGGCCAAATAACTATCCTGAAGCAGGACCGGGGGCCATCCCGGAAATAGCCGGAGTAATCCGGCTTTTTTATAGTGCAGCCTGTCAGGTGCGCAATTGAGAACGCCAGCCATTGGCGGTTTTTATCGCCTGCAAAATTGACAAGCAGGGTAAGTGCTAAGCATAATCCGCAAGCTTGTAGCTTGTAGCTTGTAGCTTGTAGCTTGTAGCTTGTAGCTTGTAGCTGTCGGTGCGTATGCATACGCTCAACTCATCAGGAATTCAATATGTCAACGCGTCCTTTATTTTTACTCACGATTGCTGGCCTTATTCTGATGCTTTCCGCATGCGGTAAATCGGCATCCGATCAGGCTGCCGCCGCGGGCGATCTGGTGGTGCGTATCGGTTCGGCAGCGCCCCTGACCGGGCCTCAGGCGCATATGGGCAAGGACAATGAGAACGGTACGCGCATGGCGATCGATGATGCGAACGCAAAAGGCATCGTGATCGGCGGGAAGAAGGTGCATTTTGAACTGATCAGCGAAGACGATCAGGCCGATCCCAAGACTGCGACCATCGTGGCGCAGAAACTGGTGGATGAAAAGGTGAACGGGGTCATTGGTCATCTCAATTCCGGCACCACGATTCCGGCTGCAAAAATTTACAGCGACAGTGGCATCCCGCAGATTTCGCCTTCTGCGACGGCGGTCGCTTACACCAATCAGGGATTCAAGACGGCGTTTCGCGTGATGGCGAACGATGCGCAGCAGGGCGACGTGCTGGGTACGTATGCGGTCAAAAATCTGGGCGCCAAAAGAATCGCCGTCATCGATGATCGCACGGCCTACGGGCAAGGGCTGGCTGACGAATTCATCAAGGCGGCAACCGCGGCTGGCGCTGAAATCGTCGCGCACGAATATACCAGCGACAAGTCGGTGGACTTTACCGCTGTGCTGACTGCGGTGAAGGGTAAGCAACCTGACCTGCTATTCTTTGGCGGAATGGATGCGCAGGGCGGGCCGATGGCAAGACAGCTCAAGGCGCTCGCCCTGAATGCGAAATTCATGATGGGGGATGGTGGTCGTACCCCGGAATTTATCAAGCTGGCGGGTGATGCAGCGACAGGCGTATACGGTTCCTTGCCCGGCGTGCCGCTGGATAAGATGCCCGGCGGTAAAGCGTTTGAGACGCGTTTTGTTGCAAAATATCAGCCTATCCAGTTATATGCGCCTTATTGCTATGACGCGGTGAATGTGATGATTGCGGCGATGCAGAAGGCCGACTCGGCGGATCCTGCCAAATATCTGCCCATGCTGGTCAATACTTCCTATGATGGCATCACGGCCAAGATACAGTTTGATGCGAAGGGTGATCTGAAGGGCGGTACCGTAACGCTGTATCAGGTGCAGAAAGGTCAATGGCAGGCGCTGGAAACGGTCGGCGCGCATTGATTACCGGCTGCCGGATTGAGCTGCCCTTGTAAATGGAAATATTCTTACAGCAAATCATCAACGGTCTGGTGCAGGGCAGCGTTTACGCGCTGGTTGCATTGGGCTATACCATGGTGTACGGTATCTTAGGGCTCATCAACTTCGCCCATGGCGAGGTGGTGATGGTCGGTGCGATGCTGGCCCTGTCGGCGCTGACGGCGCTGATCGGCTGGGGTTTGTCGCCCTTGCTGGCATTGCCCATCAGCCTGACTCTGGCGATGGCCGGCTGCATGGCGTTGGGTTATGGCATAGAACGCATCGCCTATCGCCCGCTGCGTCATGCGCCAAGACTTGCACCCCTGATCACCGCGATCGGCGTCTCCATCCTGCTGCAGAATCTGGCCATGATGATCTGGGGGCGCGGCTATCGCGCTTTCCCGCAGTTGATCGAGAACCGGCCGCATCTGATCGGTGGCGCGATCATCAATGACATTCAGATCATCATTGTCGTGCTGGCGATTGTGCTGATGGCAGCTCTGATGGTTGTCGTGCATCGCACGCGACTGGGACGCGCAATGCGCGCCGTGGCCGAAAACCAGCACGCGGCTCAGTTAATGGGCGTGGACGTCAATCGCGTAATTTCGATCACCTTCATGATCGGCTCCGCCTTGGCGGCCGTCGCCGGTCTGATGGTTAGCGCCAACTACGGTCTTGCGCATTACTACATGGGGTTTTTGCTGGGACTGAAAGCCTTTACGGCGGCGGTGCTGGGCGGTATCGGCAATCTGCGCGGCGCGATGCTGGGCGGCTTGCTGCTGGGGCTGATCGAAAGTCTGGGCGCAGGCTATATCGGCGATATCACGGGCGGATTCATGGGCAGCCAGTACCAGGATGTGTTTGCCTTCCTGGTGCTGATCGCTGTGCTGGTATTTCGCCCGTCGGGTTTGCTGGGAGAGCAGCTTGCTGAACGCGCTTAAACGATTACTTCTCACGCGTGCACTCCCCTCGCCCGTATGCGGGAGAGGGGTAGGGGGAGAGGGGAAAACTCGCAGTGTCTTGATGCTTTGCTTGTTGTTTGGTGTTGTGCTGATGCTCCCCTTTGTCGTCGATGCCTTGCTGGGCCGTGGCTGGGTGCGCATCGTGGATTTTGCGATGCTCTATATCATGCTGGCGCTGGGTCTTAATATCGTCGTCGGTTATGCGGGCCTGCTGGATCTGGGCTATATCGCGTTTTTTGCGGTGGGTGCGTATTGCTACGCGCTGACCGGCTCCCCTCATCTGGCACTGGCGTTCCCGCAGCTGTTCCCGGATGGCGTGCATCTGTCATTCTGGATCGTATTGCCGATGGCAGCAGTACTGGCAGGTGGTATGGGCGTGCTGCTGGGCGCGCCGACGTTGCGCTTGCGCGGCGATTATCTGGCGATCGTCACGCTGGGATTTGGTGAAATCATCCGCATTTTTATGAACAACCTGAATGCGCCGGTGAATCTGACTAACGGCCCGCAGGGCATCAGCCGGATCGACCCGATCAGCATCGCGGGCGTATCACTCAATACGACTCAGACCGTGTTCGGGATAGAGCTGCCCTCGGTACATCTGTATTTTTACCTGTTTTTAGGATTTGCCGCGCTGGTGGCTTTTGTTTCGCACCGTCTGGAAAAGTCGCGCATCGGTCGTGCCTGGATGGCAATCAGGGAAGATGAAGTTGCCGCGTCTGCGATGGGTATCAATACACGCAACCTCAAGCTGCTGGCCTTCGCGATGGGTGCGATGTTCGGCGGCGTGTCGGGCACGCTGTTCGCGGGCTTTCAGGGCTTCGTCAGTCCCGAGAGCTTCAGTCTGATGGAATCCATCATGGTGCTGTGCATGGTCGTGCTGGGCGGCATGGGGCATATTTACGGTGTGATACTGGGCGGGCTGATGCTGGCCCTGCTGCCGGAAATACTGCGCCACAGCGTGGTGCCGCTGCAACAGGCGATGTTTGGCAAAGTCATCATTGACCCTGAGAGTCTGCGCATGCTGCTGTTTGGCATCGCACTGATTGCAGTGATGCTGTATCGCCCGGCAGGGCTTTGGCCTTCCCCCGTGCGTCGTCGCGAGCTGGCCTCCGATGAGGTCGTTCCATGAATCTTTTGGAACTATCCGGCATCGGCAAGCAGTTCGGCGGCCTGCATGCGCTCTCCGATGTCTCCTTGCATATCCGGCGAAATGAGATATACGGATTGATCGGGCCGAATGGTGCGGGCAAGACAACGCTGTTCAACGTCATTACCGGTTTGTATCAACCGAACGCCGGCGAGTTTTGTTTTAATGCTCACAACTACAAGCTGGGCAAGCCCCACGTGCTGGCAAAGGCCGGCATTGCGCGCACTTTCCAGAATATCCGTCTGTTTGCCAATCTCACCGCGCTGGAAAACGTGATGATAGGCCGTCATGTGCGCACTCGTGCAGGCGTCGTCGGCGCGCTGTTTCGTAATGCCGCAACGCGCCTTGAGGAACAGGCCTGCCGGACGCGCGCGCATGAACTGCTGCGCTATGTGGGTATCGAAAAACCGGCGCAGACGCTGGCAAAAAACCTTTCCTATGGGGAACAGCGTCGTCTGGAAATCGCACGCGCACTGGCGACAGAGCCGCTCTTACTCGCGCTGGATGAGCCGGCCGCCGGGATGAATGCCACGGAAACGGAAGATTTAAAGACGCTGTTGCAAACGATACGCACAACGGGCATCACCGTGCTGTTGATCGAACACGACGTGAAGCTGATCATGGGACTGTGCGATCGCGTGGCGGTGCTCGATTACGGCCGCAAGATCGCGGAAGGCATACCTGAAGACGTGCGCAACAACCCCGCCGTCATCGCCGCCTATCTGGGGGCCGATGATGCTCCCTCCCCCACAAGTGGGGGAGGGGTGGGGGAGAGGGCTATTGACGATGCATGAAGTTGCACACACAAATTTGCTGGAAGTCACCGGGTTGCAAGTCGCGTACAGCGGCATCCATGCGGTCAAGGGAATCGATTTTCATATCGCGCCCGGTGAGCTGGTAGCCCTTATCGGCAGCAATGGCGCGGGTAAGACCACCACGCTGAAAACACTGGCGGGCCTGTTGTCACCTGCTGCGGGGCAGATTATTTTTGATGGGAAAAATCTCTCTGATGTTCCGGCTCACCAGCGTGTCACGATGGGGATTGCGCTGGTGCCCGAAGGTCGCGGTGTATTTGCCCGTCTGTCGGTTGCGGAAAATCTGCTGATGGGCGCCTACAGTCGTTCTGATCAGAACGAAATAAAAGACGATCTGGCGCGCATGTATGATCTGTTTCCGCGTCTTGTTGAACGCAGCACCCAGCTGGCCGGTACGCTGTCCGGCGGTGAACAGCAGATGCTGGCGATGGGGCGCGCGCTGATGAGCCGTCCGCGCCTGCTGATGCTGGACGAACCCAGTATGGGGCTGGCGCCTTTGATGGTAAAAAAGATTTTTGAAACCATCCGGGATGTCGCGGCACAGGGCATGAGCATTCTGCTGGTTGAACAAAATGCCCGGCTTGCCTTGCAGGTTGCCGCGCGCGGCTATGTGATGGAGGGCGGCGCGATCACCCTGTCGGGCGAGTCTGCCGAGCTGCTGGGCTCTGACGCCGTGCAGCGCGCCTATCTGGGCGGTTGACTGCCTGTTGCTCCTGTACTGTTATAATCAACCCATAGCACTGCCCGGTTTTGAGTCGTACCATGCTTACCGCTACGCGTGTATTTAATGTTCTCTTGCCTGTCGGCTCCTGTTTCCTTGTTTTTTGAAAGATCATTCCATGTTCCCGGTTCACGATGTTGATGCCTTCCTGTTGCTTGCCCTCTCCCTTGCTTCAAAGCGGCGGCCGGCAGACCTTACCGAAATAATTGCTGCGGGCGATCTGATACAGGGTGCTGCATGTTCCGAACTCGATCTGTCAGAAGCTTTCCTCAGACTCTCCACACATGGCCTGATCGCTGAAGTCGAGGGCGGCTATGCGCTGACACCGGATGCGCAGACCCTCTTGACAGGTCAGCGAAAGAAGGCGGATGCGCATGAACGCGTCTTTGGCATTAAGGAAAAGCTTAGCGCATACAGCCCCAAGGCTGAAGGTGCGCCTGTGCAGGTCTCGGTGGAACAACTGGCAGCAGCGGTTTTGGCGCATCAGGCAGCCAAAAATTCGGCAGGCAGAAACCTGTTTGTGCCCAAACCCAAACCGGCCGAAACCAACCCTCGGCGCAAGCCCCTGCCGCCACGCCGCCGCTAGGTTTACGGAGCTCAGGCAATGGATGTCACAAGTTTACTGCTGTTGCTGATTGTGCTGGCGGGTTTGTGGTTCTGGTATGACAGTATGCGTGCCCTTGAAATCGCGCGAAACGGCGGAAAGCAGGCCTGCAGCGAGGCAAATGTGCAGTTTCTCGATGATACGGTGTCTGGCGCCGGGCTTGCACTGGTACGCGATGCATCCGGCCGCCGCGTACTGCGTCGCACCTATCGTTTCGAATTCAGCGAGACCGGCAATACCCGTCTGGAAGGCCAACTGATCCTGTTGGGTGACAGAATCGTATCGGTTACCATGGAGCCGTATCAGATGCTCGAATGAGTCTTTTTGCAACTCCCAATTCGAATGGTTAATTTGTCATCTGTTACGATACCGTAGCCGCAAGCAAAAATGATCTATGCGTGGAAAGCAGGGAGAACAGACTCAGGACGGTCACAGCCAAGTATGTACGGCGCCATGAGTGTCTGCAGGGTGAAGTTTATTGTATAAACTCAATGTTGGAGGAGAGATTGAAAACACGATTTTCAAAAGAGGCGCTTAGCAAAATTCTTGACCAATCTGTGATCTATCAGTGTGCTTGTCCTGCTCAGATTTGCAGGAATATTTACCAGCAACGCGATCTGTTTGCGTATCAGCAAGACTGTCTCAATTTGACCGATCTGGATCGTGCTGTTCATCTTCGGATTGCTGATGCGGTCAGGATAGGTCATGAAGAAATGGAAAAGTGTCTGGAAGATGTTTTGCGTTTGGAAAAGTGGGATATGACAACATATGAAATGCCGGAAGCGTTAAGGAACAGAATTCTCCAACAGACATAACTCAAGAGGGTTGGATGCCGGTGGTGTCCTGGATGAGGTGGTGCTGACGGATGCTGTCAGTGCTGACCTGCAGGTTCGCTCCAGCTGGCTTCCAGCAGGCGATCGCTGCGTGTCATACGCTGTACGAATGCGCAATCCTGGCGATGTATGGTGATGCCGCGCTCGCGGGTGATATAGCCGGTGATGGCGTCCGGCGGCTTCGGATTGCAGCATTTGGCCATGCGTGTCACCAGATTGCCCACACCTTCAATCAGGATGCCGGTAGCGCTGCGGCGTTCAGCCGGTTGCCGGAAAACCGGTTTGACGATGTTGATGACCTTGTTGGGCAGCTCTTCCTGCAGGGCGACGGCAATACGCCGCAGGGTGATTTCATTGCGCCCCAGGGCCGCCAGTAAATCGTCCAGTTTGTTGAAATGCAGGCGTTGCGCGAGCTTTTCCTGATTGACCGAGGTAACGCCGTGCCGGTGCAGTTCTTTGTCCAGTTGCACGCGGCCCTGAGCGACACTCTCGTCGTAATTCTGTGCCTTGAACCAGGCGCGTACTTTGGCGCGCGTGCGCGGACTATGCAAGTAGCCCGGGCTGAGCCAGTCGCGGCTGGGGCCGCCCAGCTTGGTGGTGAGGATTTCCACGCGCTGACCGTTCTGTAAGGCGTAGTTGAGCGGGACGATGGCACCGTCCACTTTGGCGCCGCGCGTGCGGTGCCCCAGATCGGTGTGCAGGCTGTAGGCAAAATCTACCGGCGTCGCGCCGTGAGCCAGGGAAATGACGCGCCCTTGGGGCGTGAGCACGTAGACCTGATCCTGAAACAGATCGTTTTTGAACTGTTCCTGTAAATCGCCCGTCTCAGTGATGTCTTCTTTCCATTCCAGGATCTGACGCAGCCAGATAATCTTGTCGTCCAGCCCTGCTTCGCTTTTGCCGCCTTCCTTGTAGCGCCAGTGCGCAGCGACGCCCAGTTCAGAAAACTGATGCATCTCATGGGTGCGGATCTGCACTTCAAACGTCTGCCCGCGCGGGCCGATCACGGCGGTGTGCAGCGAGCGGTAATTGTTGCTCTTGGGATGGGCGATGTAGTCGTCGAACTCGCTGGCGATTGGCTGCCAGAGATTCTGCACCAGACTCAGCGCGGCATAGCAGCTCTCTATATCGTCGACCAGTATGCGCACGGCCCTGACGTCATACAGCTCGTCAAATTCCAGATGCTTGCGACGCATCTTGTTGATAATGCTGTAGATGTGTTTGGGACGCCCGGTCACCTCAGCGGTAATGCCGACCTGATTCAGGCTTTGTTTCAATTGGGACACCACATCGCTGATATAGCGTTCCCGGTCGACGCGGCGCTCATCGAGCAACTTTGCAATCTTCTTGTACAGCTCGGGTTCCAGATAGCGCACCGACAGGTCTTCCAGTTCCCATTTGATCTGCCATACGCCCAGCCGGTTGGCCAGCGGCGCGAACAGATTGTGCGTCTGTTGCGCGATGCGTTTTTGCTGATCCGTGTCGGCCTCGGACAATGTGCGCAAGGTCTGGGTGCGTTCGGCGAGTTTGATCAGCACGACGCGGATGTCCTGCACCATCGCCAGCAACATCTTACGCAGGCTTTCGATTTGCTGGGCCTGATGTTCCTTACCCTGCCTGATTTCGCTCAACTGCTGGATTTGCTCCAGGCGGTGGATGCCTTCCACCAGCGCCTTGATGTTGCCGCCGAAACCTGTTGCGACCCGCTCTTGCCAGTTGTCCAGATATTCCGGCACGGCCTGCAAAACGGCCGCCGTGATCGTCTCATGATCCATGTTCATGCCGAGCAACAGGCTTGCCGTGCCCAGCGCATGGTGCAACAAGGGCGTGCCGGTCAGCGTATTTTTTCCGGCATAAAGCGGTTCGGCAAGTTCGCAGGCGCGCCGGATGATTGCGATTTCGGCGGACGCAAAAACGTTCTCAAGGCTGGCAAGCCAGGCTTCGGTATCCTGAAAGCTTTGCGCGCTCTGGATAGAAACCACGACGTTATCCCGGTACCTTGAACAGGTTTGCAAACATCAGTCGTGTACCAGTTCAGTGGTGATATATGTCCACTCGGCAGGATCAAGCGGCGTGATCGACAAGCGGTTTCCCGCCTGCAAGGTGCGCATGCGCGCAAGTTCCGGATGCAGACGCATTTCGCTCAGCGCTATCAGTTCGATTTTTTTGACCAGCTGCACGTCCACATTAAACCAGCGCGGCTGTTCCTGGGTGGCTTTTGCATCGAAATATTTGTTTTTCGGATCGAATTGCGTGGCGTCGGGGTAAGCGGTGCTGGCTACCCGCGCGATGCCGGCGATGCCGGGAATCTTGCAGTTGGAATGGTAAAACAGCACGCCATCGCCTATCGTCATCTGGTCGCGCATGAAATTGCGCGCCTGATAATTGCGCACGCCATACCAGGCGACGCTCTGTTCGGGGAAGGTGGCCAGATCGTCAATGCTGACGTCGGCAGGTTCAGATTTCATCAGCCAGTAGCGCATGGTTTGCTCGATTGTTTTAACTAATTGATTAAATTAAATATTATAAAGTATGTTGATTGCGGCGTGATGACTGCAGATCGCACCATGCATCAATATTACCTGAACACGGGAAATTAATGTTCAGTGGCGCAGGGTGTTAAATTACGCTACGCTGTCGCGCGAAGAAATTTTGCCGATGCAACCCTACAGGAATATACGATGACCGACATTGCAGAACGCGCCATTCTGGCTGAAAACACCTTAAGGCAGCGCGACCTGGACAGGATGAAAGGGTTCGCAGCCGGTTTGTTGGGGCTTGCCGCCTGCCTGTATGTGATCGGCAAGGTGTATGGTCTGGGCTATCTGGCCGCCTTCGCGGAAGCCTCCATGATAGGCGCGCTGGCGGACTGGTTTGCGGTGGTCGCGCTGTTCCGTCATCCCATGGGTGTGCCGATTCCGCACACCGCCATCATCACCCGGAACCGTCGCAGTATCGCCAACAGTCTGGCGGATTTTGTGGTGGTGCAGTTCCTGAGTGCAAAAATCATCGCCGAGCGGCTCAAACGCTTTGACGCGGCGCGTCATTTGTCGCAATGGCTGCCCCAAAACCGGGCCAAGGTTGCAGCATATCTTAACAAGGCCATCGGCTATGGCGTGCAGGCGCTGGACGACCGGCGTATCCATGATTTCATGGCGCAGGCCGCCCGCAACAAGCTGCAAAGCATCGATCTTTCCGGATTCATGGCCAACGGCCTGGAACTTCTGACACGCGACCACCGGCACCGCAAGATTTTGCACGGCGGCCTGAACCGTTTCGCCGACTATGTGGAGAATCCCGATAATACCGAAAAGATTTCCGCCTTCATCAAGGGCTGGAGTGATAACGCGTTTGTGCAAAGCATGATCGAGCCGTTTGTGCCGACCATACGCACCGCCGTGGTCAATAAGTTGCGCGCGGCGGCCGAGGATGAAAGCAATGGACTGTATCTGGAGTTCGATGAGCAGGTGCGCATCTATCTGAATCGGTTGCAACAGGATCCCGAATTGCAGGAGTGGATCACGCATCAGAAAAATACCTGGCTCAATCATCCGGAATTCGGACGCCAGATCGAAGCGTTATGGGGCCAGTTCCGCGACTGGGTGGTGCTCGATCTGTCGCATGCCGATTCCGTGATCGCCGATAAAATCATCAAATTGACGGGCGAACTGGAAGTGTATCTTGCGAACAACGAGGAAATCCGCGCCTGGCTCAACGATCAGATTCAGGCGGCATTGATTCGCGCGGCGGACGCCAACAAGGGCATGGTCGGGGATTTGATCCGGGAAGAGTTTGCAAGCTGGCATGACGAGTATCTGGTCAATCGGCTGGAGCTATATCTTGGACGCGACCTTCAGTACATCCGCATCAACGGCACCCTGGTCGGCGGGCTGTTCGGACTGCTGATCTATGCGGTGACACAGCTGGTAGCAGGGGGCTAGCGGCTATGAATACACTGAGCTATTCGTCATTCCCGCGAAAACGAGCGCAGCGAAGTTTCGAGCTTGCGGCCAAGCGGGAATCCAGCTAAAAATATACTCCGCGAAGCGGACAAAGCAGTTGTTAAGTCTCGCTCCTATGCAGTTTAAGGGTACGAAAAAACAATATGCACGTTTAATTTTTTGCCGGGGGCAGTCCGGCGGCTGATTACCTTTCTTGTCTTGCCAAGAAAGGTAATCGAAAGAAATCGCCCCCGGTTTGCCGCATCACCCGTCTGCATGTGGGCAGACGGGTGGTGTTCCCTCGACAGGTTGCAAACAAGCGGGGCTGCGCAACTCGCCCTGGCAGTGTGCACAAACCGCGCGCTGCAGCGGAACTCAAATGCCGCAAGGGCATTCCCACGAAATATAGGCGATAAGACCGCCTTATTTCTGAATGAACAGTGCTCGCCCAACTACACCGCTTGTTTGCGCCTGTCTTCGGCGGCGCACAGGGGATGAAAGCGGCTTGTAAAGGGCCGGCTATAAAACATCTTGATTTTAAAAGCGCTCATATTTGAGCAGTGTTATGATTTGATTAATCTGTATGAGGATCAAAGAATGACATCATCGAATAATGATTGGCCTCATGTTTGCCGAATCGTTTGGTTGTGCGGAGGGCTTGTTGCTGTCAACGAGCCTGGGTCACACGTAAATATTCGTGCAGGTGTAAACGGGCCAATTTTCTATACATTACAGTTGCCATCCTACGGCAGTTTATTTCACATACTGGTACAAGTTGGTTTTACTGTGATGGGCGCTACATTCATCCAAGACACAGATGAGATGCGTGGTATCAGACCTCCCGAGTTTCGAGCTTGGGTAGGTTCATGGCGCGTTTCGGATTTACACCAACAATGGAGGCAAGTGGCTCATACTGCGGCACAAACTAATGAGATGGTATTGCTGGATGTGGCATCTCGAATTGCGTCAGAATTGATGTATTGCGAAATGCGTCTATTGAATTTGACTGAAGCTTACAGCGCTCAATTATTCGGCAGAGCGCAACAAGGGGTGCTCAAAGAGTTTGAGCGATTTGAAGATTTAAACTCGCCACCAATATATCTGGCGATACACGCGCTTTTTTGGGAATTGGCTGTTCTTCGAGATAATCTGGCGGAGTTTGCTGCCAAATTCTTGTTCGGTTTTGATCATGTCACCACATTTGGTGGGCTGCACAAGAAGCTGTCGCAAAACAAATGCGGGAACGACGATCTTGCAGATGAACTGATAACAGCAGGGCGTGACACTGGTTGGATAGCTATATTTACAGCATATCGGAATTTCTTTACACACAGTGCACCAATGGAGCAAGCAGCTGAAATTGCATTTGCTATTCTGGATCAAATTACGACAGCAGATGGACATCCAGCGCCGCAGCTTTACTATGCGCTACCTGATAATATACATGAGCTTGTTAAACGACGTTCGGGCGGTATATTGTACAAAAACTTTGACGAACTAATTGCTGCTTCAACAGGTAAAAGACCGTCACGTGAAACAGAACCTGATGCACTTTATTATCTTCATGCCAGTCTTCAGCAGATGTCACTCTTGGCTGAACAATTGATTCAGCGTTCACCTATTGCGCCTAAGATTCTTCAACTAACTGAGGCGGACATCATCGGTCCAATAAAAATTATCCGTCGATAATATTTTGTGGCATGTGTTGCAGGATTATATAGATTTGAAAATTCTTAATGTGTAACCACATTCCCTGTGCGCCGCCGAAGACAGGCGGAGCGGTGGGGGCGAAAACATGTTGCTACGCAAAGTGTAGCAACAGTTCTGCGAATCAAAAAACACAATAAATGGCTGAGCCAACACGGTTCATTCAGAAATAAGGCGGTCTTATCGCCTATATTGCGTGGGAATGCCCTTGCGGCATTTGAGTTCCGCAGCGGGGCGCGGGGGTGTGCGGCCCGTCAGGGCGAGTTGCGCAGCCCGATGAATTGTAAAGGATAAGGCTGCTTGACAAATTATTTTACGTACATACAATGTATTCATGATTAAGTTCGAGTGGGATGCAGTCAAAGCGGCCTCAAACAGAAAAAAGCATGGCGTTTCGTTTGAAGAAGCTCAATCTGTCTTCTATGATGAGTTTGCTGTGCAATTCTTTGATGAAGACAGTTCTGAGTCAGAGGACAGGTTCCTGATGCTAGGCTTCAGTGATGGAGCACGCCTTCTGATTGTCTGTCATTGTGAACGAGACGAAGGTAACGTCATTCGGATTATTTCGGCAAGAAAAGCCACGAAAAGCGAGAGTAACTATTACCAGGGTGTTGAACTATGAAAACTGAATACGATCTTTCAAAAATGAAATCCCGCAAAAATCCTTATGCGGCCAAGCTCAAAAAATCTGTCACGATGCGCTTGAGCGAAGATGTGATTGGTTATTTCAAACAAATGGCTGAAGAAAAAGGCGTCCCGTATCAGAGCCTGATCAATCTATATCTGCGAGACTGTGTATCAAGCCATAGAAAAATTGATATTTCCTGGCACACAACGTAATCAGTCACGCATGTTTGTATTTATTCCCGTTCTACTTTTTCGCCCCGTAAGTAGAGCGTGTCAGGAGATAGATCAATCTCGTCAGTCCACACCACCGTACCGTAGGCTACATGTGCTTTCAGAAAACAATTGGCATCTAAAAGCTGCGAAAAGGCAGGGTAGGTCAGATAAGGCTTCATATCGAATCGGCGGCATTCACCGTTCGCAAAAACAGCCTCCAGAGAATAGTCAGGCCGCGCTTTTACCTGCACAACATCGGGTGTCATCTCTGAGCTCATTAGCGTAATGGATCTATTTTAAAAGGTGTCTGGCCGTTGGTGGCCAGATACCAGTCAGCCATCAAGTCATCTTGATGCAATTCTATCCATGCCTGAACGAGCTTCATTTGCCGGGAAGGCAGACTACCCTCCAGCACTTCGCCGCCGGGAATGCCAATCGAGACCTTGAATTCGTTGTAACGTACGTGAATATGCGGCAAGTGGTGCTTCTCTGTATCGAGAACATACATCGATACCAGATGCCATAGAACATACTGATGGTCGGCATGACGTTACCTCGCAGGAATAAACGCGTTCATTATAGCCAATTGGCTTGTGGTGGTGGCTGATGCTTTTTGAGATGCTGGATTAGCTGTCCGCAAATAGAAAGTGCGACCTTGCGGTCGCACTCAAATAAAGCCCCCCGCCTGTGCCGTTGACCCAGCATCTCGAACCTGAAGGTTCAAGAGGGTCACTTCCCTGCCATATCAGGATCATCCGCAAGGGACGTTCACAACAACGGCGTATGAGTCGCGACCTGTAAAGTTACTTGGTTCAAAGAATATATGAGTCTGACGAACACCGCAGGGGACAAACCGAACCGGGTAAATCAGCTACCGTTAAAACAGTGTATCCTGTTCTGCGAGAGCCTGATCGATTGCCTTCTGCATGGATTCCATTCTACGCGTTAAGTCGGCGAGGTCAATGCCTCTTCCTACTTTTGTGGAAAGCAATTCATGTGCGATATTGAGCGCGGCCATGATGGCGATGCGTTCCACATTGACGATTTTTCCGGCATCGCGGATTTCGTGCATCTTTTTATTGAGATAGCCTACCGCGTCCAGCAGCGATTGCTGCTCTTCTTCAGGGCAGGCAACCCGCAGCTCCCGGTCGAGTATCGTTACATCCAGCGTGTTTTTGCTCATGATTGCTCTTCGGGTAGGGTGGGCAGCAGTTTTTCCAGACGCGCCCTGGCGCTTTCAACCTTGTCATTGCATAGCCGGTTCAGGTTCTGGGCCTGTGCCAGTTCCTGGCGTAGCTGGTGATTTTCCCGGCGCAATTGGCTGCTGACTTGTATCAGCTGCGCAAGCTTGCTCTCCAGTGCGTTCAGTTCATTTTCCATACCGGTAATATAGTTTGAAAAGCGCAGCGAAGTCAAACTTTAACAGGAAGATGTTCACGCTTTGCGTGAATCGAAACCATCCGTCATTTTGCGCAATGCTACCTGACGTGCTAAAGTACGCGCCGCTTTGAGGTGCTAAGACTGTTATGCAGTCAAGTTAAACGGGAAGCAGGTGCGTTGTGCTGGTGAATTTTCCAGTTCGACTATGCCTGAGCTGCCCCCGCAACGGTCGTCGAGTGTGGGTTTGTCAATATGCCACTGTGAGCAATCATGGGAAGGCGGCAAATCAAGACTCGTGAGCCCGGATACCGGCCTGAAAGTACAAGTACAGGAGATGCTGCGGGCGGCCGCATCGGGAAGCCATTTGCACGGTTCGTGCAGATGGCTTCGCAAGTCATTTCTCCCGCAGTATTTCCTGATTCATCACATTCCAACGGGGACGCTTGGAATTTACTCAGGAAATTATCATGAATCAAAAACTGAAGAAACAACTAGCCATTCCACTAGGTAGCCAAAAAACGGCAACCAAGTGGCTGGTTATTATCATTGTCGCGCTGTTCGGTGCGATCACCCTCCCGCAAGTTGCATTTGCAGATACGCCCGTCATGGACGAGATCGTCGTCACCGCCACGCGCATGCCCCAGGCGCTGGATAAATCCATTGCCGACACGACGGTTTTAAATGAGCAGGATATACAAAAATCCGGTGCGCCTGATGTGGCGACCTTGCTGCGCTCCGTGCCGGGGTTGGAAATCGTGCAGAACGGCGGGATGGGTTCCACCTCGGGCATCTACATGCGAGGCACCAGTCCCAGCCAGGTGCTGGTATTGCTGGATGGTGTGCGGGTAGACTCTGCCACGGTAGGTACGACGTCTATAGAACATCTGATGCTCGATAACATCGAACGTATCGAAATCGTGCGCGGCAACGTCAGCAGCCTGTACGGTTCAGAAGCCATCGGCGGCGTGATTCAGCTATTCACCAAGCAGGGTCGTGGCGCACCGGCGTTCAATGCCAGTGCGGGTGTGGGCAATCAGGGCACCCAGCGCATGGCGGCGGGGTTCTCGGGAGCCGTGAATAACACTTCCTACAGTTTGAATGCTGGTCGCGTCAAAACGGATGGCGTATCGGCAATGAACCCGCTGTTGGCGCCGAAGGCGAATCCCAACAAGAACGGCTATGACAACAACACGTTTGATGCGCAAATCAAACAGACGCTTAACGCCGATCATGTACTGACGGCTTCAGTGTTCAGCACGCGCGGCAATATCTCGTATGACAACGGATTCGGTTTGCCAACGGACCTCAATAACATCGTCGATAATATCGACAAGCTGTCGCTGGCGTCCGATGACCAGATCAATGATTTTTGGCACAGCCAGGTGCGTCTGGGTCAAGGCACCGACAACAGTCTGACTTACACCAATGGGGTGCAGACTTCGCGTTACCAGACCCGGAGCAACCAGCTTGCATGGCAAAATAATCTCAAGCTCGCAGACAATCAGCATCTGAGCTTGTCAGTTGAGCATCTCGGGCAGGCTGTGACTTCAAACACGCTTTTCTCGCAAACCAGCCGCAAGGTGAACAGCGTGCTGGGCGGTTATGTGGGTGAATATGGCGTTCAGCAAGTGCAAGTGAATATGCGTCAGGATCGCTACTCTGATTTCGGCACCGCGAATACCGGTTTGCTCGGGTATGGTCTGTCCTTTGCGGATCGCTGGCGTGCCACGGCCAGCATCAGCAATGCCTTCAAGGCCCCGACCTTTGACGATATGTACTGGCCATTGGCGTTCGGTTATCAGGGCAATCCGAATCTGAAACCCGAGCGCTCGCAAAACAGGGAAGCCGGGCTGCACTATGCGGCGAACGGTCAACGCGTGGATACGGTGTATTTTGATAATCGCATCAGCGATTTGATCGCGCTGAACGCGGCGTTTACTTCGGTCAGCAACGTCAGCCAGGCGCACATCAACGGGCAGGAGCTAAGTTATGCAGGCGAATTCGGTGATACGCACCTGAGGGCCAGCGCAACCTTTCAGAACCCGCGCGATGGAACGACAGGGCTGATTTTGACGCGCCGTGCAAAAGAGTTTGGCAATTTCGGTGTAAATCAGGATTTCGGCGTGTTGAATCTGGGGGCTGAAGTGCGCTACAGTGGCGCGCGCAAGGATGGCGCGCATGTACTGACCGGTTACCAGCTCGTGAATTTAACTGCGCGTTATCAGATCGACAAAAGTCTGGCTCTGTCGGCACGGGTGGGTAATCTGTTCAATCGCAGTTATTCGGAAGTGTATAGCTATAACACGCCGGGACGCACGCTGTTTGTGGGTTTGAATTACCAGCAGTAATATGTGAGGGGGCATCGCCCCCTTGCCTTGCATCTTGTGATATCGTGGTTTTATTTTTATAAGGAGTTACATTATGACTCGGAACAAACCTTTCTTGCTGAGCGCCGTGCTCATCGCCCTGATGGGTGCGACGCGCATGCACCATTTTGGCAGTAGTCTGCATTTACCGGATGCATCGCTGGCGGTGTTTCTGCTGGCAGGACTTCTGGTTGCCAGCCCGCTGCTGTTCGGCGTGCTGCTGGCTGAAGCCGCACTGCTCGATTATGTCGCGATCACGCATATGGGCGTGTCAGACTACTGCGTGACAGCCGCCTACTGGTTTCTGATCCCGACCTATGCCGTGCTGTGGATTGCGGGCCGTGCCTATGCAAAGCACCATCAGGACAGTCTGCGCAGTCTGGGGCGGTTCTCAGCGATTTCGTTTGCAGCGGTCAGCGCGGCATTCTTCATCTCCAACGGCGCGTTCTATCTGTTTTCCGGGCGCTACCCGGATATGAATATGAGCGAGTACGCTGCCCGCGTTGCGCAATACTATGTGCCTTATGTCACCAGCGCAGTGATTTATCTGGTGCCTGCGGTCCTGTTATATGTGGTGTTCAAACTCCGGGCCGATCAGGCTAAACATGCCGGATAACAGCGAGCAGCATAACCGCCGCATGGCCCGGAAAAAGGCCGTGATTGACGCGTCGATTGAGAAGGCCGATCAGGATAAGGGCTTGCTGCTGGTGCTGACCGGCAACGGCAAGGGCAAGTCGAGTTCCGCGTTTGGCATGATCGCGCGCACACTGGGTTATGGTTACAAGGTGGGCGTGGCGCAATTTCTGAAATCTCGCCGCGATACGGGCGAAGAGAAGTTTCTAGGTAACCAGCCAGGAGTAGAGTGGCAGGTGCTGGGCGATGGCTTTACCTGGGAGACACAAAACCGCGATGCGGATATCGCGACCGCCCTGCGCGGCTGGGCCGTTGCGCAGAATATGCTCCATGATGACTCGCAGCATCTGGTGGTGCTGGATGAACTGACGTATTTGCTCAAATACGGCTATCTGGATGAAAAGCAGGTATGCGCCGATCTGGCGGCTCGCCCTGCCACGCAGCATGTGGTGATCACGGGTCGCGCCGCGCCCCAATGCCTGCTGGATATGGCCGATACCGTGAGTGAAATTGCTGACGTCAAACATGCGTATCGCGCTGGCATACGCGCTCAGCCTGGCATAGACCTGTAAATGGTTGCCTGTCCGGCACTGTTGATCTCAGCGCCTGCCTCAGGGCAGGGTAAAACCACCGTCACTGCGGCAATTGCCGCCTTTCATCGCAGTCAGGGACGACGGGTGCGTGTATTCAAGACAGGACCTGATTTCATCGATCCGACCATCCTTGAGGTGGCATCGGGTGGTCCTGTCTACCAGCTCGATTTGTGGATGGGGGGCGAGTCAGATTGCCGCGCCATGCTTTATAGTGCGGCAAATGAGGCCGACCTGATTCTGATCGAAGGCGTGATGGGATTGTTCGACGGCAATCCCTCCAGTGCGGATCTCGCCAAAAAATTCGGTATTCCCATCCTTGCGGTGATCGACGCCAGTGCGATGGCGCAGACTTTTGCCGCAATGGCGTGTGGTTTGTCGCAGCTCGATGCGGAACTGCCATTTTACGGCGTGGTCGCAAACCGGGTTGGCAGTGCACGTCATGCAGAGATGCTCACGGAACGACTGCCGAAGGCGCTGAAGTTTTGCGGCGCATTGCCGCGCAGCACTGAGATCAGTTTGCCGGAGCGGCATCTGGGGTTGTTGCAGGCGGCAGAGCTGCCGGACATCGAACAGCGTATCTCACAGGCGGCGCGTCTGTGGGGAGAGCTGTGCGACACCAGTTTGCCGCCGGCGGTAGAATTTGCGGCGCCTTCGGTCAGTGGATGCATCGCACGCGACCTGCAAGGGGTGAAAATTGCCGTGGCGAAAGATGCGGCTTTTTCATTCCTGTACCGGGCGAATCTCGATTGTCTGGAAGCATTGGGTGCCGAGCTGTGTTTCTTTTCGCCGCTTGAAGATACGGCCTTGCCGACAGCCGACAGTTTATATCTGCCCGGCGGCTATCCGGAATTGCATCTGACAAAACTTGCGGCAAATTCTGCGATGCTGGATGCCATACGTGCACATTATGCCGCCAATAAGCCGATACTCGCAGAATGCGGTGGCATGCTGTATGTCTTGCAGACGCTCACCGATGCACAGGGGAAATCCGCACCCATGCTGGGGCTGATGGAAGGAAGTGCCGTGATGCAAAAGCGTCTGAGCGCGCTCGCGCTGCAAAGCGTTGTGCTGGATGAAGGCGCGCTGCGCGGACATACCTTTCATTATTCAAAAGTGGAAACGAACTGTGAGCCCGTTGCCCGTGGCGCGTGTCCCAACGGCAATCAAACCAGCGAGGCGGTGTATCAGTCGCAGCGGCTGACCGCGTCCTATATTCATTTTTATTTTCCGTCCGATCCTTTGGCAGTGGCACGCCTGTTTTTGCCATGAAGCATGGCTATTCAGATGCCGATCGTGAAGCGGTTTATCGCGTGATCCGTGAGCGGCGCGACATGCGCCATTTCAATCCTGAGCCTGTCCCGGTTGAAGTTTTACAGCGCGTACTGCACGCCGCGCATCAGGCGCCCTCGGTCGGACTGATGCAGCCTTGGCGGTTTATCCGCATTACGGATTCCGCATTGCGTGAGCGGATACATGCGCTGGTGGACGCCGAGCGGCATGAGACGGCGCAGGCTTTGGGGGCGCGCGACTCGGAGTTCATGCGACTGAAAGTGGAAGGCATACGCGACTGCGCAGAGCTCATGGTGGCGGCATTGATGGACAGGCGCGAAGAACACATTTTCGGCCGCCGCACCCTGCCGGAGATGGATCTGGCCTCGGTCGCCTGCGCGATCCAGAACCTGTGGCTGGCCTCCCGCGCGGAAGGCCTGGGTATGGGCTGGGTGTCGCTGTTCGATCCCGCAAAACTAGCGGCACTGCTTAACATTCCCGAGGGCGGCAAGCCTGTTGCGATCCTCTGTCTCGGACAGGTTGATGAATTCTATCCGGCACCGATGTTACAGATGGAAGGCTGGCGCAACCCGCAGCCACTTGAAGAAATGTTGTTTGAAAATAGTTGGGGATGCACGGATGCCAGCACTTAATCTGGCGTTGACGCTGACGATGCTGGCCGCGGTGCTGATGGATCGCCTGTTAGGTGAACCACGACGCTTTCATCCTCTTTCGGGTTTCGGGTCACTTGCCAAGTCAGTCGAAAAAACAGTCTATCGCGCGAGCTATCTTAACGGCGTGTTTGCGGTCGCTGTGCTTTTAATTCCTTTCGTGCTGATAGCTTACCTGTTGCAACACCTTGCCGTATTCGGCACGCTGTTTTCCATTATTTTGCTGTATTTTGCGATCGCGCCGCGCAGCCTGTCCGAGCATGCCATGCGGGTTGCGGATGCGAATGGTTTGCCAGCTGCAAGACAGGCAGTCGGCATGATGGTGAGCCGCGATACCAGTCAACTGAATGAAGAAGGGGTGGCGCGTGCCGCCGTCGAATCGGTGCTGGAGAACGGCAACGATGCGATCTTTGCCGCGCTGTTCTGGTTTGTGGTGGCGGGTGCACCTGGCGTTTTGCTGTATCGCCTGAGCAACACGCTGGATGCGATGTGGGGCTATCGCAATACACGCTACAACGAATTTGGCTGGGCGGCGGCAAAACTCGATGATGTGCTCAATTACATTCCGGCGCGCTTAACCGCATTGAGCTATGCGCTGCTGGGGAAGACCCGCAGTGCGTTATCCTGTTGGCGAGTACAGGCGCCGAGATGGGGTAGCCCGAACGCAGGCCCTGTGATGGCGGCAGGCGCGGGCGCTTTGCAGGTGAAGCTGGGCGGCGCTGCGATCTATCACGGCGTACTGGAACAGCGTCCGGCGTTGGGTTGCGGTGCAGTTGCCGGGCGTGCCGATATCGTGCGCGCGGTGCGTCTGGTACAGCACACACTCTACCTCTGGCTGGTTGCAATCGGTCTGACTACATTACTGGTTGCGAGGTTTAAACATGGCGCTTGAACACGGTGGCCGCGTGCGTGCGGCAGCGATGCGCTACGGCATACCCGAAAAGGACTGGCTTGATCTTTCAACGGGGATTAATCCCGACGCCTGGCCCGTACCTGTGTTGCCGGCTGATCTGTGGCAGCGACTGCCTGAGGATGAGGACGGTCTGGTTGAAGCGGCTTCAAATTTTTACGGTACATCGCATTTATTGCCCGTGGCAGGTTCGCAGGCGGCTATCCAGACTTTGCCCAGATTGCGTGCGCCGTGCCGCGTGGCGCTGGCAGAGACAGCGTATGCGGAACATGAACGCGCCTGGCAGCAGTATGGACATCAGATCATTCATGACGGGGATTTGCTGCAAAGCGAGGCCGACGTGGTAGTCATTGTGAATCCGAACAATCCGACCGGCAAGCTGTACAGCGTTAGTGATTTGCTGAATTTACATGAACGACTGGCTCAGCACGGCGGGCTGCTGGTGGTGGACGAAGCGTTCATGGACGCAACGACGGAACACAGTCTTGCGCGCTGCTGTCCGCGAGAAGGGCTGATCGTGCTGCGCTCTTTAGGCAAGTTTTTTGGTCTGGCGGGCGCGCGGGTTGGCTTTGTGCTGGCGCCGGAAACTACGCTGCAGCCGCTCGCCGAATTGCTCGGTCCATGGCCGATTGCGACGCCTGCGCGTCATGTCGCAAAGCTGGCGCTGGCAGATACATCATGGCAGGAAAAAGCGCGCGCCACATTACAGGCTGCCAGCCTGCGTCTGTCGGACATGCTCGCTAGATACGGCTTTGCGCCTGTCGGCGGCAGCGCTCTGTTTCAGTGGGTAAAATGCGAGGATGCTTCAAGCGTGCATCAAACGCTTGCAAAGCAGGGTATTCTGACCCGATTGTTCGATGTGCCCGCCAGCCTGCGTTTCGGTCTGCCGTGCGGTGAGAAAAACTGGGCGAGACTGGATGCTGCCTTGGCACAAGTTTCGCGCAGCGATTCGTCTGCCTCCTCTCCCTTCGGGAGAGGATTGAGGTGAGGGAGCGGAATAAAGAGATGAGTGCAATCACGGTGATGGTGCAGGGTACGACCTCGGATGCTGGCAAGAGCACGCTGGTCGCAGCGCTTTGCCGCTGGCTGGTGCGACAGGATATTGCAGTGGTTCCCTTCAAACCGCAGAACATGGCGCTCAACAGCGCGGTCACGCAAGACGGCGGTGAGATCGGGCGTGCGCAGGCAGTGCAGGCGCAAGCGGCAAATCTTGAGCCTCATACCGACATGAATCCGGTGCTGTTAAAACCCAACAGCGACACCGGCGCGCAGGTCATCATACACGGGCGTGCGATCGGCAATATGGAAGCGCTGGAATATCACGCCTACAAGAAAACCGCGCGTGCGGCAGTGCTTGAGTCGCACCGGCGTTTAAGCGAACAATACACCACCATCGTGGTGGAAGGAGCGGGCAGTCCGGCCGAAATCAATCTGCGTGCCAATGACATCGCCAATATGGGCTTTGCCGAGGCGGTGGATTGCCCCGTGATCCTGATCGCCGACATCGATAAGGGCGGGGTGTTCGCGCATCTGGTCGGCACGCTGGCTTTGCTGTCAGAGAGCGAGCAGGCGAGGGTGGCGGGTTTTGTGATCAATCGTTTCCGCGGCGACATCGCGCTGTTGCAGCCGGGCCTGGACTGGCTCGAACAATACACCGGCAAGCCGGTGATCGGTGTGATACCCTATCTGCACGGGCTGCATCTGGAAGCGGAGGATGCGCTCCCTTCGGACTCCCCTCGCCCTTCGGGAGAGGGGGCAGGGGTGAGGGAGCACGCCGGGAATAAGCTGCGCGTCATTGTTCCCGTGCTGCCGCGCATCAGCAATCACACCGATTTCGATCCGTTGCGCCTGCATCCGCAGATTGAGTTCAGTTATATCCCGATAACAGAGGCGATTCCGCCTGCCGACCTGATCATCCTGCCCGGCAGCAAGTCGGTGCGCAGCGACCTCGATAGCCTGAGGCGCGCGGGATGGGAGGATGCGATACAGCACCATTTGCGATATGGCGGCAAACTCATCGGCATCTGCGGCGGCATGCAGATGCTGGGTCAGGCGATACACGATCCGTCAGGTTTAGAAGGAGAAGCGGGGAGTAGCGATGGTCTGGCGTTGCTGGAAATGACGACGACGCTGGCGACAGACAAACAGTTGCGCAATGTGCGCGGCACCTTGAGTCTTGAGGCAGCTGCTGTGGCGGGCTACGAAATACATGCGGGTGTCACCTCAGGCGCGGCACTGAATCGTCCGGCCATGCAGCTTGAACACGACGGCGAATTTTTTGCCGATGGCGCTGTTTCTGCTGACGGGCAAATATTGGCTACCTATCTGCATGGCCTGTTCGAGTCGAAAGCGGCGACCGATGCGCTGCTGCGCTGGGCAGGTCTGACAGACGTTACGACACCTGATTATCATGCGCGCCGCGAGGCTGACATCGACAGACTGGCCGATGCGGTTGAAATGCATCTGGATGGTGTGCAGTTGCGACATCTGTTTGGTTTGGGAGTGGATAATGTGTGAATTGATTCTGGGCGGCGTGCGTTCCGGCAAGAGCACGCTTGCGGAACAGCATGCGACAGCTTCGGGCTTGCCTGTGGTATATGTTGCGACCGCTGAGGTGCGCGATGAAGAGATGCGAGAGCGCATCGCGCATCATCAGGCGAGAAGGCCTGCGCACTGGCAGCTGATCGAAGCAGGACCCGATCTGGCGGCGGTGTTGCAACGAGAGGCGGCTGCAGGGCGCTGCATGCTGGTGGATTGTCTGACGCTGTGGCTTGCGCAATTGCTGTGTGATACCGATGAATCACGGCTGGAATTTGAAGTGTCCGCATTGCTGCGCGTATTGCCCGGTTTGCCCGGACAGATCATCCTGGTCTCGAATGAAACGAACATGGGCATAACGCCGATGGGCGAGCTGTCGCGGCGGTATTGCGACGAAGCGGGGCGTTTGCATCAGCAGTTGGGTGCGATCTGCGAACGTGTGGTTTTAACGGTGGCGGGTTTGCCGCTGGTGGTGAAAGGCTGAAAATAGTCGTTAGTCGTTAGTCGTTAGTCGTAAGTTGGCAGCAAATGGGTCACTTAATGAACGAAGGAATAGTTATGGAAAAAAACTGGATTTTGCAGCCTTGCGCTGCATTGAATGAAGTCGCTCGCGAAGAAGCGCTGGCGCGGCAAGGGCAACTCACCAAGCCGCCAGGCGCATTGGGTCAACTTGAAACGATCGCGGTGCAACTGGCTGCGATGCAAGGCGCGGCGCGCCCTCAACTGGATCGCGTGCAGATATGCGTTTTTGCCGCCGATCACGGTATCGCTGCCGAGGGGGTGTCTGCTTTCCCGCAAGCGGTTACAGGCGAAATGGTGAAGAACTTTGCGACAGGCGGCGCGGCAATCAGCGTGCTGGCGAAAACGCTGGGCGCCACGCTGGAAGTGGTGAATCTGGGCACGCTCAACGATCCTGGCGTATGGCCGGGTGTGCTGCGCGCGGTGATTGCGCCGATGACAGCCAACTTTGCGGTTGAAGCGGCGATGACACGTTCGCAGCTGGATGCAGCCTTGCAGGCGGGGCGTGACAGTGTGCTGCGCGCCGCATCCGCGCAGTTGTTCATCGGCGGGGAGATGGGGATTGCCAATACTACGTCAGCCTCTGCGATTTCGTGCGCTCTGTTGCACGAGGCGCCTCGTCTGCTGGCAGGGCCCGGCACGGGGCTGGACAGCCATGGCGTGATACATAAGGCTGAGGTGATCGGTCGTGCATTGGCGCTGCACAACTTGTCTGAAACAGACGCGCTGGAAATTTTGCGCTGCCTCGGCGGGTTTGAAATCGCAGCACTCACCGGCACCTATATTGCAGCGGCGCAAAGCGGCATGCCCGTGCTGGTGGACGGTTTTATCAGCAGTGTTGCAGCCCTGCTTGCCGTTCGGATAAATCCCGACGTGCGAAACTGGCTGCTGTTTGCGCATACTTCGGCAGAACCCGGTCATCAGCGCGTGCTGGTGGCAATGAATGCAGAGCCGTTATTGCAACTGGGCATGCGACTGGGCGAAGGCAGCGGTGCGGCAGTCGCCGTGCCGTTGCTGCGACTGGCCTGCGCGCTGCACAATGGCATGGCGACTTTTGCTGAAGCGGCAGTATCGGGGAAGATTTAGCCGGTGGCAGACCGGCGGCTGGTTACTTTTTCTTGCGTCGCCAAGAATAAGTAACCAAAAAGAAGGCGACCCCGGTTTGCCGCCGCTTCGCGGTACCCTGTGTTGCTCGTCTGGTCAGGCGGCTGCGGAACTCGCGCTGCGCGCTCAGACAGTCCTCGCCGACTTCTCCTGACCAGCCTGCGCTACTCGGCGGCGGATAAGGGGATGACGGTGGGACTCATGGCGCGCATCACTAAATGAAAATTAACTACATCTCGGTAATTCGGGTCTGCAATTAATTTTCTGTCACCCCAGTGTTTCTTGCCGTTCAGGAAAATGTCGAAGACACGATAGCGGCGAGCCACTTCAAACCTATCTGGGATGTGCTGAATGCACTCAAAGCGCACGACGACGTGCTAGAGATTTCTAATTTAAGCCAACCTATTCTGCTGTAATTGCATAAACCCATAAAATTAAACTTGCAAACTTTGCATGTGATGGTAAGGTGACAGCCGTTGCGGTTATTTACTAGACTGCATCCCTGATACACCGGGTTTGTGTATATTTTATGGGGATTCATCATGCCGTTTCTTATTCTCTTTTCAACCGCCGCAGTTGAATCCGCTGGTGCAGCTGTAGGTGCTTATCTGGGTTATTTATTTGCTAAGAAAATGTTCGGTGATGATGATGAATGAATTTAAAAACATAACCACTGATCTTGCCGTGCTTGGAGCCGTAATTGCGAAAATTCGTGAGGTGCAAGTTCCCCCTATGCAGAAAATGAAGTTAGCTGAATTAATGGAGATAAGTCCGTCTGCTTGGTCTAGGGTAGAAAAAGGCGAGACATCGCTGACTGCTACCCAGTTGCGCGCCCTTTCAAAGATTTTTTCTATTTCGTCAGATGAAATCTTTAAATTGGTGGATGAAGCTGAAGTTGGCCTTCGAAAAAAAGGGGTAGATATTAAATCTTCCGATTTCGTGAAGCAGGCAGCGAAGAGTGCAACAACAAATGGATTAAGTGGAACCGCTCTGGCAGGTCTCACTGCCAGTGGGATGATGCCAATTTTCGGTACGCTGTTGTTTGGAGTTGTCGGGGGAATAGTCGCCACTGGAATAGTTGGCTACCAGAAGTTAAAGGAACAAGAAAAGAAGTAATTGGATAATCGTTAGCACATTACTCAGCAAGCCAGACAATATGGCGAATAAAATTAAATACCTAATCGGAGGTGCACAGTGTCGAATAAATACCCCTTTCAAGACGCAACGAAAAACATCAGTGCAAATAAAACACGGCAACGCTATAGCCATACCGTTGCTTATCATACAGCCCACCTTCAACGGGAAATGTCAGAAGCAAATGAAGCCAAAATCTCTGCTTTTCGACAAGCAGATCCAGAAGGCTACGCTCGCCGCCAGAAGGCAAAGAGCGAACGTCAAGCGTCAAGTGGCTCAGCTTCTGGAACTTCTGGAACTTCTGGAACTGGAACTGCTGGAGCTGCTGGAGCTGCTGGTGCAGCTGGTGCTAGCGAGGGCATCGGTACTATATTTGCAGGAGCCGGTGCTGGAGCAGTAGCTACCGGAGCTGCTCTTGCTGCTGTTGGAGGTGGAACGGCCTATTTGTTAAATCGTACTATTCTTAAAGATGATCCTACACTTACTCAAGATGAGCGCAATTCACGCTCTGCCGGAAGAGTTGCTAGTTACGCTGGCGCGACTGTAGGTACCGTTGGTACCATCGGTGCGATTGGTGCCGCAGGATCAGTAGTAGGCCTAAGCAGTGCGGGTATTGCATCAGGTGTAGTTGCAATAGGGGGCACTTTGGGTGGGGGCTTATTGACAGGTAGCTGTTTAGTTGTCGCGGCACCTGCTGTAGCTGCGGTGGCAGTAGGATATGGTATCTACAGTTTTGCCAAGTGGCTTAAAAGCTAGGCTTTGGAACAGTTAGTGGACTGCAGTTTTGCGATACCTCGGAACCTTGGGGCAGATATTGGGCAGCTGCGGGGTCAGGCACCAGCTGTGGGGTCTACCATTGAATTGTAGATGACGACCGATAGCGGAAAGTGCAGTATTCCTGCCTGACGGGGGTGTGGCTCGCATTAACGCTGCGGGGTATTGCAATGATGCATGAATTATGCTGCAAACCCCCGTCAAATTTAGTCAGTCGTCCTCAAAAACTGCGATAAGGCAATCCAGTACTTCCTTCGCGATAGTGTTTGAAACTGCCCCGAAAAACTTGACTACAATAACATGTATGTTATTATTTCCGCATGAGTTACACCATTGAGTTTTTTGACGGAACAGTGCAGCAAACGGTGCTGGCTTGGCCGGCAGGGATCAACGCCAGCTTCGCGCGCATCACCTTACGCATGGTGGAACATGGCGCGAATCTCGGTATGCCCTACACACGAGCAATGGGTGATGGACTTTTCGAGATACGCGCAAAAGGGCCGGAAGGAATCGGTCGGGCGTTCTTTTGCACCCTGATAGGTCGGCGCATCATCATCCTGCACGGCTTCATCAAGAAAACTGATAAAACCCCGAGGCGCGAACTTGACATCGCACTGCAACGCATGAAGGAGATGAAACATGGCTAAGCCAACAATCCCATTTGATCCCGCAGCGCACATTCAACGCTCGCTCAGCAACCCGGAGTTCAAAGCCGCGTACGATGCGCTGGAAGATGAATTTTCCGCGCTTGATGCTTTGTTGCATGCACGCAAGCAAGCCGGTTTGACTCAGGCCGAAGTGGCTGATCGCATGGGCATCGCGCAATCCGCACTGGCACGTATCGAAAGCTCTCTGGGTAGCCGCAAACATTCCCCCTCGCTCGCTACACTGCGCCGTTACGCAGCGGCATGCGGCAAAAAACTCACAATTGCCATCGGATAACTCAGGGTTGCAGGCACGCATTGGACGATTTGCGATCAGCACGCATCGTTCTCAATGCGATACACCATGCGATGCTCATCGGTGATACGGCGTGACCAGTATCCAGAAAGCGCGTACTTCAATGTATTTATTGTCTTGCGAGGCCACGCCCATTTTGCGTCACTCGTCCTCAAAAACGGCGGCAAGGCAATCGAGCACTTCCTGAACGATAGTGTCGGGTGCTTTTTCGACGAATTTGGCTTGTCGTGCTGCCCAGTCCAGTGATTTGAGCTGGTGCGCGTGAACGGTTCCATGCGTCTGCAAGCCGGCTCCCATCAACGAGATCAGAAAACCGCTGCTGCGAACCGCATCGGCAGCGCCGCCGGAAATCGGGCAGACCATGGACAGGCGGAAGCGCGCATTGAATGCTCGGGGCGATACGACCAGGCAATAATGCTTTCCCAGCATTTCCTTGCCGGACGCGGGATCGAACTGGAGATGCAGGATGTCACCGCGCTCGGGAATCAAAGCTCGCCTCCGACAGATGGCATCTCTTCCCACCCCTCGGTACGGCACAAGTCTTCAGGTGTGGATGCCAGTAATTCAGAAAGTTTGGGTCGTTGACGACCGGGCTTGACGCGCAACTCGGCGCCGTTGATTTCAACCTGTAATCGTGATCCTGCATCCAGATGGTTCTGTTCGATATAGGACTGCGGTATCGTCATGATGAGCGATCCGCCTGACCGGCGAAGAGACGCGTTGAGCATGGTTATCTCCTTTGAGTTTTACCAAAGTATAACATAATGCTCAACGGTGATGAGGCGCGACCAGTTTGTTGATGCCTGACTCAGGCCAGTTGGTGCGCAGCCAAGCCGCTCTGCATCCAGCCCATCATTCCGCCGCGCAGATTGTGCACGTTTGAAAACCCCTGTTGCTGTAAAAACATGCAGGCTTGTGCCGAACGTGCGCCGCTGCGGCAGATCATCACCAGTTTTTCATCGGGTGAAAATTCGTGGATTTTGGCAGGCAGCGTATGCAGCGGCAGGGGTTCTGCGCTGGGGACCGTGCCCATGGCGATTTCCTGCATCTGGCGCACGTCGATCACGCGCAGTTTGTGGTCTGCATCATTCACCCAGCGGGCGAGTTCAGCTGCGTCGATTTCCTTGATGGTGCTGGCGAACATATTGAGACTCCGTAATCAGTAAAGTGTATTTATATTAGCATAGACTAATATTTTCGCAACACGTTCATTCGCCGGTGCAAATGATCAAATAAAGGATGAAACATTTACGCCTGTCACCGCCCCGTAATCGATTTGCCAATTCAGTGTGTCGGTCAGCGGTATCGCTGCCAGTTGCGCCAGCATGGCGCGGAGGGTGCCGCCGTGCGTGATCAGCGCTATGTTCTGGTTTTCATGAAAGTCGCGAAGCGATTCGTTTGTCCCCTCTCCTTCCGGGAGATAACCAGCGACTTGGCTGCCGTCTTTTGGCAGCTTAGTCGAATGGCTAGTTGTTCCATCAGGGTTTGGGTGAGGGAACCGACCGGCGCAAGCGCTTTTATGCTCAGGGGCGGAGCTTGCGCCATGTTGGTTAGGCCGTTTCGCCAGATCACCCATGAAATCCTGTACGCGCAGCATCAGTTGTTGTGCCGACTCTCCGCCTTCCGGCGCATAACCCATGATGTCAGCGGCCCATGCATCGATTTCGCAGCGCGCAATGTCGCGCCAATCTCGGCCCTCCCATAAGCCGAAGTGTTTTTCCATCAGACGCGCATCGGTCTGCATCGTGCAGTGATGCGCGCGCGCCAGGTGTTCGGCAAGTTTCCGGCAGCGCAGCAGGGGCGAGGTGATGATCAGATCAAACGGTGGAAGTAAGCGCATTACGGTGTTGGCTTCGGTATCGAAGCTGTCCTTTAATCCCATATCGAGCTGGCCGTAACAGATGCCGGGTGCAATGTCAGGTGCAGTGTGGCGTATCAGATACAGCATCAGAAGGTTGCCAGCAGGCCCAGATAGAACGCAACTTCAGTTAATTGTTGCGCAGCGCCCAGGCAGTCGCCGGTATAGCCGCCGAGGCGTTTTTGCAACCGCCAGCCAAGATAGCTGCGCATCAGCAAGGCGAGCGCTACGGCGCTAAGCAGTGATGTCGGGGACGCGCCTGCTGCATACAGCATGAGCAGGGGTGCGACGCCGGTGAGTGAGGCGATGGTGAAACTGACGGTGCTGATTTGTTGCGCGGCAGGTTTTGCGCGCGCGCTGTCGTCGTCCCTGATGTAGCGCTGGGTCAGCATGATGCTGACCGCCATCAAACGGCTGAAGCTGTGTGCTGCGATCAGGGTGGCGGCGATAAAAAACGGCGTATACGCGCTGAAAAGGGAGAGCAGCGACTGATATTTCAACAGCAGCACCATGATCAGTGCGATGGCACCGTATGCGCCGATGCGCGAGTCCTTCATGATTTCAAGCGCTTTTTCGCGGGTGTAGCCGCCACCGAGCCCGTCGGTAAAGTCGGTGAGGCCGTCTTCATGAAATGCACCGGTGATGAGCATGGAGGCTGCCATGGATAGTCCGATTGCCAATGACAGCGGTAAAACCTGAGCTGAAATGATCAGCGTGGCAGCACTCAGTGCGCCGACGACCAGACCCGTCAGCGGGAAATAGCGCGCCGCCTGGTTGAGTTGCTGCGAGGAATGTCCTACCCATGCGGGTACAGGCAGGCGCGTAAAAAATTGTATCGCGGTCAGAAACAGGCGCAGTTCTTGTAGCATGGCAGGCCGAGTAAATTAAAGCGAATTAACGTGAAATTCGCGTAAGCGTTCGTTTGCCTCCTCGCCCGCTTGCGGGATAACCAGCGACTTGCCCGCTAGCGGGCTTAGTCGATTGGTTAGTTGTTTCACCAGAGGATTGTGGTGAGGGTGACGGGCAATGCAGCTTCATTATCAAGAGTGGTTGTTGCTATGCCCGTCAGACTAGCAGTGACCAGCATGACTGTCCAGCAGGCATGAGCCGAATGGCCGCTTTTCTGATAAAGTGCGCGCCATGAATATGACCAACACCCAGCTCTATTTACGTCTGCTGTCCTACGTTAAACCCTATTGGCGTGTCTTTGCGGCTTCCATCGCCGGCACCGCCGTGGCGGCGGCCACCGAGCCGTTGTTGCCGGCGCTGCTCAAACCCATGCTGGACGGCACGTTTGTGCAGAAAGATGATTTCGTGATTCGCTGGGCGCCGCTGATCATCGTGCTGATTTTTCTGGTGCGCGGTATCGCAGGATTTGTGGCGACCTACGCGATCAACTGGGTCAGCAACAAGGTGGTGATGGACTTGCGCGGCGAAATGTTCCGCAAACTATTGACGCTGCCGACGCATTATTTCGATAATCATGCGACCGGCAACCTGATTTCCAAACTCACCTTCGATGTCACCCAGGTGACGGCGGCGGCGACCAGTGTGGTGACGGTCACCATACGGGACTCCATCATTATCACAGGCCTGCTGGGCTGGCTGTTTTATCTCAACTGGAAGCTGACATTGCTCTCACTGATCGTCACGCCGGTCGTGGCGCTGGTGATCTATGTCATCAACCGCCGGCTGCGCAATTCCAGCCGCGATTCGCAACGCGCCATGGGCAATATCACGCAAGTCATCGAAGAGTCCGTGGGCGCGCATAAAGTGGTCAAACTGTTTGGCGGGCAGGCGTATGAGGAACAGCGTTTTAACCTTGAAACCAACTGGATGCGCCGCTATGCGATGAAGCAGGCGGCAGCGGCGGCGGCCAATGTGCCGCTGGTACAACTGGTCGCAGCGGTCGCGCTGGCGGTCATCGTTTATCTGGCAACACAGCAGGCCAAGACCGATGCCACCAGCGTGGGGAGTTTTCTGTCTTTTGTCGCCGCCATGCTGATGCTGACCCGGCCGATCAAAAACCTCACCAGTGTCAGCGAGTTTATGCAGCGGGGTCTGGCCGCAGCGGAGAGCGTGTTTGCGTTGATCGACACGCAAAGCGAACAGGAAAAGGGGACGGTGGTGATCGGCAGAGCCTCGGGCGGACTGCATTTTGAACATCTCAATTTCGCTTATCAGAACGATGCTCTGCAGGACGAGATGCGCCTGGCGTTGCATGACATTTGTCTGGACATTCCCGCCGGGCAAACGGTGGCGCTGGTGGGCGCTTCTGGCAGCGGCAAGAGCACGCTCGCCAATCTGGTGCCGCGCTTTTATTTGCCCTCCAGCGGGCGCATCACGCTGGACGGGCACGATATCAATGAACTCACGCTGGCCAGCTTGCGCGCCAATATCGCGCTGGTGAGTCAGGAAGTGGTGCTGTTCAACGATACGTTATCGGCGAACATTGCCTACGGGCAGATGCGCGAGGTGAGTGAGGCGGAAATTATCGCCGCCGCGACCGCGGCCCATGCGATGGAATTTATCCGCGAATGGCCGGAAGGCCTGAATACGCTGGTCGGTGAGCGTGGCGTGAAACTCTCCGGCGGACAGCGCCAGCGCATCGCGATTGCGCGCGCGATCCTTAAAGATGCGCCGGTGCTGATTCTGGATGAAGCGACCTCCGCGCTGGATTCCGAGTCGGAACGTTATGTGCAGGCCGCGCTGGAAACCCTGATGCAGGGGCGCACCACGCTGGTGATCGCACACCGCTTGTCAACGATTGAAAAAGCCGACCGGATTGTGGTATTGCAAAAAGGCGAAATTGCCGAGATAGGCACGCATGCCCAGTTGCTGGCGAAGAATGGCGTGTATGCGCAACTGCATCGTATCCAGTTTGCGACCACGGAAAACCCTATCCCACACGAGATACAAGGTTGACGTAACGGGGCGAATGGCCTAAATTGCGCCACCCAATTCAATTAATCCCCAGGAGATAAACATGGCAGTTCTCGTAGGTAAACCGGCACCCGACTTTACCGCTGTTGCGGTAATGGGCAACAATGAAATGAACGAATCGTTCAATCTGAAACAATATACAGCAGGAAAAGCGGCTGTAATATTTTTCTACCCGCTTGATTTTACGTTTGTTTGTCCTTCTGAACTGATCGCATTTGATCACCGTCTGGCTGAATTCAAGAGCCGTAACGTGGAAGTGATCGGCGTATCGATCGATTCCCAGTTCACCCATCTGGCATGGAAGAACACGCCGGTCAACAACGGCGGTATCGGTCAGGTCGGCTATCCGCTGGTTGCCGATATCAAGCACGAAATCTGTAAGGCTTATGACGTTGAACTTGAAGGCGCCGGTGTTGCGTTGCGCGGTTCATTCCTGATCGACAAGACAGGTGTAGTGATGCACCAGGTCGTGAATATGCTGCCGCTGGGTCGCAATATCGATGAAATGCTGCGCATGGTAGACGCGTTGCAATTTTTCGAAGAACACGGCGAAGTGTGTCCTGCCGGCTGGAGCAAAGGCAAGGCCGGCATGAATGCGTCGACTGCAGGCGTTGCACAATACCTGGCGGATCACGCAGCAGAACTGTAAGCTACTTCTTCCTGCAAGGGGACGTAACAGAAAGGCCACCTGCAAGATGGCCTTTTGTCATTTAAACAATTCTTCACTGGCGGGATGAGGTGTAAAATTCACTTGTGCACTGATTCAACCATCCTATTCTTACCATGAAACACTCAAAAACAACGGATGAGCCTCATCACTCAGAGTCTTCTTTCTCCAGGTCTCCGGTCCGGGTTTTTGTTTTCATCGCTTTAACTGTTTTTATTGCCGAAGCGGCGGTGATGTTGCTGCTGCCTTCCCTGCCCGTATTGCCCTATGTGGCCGAGGCATTCACGGATGCCTCGCTGCTGGTTCTCATTATCTCACCGGCGCTTTATTATTTCCTGTTCCGACCTCTGGTTATTCACATCCGTGAGCGCGAAAAAATTGAAGGCGTCCTGAATAAAAATCAGGAGGAACAGTTCAAAGTCATGATCCGCACTTCGTTGGATGGTTTCTGGATAACGGATATAGAGGGACGTTTTCTGGAAGTCAACGACGCCTATTGCACCATGATGGGTTACAGCCGGGCAGAACTGCTGAATATGCAAGTCGCTGATATTGAAGCTTCTGAAACACGGGAGGATGTCACGCGACATATCGGCAGGCTACTGGCAGCCGGCAGCGAATATTTTGAGACGCGTCAGCGTTGCCGGGACGGCAGTATCCGGGAGATGGCTGTCAGCGCAAACTACAATTCTCTGCATGGGGGGCGAATATACAGTTTTCTGCGCGACATTACCGAACGCAAACGCATGGAAGTTGAATTACAGGAAAGTGAGGAAAAATTCCGTTCCATGAGTGCTCACACCAAGGATGCGCTGGTCATGATGGATGACGAAGGCAATATCAACTTCTGGAACGCCGCGGCGGAAAAAATATTCGGCTACACCTCTGTCGAAGTCATGGGCAAAGAGTTGCATACCTTAATTGCGCCCGAAAAGTATTACGAGGCATTCAAAAAGGTATACGGACATTTTCGCGCGACCGGAGAAGGCGATATGATCGGCAAGACCCGTGAACTGATGGCCTTGCGCAAGGGCGGAGATGAATTGCCGGTCGAGTTATCTCTGGCTGCGCTGAAGCTGAAAGATAAATGGCACGGCGTGGGCATCGTTCGCGATATCACCGAACGCAAAGCGCTTGAGCATCAAAGCAGTCAACACAATTTGCATATCAAGGCGCTGATCAATGCCACCAGCGAATCGAGTTTTCTGCTGGATACTGACGGCGTTGTGCTGGCCATTAACGACACCGCACTTGAGAGGCTGAATCTCACAGAAGCGGGCGTTATGGGTAAAAATATCTATGATTTTCTCCCCGCTGAGCTTGCAGTCAGACGCCGCGCTGTGCTGTTTGAAGCGGTAAACAGTCGCAAGCCAATCAGGGTGGAGGACGAACGCGACGGGATGAAATTTCTCGCGACCTATACACCGATACTTGACGATACGGGAAAGGTTGTGCAGGTTGCTGTATATGCTGCCGACGTGACGGAACGTCGCCAGGAGCAAGCGATCGAGCAATTGCTGCCCGCCGTCAATCATAAAATTCTGGAAGGCGCGCCCTTTCAGGACGTGCTGGACTTGATCTGTGAAACAACGGTGGAGGCGTTTGATCTTGCCCTGGTCTGGGCGGGGAAAAAGATGGAAGACGGCAGCATCGCGCATCTTGCGGCCAGCGGGCCTGCGCAGGGGTATTTGAGCGCCTTGAAACAAATCGGCGTGCGCTGGGATGATACGCCGCTGGGGCGGGGGCCGGCCGGCTCTGCCATCCGCACCGCAGCAATGCAGTACAGCCCTGTCGGCGACGTGACCTTTTCTCCCTGGGCCCGTGCGGCTATCGAACAGGGAATAGGATCATCCATTGCCGTTCCGCTGATGCTGCGCGGCAAGATCTATGGCGTGTTTGTGTTGTATTCAAAACAGGCGACGCAGTTTGAATCCCCGTCCGTACGCAATCGTATTGCAACGCTCGCCGACAAAATACGTCTGGCGATTGAAGTGGCAAACGAGCAGGATCAGATTACTCTGCTCAGCACCGCACTCGCTTCAGCCGGCAATGCGGTGATGATCACCGATCCGCGCGGGTGTATTGAGTGGGTCAACCCGGCTTTCGTGATGCTGAGTGGCTATTCCTCGGCTGAGTTGATGGGGCTTTCCCCCCGCATTCTGAACTCCGGCAAACACGATGCGGAATATTTTAAAGTGTTGTGGCAAACCATTCTGGCCGGGCAAGTGTGGAGCGGTGACACCACAGAGAAGCACAAGAATGGAGCACTTTACACCGTACAGCAGACCATTACCCCGATTCTTAACGAGCAAGGCGAGATCACGCACTTTGTTTCGATACACGAGGACGTCACGGCCAAGCTCGAAGCCCAGGCGCGCATTCAGTATGTCGCCAGTCACGACGGACTGACCGGCCTGCCCAACCGCTCGCTGTTTTTTGACCGTATGGGGCAGTTGTTCACGCTGTCAAAACGCAACAAGACCAGTCTGGTGCTGATGTTCATCGATCTGGACGGTTTCAAGCAGGTTAACGACAAGCTGGGGCACCATATCGGCGATTTGCTGCTCAAAGGCGTGGCGGATCGTCTTCAGGCGTGTGTACGCGACAGCGACACCGTAGCCCGTTTAGGTGGCGACGAATTTACGGTTGTCCTTTTCGATATCTCCGGCAGGGAGAATGTCGCGAACATGGCCGAAAAAATTCTGGGCGAAATGTCGCGTCCTTTTGATCTGCAAGGACAACAGGTTGCGATTGGTGCGAGCATCGGTATTGCCATTACAGCGCATGACCGGCAAATCAGCGAAGATAAACTGATTGAGCGTGCGGATACAGCGATGTATGAGGCCAAACGTGCAGGCAAGCGTTGCTATCGTTTCGCCTCTGATGAATGATTTTAAGCAAAAGCAAAAAAATAATCGTTTAAAACAGAATTCTGATTGCTTGAGATAGGGTGGAGAATTCGGGTTAAAATCCGCACACCTTACCACCTACTACTTACCATTATGTTGCTCGGATTTGTCATCGCTTACTGGATAATTTCCATCGGCATCGGCCTGTATGCGGCGACCCGCGTGCATAACACGCGTGATTTTGCGATTGCGGGACGCGGGCTGCCTTTTTACATGGTTACGGCGACGGTGTTCGCGACCTGGTTCGGTTCGGAAACCGTGCTGGGCATACCGGCGACTTTCCTGAAAGAAGGGCTGCACGGCGTGGTGGCGGATCCGTTCGGGGCATCGATGTGTCTGATTCTGGTCGGGCTGTTTTTTGCAGCCCCCCTGTATCGCATGAATCTGCTGACCATAGGCGATTTTTACAAGAAGAAATTCGGCCGCAAGGTCGAGGTGCTGACCACGCTCGCGATCGTGATTTCCTATCTGGGCTGGGTGGGCGCGCAGATCACGGCCTTGGGGCTAGTGTTCAACGTGGTGTCCGCAGGTGAAATCAGTCGTCTGGCCGGTATGTGGATAGGCTCGATTACCATTCTCATCTATACCTTTTTCGGCGGCATGTGGGCGGTGGCCGTCACCGATTTTTTACAGATGATCATCATCGTCGTCGGCATGCTGTTCATCGGTCACGAGGTCAGTTCACAGGTGGGCGGGGTGGCCGTGGTGGTGGATCATGCCATACAGGCGGGAAAGTTCGACTTCTGGCCTAAACCTGATCTCAAGGAGATCATCGGTTTCGCCGCCGCCTGGATGACCATGATGTTCGGCTCGATTCCGCAACAGGACGTATTTCAGCGGGTGCAGTCGTCAAAAACGGTGAATATCGCCATCTGGGGTGCGGTACTGGGCGGTTCGCTGTATTTCGTGTTCGCCTTTGTGCCGATGTTCCTCGCCTATTCGGCGACGCTGATTGATCCTACGATGGTGAGCCGACTGATCAACAGCGATCCGCAGATGATATTGCCGACCCTGGTGATGCAGCATGCGCCGATGTTTGCGCAGGTGATGTTCTTTGGTGCGCTGCTCTCTGCCATCAAGAGTTGCGCGTCGGCAACGCTGCTGGCGCCGTCGGTAACCTTCAGCGAAAACATCCTGAAGCCTGCGATCGGACATAAGTTAACTGACCGGCAATTGCTGCATTTGATGCGCGGCGTAACGGTGGTATTCACCATTCTGGTCACTGTGTACGCGATGTATTCAAAGGCCAGTATTTTCAAGATGGTGGAAAACGCCTACCAGATTACGCTGGTCATGGCGTTTGTACCGTTAACGGCGGGCATCTTCTGGAAACGTGCGACGACGCAGGGGGCGCTGGCCGCGATTTTCTGCGGCTTGTCGGTATGGCTGGGTATACTGCTTGCGGGCCCGGAAGATCCCTTTATTCCCGCACAATTTGCCGGCCTCATCGCAAGCAGCATCGGCATGCTGGCAGGTTCCTTATTGCCCAGTGTCGTGAGCGGTATGCCACCGCAGGAAACCGAGCATGCGCATTTGCATCATCAGGCCGCCGGTCATACCGGGCATGTTACGGAGTCGCATCATATTTCACGTTGATGAATTGCACATTGTCATCATATTGTCACAAATTCTTCATATTCTGGCAGCCTCGATTGTAAGGAGTCATGAATGAGTGCAAAGATTCTGATTGTTGAAGATGAGCCGGCAATCCAGGAGTTACTGGTTTTTAATGTAACGCAGGCAGGCTTCGTGGCGTTACGTGCGGGTGATGCAGAAACGGCGTGGCAGCAGATCCGCGATCATGCGCCGGATCTGATTTTACTGGACTGGATGTTGCCGACCACCAGCGGCGTCGTGCTGGCCAAGCAGTTGCGCAGTGAAGCGCAAACACGCGATATTCCGATTATCATGCTGACTGCGCGTGGCGATGAACGGGATAAGGTGCTGGGATTGGAGTCCGGTGCGGATGATTACATCACCAAGCCGTTTTCGCCACGGGAGTTAATGGCGCGGATACGTGCGGTGATGCGTCGTCACATTCCCACTTTGTCGGAAGATAAGGTGGCCGCGGGTGGTCTGGAGCTGTCGCCGGCTTCGCATCGTGTGATGGCAGGCGGGTTATCCATCGAACTGGGCCCGACTGAATTCCGCCTGTTGCATTTCTTTATGACACATGCGGAGCGGGTGTATAGCCGTACGCAATTGCTGGATCAGGTATGGGGTACTCAGGTATTTGTCGAGGAGCGTACAGTAGATGTGCATATCCGTCGCCTGCGCGCTTCGCTGGAAGCCTCCAGCCTGGACCGGCTGATACAGACGGTGCGTGGCAGCGGCTATCGTTTTTCCATTAATTAGCAATGACTTAGACGAGTATTTTTCGTCTTGGTCAGTGCTTATATTCTTTCCATTAGCAATGGCAAAACGATGGTTTTATCGTCTTGGCCGGTGCTTATATTTTTTCATTAGCGAGTGTCTACTGTGCAGGATTTTTGGGTGCGTGTAAGTTGGCCGATACTGTACAGCGTGTTGGTTGCATTGCTGCTATGGGCGACCTGGTCCTCTGTGGCGGCACTGTCCTTTATGGTGCTGGTATTGCTTTTTGCAGTGATACGACACGCGCGCCAGTTGTACCGGCTGGGGGTGTGGCTCAAGGATGCACGCATTGAAACCATACCGGAGACGAACGGGATATGGGATGAGGTGTTTTCGTTGCTCTACAAGATGGTCAAACGCCATAACCAGACCCGTCAGGAGTTGGCCACCGAATTGCTGAATATCGAGCGGGCGACGGCGGCCCTCCCGGAAGGGGTGGCGAGCCTGAATGATATGAACCGCATTGAATGGTGCAATCCGCTTGCCGAACAACATTTCGGCATCAACGCGAAACGCGATATCTTGCAGGACATCACCTATCTGGTACGGCAGCCTGAATTTATCGACTACTTGCAGGCGGCTGATTTTACAGAGCCGCTGGTGATGAAATCGGCGCGCCAGGAGGATATGGTGTTGTCGATCAAGCTGGTTTCCTATGGCGGTAATAAACACCTGTTGATCAGTCGCGATATTACCCAGCTTGAACGTATCGAAACCATGCGTCGCGATTTTGTAGCAAACGTATCGCACGAAATGCGCACGCCTTTGACGGTTGTGAACGGTTTTGTGGAAAACCTGCAGGACATGCCGGATCTTTCTCAGGACAAAATACGCCGTGCGCTTGATCTGATGGCGGAACAAACGCGCCGTATGGATCATCTGGTTTCCGATTTGCTGACGCTGTCGCGTCTGGAAAATGATCAGAGCCCGTTACGCAGCGAAAGCATCAATATGGCAACGTTGCTCGGGGAAGTTTACCGCGATGGACAGATGCTGAGCGCCGGACGCCACCAGCATAGTCTGGAAATCACCGGGCCCCCACAGCTATCCGGCAATCGCGAGGAGTTGCGCAGTGCCTTTGGTAATCTGGTCAGCAATGCGGTGCGTTATACCCCTGACGGCGGTACGATCAAGTTATGCTGGGCTGAACGGGACGGGCTGCCGGTGTTTTCGGTGCAGGACAGTGGGATCGGCATCGAAGCGCAGTATATTCCGCGTCTGACTGAACGTTTTTACCGGGTGGATCGCAGCCGTTCGCGCGAAACGGGGGGGACGGGGCTGGGATTGGCGATCGTCAAACACATTGCATTGCGTCATCAGGCCAGACTGGAAATTATCAGCGAAATGGAAAAGGGCAGCACATTTTCGCTGGTTTTTCCGGTCAGCCGGATTGTTGCTGAAGTCTGACCGTGCTGAGTTTGTCCGACTGCATTAGCGGCGCTTTGAATTATGGGATTTCGCATCCTCGGCGACGGAAAAGCTGACACGTTCAAAATCGATTCCGGCTTCCACGCTGAAACCTAATTCAACCATCAGGATTTTGCCGTCCTGCTGATGGACTTCGATAACGCGTTTGGGCTGAAACCAGCCACGCGGAATGACCAGGCTGGCCGGGGTTTTGATGACCGGCAAGGCGGGTAGCAGGAATGCCGGCGCTTTCGGTCTGTCCGGATTGATGCCGGTGGAGCAGATGCTCACCGGTGCGGGCAGGCCCAGCAGGTATTTGACACCTGCCTGCAATTCGCCTGCATGTGACACGCTAACCCAGGCGGTGGTGGCCAGCGTGAAAAACTGTCTGTCATCCTCACGCTGGGAAAGATGGCGCAGGGCAAGCAGCTGTTTGCTGTTAAGCCGTTCGCCAGTATCGGCGCAGCGGGTCAGACGCGCACCGGTGATGTTTTCGTCTTCCATGCGCCACTTTTCCAGCGGATGGGTGGTTTCCACCCGTTCCCGCTCGGCTTGCAGTACATGTCCCAGGGTGGCAATTTGTTTGAGCGCCAGATTGTCGAGGTTGCCGTCATTCGGCATGAAGGACTTGCCGAACAGATGGGCATAGATGCGCTCGGCCTTGAAGCACAGCTCGGCATGCAGCGATTTGGGCCGGCGTTTGTTCAGGCGTTTGTGCTGATCGTCGCACCAGCATTGCAACAACATGGTCAGCAGTTCAAGACAGGCTGTGTTGTCCAACTGATCGCCCAGTCCGGTTTGTTGCGGTGTCTGGCCTTGCTGCAACAGGATGATTTTAACGCGCAGCAGTTTGCTCAGCGGCATGGTCGCGAGATAGCGTATCGCTTCGTTGCGCGGCAAACCTTCGATGCGTTGCAAACCCTGCGTACTGGTGAGATCGACTGCCAGTGGTTTGGAGTCATTCTTGCTGACCTGGCAGCTGCGTTCGAGGCTGATTTCATTGCACCAGGTGATCAGCCAGCGAGTGGTCTGCTGCAATTGACGCCGGGTCATTTGCGAGGGATTGGCATAACAGGTAAGCAGCATTCGGGTATAGCTGTTGGCGCAACTGGTGGACTGGTCGCTTAATGCGTCTGCTACATCGATCAGATGCAGCTTGCGTTGCTCGGCGTAGGCATACAGCTGATGTAATTGATGCCACAGTTGCGGACTGAATTCGTAGCCGGTACGCAGATGTTCAAGAATTTCCTGGCCGCTGTAGTGCAGGCAGCGCTGACAAAATAACGCGCCGTGATTGGCAAGTGTTTTTTCGCCTGCGATGAAGGCCTGCAGGCCGCGCTGGTATCCCAGTACCATGGCTTGCCACAGTTGTATAATGGAACGGAATACGGCCATTTCATTGGCATTCAACGGCAACGGTTTGCCGGTCAGTTTTTTGGCGTAATCTTCCTGTATATGGTGAACCGTTTCGTGCAGCAGTTCCAGCGTCTCGAAGCGTTCCAGTCCGCGCATCGGATATCTGTTTAACTCATTGATCTGATCCAGTAATTTGCTGTGCGCCTGTTGCAGATTGGTCAGTTGCAGTTGTGACAGCCACAGGCGGCAGCCCGCCGCGTCCTTGAAAGCCGGATCGGCGCGATCATCAGTCGGTTCAAGCGGCAGAGTCAACATAATTTAATCATAGCAGGATCGGGGGTTCAGGAGTGAGGATTGAGTGAAGGTCAAAAACGGAGCACGGGTTGTACTTAATCCTCAGTCCTCAGTCCTCAGTCCTAAAGTAGTACTCTTTCAATGCCGCCGTTGTTGGCCTTGGCAACAAAGTCAGGCAGCCAGTTTGCGCCCAGCAAGTGTTTGGCCATTTCCACCACGATGTAGTCGCTGGTAGTGCCGCTGTCTTCATTGTAACGCGACAATCCCTGCTGACAGGCGGGGCAGGACGTGAGTATCTTGATCTCTCCTGCAAAGCCGTCTGCACGCAGCGCGTCCGCGCCTTTCTTCATTTCCTCTTCCTTGCGGAAGCGCACCTGTGTGGCGATATGCGGCAGCGATACGCCAAACGTGCCCGACTCACCGCAACAGCGTTCGTTGATCGGAACGTTGGTTGCCATCAGCTCGTTGACGACCTTTTGCGACTGATACGTTTTCATTGGTGAATGGCAGGGCTCATGATACATGTAACGCGTACCGCTGACGCTTTGCAGTTTTACGTTCTTCTCCAGCAGATACTCGTGGATGTCGAGCAGACGGCAGCCCGGGAATATCTTGTCGAACTGGTATTTCTGCAACTGATCCATGCAGGTGCCGCACGACACGATGACGGTTTTGATGTCGAGATAATTCAGCGTGTTGGCAACGCGATGGAACAGCACGCGATTATCGGTGGTGATTTGTGTAGCCTTATCCCCCTGACCCGAGGCATTCTGCGGGTAGCCGCAGCACAAATAGCCGGGCGGCAACACGGTGGTGGCCCCCGCTTCATACAGCATAGCCTGGGTGGCCAGCCCCACCTGCCCGAACAGGCGCTCGGAGCCGCAGCCGGGGAAGTAGAACACCGCTTCGGATTCTTCGCTGGACACATGCGGATTGCGGATGATCGGGATCACGCTGTTGTCTTCGATGTCGAGCAGCGCGCGAGAGGTCTTCTTGGGCAAGTTGCCGGGCATCGGTTTGTTGATGAAGTGGATCACCTGAGACTTGATCGAGGGTTTGCCCACAGTCGCAGGCGGGTGCGCTGTCTGCTGTTTGAACAGCCCCAGTCGTTTAGCGACGCCGTGCGCAATCCGCTGTCCCTTGTACGCCCATTCGATCATCACTTTGCGCATCAGTTTGATGGTGAGCGGATCGGTCGTGTTGAGATACAGCATCGAGGCGGACGAAACCGGGTTGAATGTCTTTTTTCCCTGCTTGCGCAAAAAGTTACGCATCGCCATCGAAACATCGCCGAAGTCGATATTCACAGGGCAAGGATTCAGGCACTTGTGGCAGACGGTGCAGTGATCGGCCACATCGTTGAATTCGTCAAAGTGCTGGATGGAAACGCCGCGCCGCGTCTGTTCTTCATACAAAAACGCTTCGATCAGCAATGAGGTGGCGAGTATCTTGTTGCGCGGTGAATATAGCAGATTGGCACGCGGTACGTGGGTGGTGCATACCGGTTTACATTTTCCGCAACGCAAACAGTCCTTGATCGAGTCGGCAATCTCGCCCAACTCGCTTTTCTCCAGGATCAGGCTTTCAAGTTCCATCAGGTTGAAGCTGGGCGTATAGGCGCGTTCGAGGTTGCTGCCGGGCAAAAGCTTGCCCTTGTTGAAGCGGCCTTCCGGGTCTATTTTCTGCTTGTAGGCAACAAACGGGGCGATCTCTTTTTCTTCCAGGTAGTCGAACTTAGTGATGCCAATGCCGTGTTCGCCGGAAATCACCCCGCCCAGATCTTTCGCCAGTTGCATGATGCGGTCCACGGCGGCGTAGGCCTGTTGCAGCATTTCGTAGTTGTCCGAGTTCACCGGAATGTTGGTATGCACGTTGCCATCGCCCGCATGCATGTGCAGCGCCACAAACACGCGGCCCTTGAGTACGTCCTTGTGTATGCCCAGGCAACTGTCCAATACCGGCTGATAAGTGCTGCCGCTGAAAATGTGGCGCAGTTTTTCGCGTACCTCCTGCTTCCAGGAGGCGCGGATCGTATGGTTTTGCAGGGCTTCAAATACGGAGCTGGTAGCCGGTGGCTGATAGCTGGTAGCTGGGATGTTGCTTGCTACCTGCAACTCGCTACTTGCTGTATCTAAATTATCTCTCAACCACTCCCAGCGGGTGCGCACATCGGTCAGCAGTTTTCGGGCGTCCTCAACACGGCTGCCCAGCAGTTCCGTATCGCCTAGCTGCTGGTCGTCCTGATAATGCAGCGGTAAAGTGCCTGCAAAAAAATCATCAAGCGCATCCAGTAGTTTGATTTTATTGAATAAAGATAGCTCGATATTGATGCGTTCGATGCCGTCGCAGTAGTCGCCCATGCGTGGCAAGGGGATGACCACGTCTTCGTTGATTTTGAAGGCGTTGGTGTGTTTGGCAATTGCCGCCGTGCGCGCGCGATCCAGCCAGAACTTCTTGCGTGCATCCGCGGATACCGCGATGAAGCCTTCGCCGTGACGCAAGTTGGCCAGACGCACGATTTCTGAAGCGGCCAGCGCCGCCGCATCGGCGTCATCGCTCACCACATCTGCGATCAGCACCATTTTGGGACGGGTGCCGCGGCGCGATTTGGTGGCGTAACCTACCGCCTTGAGATAGCGTTCATCCAGATGTTCCAGTCCTGCCAGAAATACCGGGGACGAAAAGCGTGACTGCGATGCGGTATTGAGCAGTTCGGTGATTTCGATGATGGCGGGCACAGCTTCCCTGACCTGTCCAAAAAACTCCAGACAGACGGTGCGGGTATGCGCATGGGCGCGATGCAGAATGAAGCGCGCCGAGGTGATGATGCCGTCGCAGCCCTCCTTTTGTATACCGGGCAGGCCGGACAGGAATTTGTCGGTGACATCCTTGCCCAGCCCCGCTTTCCTGAACGCGCTGCCGGGTATGGTCAGGATTTCGGGCGCGCCGTGCGGCGTCTTGCCGTCAACTTCAAAGCGGCTGATGCGAAAAGTGGTGGTGGCGACATCGTGTATCTTGCCCAGATTATGGTTCAGCCGTTCGACCTCCATCCACAGGCCGTCCGGGGTGACCATGTGCCATGAGGCCAGATTGTCCAGCGCCGTGCCCCACAGCACCGCCTTCTTGCCGCCGGCATTCATGGAAACGTTGCCGCCGATGCAGGAGGCATCTGCCGAGGTGGGATCGACCGCAAACACCAGGCCGTTGTTGTCCGCCGCTTCCATCACGCGGCGGGTGACGACCCCGGCGCCGCAATGGATGGTGGCGTAGGGTTCTGAGAGGCCGGGTAATACAAGTTGCTCAATGCCGGAGAGGGTGTCCAGCTTTTCGGTGTTGATGACTGCCGAATATTTATCCAGCAGCACCGCGCCGCCGGTGTAGCCTGTACCGCCGCCGCGCGGCACGATGGTGAGCTTCAAATCGATGCAGGTGCGTACCATCGCGGCGATTTCAGCTTCGGTGTCGGGGTGCAGTACGACGAACGGGTATTCCACACGCCAGTCGGTTGCATCCGTCACATGAGAGACGCGCGCCAATCCGTCGAACTGGATATTGTCCTTGCGGGTGTGGCGAGACAGTTCGCGCAGGGCACGACGACGCAGTTGCAGGGTCGTTTCGAATTCACTGGAGAACTGATCGACTGCAATGCGCGCCAGTTCCAGCAGGCGCCCGACGATGGCATTGCCCTGGCGACGGGCATCGATGGCATTGAGCCTGTGATGCAGCGCGTCGATCAGTGCGCCGCGCCGTTTTTGGTTGCCGAGCAGATCGTCCTGCAAATACGGATTGCGCGAGACCACCCAGATATCGCCAAGCACCTCATACAGCATTTGCGCCGAGCGTCCGGTGCGACGTTCGGTGCGCAAGGTGTTGATGATGTCCCATGCCTCGGCACCCAGCAGGCGCTGCACGATTTCCCGGTCGGAAAACGAGGTGTAGTTGTAGGGGATTTCACGCAAACGCACGTTCATGTAGTTCCTTGAGGCATACTCCAAAATTCGTCGTCATTCCGGCGAAAGCCGGAATCCAGCAGCAAAAAAATTGACTGGACAACGACTGGTGTGGCAGATTCTGGAAGGCGCCATGATTTGTCTGATGCGTATTTTACCTGATTGCGGGATTATCCTCGACCCTGAACTGATTGCGGATAAAATACGCGCATTAATTTGAAATATGCGTAGCAATTCGTTTGTTTCCTCGCCCGCTTGCGGGAGAGGATTGAGGAGAGGGTGACGGGCATGGCAGGTTTGCGCGATGTTGTTCATCGGGTGAAATTAATGTGGAAATTTGTATTATTTGGAATTGTATATTGTCCATGCCCGTTATGATGAACACGACTTCAGATACGGTGCGCGTATTTTTTGCGCTCTGGCCCGCCGATGCCGAGCGCGGCAGACTGGCGGCCTGGCAGGAGAAGCTTAAAGAGATGGGGCGCGTGATGCGCACCGATACGCTGCATGCGACGCTGGTATTTCTGGGCGAGGTGGCGTCTGATCGTCTGGAAGCGCTGACGCTGGCCGCGTCAGAAGTCAGGGCTGCGCGTTTTGAGTTGTGTTTTGATGAGGCGCGCTACTGGGGACACAATCATATTGTTTATGCTGCGCCCCGTACGATCCCGTCTGCATTGCAGCAACTGGTGGATGAGCTGGGGCATCATTTGTTGTTGCATCGCTTCCGGTTCGAGGAACGGGAATATAAACCGCATGTCACATTGCTGCGCAATGTGCACTGGACTGATGCGCCGTTTCCTGCCATGCCGGAAGCATGCTGGACTGTCAGGGACTTTGTCTTGGTACAATCTCAGGGTGGAGGGGCGAATTACCGGGTGCTTGCACGCTTCCCGCTTTTGAAAAAGTTTTGAGTCATGGAAAATAAATATATATTCAATAAGCTATTTCTTGTTTTTGGTTTTATTCTGAGTAGTGTGGCCAGTGCGGGCGTCGAGGATTTTGCGCTGTGCGCAAAAAACTATGCGGGCGATAATGCCGCACGCCTGAAGTGTTTCGATCGCGCGCAGGCGGTTGTTGAACGGTCGCAGGCAAAGCCGGATGATGCACCGACAGCGATGGTAGCGCAGGTCCTGTCTGGTACGCCCGCGCCGAAAACTGAGGAGCCGTCGGCGGACGAGCGTTCTTATCTGACACGGGTATGGGATCTGGATAATGAGAGCGGCCGTGACAGGAATGCACTGGATCGTTTGCGGCCGCATAAACAAAATTATCTGATTATCCGTAAAACCAACAACGTGGATATGCAACCCGTATCGCCTGCCCCGGCGCATGCGGTATTGGCGCCCTATGATTTTGACGCACTGGAGGCCAAGTATCAGTTGAGCTTCAAGACGGATATCGCCACCCTGGAAAATCTGAATCTATGGGGACTGAAAACCTTGCGAGTGTGGGGCGCGTACAGTCAGCAGTCGCACTGGCAGGTGTTCAATACGCGTAATTCGTCGCCGTTCCGCGAAACGGATTATGAGCCTGAGCTGATCGCCGCCTTCGGTACGGGCAATGAGTCCGGATGGAAGCTGCTCAATCTGGGGTTTCTTCATCAGTCTAATGGCAAGCCGAATCCGGAATCACGCAGCTGGAACCGCCTCTATGCGCAGGGTGGCTGGGAGTGGGGCAGCCTTTCGCTGATGGGGCGTGGCTGGTGGCGTATTCCCGAGAGTGCGGTGACGGATGATAACCCGGATATCACACACTATCTTGGGTATGGGGATTTGATGCTGCGCTGGGAGCCGGACAGCAAAAAACAGGCGCTTGCGTTTTTATTGCGCAACAATTTAAGTCTTAACGGGAATATGGGTTTCATGCAACTGGACTGGTCCATGCCGGTTGAATTGGGCAGGGCGGCACGCCTGCATGCACAAATCACCAATGGTTATGGCGAGAGTCTGATTGACTATAATCATCGGCAGACAACAATCGGAATCGGTGTTTCATTCAGGGAATGGTAAATATGCAGGAAGAACAAATATCACATTATCAACGCATCGGAGGCGCGGAAAAAATTCATGTGCTGGTGGATCGTTTTTATCAGTTAATGGACGAGCTGCCCGAGGCGTATGGCATCCGCAAGATACACGCCGAGAGCTTGCAGGGTGCAAACGACAAGCTGTTTAAGTTTCTGTCCGGCTGGCTGGGCGGGCCGCAACTGTTTGTGCAGGAATTCGGCGAACCGTTTTTGCGCCGCCGCCATTTCCCTTTTGCCATCGGCGTGTCCGAGCGCGACCAGTGGATGATGTGCATGAATCAGGCGCTGAACGAAGTGGTGGAAGACGAGGATTTGCGCACGGGACTGGGGGATGCACTGGCCAAATTGGCCGATCACATGAGAAACCAGCCTGGGTGATTTTGCTTGCATATAACGCCGTCAATGTAGAATGTATGGCCGTATCTTGCTAAAATTTGCCAAATCATATAAATTACCAGCCATGACAACGATGAATATTTCTCTGCCGGATAGTCTCAAACAGTTCGTGGATTTGCAGGTTTCCACGGCGGGTTACGGCACCTCCAGCGAATATGTGCGCCAACTGATCCGTCGCGATCAGGAGCGCGAACAGTTGCGCAAGCTGTTGTTACAAGGCGCACAGTCTGAGTTGTCCGGCCTTGCCGATGACGCCTATTTTGCCGACCTGCGTTCTGGTATCAATAAACGGTTGGCCGACATCAAATGAAACCGCTTGTTCGCCATGAGCGGGCAGACGAGGATGTGCGAGAGTCGATCAGTTATTATCTGGAGCAGTCGCCAAAAGTTGCGTTGAACTTTGTTGATGCCCTTGAACAAACATACCGGAAGATTCAGCAGCGCCCGGGTGCAGGTTCGCCACGTTATGCACACGAGCTTAATCTTCCGGGTCTGAGATTTATGCAGTGTAAACGTTTTTCCTATCTGGTTTTTTATGTCGAAAGCGCGCATCAGATTGACATCTGGTGCGTACTGCACGGCAGTCGCGATATTCCATCGTGGCTACAATCTTGAAGTGACGCACGGCGCGTCGAGCGCTATACAGCATGCTGGAAATGGAATAGAGACCCACAAATTTTCGGGGAATTACACGCGGGGTTCGCTGATGCTTTGGCTAAATTGGCCGATCACATGAGAAACCAGCCGGGTTGATTTTGCCTTGCTCGGCGGCGCACAGTGGAATAGAACCGCTGCTCAACGAATACATGCAACGACTACAGACCTGATCCCGCAACTTATGACTGTCTGATAGCGGAACTTCATGATGTTCTGTTCGCGAGACTGACCGGAAGTTCAACGTGCTAGCTCATGGGCGCGCCGACAGCAAGCAAAGCTTGCGTCCCATTGGCGCGGCGAGTTAGCCCTTGGCACGGGCTCTCTCCGCCTTGAATTCAGCAAGCAACGTTTCGTACCTGAGCATTGCGCGTTCAAGGTACGTCTGATCTTCGCCTTTTGGCTTCTTGACGATAGCCAAATGCCAGAGAAAATGAGGCGTCCAACCGGAAGGGGCTTTTGCGATCAGCTTTTCCATGGCTCGTTGGAGCTTTTCAAACTCGGCCGTGGAGTACCGGTATTCGCGCGCCACGACGTACATGGTGTCAAAGCGTCCTTGATCGAGAATGTGATGAGACTCCAGAATGTCGGAAGCGAAGACTTGGCGGGGTTCACCTTTTGCACGGGCGACCCAGTGAAGCGGAGCAACAGGCAATTGCTGGATTACACAGACAGCACCTATGGCGTGCATGGCGGGGCCGATCGAGATCGCTTCTTTTGCAGGGTCGCGCCCAATCAGTTTCGCGTAGTAACCATAGGTCTTCGGTGAATGGCGTACGACAACGTTCTCGGAGAACAGCGGGAGAAGTTGGAGAGCGAGTTCTTGTCCTGTGGCCATGGCAGAAAAGGGCTAACGTTAAAATGTGATCGGAGTTCAGCTTGTATAATTTATCGCAGGCCATCATAAAAGAAGACACTTTTCGGCCAGTCCACTCGACAGCCGGGTTGGGCCACAATTATCACCTGCGGATTTCGATAACAGTGTCGGCGTCCTTCTTTAGCTTTGGTCTAGCAAGCTCAGTGTCACCTACGTCAAGGCACATGAACTGAATTTCGGCCTTTGGAAAATTACCGAGAACATACGGGGGTTGGGCTTCGGAGGTGTTCACGATCTGCAACTTTTTGTGTTGACCGACACAATACTGATTGGCCTCCTGGAATACCTCAGCTTTTAATGTTCCTGACCCGGAGAAACCTGTCGCTGCTTGGCGAGAAACCATATATGTATCCGTGCCTATCGGAACCACGCCGGAATTGGAAGCGCAACCTGTAACCAGAACTGCAACTACCAGAAATGATGCTCGCATCAGAGATTTCTCCTGTGGTGATTTAGAACAGAGGCCAAGGGCCAACGTTTAAGTAGGCAGAACAATTCAAATATATGCAGGAGAGTTTTCTGTATAAGCTGTCCTGCATTACAGTAACCAACTGATTTTACTTATCCATGAAGTATTTATATGTCAAACCCTCCTGCATACTCAGCACCTCGCGATTTTATGCATGCGGGAAATTTTAGGCAGTGTATCTGAAATTTTGTACATCAAAGGAATGACCGCAATTGGCTGCGGATTCAACCGCTATTCGGCTTGCATTATTGCACAGCAAAAAGTCGCCTTTCAAACTTACGACAATCGTTTGGATAAACGTGGCAAACCCATTTTACGCAAGTTTCAATAGCCGTCAGTATGGTAACGAAAATCAAACAGCTCAAAGACAACGTACTTTTGGCATAGCCGAAGTAACGAGCTGCCGGGCAGCGCTAAGACCGCCCGCAAGGACGAGTGTCTTGCGGCGTACCCTTTACGAGTACTACCCCGGCATCCAAATTATGCTTGCGCTTCCTGCAACCAGCTTTCCATTTGCACCAGGCGCTGCCACGCTTCAGGCAGGGTATGACCTTCGGCTTCGGTTTTTTGCAGCAAAATTCGGCCTTCTTCAATCAGCGCCTTGATACGCTCAGGCGGAAATAAGGCCAGCGCGGCCTCCAACGCTTCGCTCGACTCGTTCAGCAGCGTGGGAACTTGTTCCTCATCACGAATTATTTCATCCGGATTCAGGATGTCAGACACGACAGGAAAGTCGCACAGTTGCAGATGCAGTGCGGTGTGCGCCTCATCGTTGCTTAATTTTTCCAGCGCATCGGGATCGTTTTTTGAGGTGTTGCGCAAGGTGCTGCTGATGGTGTGAATCAGTTTCTTGATCGCTTCCTGTATGGCAACGGGCTGGCCGGCAAGGCCGGTGCTCACCGCGTACTGGTGTTCCAGTTGCGCTTTTAACAGCAGGATGACATCGCTTTCAACGTTTTTATCCAGATCGACGATGCGTTTCACCAGCTCATGGAGCTGCGTCATGAACAGTTGCATGGCCTGCTGATCCAGTTGTTGTGCGGCCTGAATGACCGATTGTGTGATCGTCGCGGAAGTGCTGAACAGCGGGTTGTTCAGCTTGCGTTGCAACTGGCGCTCTCTGGGGCCGGGTTGTGATGAAAAGTTGAATGTCATAGTTGTTTACGTTTGTCGAATTCCATTTCATTATCAGCAAGTATGCGTTCCTGAAGCACGCGCCATTTTCCGTCGGCTTCCTTGCGGATCAGTATTTCCAGGCCGTGACGGTTAACCGTGCCATCGGTCCCTTCGACCGTCTCAAAGGTTTTGAACAACACATTGCCGGGTGTCATCGTCACCACGCTCAGACCCTCATAAGCCACACTTTTCAGCAAACCTTCCCCGAATTCGTATTCACATTGCCGTGCCCAGTCGTCGTATCCGATTACCTCAAAGCCGGGCACGCCATAGACACTCACGTCTTTGGAGATCAGGTCCATGTGCGACGTATAGGCACCGGTATTGGCGGTCAGTGCCAAGGCGGCCAGCATGTCTTGCGCATTTTTGCTTTCCATCAGCGTTTCCTTTCGTTTGATGATGCGGTGATTCAGACGACCGTGAGCAAAAACTATTTTACCTGGTCGCGTTCGATGCAAATGCCCACCATCCTGCAGTTGCGGATCGCCTGCAGTTTGGCAACGCTTACCTTGACCCAGGGTGCACCGAAGTCCTTGAGTATGATTTGCGCGATGTGCTCAGCCAGTGTTTCCAGCAATGAAAAATGCCCGTCGCTCAGCACCGTCTGAATATGTTGCGCAACGCTCGCATAATCGAGTGCGTCATTGATGTCGTCGCTGTAACAGGCGCGGCTGTTGGGCAGCGCAATTTCAAGATCGAGTTGCAATGTTTGCGGTACGTGCTTTTCGCGCTCGTAGATACCGATCAGTGTGGTGACCTTGAGTTCGCGTATAAAAATGATATCCATGCTGATAGCCTTTGTGCCGCCCATGCTGATGGTAAGGAGCGGACAGATGAATTAAATGGTTTCTTTTGCGTATATTACTCATTCAAGTAAAATCCGCCATTCGCGCATTTTAAGGTATTCCTGATGTTGACTCTGGTTTTTGTTGTGGCAGCCTATTTGTTGGGTTCGATTTCCTTTGCGGTGGTAACCAGTCGGGCCTTCGGTATCGCCGATCCGCGCACTTACGGTTCCGGAAACCCGGGTGCAACCAATGTGTTGCGCAGTGGCAAGAAAGCCGCTGCTGCGTTGACCTTGCTGGGCGATGCGGCGAAAGGCTGGGTTGCGGTGATGCTTGCGATGCATTTCGCAGCGCCCGATGCAGAAGGGGTTTTGTTGATCGCACTGGTTTTTCTGGCGGTTTTTCTCGGTCACTTGTTCCCGGTCTTCCTGAAGTTCAAGGGCGGTAAAGGCGTGGCAACGGCGCTGGGCGTGCTATTGGCGTTGAACGTCTGGCTGGGGCTTGCCGCGCTGGCGACCTGGCTGGCGGTTGCACTGGTGTTCCGACTGTCGTCACTCGCAGCCTTGATGGCGGCGGTCGGCGCGCCGGTCTATGCGATGCTGCTGGGTTTGCCGCGTGAGTGGGTGGCGGCATCGGTCATTATGTCGATGCTGCTGATCTGGCGTCACAAGAGCAATATTCAGAATCTGCTGGCCGGGCGCGAAAGCAGAATCGGCAAGAAAGCCAGTTCGTAAACAGGGTTTTAGCAGGGCTGTCCAAGCTTGAGTATTATAATATAATAATATTTAGTCTCAACTATTGGAGAAAACATGCGCCCGGCACAACTTCAGGCCGTACTTGATCGAGAATTTATGAGCGCCCGTGTAGGGCATCATACGCCCGTCATGCTATGGGGGCCGCCCGGCGTGGGAAAATCCCAGATCATCGCCGGGGTCGCATCCCGCCATCATGCGCCGATGATAGACATACGCCTGTCGCAGATGGAACCCTCCGATTTGCGCGGCATTCCCTTCCGGATCGATAATCGCGTTGAATGGGCCATCCCGTCCATGTTGCCGGATGTAGCGCGCCATGGCCCTGAAGGCGTTCTGTTTCTGGATGAAATCACCTCCGCACCGCCCAGTGTTTCTGCCGCCGCCTATCAACTGATACTCGACCGTCGTCTGGGTGCGTACGAAGTCCCGCCGGGCTGGGCGATTTTTGCGGCCGGCAATCGTCAGGGCGACCGGGGTGTGACGTACACCATGCCGGCGCCGCTGGCCAACCGTTTTTCCCATTTCGAAGTCGAGGCTAACCTCGACGACTGGGTGAGTTGGGCTTACAGCCATGATATCGATGAGCGCCTGATCGGCTTTTTGCGCTTCCGTCCTGAACGCCTGTTTGACTTTGATCCAGCGCACAATCCGGTGGCTTTCCCCAGTCCGCGTTCCTGGGAGTTTGCGCACCGCGCGTTGCAGAAATTCGGCGACTCTCCCGATTTACTGCTGCCGACCCTGCAAGCCTGCGTCGGTCCTGCGGCCGGGCTGGAACTCAATGCCTTCGTGGAAAATCTGGATCGCATGCCGGATCTGGATGCCATCTTAAGAGGTGAGCAGGTGGAGGTGCCGCGTGAAGTAGATCTGCAATATGCGGTCGCCTCGGCGCTGGTCGGGCGTGCGGCGCGTGCCAAGGGAGGCAGTGATGCGCGTGAAATTCACGGACATATTCTGGATTACGCCGCGCGCTTTCCGTTGCGCGAGATGGGCGTGATGCTGGTGTCCGACATGCATCGCGCGATTGGTTCGCAACTATTTTCCGTGCCGCAGTTTTCATCCTGGGCGAATGCGGTGGCGGATGTGATGCTGTATCAGCGATAGGATATGGACCTTCATGACATCGAAATCAAGCTGGCGGCAGCAAGAACCCGGCTGATTCTGGACAAGCCGTTTCTGGGAGCGCTGGCGTTGCGCCTGCCGATGGTTGCGGCTGATCCTGCGTGGTGTCAGACCGCATACAGCGATGCGCGCCATTTTTACTACAATCCGGAATACATCGATGCCTTGAGCATGGAGCAGGCCCAGTTCGTGCTGGCGAATCAGGCGCTGCACTGCGCGCTTTCCCATTTTGCACGCCGGCAGCACCGCAACCGCTTCCGCTGGGAGATCGCCTGCGATCACGCAATCAATCCGCTGCTGGTCAAAGACGGGTTGCTCCCGCCGCCCGGTACGGTGGTGCTGGAGAGCTTTGAGGGCATGACGGCGGAGGAGATTTATCCCTGTATCGATGAAAACAACAGCGACGAGCCTGAAGAGGAGCCGCAGCATGAGGGCGATGGCAGCGGTGAGCAAAAGGAAGAGTCCGAGCGCGGACAAAAGCCGGACGATCAGGGGAAGAATGAGGGCGCGCCGAAGCCACAACCGCTGACCGCAAGTGAAGAGGAATCCCTCGCAGCGCAATGGCAACAGCGTCTGGCAGGTGCGGCCCAGCAGGCGCAACAGGCGGGGAAGCTGGGCGGCATTTTGGGGCGCATGGTCGGCGAACTGATGCAGCCCAAGCTGCCGTGGCGGTTGCTGCTCGCCCGTTATCTCACGCAGTACGCGCGTGATGACTACAGCTATATGCGTCCTTCAAGGCGGGAAGGCGAGATGATCTTGCCGTCTTTACGCAGTTCGCAGGCCGATATCATGGTGGTGCTCGATACCAGCGGTTCGATCTCTGAGCAGGAAATCGACGAATTCATGAGTGAAATCAATGCGATCAAGGGGCAATTGCGCGCGCGCATCGTGCTGCATGCCTGTGATAGCGAACTTGTCGAGGCGGGCCCCTGGCTATTCGAGCCGTGGGATGAATTCAGGTTGCCCAAAGAGATTGCAGGTGGCGGCGGTACTGATTTCAGGCCGGTTTTCGAGTGGATCACACGGCAGGGGCGTGAGCCCGATCTGTTGCTGTATTTCACTGATGCATTGGGGGAGTTTCCGAAGTCTGAGCCGGTATTCCCCTTGCTCTGGCTGGTCAAGGGTAAAGCTGCCGTGCCCTGGGGGCAGCGCGTTCAATTAAATTAGGGGTAGGCATGTCAGTACTTGCACCGGAAGATGAGTTGCGCCTCAATGTGATGATGGCGGGCGAGATACAGGCGGTCCGTATCGATGAGGCTGCAATGGTGGTTTACGGCTTGTCCGCTCGTGGCGAGGCGTCAATCAAGCTGCATCCGACCGTGCGCCCCGAACAGTATTTGCGCCGGGTGCGCGAGATGCTGGCGGGCAGCGCCACGGGTTCGCCGGGCGGTTATCCGGTTTATCTGCACGGCTGGACGCGCATGGGGCAGGCGCGCGACAAGGGGCTCGATTGCCTGTTGTTGCTGGGCGAAGTCGAGGCGGTGGTGTCGGTGGCTTATTCTAACGGGCTGACGGATGAGCTGGCGCGCCGCGCTTGGTGGGCGATGCCGGTGGCGGACAATGCGCGGCGCATGCTGGAGCGCGAATGCGTGGTTCAGGGCAACATGGGCCGGGTGCTGGCCGCCTTCCTGGTTGAGCACCTGCCGTTCGAGAACAGTCCGCACACGATTATTGATACGGTAAGGCTGGTGCTGCAACCGGGCTTGATCGACGATGAGGTGCGCCAGAAGCTGTGGAACCGCGGCGCTGTCGATAATGCCTATCATGTCGGTTTTCTCGAACGCATGTCGGATAGCTTGCCGGTTGAAGTTTCCCCCAGAGAGGAATGGCGCACGCTGAATGTGGCGCTGGCACAGGATGATCCGTATAGCGTTCAGCTTGAGCGCGTGTTGTCAGCACGCGGGCAGGCCTTTCTTCAGACGGTTGAGGCGATGGTGCGATACCCTGCTGACAGGGATGTGGTGTATACGCTGTTCAATGCGCTGGCCGCCTATTTTTCTGCGCTTGCGTATCCGTGCGAAGGCGGCACGGTAGAGGAAATCATTGCAAAGGTGGATGCCTATTGCACGGATCATACGTCAGTGGCAGGGCGGTTTCTTGAGAAAATGCCGGAATACGCGGCGGAAGTACGCGCGATGCTGGTTTTGTCCTGCATGAACAGCAGTGTCGCCGCGCCGATTCTGTCGCAAAGTACGGCCAGCGGCACGCTGATGCGCCAGAAGCTGGAGCCGGTCACGACGCCGATTTTGCAGCAGATTGCCGTTTTGAGAGGGCAGGAGTTCAACGCCGCCGTGACGCGCCGCCGCCCGCGCACGTAGGAAGCTATTGCGTAATTTCCTGTAAGTTCCAGCGCGGTTTGACGTTGAAGCGGTAATCCTTGGTGCCTTGTCCTTCTGCAAGACGCAGTGCACCGGCGAAGGCGATCATCGCGCCGTTGTCGGTGCAGAATTCCAGATCCGGATAGAACACGCGGCCGCCGCGTTTTTCAATATCGCGAGTGAGCCGTTCGCGCAGCAACCGGTTTGCCCCGACGCCGCCGGCTACCACCAGTTGAGTCAATCCGGTCTGAACGAGAGCGGCACGGGCCTTGTGCGCCAGCACATCGATGATGGCTTCCTGCGTCGCGCAGGCAATGTCGGCACGTGTCTGATCGTCCAGCGTATTTTGTCTGACCAGTGTCAGTACGGCGGTTTTAAGACCGCTGAAACTGAAATCCAGATTGCCACTGTGCAGCATCGGGCGCGGCAGCTTGTAAATGCCGGTGCGGCCGGCGTCAGCCAGTTTGGCAAGCGCGGGGCCGCCGGGGTAGCCTAAGCCTAATAACTTTGCGCTTTTGTCGAATGCTTCGCCCGCTGCGTCATCCACGGTTTCGCCCAATAGTTCATATCGTCCCACGCCATCCACGCGCATCAGTTGTGTGTGGCCGCCCGAGACCAGCAAGGCCACGAAGGGAAAGTCGGGCGCAGGGTCGGATAAGAGAGGTGAGAGCAGATGGCCTTCCAGATGGTGTATGCCGATCGTCGGAATGTCTAATGCAAAACCCAGCGAGTTGGCGACACTGGCGCCGACCAGCAACGCGCCGCCCAGACCCGGACCCTGGGTGTAGGCAATTGCGTCGATTTGATCAAGCGATACGTTGGCCTGTTCCAGCACCTGACGGATCAGCGGTACCACGCGCTGCACGTGATCGCGGGACGCGAGTTCCGGAACCACGCCGCCGTATTCGCTGTGCATCGCAATCTGGGTGTGCAGCGCATGAGAGAGCAGTCCACGCCCCATCTGATAGAGCGCGATACCGGTTTCATCACAGGAAGATTCAATGCCAAGTGTAATCAATTAGTTGCTTTCATAAAATGCAGTGATGGGTATATCAGTGGCGTTACTTTTCTTTGGCGGCGTGGGCGGCGCAGGCACGGATGGATCGTGCAAACTCTGCGCCAGTCTGGAAACGCTTCTCCGGAAGTTTCTGCAATGCCTTGTCGATAATGGCGCTAAAGCATGGGGGTAAGGTTGCATCGATCGACAGTATCTTGGGATGCGGCTCGTTGGCGATCTTGAACATCAGCTGCGCCATGGAATCGCCCTGGAAGGGAAGTCTTCCGGTCAAAAGCTGATATAACGTCACCCCCAGTGAAAACAGGTCGGAACGCCCGTCTATCTTCATCCCGGACAGTTGCTCCGGCGACATGTAGGACGGCGTACCCAGTACCATCCCGGTTTTCGTTTTGGAAGAGTCGGTGATGCGCGCAATGCCGAAATCGGTGACTTTGACGCTGTCGCTACTTGGTTCATACATGATGTTGGCAGGTTTGATATCGCGGTGAACCACATCCTGTAAGTGTGCATAATCGAGCGCATCCGCCACTTTGGCGATAATGGCAAACACAGTGGGTGGCGGGAGCAGGGTGCCAGGTTTGACGAAGGGGGCAAGATCACGACCTTTCAAAAACTCCATGGCGATATAGGCCAGATCGTGTTCCTCGCCCGCATCGTAAATCGTGACGATGTTGGGGTGGTTGAGACGTCCGGCGGTTTCTGCCTCGCGGAAGAAGCGTTCCTTGACCTCGACCAGCTCATCTTCATCGAATTCCTGTGACAGCGCCATCGTCTTGATTGCGACTACCCGTCCGATCTTGGGATCCTTTCCGAGATAAACCACACCCATGGCGCCCTTGCCCAGTTCCTTTTCGATCTGATAGCGACCGAGCATGGGTTTTTCCACTGAACCGTCCTCGCTGATCAGGGTGCTGGCATTGGTTCTGCCGCCGCCACCGCCCAGCATGACGGTTTCTGACATTTGTGTGGAGCGTTTCAGTCTTTGTTCCAGATCGCGGAACTTGGGGTTGTGGTCGGTCATGTAGCGGAAAACCGATTCCGCCTTGTTAAACTGACGCTTGCGCTCAAAATCCAGTCCCAGATTGTAGAGCGCATCCATCAGTGTATCGTCCAGCGGGCATTTGCGGAATTTCTCGAATGCCATGTCTAGCTGTCCCTGCCCCTGGAATGCCAGACCCAACATGCGGTTCGATTCAGCAGATTCCGCGTCGGATTTGCTTTTTCCTTTCTCTGTGAGCAGATAGCGTTTTGTGGTGAGCAACAGGTGACCGGTCAGCAGCAGCGTGGCGGGTAACATCAGTTGCAGCCACACGGACAATGAGATCATCAGTATGAAATGAGCGGACACCAGCAGGGTCAGGAGTGTGCCGGTGGCAAGTGCACCCAGCCCTGCCTTTAAACGGGGCAGAAGCAAGATAAGGTAGAGCGCAACGATCAGATAGGCGCCACTTTCTGCCCAGATTGACCATGCAGGTGTGATGTAGAAATCTTCCTTGAGTATGCTTGAAACGGAGTGTGCCAGCGTAAGGACTGGCGCCATCGCAGGCGAAATGGGCGTCACCTGGGTTGCGCCAATGCCGGCTGCTGTCGCGCCTATCAGTACAATCTTGTCCCGGTATTTGCTGGCCGGGATTTTACCGCTGTAGACATCAAAGAATGAATCGACCGGAAAGGCTGAGCGCCCTCCCTGATCCTTGTAGAAAAAGGTCCGCATCTGCAAGGCTGGGTCGGTGGCGATTTTAAGGTTTCCCAGACTGATGCCATGGCCCAATCGGATGGCGATGTCTTTGGGCTCCAGGTTCAGGCTCTTTGCTGCCAGCATCACGGACAGTGAGGGTAGGTAAGTGTCATAATAGTGCAACACCAGCGGCTCTGTACGAATGCTGCCATCCACGTCAGGATTGGCATTCAGGTAGCCTATGGCGGCAGCATATTTTCCCACTGCCGCGATCGGAGGGATGACGGCGATGGCGGATAGCGGCTCTGCCCCGGGTGAGTCGGCTTTGATATTGGTCAGTGAATTATTCTGCATGTAATCCGGCAGCGCTTTATCCGGTTTTCCTTGCTGTTCCCCTAATTCAAGCAGCATAGCCAGCAGCACATTCTTCGATTTTGCCATGCTGTCCGACAAGGTGCGGTCAGTATTGAGCTTCTGTTCCGCCTCGTGCAGCAGGGCTCCCATGCTGTCAGATTCGGCTTGCAGGGCAGGATCTCTGGTGTTTTTGAGAGCAGATGATTCCTGTAGTTTGAGCAGACGTTCGATGTAGGCCAGGCCTGGATCAATCTGCGGTTCAAGAAACAGTACCGTGTTGCCGATCACACGTGCATGGGCAGCGGACAGGATGTCGATCATTTTTGCATGTATATCACGCGACCACGGCCAGCGACCCAGGTTGGCAATGCTCTGTTCGTCTATTGCGATAACGGCGATTTTGTCACTTGGCGTATGGTTCGATGCCTGTATCCCAATGTCGTAAGCTTTACGTTCCAGACTTTGCATCAGGCCGGTATGAGCGATCAACAAAAAGACGAGCGCTATCGACAGCCCCAGAAACCAATCGGTTTTCCAGAATGCGGATTTCATTTGATGAGCCGTCACCTGTTATTGATAGTTATGGCATTCTATCAATGAATGGTTAATTGATCGAAATAATTTAATTTCAGGGGCTCAAAGTTGTGGAATTTAAGAGTACGCAAGTTAAGTTGAGATGTTCTCAGGTGGTAAATAACGACATATTATTTTTTAATAATGCGGTATGTCTGTATTGCGGGAGATATAGTTACAAGCAATCAAAGGCCTTGGGTTTGAATTCTGGGTGTTGCTGAACAGTAAAAACCGCAGTCCGCCAGTATGTCGGCGAAGTATTTCAAAGATATTTCCGAAAGGTGTTGACGTGAGGATTTGAATCTCTATAATGCGCACCTCTTCAAGGGAACGAGGTTGAAGGCGGAGCTTGAGGGTTAACCAAAAAGCTTTAAAAATCAAATGTGATTGCGTTTTTGAAAGTCGTTCCGCTGTTGAAAAAGATTTAAATAGAGTGTGAAATTAAAGTTGACAGAAAGAATTAAGTCTCTATAATGCGCACCTCTTCGCTGACAAGCGATCGCTCTTTAAAAAATAAATTAAACAATCGACGAGTGTAGGTACTTGGTTTTCGGGAAGTTTTTCCATTCTTAGGGGTGGAATTAACGACTTTAAAATATATAGTAGTACCTTACGCAAAGTCGAAAAAAATCATGTTAAGTGATTTTCTTTGAGTAAGACCGGTTCAGCAGTGAACCAAAACAGGTATTAAACTGAAGAGTTTGA
>CAMTUO010000002.1:0-171768 GCA_947084955.1 uncultured Gallionella sp.
CACGGTGAGTAATACACTCTTTCCCTACACGACGCTCTTCCGATCTGCATTTTGCGCCTTGATCGCGGCAATCTTGGTACTGTCCACACGGCTCATCTGCCCTGCTCCCACGCCCAGCGTCTGGCCGTTCTTGCAGAACACGATGGCATTGGATTTGACGTATTTCGCAACGCGCCAGGCAAACAGCAGGTCCTGCAACTGTGCTGCAGTCGGCTGTGTCTGCGTTACCACTTTAAGTTGCGCGGCCTGCACATTCAAAATATCCGGGGTTTGCACCAGCAAGCCGCCGCCTACGCGCTTGAAATCAAACTGGTTGTGCGCATCGGACAGCGGCACAACTAACACGCGCACGTTTTGCTTGGCAGCAGTAACAGCTAGCGCTGCTTCAGTCGCACTCGGCGCGATAATGAGCTCGACAAACTGATTGGCTGTAATCTGCGTCGCTGTTTCGGCATCCAGTTCGCGGTTGAAGGCGATGATGCCGCCAAACGCCGAGGTGGTATCGGTCGCGTAAGCCAGTTTATAGGCGTTTAACGGGGTATCCGCAATCGCCACGCCGCAGGGGTTGGCGTGCTTGACGATCACACAGGCGCATTGATCGAAGGTCTTGACCAGTTCCCAGGTCGCATCCGCATCGCCTACATTGTTGTAGGAAAGCTCCTTACCCTGTACCTGCGTATAGTTGGCGATACTGCCCGGCAGCGGCGTCAGGTCGCGGTAAAAAGCGGCTTTCTGATGCGGATTCTCGCCGTAACGCATTTCCTGAACCTTGGCGAAGTTAAAGTTAATTTGCGCCGGAAACTCGGTACGCACACTATCGCTGTTCACGGTCGTCAGGTAGTTGCTGATCGCGGAATCGTAGGCCGCCGTATGCGAGAATGCCTTTTTCGCCAGATCGAAACGCGTCGCATCGGATACCGAACAGTCATTGGTCTGCATCTCAGCCAGCACATCGGCGTAATCAATCGGATCGGTGACGATCGCGACATGACCGTGATTCTTGGCCGCCGCACGCACCATGGTCGGTCCGCCGATGTCGATGTTTTCGATCGCGTCAATCAGTGTACAACCAGACTTTGCGACGGTCGCCGCGAAGGGATACAGATTCACGACCACCAGATCGATGGTAGGAATACCGTGTTTCGCTAAAGTCGCGACATGTTCGGGCAGATCGCGGCGCGCCAGTATGCCGGCATGCACCTTGGGTTGCAGCGTCTTGACACGCCCGTCGAGCATTTCCGGAAAGCCCGTGTAATCGGCCACTTCGGTGACCGGAATGCCGTTGTCCATGAACAGCTTGGCCGTACCGCCGGTGGAGAGAATTTTGACACCAAGGTCGTTTAATCCTCTTGCAAATTCGAGTACGCCGGACTTGTCCGAAACGCTGATGAGTGCCTGTTTGATGGTCGCCATGATTTTTATAGAGTCGTAAGTAGTTAGTCGTTAGTAGCTAGTAGGTAGTCGGTAGTCGCAAGCCTGAATCCTGAATCCTGAATCCCGCATCCTGAATCCTGATTCCTGTTTTTACTCGATGCCGTGCTGCATCATTTTTTTGCGCAGGGTATTGCGATTGATGCCCAGCATTTCCGCCGCTCGTGACTGATTGCCGCCCGCCTGTGCCAGCACCATTTCGACCAGCGGCTTCTCAACACAATTCATTACCATGTTGTACAAATCGCAGCCCGGCGCTTCTCCGTCGAGATCGCTGAAATATTCGCCCAGCGCGCGGCGCACGTAGCGCGCTATTTCGTTTTCGCCTATCGCACAATCACTCATGAATATGTCCTCATGCTGCCAACCCGTCAAGATAATGCAGCTGTAATCCGCGCTGCGCCTGTTCTGCAAAAAACTCGTCCACCGCTGCCATCTGCGCTGCAACACTTTCCAGCTGATTCATCTGATGACGAAAATGCGCAGACCCTGCCAATCCTTTGGTATACCAGGAGATATGCTTGCGCGCGATCCGCAGCCCGCTTTGCTCACCATAAAAATCATACAGATCAATGACATGTGCAAGCATGACGCGATGAATCTCGGCTACTTCAGGCGGTGGCAAATGCTGACCCGTCTGCAAAAAATATTCAATTTCGCGGAACAGCCAGGGGCGACCCTGCGCCGCACGGCCTATCATCACCGCATCCGCGCCGGAATACTGCAACACATAGCGCGCCTTTTCCGGCGTCGTGATATCACCGTTGGCGATCACCGGGATGCTCACGCTGGCTTTCACGGCCGCAATCGTGTCATATTCGGCATTGCCGGTATAGGCGCAGGCGCGTGTCCTGCCGTGTATCGCCAGCGCCTGTATCCCCGCATCTTCGGCGATCTGCGCGATGCGCACTGCATTGCGGTTATGCGTATCCCAGCCGGTACGAATTTTCAGCGTCACCGGCGCATTCACCGCACCCACCACCGCCTCCAGCAGCTGACCGACCAGCGGCTCATTCTGCAACAGGGCGGAGCCTGCCATCACATTGCAGATCTTCTTGGCCGGGCAGCCCATGTTGATATCGATGATCTGCGCACCGTGATCCACGTTGTATTTCGCGGCTTCCGCCAGCATTTTCGGATCCGCCCCGACGATCTGCACAGAAATCGGATCGACCTCACCCTCGTGGTTGGCGCGACGTTTGGTTTTTTCGGAGCCATACAGCAGCGAATTGGACGCCACCATCTCGCTGACCGCCATGCCCGCACCCATGCGTTTGCAGAGCATGCGGAACGGCCTGTCGGTTACCCCGGCCATCGGGGCAACGATAAGGTTGTTTTTTAATTCGTAAGGACCGATGCGCATGGACAACTTTTCATAAGTGGGTTGCGGATTATAAAGCATCGGGACAGGCATGGAAAATATCGCTATCATGCGCGTCATGAAAACTTCGGCGCAATACGATGTGGTGATTATAGGCGGGGGCCCGGTGGGCGCCAGTCTGGCTGCCGCGCTGCATGACAGTGGACTGACGCTGGCACTGGTGGAAGCCAGCATTCAAGCCACTTGCAACCCTGTTGACGACGACTGGGACAGCCGCATTTACGCAATCAGCCCGGGCAGTCGCCGCTTTCTCGACCAGATCGGCGCATGGTCACGGCTCGATGCAAAGCGCATCGCGCCAGTCGAAGAAATGCGCATCTTCGGCGATAGCGGCCCTTCGGCTCAACTCAGGACAGGCGCGAAACTGGAATTTTCCGCTTATCAGATGGGCGTGTCTGAACTTGCCTGCATCGCTGAAAACCGTGCGCTGCATCAGGCGCTGTGGCAAGTTTTACAGGATCAGGACAACTTTGATCTGTTCAATCCGGCACGCTGCGCCGCGCTCGCATTTTCCGATCAAACCGCCGAACTGACGCTGGAAGACGGCCGCACCTTGCAAGCGAGCCTGATCGTCGGCGCCGACGGACGCGACTCCTGGGTGCGCAATCAGGCGGGCATCAGCGCAGCACCCGTCGATTATCGGCAGCACGGCGTAGTGGCTAATTTCAATTGCGAATTGCCGCATCGCGGTATCGCCCACCAGTGGTTTCAGGCAGATGGCATTCTGGCCTTGCTGCCGCTGCCCGGCAACCGTGTTTCCATGGTATGGTCGGTCAGCCCCGACAAGGCGCGTGAATTGCTGGCGCTGTCACCTGAAGCGCTCTGCGAACGAGTTGCGGACGCCGCCCTCCGCACGCTGGGCGAGTTGACGCTGATCACGCCCGCTGCCGCCTTTCCGCTGCGCTTGCTGACATTGCCCCATATCAGCGCGCCACGGGTAGCGCTGATCGGCGACGCCGCACACAACATGCACCCCTTGGCCGGCCAGGGCGTAAATACCGGATTCCGCGATGCACGCCAGCTGGCGCAACTGTTACTGGATCGCGGTGCGTGCAGCGACTGCGGCGATGCACAATTATTGCGCCGCTATGAACGAAAACGCAAAGAAGATATCTACACCATGCAGGCCACTACCTGGGGCCTGAAAAACCTGTTCTGCAATCACGACCCCCTGTTGCGCAATCTGCGCAATCTGGGTTTAAATATGACCAATTCCGTTGCTTCGCTGAAAAAAATGCTGATGCAGCACGCCCTTAACTAACCTTAAAAGCACATAACCATGAAAAAAATACTCGCCCTGCTGCTGCTCGCAGCCGTTTCCACCGCACAAGCAGGGGAAGCTGAAATCCGCCAGTCACTGCAAAACAAATTCCCCAACATCGGCAAGCTGGAACATATCGTCAAGACCCCTTATGCCGGTCTCTACGAAGTGGTGATCGGCGATCAGTTGCTGTACACCGACGAACTCGGAAAATACCTGTTTGACGGCAGCATCATCGACACCAAGACGCGCGCCGATCTCTCCGATCAGCGCCGCCATCAGCTGTTTGCCATCGATTTTGACAAGCTTCCGCTGGAACTTGCGATCAAAGAGGTAAAAGGCAACGGCAAACGCAAGCTTGCCTTTTTTACCGATCCTAACTGTCCTTACTGCAAAAAGCTGGAGAAGGAGCTTTCCAGAGTCAGCGATGTCACCCTGTACATGTTCCTCTACCCGATTTTCCCGGGATCGGAAGAGATCGTACGCAATGTAGAATGCGCCAAGTCACCGTCCAAAGCCTGGGATGACTGGATGTTAAGAGGCATCCGGCCGGCCAGCGCCACCTGCACCACCGCCCCCACCGACAAGGTCATCGCCCTGGCCAAGAAACTCAAGGTCAACGGCACACCCAACCTGATTTTTGCCGATGGCACACAGGTTCCCGGCTATCTCTCCGCAGAAGATCTGGAAAAACATCTGGATGGGGCCACCAAGAAATGATCCTGTTTAAAAAGGATCAGCTGCGCAATGATTATGAGGTGATCGATCAATCCGGCAGATGTCACGGATTTATCTGGCCCTACGACGATCATTGGGTATGCCGGGTGGGCGAACGCTCGGCAGAAAATTACGACACCTACGAGCAGGCCGTGGCAAGAGCAAAGGAACTGGTGAACGAAGCGCTACCGCAAACCGGCACCTGAGCGGCAATACGGGCCAAGGAAAACGACTGCGACAGGACAGGCCATGCTTCACAGCCCCCATGACACGGGAGTTGCATTAACGTGAAATTCGCGCAAGCGTTCGTTTGTCCCCTCGCCCTCCGGGAGAGGGTTTGGATGAGGGAAACGGGCATGGCGAGTTTCATTATCAGGGGTGCTTGCTTCTCCATGCCCGTTAGAAAGCTGTGGTCTATTTCCTATTTCTCTGCCGCCTTCTTGCGGCTGCCATTGGCAGAGTCACGCCCCCATGATCAATCGAGTCTGCCCCCATTGATTGTCTGCCTCCTTCTCGTTAGCTGCGTGGCGGCTTAATGGCGAATAACAGCTGGGACACCTCAGCATTCAGAAACTCCTTATCTTTTAGCCCAAGAGACTTACGGATGTCGAAAATGAAGCGCATGAACGCGAGAATTTCTGACTCAGTTTCTAATGATGCGCCAGTGTTCCAGAATTTCGCGAGATGTCTAACAACGGACTCCTCACCAAACATGCAGATTCGAGCCTTTGCATGAGTGAGTTTAGCTAACTGCTCAAGCTCTTGTTCTTTTTCACCTATGCGCTGGGCCGACACCACAGGAGATACAGCCTCAAAAAAATCGATGTAGGCTTGGTTGCGCGATTCAAGAAGTTGTTTTGCCTCGTTGTTTTGTCTCGAAAAGTAGTTCTGTAAGAAAGCGCCGACCACGACACCAAAAATTGATAGAAGAGCAGCAATAGCTGTAGTCATTGATACTCCTTAAGCAGTTAACGTTAAATGAACAGAACTTTTCAACTGTATGCAGGAGCACGTTCTGTATAAGCTACCCAGGCCAATCACAACAAATTGATTTTAAATGTAATAATCGATTACACATGCCAGGCATTCCTGCATACGCAGCAAACGCGATGAAGCCAATCTTTACTTTATCCCAGATAGTAAAATTCCGTCATTCCCGCGCAGGCGGGAATCCAGACGGTTAAATAGTTCCCCGCGAAGCGGGTCAACATCGCCATTTGGCCGTTCTTCGAAACTCACCGTATCGATTATCGGCTCGTTGTGTCGGCTGATGAAACAACTTGCCATTCGGCTAAACTAGCAAACAACGCTAGCCAAGCCGCTGGTTATTCGCCGGATGTTTTTCTTGCTGGATTCCCGCCTGCGCGGGAATGACAACCTGATGGATTATTTGGGTTTGTCGTTTTTTACTAAAGCGCCAGCGTTTTCTGGTATCCAACGCGGCAACTCGAACCAGTCAGTTCAGCGCGGGTTCTGCGCCTTTAGGAAAAAACACCCACATCTGCCCGCGCTGTTTCATGCGGCCCGCCTGTGCGCCTGCCTGATCGCCAAAACCCCAGAAAAAATCTGCCCTGACCGCACCGCGTATCGCGCCGCCGGTATCCTGCGCCATCATCAGACGGTTCAGCGGCTCTGCCGTATTCGGGAAGGTGGTGGAGAGAAACACCGGTGCGCCTAAGGGAACGGTGTGCGGGTCGATGGCGATACTGTAGGCATCGGTCAGCGGCACGCCCAGTGCGCCTAACGGCGCCGACAATTTCTCCGGCAATTCACGAAAAAACACGTAACTGGGATTCTGTTCCAGCAACGCGGCCAGTTTAGCCGGATTTTGCTCCGCCCAATGCTTGATGCCCTGCATCGACGCCTGATCGAGCGTGAGCTCCCCCGCATCGATCAGCTTCTTGCCGATGGAAACATAGGGGTGACCATTCTGGTCGGCGTAACCGACCTTGGCCAGTCGCCCGTCCGGCAGCTCAATGCGCCCGGAACCCTGTATCTGCAAAAAGAACAGATCGACCTGATTGTCCACCCAGAACAGTACGCGCTGCCCGCCATGCCCCTCGTCGATTTCGGCGCGACTGTAATAGGGCACGACATGACGGCCTTGCAGCCGCCCGCGCAGACGCAAGCCTTTGAGTTGCGGATAAACATCACTCAGATCGATCGTCAACAGATCATCCGGCGCGGCATACAACGGGTATTTGAAACGCGCCGTCTTGAACAGACTGCCCGTCAAGCGGGGTTCGTAGTAACCGGTAATCAGCCCCTGCGATGAACCATCGGGATTGAACACCTGATAGGGCGTGAAGGCATCCTCAAAAAACGCGCGCAACGCCTCGTTATCCGGCTGCGACAAGGTAGCGGCTCTGGCACAAACTTCCTGCCATTCCGGCTTGCGAGCCAGCGCACGGCAGCTTTGCAAAAAAGCCGCAAAGCTTGGCTGCAAATCGGTTTTCTGCCAGTCCGGCAGCATTTCCCAGTGGCTCACTGCAAACGGCGGTGCGGGCACTTCTACCACAGGCGGTACAACAGGAACCAGGATTTTAGGGGTCGGCGTGACGGTACAGGCCGTCAGAAGAATCAGCGGCAGCAGTAAAAGTTTGAGTCGAGTACCGCTATTAATGCAGTACACGCGGCACGCTTAACACGAATTCCGGAATTTCGACCTCGAAATCCGCGCCATCGTCACCGCGCATCTGATAGCTGCCGCGCATCGTACCGACCTGAGTCGCCAGCACCGTACCGCTGGTATATTCAAAACTCTGGTTAGGCTGCAACATCGGCTGTTCGCCCACCACACCCTGACCGCGCACTTCCTGAACATGGTTATAGGCGTCGGTGATGACCCAGTGGCGGCTGATCAGTCGGGCCGCCTGCTTGCCCAGATTGGAGATGCTGATGGTGTAAGAAAACACAAAACGATCAGCCGTTTCGTCGGACTGATCGGGCAGGTATCTCACCTGAGTTTGTATGATGATGCCGTGTGTATTATCCATGCGCAGCATTTGAACCGATTTCACAGCGTATCGCAAGAGATAATGCATCCTTTTATGCTAATCTCCATGCCTGAAAGGCTGGTAAACATGAATGATTATTTGAAACGCATCCTCAACGCACGCGTCTATGACGTCGCCATCGAGTCCCCGCTGGAAACCGCACCGAGTTTGTCGGCACGTACCGGCAACACCATTTTGCTCAAACGCGAAGACATGCAGCCGGTGTTTTCCTTCAAACTGCGCGGCGCCTATAACAAGATGGCGCAACTGACGCCCGAGCAACTGGTGCGCGGCGTGATCACCGCATCGGCCGGCAACCACGCTCAAGGCGTGGCGCTCTCCGCACATAAGCTGGGCTGTCGTGCCATCATCGTGATGCCCACCACCACGCCGGCTGTCAAGATCGAGGCGGTCAAACATTTCGGCCAGCGCGCCGTTGAAATCGTATTACACGGCGACAGCTACAGCGACGCCTACGACCATGCGCTGGAACTGGAGAAAAAGAACCGGCTGACCTTCGTGCATCCCTTCGACGATCCGGATGTGATCGCAGGCCAGGGCACCATCGGCATGGAAATATTGCGCCAGCGCACGCAACCGATACACGCCATATTCTGCGCAATCGGCGGCGGCGGGTTGATTGCCGGGGTCGCGGCCTACGTCAAACAATTGCGTCCTGACATCAAAATCATCGGCGTGCAATCCATTGATTCGGATGCCATGCGCCAGTCGATGCAGGCGGGTGAACGCGTGCAGCTCACCGATGTCGGCCTGTTCGCCGACGGCACGGCGGTCAAGCTGGCGGGCGAGGAAACGCTGCGCATCTGCCAGAAATATGTGGATGAAATCATCCTAGTCGATACCGATGCGGTATGCGCCGCCATTAAGGATGTATTTCAGGACACGCGCTCCATCCTCGAACCGTCGGGCGCGTTGTCCATTGCAGGCGCAAAGCTCTACGCAAAGCGCGAAGGCATCAAGGGCGAGACGCTGGTCACCGTGTGCAGCGGCGCCAACATGAATTTCGACCGCCTGCGTTTTGTGGCGGAGCGCGCCGACATCGGCGAGAAACGCGAATCCATCCTGGCCGTGACCATCCCCGAAACGCCGGGCAGTTTCCGCAAATTCTGCGCCTTGCTGGGCCGCCGCAATATCACCGAATTCAATTACCGCTTTGCCGATCCGAAATCCGCCCGCGTGTTTGTCGGCATACAGGTAAAGAACGCCGTCGAATCCACCGAACTGGTGGAAAAACTGCAAACTCACAAGCTGCCGACGCTGGATTTGTCCGACAACGAAATGGCCAAGCTGCACCTGCGCCATCTGGTCGGCGGTCATGCGCCTGAGGTGGACGACGAAATTCTGTACCGCTTCGAATTTCCCGAACGACCCGGCGCCTTGATGCAGTTTTTGAACAGCATGAATCACAGCTGGAACATCAGCCTGTTCCACTACCGCAACCACGGCGCGGATTATGGACGCGTGCTGGTCGGCATGCAGGTGCCGGATCACGACAAACAGGCGTTCAGCGAGTTTCTCGACACGCTGGGCTACCGCTACTGGGATGAAACCGACAACCCGGCGTACAAGCTGTTTCTTGGGTAAAATTGCGGCATACAGCAGTGCAGGAGAGAGCAATGCGCAAAGATGAAGCACTTAGGTTACTGACCGAACACAAACCCGAGTTGGTACGGCGTTTCGGCATTACCGATTTAGCCTTGTTCGGTTCAACCGCGCGCGATGAAGCGAGTGAAGGCAGCGATGTTGATTTATTGGTGGAGTTCGATGGACGCTCTACGGCGAAACGATATTTCGGCGTGCAGTTCTACCTGGAAGACTTGCTCGAATGTCCCATTGATCTGGTGCAAAAGAGCGTCATCCGCGCCGAATTGAAGCCTTATATAGAAAAGGATCTGATTCATGTCTGAACACTACATGCATGCAGGGCGCTTTGCAGATGGGTTTCTGGACAAACATATTACCTGCTCAGTGCGTAGACAATTGAGCTGGAAAAATTTCCAAGAGCATCTTTCATTCAAGAATCTGATACAACAAACTTTCCAAGCATCTTTACCAAGGCATTCAATATGATCACGAAAGCCACACCGACCATAGGCGGCCAATCTTTTGAAGACTTAAAACAGTCCAATGTCCACGGTGCTGAATTTTGGAGTGCACGCGACCTGCAACAGACGCTGGGATATTCCCAATGGCGTCGTTTTGAAGATGCCATCAATCGCGCTATAACCTCTTGTGAGCAATCAGGAAATAATTCGCAGAACCATTTTGCCGGCGCCGGCAAAATGGTCATATTGGGATCGGGGAGCGCACGCGAAGTAGATGATTACCAACTGTCTCGCTTCGCCTGTTATTTGATCGCCCAAAACGGTGACTCGCGCAAACCTGAAATCGCCTATGCGCAAAAATATTTCGCCATACAGGCACGCAAACAAGAACTCAGCGAACAACTCGCCGCCGACCAAGAGCGGTTGGAATTACGTAAGCAGACCTCCGAAGAATTCAAGATGCTTTCTGGTGCTGCACGGCAAGCTGGCGTCCATGACAAAATGTTCGGCGTATTCCACGACGCAGGCTACAAAGGCTTATATGGCGGGCTTGGCGGCGAAGCCATAAAAGCCAAAAAGAACATCCCTGCCAAGGAACAATTACTGGATCGCATGAACTCCACGGAACTGGCTGCCAATCAATTCCGTATGACCCAAACCCGCGACAAACTGGCACGCGATAGCATCAGCAGCCAGCAGCACGCTATCCGCACACACGAACAAGTCGGCAAGGAAGTACGTGCCGCCATTGAACGCATCGGCGGAACACTTCCTGAACAAATTCCACCCGCCGAACACATCAAAGAAGTTGAAAAGCGCATTAAAAATGCTGTGCCAAAGATGGAACTGGGTGAGAAGGATGCAGGCGGCCTGCTCGGCAAAGTAAACAAAACAACCAAAAACAACTGATGATTTCCAAAGACACACTGCCGCAACTATTGACGCAACTTGGCTTCAAGAAACAGGGCGCGATATACAGCAAGACGATCGGCACCGCCATTTTAAAAGTCGATACCGGTAAGGAGTGGATCACCTATCCTGAAGGACTGACCGTCAACGGCGATTACACATGCAACTTTGAAAGCCCGGAAAATTTTGTGGTGCTGGAATGTGTGCATCGACTGCTGGAAAAAGGCTACAAATCCGAACACATCGAGCTGGAACCAAAATGGAAGCTGGGGCACGGCGCAAGCGGCGGGCGCGCAGATATTCTGGTATCGGACAACCAAAAAAAACCGCTGCTGCTATTCGAATGCAAAACCGCAGGACGTGAATTTGACAAGGCTTGGCGCAACACATTGCAACATGGCGACCGGCTTTTCAGCTATGCCCAGCAAATCAGTGAAACGCAATTTTTATGTCTCTATGCTTCTGATCTGGACAATGGCGCATTGCGCTATCAGAGCCATATCATCGCCCACAGGGACAACGAAAAATATCTTGATGACAAGCCCGACTTCAAAAGCTTCAAATCCGTTACTGACGTTAAGGAACGCTACGCTGTTTGGCGCGACACATACAAACTCGACTTCACCAGCAAAGGGATTTTTGAGGACAATATCCAGCCGTATCACATCGGCAAAGACAAATACTCTCTTGCTGATTTGAATCCCATCTCCGCTGCCGATCAACAGAAAAAGTACCACGAGTTCGCCACCATCCTTCGCCAGCACAATGTATCCGGTCGAGAAAATGCTTTCGACAAACTGGTCAATCTGTTTCTGTGCAAGCTGGTCGATGAAACCGAAAACCCGCACGAACTCAAGTTTTACTGGAAGGGTGTCGCTTACGACACGCATTTTGAACTGCTCGACCGCCTGCAACAGCTCTACCAGGCAGGCATGGGAAAGTTTCTGGGTGAGCGCATTACCTACATCGATCAAACCGCTGTACGCAATGCGATGCGCTTTATCCGACAAAACCCTGACGCCACACAAAAAGCGGTCTGGCATCTATTCCTGCAACAGAAGTTCTTCACCAACAACGATTTTTCACTGATCGACGTACACAACGAAAAGTTGTTTTATCAAAACGCCGAGGTGTTGCTGAAAATTCTGCAAATGTGGCAGGACATACGCTTAACGAATACATCAGGGAATAATCAATTTTTAGGCGACATGTTCGAGGGCTTCCTCGATCAAGGCGTGAAGCAGAGCGAAGGGCAATACTTCACCCCTATGCCCATTTGCAAGTTCATACTGATGAGCCTGCCGTTACAGAGCCTGGTTAAAAATAGCGCCACGCCACCCAAGGCAATTGATTACGCCTGTGGTGCGGGGCACTTTCTCAATGAGCTCGCTTCCCAGCTTAAACCGCTGGTGGCACAACACAAACAGGTCGAGATGGTCGAGTATCACAAGGCGATTTTTGGTATCGAAAAAGAATATCGTTTATCCAAAGTCGCCAAGGTCTCAGCCTTCATGTACGGTCAGCAGGATATCAACATTTGCTACGGCGATGCGCTGGTCAATCAACACAGCGCATTCCCCGAAATTCAGGATGCCAGCTTTGATCTGCTGGTGGCGAATCCACCTTATAGCGTGCGCGGTTTTCTCGAAACACTCAGCGACACTGAGCGCGCCGCTTATAGCTTGTCCGACACCATAGACAAGCTCGACACTGCCAACAGTATCGAAACTTTTTTTATTGAACGCGCAAAACAGTTGTTGAAGTCCGGCGGTGTGTCCGCACTGATTCTGCCATCCAGCATTCTGTCCAATGGCGGCAACACCTACGTCAAGACCCGCGAAATTCTGTTGCAGTATTTTGATCTCGTTGCGATTGCCGAGTTTGGCAGCGGCACGTTTGGCAAGACCGGCACCAACACGGTCACCTTATTCCTGCGCCGCAAGCAAACCATGCCGGATACTGCCGAGCACTACCGTGAGCGCGTGACACAATGGTTCAACTCATCACGCCCCTCGCCCTCCGGGAGAGGGGTTGAGGGTGAGGGAACGCCCTATCTGGACACCCATCTGATCGCCCAATATGCCGCACACAATGGCATTGCAACAGATGATTACAGCACACTGCTGCATGGGCAGCCCAACGCGGCGCTTTTGGCGCATGACACCTTTGCCCAATACCGCAAGGCATTTGATGCCAGAAGCGAAATCGTCAATCTGAAAAAACAGCGCGGCCACAAGGCCAAGTTGCAAACGGAGCAGGATGCCGAAATCGAAAAGCGCTTTGTCGCTTTCGCTCAAGACATCGAGCGTGACAAGCTTTATCATTTTGTCATGGCATCCGATCAGCCCAATCCCGTGCTCATCATTCGCAGCCCGAACGACAACAAGGCACAAAAGAAATTTCTCGGTTACGAGTGGAGCAGTGCAAAAGGCAATGAAGGAATTCAGATCAGCAAGGATGCGAATGGCCATCACATGACGCTGCTGTATGACGAAACCGACCGCGACAACGCCGAGAAACTGAACAGCCTGATTGCCGCGAACTTTTCGTTTCATCAGGCTGGGAAAAGTGATCGTCATTCCTGCGCAGGCGGGAATCCAGATAATCAAACAACCGCCCCGCAAAGCGGGGAACAAAGCCACACAGCCTTGATAATAAAACCGCTGGATTCCCGCCTGCGCGGGAATGACGGCGGTGTGAGCGAGGGAGTTGTAATTCCGTCCGCACTAAGCGAATACGCCAGCACCGCACGTCTCGTGGATATGCTGGATTTCTCAAGGGTGACATTTGAGAAACAGATTGCACTCATAGCGAAAAAATCTATATTGCTTTTAAGCAACCGCTACCCAATGGAAAAACTTGCCAACTTGCATTCGATGTTACGTCGCGGCAAATCCGCCAAATATGGCACTTCATCCATTCAGATCATCAAGTCGGGGCAGGCGCGTGGTTACTTTGAATTCGATTTTTCCGAAAAACATTTTGTTGAAGATATTTTTGTGCTCGATGAGCGTCAGCTTCGGCCAGGCGATTTGCTCATCAACTCAACCGGCAAAGGAACGGCAGGGCGAGTAACTTATTTTGACTTGCCTGGTACATTTGTAGCAGACAGTCATGTATCAATTTTCCGAGCCAGCGAACGATTGAATCCTAAGTTCGGTCTGTATTCACTGGCACGAATTGGATTCAAGACGTTGGAAAGCTTAGCGGATGGTGCAAGTGGTCAGATTGAATTGACGCTAGGCACAATCGGGGAAATTCAAATTCCTCTCCCGCCTCTCGACATCCAGCAACAAATCGTCACCGAATGCGAAGCGGTCGATGCTGAAACAGCTTCCGCGCAGAACAGCATTACAGCCGCACTATCCAAAGTAGAAAGCCATGTTGATGGGGTCTATGCCTCCAACGTGCCGCATATTGAAATCGACCAACTCGCGCATGCGGTGCAATACGGTTTGTCAGAACAGATGAATGAAATCGGTCTCGGCTACAAGATTTTCCGCATGAACGAGATTATTCAGGGACGTATGTTTGACGGCGGATCGATGAAGCGTGCCGACATCTCTGCCGAGGAGTTCGCTAAGTACAAATTGAATCGGGGCGATGTGCTATTCAACCGTACTAACAGCATCGAGCATGTTGGCAAAACAGGCTTGTTTGATTTGGAAGGTGAATACTGTTTTGCCTCGTATCTGGTGCGTGTTGTGCCGGACACCTCTAAAGCATTGCCATTGTTCTTGACGCAAATGATGAATTCCAAAGCATTCCAACAGGAGGCAAAAGGCAAGGCATCCAAGTCGATCAATCAGGCGAACATCAACGCAACAATAATGCGCAACATCAAAGTGCCCGTTCCGCCTCTTGCAGAACAGCAAAAGCTTGTTGCAGAAATCGAAGTGCTGGAACGCGCCATTGCGGAAGCGCAAGCCGTTATTTCTGCCGCACCCGCCAAAAAGCAGGCCATCATGCAGCGGTATTTGTAATGGGGAGGCAATATGAATGCTGACAAACCAGGCTCTACACTGCATTATCCCGCCCTGCTGAGCGACATCAAGCATCGCATCCGACAGGCGCAAACTCGGGCGATCCTGGCTGTCAATCGTGAATTAATGGCATTGTATTGGGATATCGGCCGTCTGATTGACGGGCGGCAAAAGCAAGAGGGCTGGGGAGCCGCCGTTATCCCGAGACTTGTAAAAGACTTATACAACGAACTGCCGGAAGAAAAGGGTTTTTCCGAACGCAACATCAAGCTGATGCTGCAATTTTTTCGCGAGTATCCAACGCTCTTTATCATGGATGAAATTGGGCAACCACTGGTTGCCCAATTGCCAGGAGATGCACCATCTACCGAAATAGGGCAGCAGGCGGTTGCCCAAATTCCGTGGGCGCACAATGTGTTGCTCATGCAACGTGTGAAAGACCGTGCAACCCGCATCTGGTATGCGGAAGCAACTTTCACCAACGGATGGAGCCGCAATATTTTGGCGATTCAGATTGAAACTGCCGCACACAAGAGGCTAGGCAACGCCACCAGCAATTTTTCTGCGCGTTTGCCAAACCCTCAATCCGATCTTGTCCAACATGCACTGAAAGATCCCTATCTGTTTGACTTTTTGACACTGACAGAACCATTTCATGAGCGTGAATTGGAGACTGGCTTGATTCAACATCTGGAAAAATTCTTGTTGGAGTTGGGGCAAGGTTTTGCATTTGTCGGTCGCCAGCATCGCATTGAAGTAGATGATCAGGATTTTTATATCGACCTGCTTTTTTATCATTTAAAATTGCGCTGTTTTGTGGTCATCGAGTTAAAACGCGGCGCATTCAAGCCCGAGTACGCAGGGAAAATGAATTTTTATTGCAGCGTGGTAGATGATGTGCTGAAGCATCAAACCGACACGCCTACTATCGGGCTGATACTTTGCCAGGAGCAAAACAAGGTGTTGGCCGAATATGCCTTGCGAGGGATGGATAAACCGATAGGCATTTCTACCTTTGATCTGACCCGTGCGTTGCCAACCGAACTGGAATCGAGCTTACCAAGCATCGAGCAGATTGAGCGCGAGCTGGGAGATGAGGCGATATGAACCGCGACGCCATCCTGCAAACACTGCAAGCGCGCGTACCTGACCTTCTGGCGATTTACGCTTTTGGCAGCCGCGTGCAGGGTACTGCGAATCGTGAGAGCGATCTCGATCTGGCGGTGCTGGTGGCAGGCTATGCCGAGCCTTTAACCCTTTGGAAGCTGGCTGGCGAATTGGCTGACCTGTCAGGTTGTCCGGTAGACTTGCTCGATATGCGCGCAGCCTCTACAGTCATGCAGTACCAGATTCTTACAAGCGGCGAACGTTGGTGGGCGAAGGATGCGCAGGCATCATTGTTCGAGTCTGCCATGTTGAGCGAAAAGACCGAGCTTGATACTTCACGCGCAGGATTGCTCGACGAAATTCAAAAAGAGGGAGAATTTATGTATGATGATGTTCTTATCACCAGAGCTGCCACCCTCAAGCGTGGTGTGGCGCGAGCTCGGGAAGAATACGAACGCGATCCTGCCACTTTTGCGGCCAGTTATACCCGGCAGGATGCGGCCATTCTGAACATACAGCGCGCCTGCGAGGCTGCATTGGACATGGGCCAGCAACTGATCCGCCGCGAAAAACTGGGCGTTCCGCAAAGCGCGCGCGACGTGTTTGCACTGCTGATGCAAGGCGGATGGATCACCGCTGCCTTGGCCGAGAGCCTCAAACACATGGTCGGCTTTCGCAACATCGCGGTGCATGACTATCAGACTTTGCAACTGCCGATCACCGTGAGCATCATTCAAAATAATCTTGATGAGTTTCTGCAATGCAGCCAGACCTTGTTGCTACACGATGCGAATCAGTCCAAAAATTGAGCATGCTGCACCAAACACCGACAAAGCAGCAAATCAGGCAAAGTATCCTGTCGTTGCGCGAGCAGCTTCCGCCTGACGTGCGCGCAGCCCATAATGCGGCGATCACCGAACGGTTGCTGCAAATGCCGGAATATAACAATGCTAGTGCCGTGCTGGGCTACATGAATTTCGGCAGCGAATTTGCCAGCGATGTTTGGATAGCGCGTGTGCTCAAAGACGGCAAACGCCTGGCGCTGCCGCGGGTCAATCGCCATACCAACCGGCTTGATCTGTACTGGGTTGACGACCCCGAAATCCAGCTGGCGCCGGGATTGTGGGGAATACGCGAGCCCGTCATTGAACGCTGCGAACGGCTAAATACAATAAATGAGGTAGAATTCGTCCTGATGCCCGGAATTGCGTTCAGCCGGAATGGCGCGCGACTGGGTTATGGCGGGGGATTTTACGACAAGCTGCTGGCATCTTGCGCCGCGCCGCGGCCGATACTGGCGGTGGCCGCGTACGGCTTGCAGATCGTGGCACCGCTTCCACAGGAAGCGACCGATGTCCGTGTCGACTGGATTATCACCGAATCAGAAACCATAGACTGTGGCGTCATGCTACAACAATTTTAGTGAGAGAGTGAAAGATGGCGAATTTACCCGATAACGATCCGCAGGAAACCCAGGAATGGCTGGATGCCCTTGAGTCGGTACTGAAACATGAAGGCGCAGAACGCGCCCATTTTCTGCTGGGCCAGCTGATCGACAAAGCAAGAAGTTCCGGTGCCGGCGTGCCCTTTAGCGCGACCACCCCTTATTGCAACAGTATCGCGCTGGAAGACGAAGAAAGATCTTCCGGCAACCTCGAAATGGAACACCGCATTCGCGCGCTGATGCGCTGGAACGCCATGGCACTGGTGCTCAATGCCAATCGCGATTCATCGGAACTGGGCGGCCATATCGCCAGTTTCGCCTCTGCCGCAACGCTGTATGACGTAGCATTCAACCATTTTTTCCACGGCAAGACCGACACGCACGGCGGAGACCTGGTGTATTTTCAGGGACATTCCTCCCCCGGCGTCTACGCGCGCGCCTTCCTCGAAGGCCGCCTCTCCGAAGCACAGATGTACAAGTTCCGTCAGGAAGCAGCAGGCGACGGCTTGTCTTCCTACCCGCATCCGTGGCTGATGCCCGATTTCTGGCAGTTCCCCACCGTATCGATGGGTCTGGGCCCGCTGATGGCGATTTATCAGGCGCGCTTCATGCGCTATCTGCAACATCGCGGCCTGGTGCAAACCGACGGCCGTAAAGTCTGGGCCTATCTGGGCGACGGTGAAACGGATGAACCGGAATCCCTGGGCGCCGTTTCAATGGCCGGGCGCGAAAAACTCGATAATCTGATCTTTGTGGTGAACTGCAACTTGCAGCGTCTGGACGGACCGGTACGCGGCAACGGCAAGATCATTCAGGAACTCGAAGGCGTCTTCAGGGGCGCCGGCTGGAACGTCATCAAGGTCGTCTGGGGCAGCCAGTGGGATCGCTTGTTCGCCAAGGACAAGAACGGTCTGCTGCAAAAACGCATGCAGGAAGTGGTGGACGGCGAATACCAGACCTACAAATCCAAAAACGGCGCTTACGTACGCGAACACTTTTTCGGCAAATATCCGGAACTGCTGGAAATGGTCGCCGACATGTCGGATGATGAAATCTGGCGCCTCAATCGCGGCGGCCACGATTCGCACAAAGTGTATGCAGCGTATGCGGCGGCCACCAAGCACACCGGCCAGCCCACCGTGATTCTGGCCAAGACCGTCAAGGGCTACGGCATGGGAGAAGCGGGCGAAGCGCAGAACATCACGCACCAGCAGAAGAAAATGGCAGGACAGGTGTTGCTTGCCTTCCGCGACCGTTTCAATCTGCCGTTGAACGACGCGGAAGTCACCAGTCTGAACTTCTACCGTCCGCCTGAAGACAGCCTGGAGATGAAATACCTGAAGGAGCGTACCGCCAAGATGGGGTCGGTGCCTGCGCGCAATCCGGCGACCGAAGCGCTGAAAATTCCCGCGCTTACCGCGTTTGACTCATTACTCAAAAGCACCGATGGTCGCGAAATTTCGACGACTATGGCCTTCGTGCGCATGCTGGGTATTCTGGTCAAGGACAAGAATATCGGCCGTCAGGTCGTGCCGATTGTGCCGGATGAATCGCGCACCTTCGGTATGGAAGGCATGTTCCGTCAGCTCGGCATTTTCTCTCAGGTCGGCCAACTGTACACCCCGCAGGATGCGGATCAGCTGATGTTCTACAAGGAAGACAAGACCGGACAGATTTTGCAGGAAGGTATCAACGAAGCCGGCGCGATGTCCTCGTGGATCGCGGCGGCCACCGCCTATGCCAACCACGGCAAGGCCATGCTGCCTTTTTATATTTACTACTCGATGTTCGGCTTCCAGCGCATCGGCGATCTGGCCTGGGCGGCGGGCGACATGCGCGCACGCGGCTTCATGCTGGGCGGCACCGCAGGGCGCACCACGCTCAACGGCGAAGGCTTGCAGCACGAAGATGGTCACAGCCATCTGATGTCAGCGATGATCCCCAACTGCGTGTCCTACGATCCGACTTTTGCCTACGAGCTGGCGGTAATCATCCATGACGGTATGCGCCGCATGTATATTGAACAGGAAGACGTGTTCTATTACCTCACGCTGATGAACGAGAACTACGCGCATCCTGCCATGCCGGAAGGCGCGGAAGCGGGCATCATCAAAGGCATGTACCTCTTCAGGAGTCAGGATTCAGGAATCAGCAAACAGAAAAAACCCGTTGTGCAATTGATGGGCAGCGGCACGATTTTGCGCGAAGTGATTGCTGCAGCCGAGTTGCTGGAAAAGGATTTCGGCGTAAATTCGGATATCTGGAGCGTGACCAGCTTTACCGAGCTGCGCCGCGACGGCATCGATTGCGAACGCTGGAATATGCTGCATCCGGAAGACAAGCCGCGCACAAGCTACGTCGAGCAATGCATGAGCGGCCACGCCGGCCCGGTAATTGCCGCAACCGATTACATGCGCTCATTCGCCGACCAGATCCGCAACTTCCTGCCCGGACGCTTTAAGGTGCTGGGCACGGACGGTTTCGGTCGTTCCGATACCCGCAAACACCTGCGCGAATTCTTTGAAGTGGATCGTTTCTATGTCGCCGTTGCCGCCCTGAAGGCGCTGGCCGATGAAGGCACGATCAAGGCTTCCGAAGTCAGCCGCGCGATCGCACTTTACAACATCAACCCGGACAAACCCAACCCGGTGACAATCTAAGGTACAAGGTACAAGGTACAAGGTACAAGATTAAAGGGTAGAGCCGAAAGTTTAGGCAAGGAGAATTACGTGTCAGGAATGAAACAGATATTAGTGCCGGACATCGGCGATTACAAAGGCGTCAGTGTCATCGAAGTGATGGTCAAGGTAGGTGACACGATCAGCGAGGAAGATACCTTGTTGACGCTGGAAACCGACAAGGCCGCGATGGACGTACCTTCGCCCTTCAGCGGCGTCGTGAAAGAACTGCGCGTCGAAATCGGCGACAAGGTCTCGCAAGGCTCGCTGATCCTGGTACTGGAAACCAGCGAGACGGCAGCACCTGACGCCGCGCCAGCCGCCCCCGTTGCCGCAGCAAACCCGGCACCGGTCGCGGTGCCTGTCGCAGCGCCAATCCCTGTTGCAGCGGCAGCGTCTGCTCAAACCTCATCTTCCGGCGGACTGGCGCATGCAAGCCCGGCCATTCGTCGCTTTGCACGCGAACTGGGTGTCGATATTTCTCGCGTTACCGGCAGCGGTGAAAAGGGTCGCGTCACGCGCGACGACGTGCAGGGTTTCGTCAAATCGGCGCTGGCGCAACCGCGTGCCTCAGCAGGCAGCAACGGTTTGCAGGTGCTGGAGATGCCGGTGTTCGATTTCGCCAAATTTGGCGCGATTGAAACCCAGCCGCTGTCCCGCATCCAGAAGATTTCCGGCGCCAATCTGCATCGCAACTGGGTCAGCATTCCGCATGTCACGCAATTTGACGAGGCGGATATCACCGACATGGAAGCCTTCCGCAAACAACTGGGCGCAGAATACGCCAAGCAGGACATCAAGATCACCCCGCTGGCCTTCATGCTCAAGGCAGTGGTCGCGGCACTGCAGAAATTCCCCAAATTCAATGCCTCGCTGGACGGCGAAAATCTGATCCTCAAACAGTATTATCATATCGGGGTGGCGGTGGATACGCCGGACGGTCTGATGGTGCCGGTACTGCGTGATGTGGATAAAAAGGGCATCGTGCAACTTGCCACTGAACTTGCCGAAATCTCGGCACGTGCGCGCGAGAAGAAAATCACCGCCAACGACATGCAGGGCGGCTGCTTCACCATTTCCAGCCTGGGCGGCATCGGCGGCACAGCGTTCACACCCATCATCAACGCGCCGGAAGTCGCCATTCTGGGCGTGTCACGCTCAGCCATGAAACCGGTGTACCAGGACGGCAACTTTGTACCGCGTCTGATGCTGCCCTTGTCGGTCTCCTACGACCACCGCGTGATTGACGGCGCAGCAGCGGCACGTTTCACCGCCTATCTCGCGCAGGTGCTGTCCGACATACGCCGACTGGCCCTTTAATATGAAATTAGCGCAAGCATTCGTTTGTTCCCTCTCCCCCAGGGGAGAGGGTTTGGGTGAGGGAACGTGCATGGCAAGTTCGTTTTTTCGGGTGGCTTCTTGCCATGCACGTTAGTTGAAACCGATCGGCATCCTCGGCGGCACATTTGACCCTATCCATTATGGTCATCTGCGGCTGGCCGAGGAAATGCTGGAGCTGGCGCAGTTGCAGCAAATCCGCTTCATCCCGGCAGGCGTGCCGCCGCACCGGGACACGCCGCAGGTGTCGGCAGCGCACCGCAGCGCTATGGTGAAACTGGCCATCGCCGATCAACCCGCTTTTGTACTGGATGAACGCGAGGTCAACGGCGCGAATAAATGTTATACCGTCGATACGCTGCATCAGTTGCGCAGCGAGTTGGGCGCAGCACAGCCGATCTGCCTGCTGATGGGCGGCGATGCTTTCCTGCAACTGCACACCTGGCACGAGTGGGAGCATATACTGACACTCGCGCATATCGTGGTGGGCTACCGCCCCGGTTTCACGCTGGAAAAACGTATCCACAACGCAGCGCCGCAACTGTATCAGCATTACCGGCAACGCCTGTGCAGCGTGGACTTTTTGTCGCAACAGCCTGCCGGCGGGATTGCTGAACTCGCGATCCCGAAACTGGAAATATCAGCCACGATGATACGCAATCGCGTGGCGGAAAATCGCACCATCCGTTACCTGTTACCGGCAACGGTGGCCCATTACATTTATCAACATCATTTATATACACCATGTTAACTACCGAAGAAAAAACCCAGGCCGTCGTCGCAGCACTCGAAGACATCAAGGCGACCGACATTACCGTGATCGACACCAGCAAACTCAGTTCGCTGTTTGACCGCATGATCATCGCCTCCGCCACCTCGACCCGCCAGACCAAGGCGCTGGCCGACAATGTGGTCGTCAAACTAAAAGAGTTGGGCGAAACCATTTCCGGCCGCGAAGGCGAAGAAACCGGCGAATGGATACTGGTGGATCTGGGTGAAGTGCTGGTGCACATCATGCAGCCTGCCATCCGTTCCTATTACAATCTCGAAGAACTGTGGAGCAAGGCACAAGCCGCCCGCCCTAAGCTCGCGCCCGCGCCAAAGTGAAACTGCTGATCGCGACCGTCGGACACAAAATGCCTGACTGGATTACGACAGGCTACAACGAATACGCCAAACGCATGCCCAGGGAAACCAGGCTGGAACTGCTGGAAATCAAACCGGAGCCGCGCACCACCGGAAAAAGCACGCAGCAAATCATGGGGTTGGAGGCGCAGCGCATCACAGCCGCCCTGCCGCCCGCCTGCCGCCGCATTGCACTGGATGAACATGGTGCGACCCCCACTACAAAACAGCTTGCCGCGCAAATGAAGGACTGGATGACCGAAGGGTGCGATGTGGCCTTCATCATCGGCGGGGCAGACGGCCTGCACGACTCGGTCAAACAATCGGCCCATCAACTGATGGCCTTGTCTGCCTTTACCCTGCCGCACGCCTTTGTGCGGGTGTTGCTCGCCGAACAGTTGTACCGGGCGTACAGTCTGATGCACAATCATCCCTACCATAGAGAGTAGTGAGTGGGAAGTGGGTAGTAGTTGTCCCTACTCCCCACTGAGGCGCGCAGCGCAGATCCACTTACCACTTACGAGATTTTGAAATGAGCATCTTACAACCACGCATCTACCTTGCCTCGCAAAGTCCGCGACGCCGCGAATTGCTCAAGCAGATCGGCATCCATTTCGAACTCCTGCTGCTGCGCACGGGCCCTGGACGTCCGATAGATGTGGATGAAACGCCGCATCCTTGTGAATCGCCTGAAGTCTATGTGCAGCGCTTAAGCCAGGAGAAAGCGCGTGCAGGTTTCAATTCACTGCATTTGCGCCGCCTGCCGCCCCACCCGGTGCTGGCTGCCGATACCACCGTGACCTTCGATGGTAAAATTCTGGGCAAACCGGAAGATGCGGATGCGGCCGCAGCCATGCTGCGCGAACTATCCGGGCGCGAGCATCAAGTGTTGACAGCAGTAGCAATAGCGCGTGGCGAACATGTCGAAGTCATGCTGTCCACCTCCACGGTGCGCTTTACCCAATTGAACGAGACACGCATCCGTCGCTACCTGCAATCCAACGAATATGCAGACAAAGCCGGCGGCTACGGCATACAGGGACTGGCCGGCGCGTTTATCGAACACATCGACGGCAGCTATTCGGGCGTGATGGGCCTGCCCTTGTTTGAGACCGCCAGCCTGCTGCACCGCTTCGATTATCCCGCGCCCTGACAGGCCTGCGGGTGGCTGACGATACCGATTTTAACTATTTGACTACAAACATGAGCGAAGAGATACTGATCAACGTCACCCCGCAGGAAACACGCGTTGCGGTGATGCAACTGGGCGTGGTGCAGGAATTACATATCGAGCGCGGCAGCAATCGCGGCATCGCCGGCAATGTCTATCTGGGTCGCATCAAACGCGTGCTGCCCGGCATGCAATCCGCCTTTATCGACATCGGTCTGGAGCGCTCGGCCTTTCTGCATGTAGCCGATATCTGGGAAAACAGCGGCGATACCGCCAAGCCTATCGAACGCATCTTGTTTGAAGGGCAAACGTTGCTGGTGCAGGTCATCAAGGAGCCGATCGGCAGCAAGGGCGCAAGGCTCACCACCCAACTGAGCTTCGCCGGACGATTACTCGTTTACCTGCCGCAGGAAGCGCGCATCGGCGTCTCGCAACGCATCGAGGGGGTCGAGCTGCGCGATGCCCTGCGCGCCAAATTACAGGCGATGCTGCCCACTGATCACCACGGCGGCTACATCATCCGCACGGTGGCCGAAGCCAAGGATGAGGCGCACTTTGCAAACGATATCGTGTATCTGGACAAGCTCTGGAACAATCTGCAAACCGCATCGCAAACCGCCAGCGCGCCGCAACTGCTGTATCAGGAACTGGACATTGCACTGCGTGTATTGCGCGACTTCGTCTGTCCCGACACCACGCGCATTCTGGTCGATTCGCGCAGCACGCACAAAAAAATGCTGGAGTTTGCCCAGAACTATAATGAAGAGGCGGCGCTGCTGCTCGAACACTATCTGGGCGTGCGCCCGCTGTTCGACCTGTATAACATCGAGGAAGAAATCGAGCGCGCGCTAGCCAAACGGGTGGATCTTAAATCCGGCGGCTATCTGATCATCGACCAGACCGAAGCGCTGACCACCGTGGATGTGAATACCGGCGGCTTTGTCGGCGTGCGCAATTTTGACGACACCATCTTCAAGACGAATCTCGAAGCCACGCAGGTGATCGCCCGCCAGCTGCGTTTGCGCAATCTGGGCGGCATCATCATCTGCGACTTCATCGACATGGACAACCTGCAACACCGCGACACGGTGCTGGAGGAATTCAAGAAGGCGCTGGCGCGCGACCATACGCGCATCAGCGTGAATAATTTCTCACCGCTGGGGCTGGTGGAAATGACGCGCAAGCGCACCCGCGAGAGTCTCGCGCATGTGCTGTGCGAACCCTGCCCGACCTGCGGCGGGCGCGGCGAAGTCAAGACCGCGCAGACCGTATGCTACGAAATCCTGCGCGAAATCGTCCGCGAAGCCAGGCAATTCGATGCCCGCGAATACCGCATATTGGCATCCCAACAGGTCATTGACTTGTTTCTGGAAGAGGAATCGCAGGCGCTTGCCGGATTGTCAGATTTCATCGGAAAACCGATTTCGATGCTGGTCGAGAATCAATACAATCAGGAACAGTACGACGTTATTCTGATGTAGGCTAAATACGGGAAGGCTGTACTTCTTCAGTACCCTCCTGACGGTTTAGATGAAAACGACACCTTCCATCTTGGCACTTTTGTGGCCGCTTGCGGCAACTTCACCGCACCTTCGGGACGGGGAAGTCCCTTTCAATCGTTAGAACTCTTGATGCCATAAGGCACACAGGTGTATTATTCGCAGCATGAAACCTGTGAATTGGAACACCGAGAAAAATATCCGTCTCAAAGCTGAGCGCGGCGTATCTTTTGAGGAGGTCATATCAGCCATATCGAATGGTGGCCTTCTTGTCGTGCTGGACCATCCAAACACAGTTCAATATCCGAACCAACGCATGTTTGTGGTTCGTATTCGTGGCTACGCCTATCTGGTTCCGTTTGTGGAGACGAAACAAGAAGTCTTCCTGAAAACGATCATCCCGAGTCGGAAAGCCACACGTATCTATCTTGATGAGGAGCATTGAAATGGACAAAGAAACTAAACTTGAAGAAGAAATTCTGGCCTCATTTGAAAGAGGTGAATGGCAACCCGTTACAAAAAACAAAAATGAAATCGCACGTTTTGCGGCAATGGCTTCTGTATCGCTGGCCAAAGACAAGCGGGTCAATATTCGCATCTCTTCCCGAGACCTTGATGACATTCAAGCAAAGGCCGCAGAAGAAGCTATCCCTTATCAAACACTGATGGCAAGTGTCCTTCACAAGTACGTCACTGGACGTCTTGTAGAGCCCCAGTCCAGTTTAACCTCACGTTCAAGCGGGACGCGCCAGAAGCGGCGCACCCCTTAATTTAACATTGGAAGTCATCCTTTCCCCTTAAAATAAAATCAATAATGGTATATTTTTCATACTATGCGCACATTTGAATTTGACGAATCCAAAAGCCAGACTAATTCTGGCCCGCCGCTGAACCGGTCGCGCCACATTGTCATTTAAATTCACAAATCGCCAAAATTGGCGCGCTGGTTAGCTTTACGTTCGGCACCCTGATTCCGGATTCAGGAAAAACATGAAATGTCATATGCACGCATAATCACTCTGACGTCGCTGGCCATGATCGCCTTTGCAGGGAATTCACTACTCTGCCGGCTCGCACTCAAGCATACCAGCATCGATGCAGCCAGCTTCACTACAATTCGATTAGTTTCTGGTGCAGTGATGCTCTGGCTGGTCGTGCGAATAAGGCGCGGCACCTATACTGGCGAGGGCAGCTGGCTGTCGGCATTTGCCTTGTTTGCTTATGCCGCAGGATTTTCCTTTGCCTATGTGAGCTTGCCTGCGGCGACCGGTGCGCTGCTGCTCTTTGGTGCTGTCCAGACGACGATGATCGGCTATGGCGTTTGGGCGGGAGAACGCCTGCTGAAACTGCAACTCGTCGGTCTGCTACTCGCCCTAGGGGGACTGGTTGGTCTATTGTTGCCGGGACTCTCGGCACCACCGTTGCAGGGTTCCGTCTTGATGTTGGGTACCGGGATTGCATGGGGCATCTATTCCTTGCGCGGGAGGGGTGTGGGTGACCCCACCAGGGTCACGGCGGGGAATTTTTTGCGCGCCGTTCCAATATCCATGGCATTCAGCATAATAATGTTGAACGGTTCATCTCTGGATACTACTGGATTCTGGTACGCGGTTTCGTCGGGCGCGCTAGCGTCTGGAATAGGTTACGCCATTTGGTACACTGCATTGCCTTCGTTGAAAGCGGCCAATGCGGCTACTGTGCAACTTAGTGTTCCGCTCATTGCGGCCTTGGGTGCCGTCGTTATTCTGGGTGAGCCCATAACCCTGCGCTTAGTTTTGTCGTCCGTAGCCATTCTCGGTGGAATTGCGCTGGTCATTCTGGAGAAAAAATATGCTAACGGCGCCCAACAAACCGCGCCAGCGGACCACCCGTAAACGGGCTGCCATTGAGCTTGAACGTTAGCAGTCAATCACGACAAATCAATCTGCTCAGCGTAAAATACCACTCACACAGTCATGGAGTTACCATCATGTCCCCTTTATTAGCCGAGATTGAACAACAAACGCGCATGCTCTCGCCTGATGATCGTGCTCATCTTGCCGAGATGCTTCTTGAATCGCTGCTCGATTCATCGACACCCGAGATTGCACGGGAGTGGAATCAGGAAATAGAAAACCGTGTCGCAGCTTTTGACAGAGGCGAGTTGCAAACTCATCCATCAGAAGAGGGATTTGCGGAAGCTAAGCGTCTAGTTCGGTGAAACATGCGCGATTTATCACGGCAGCGCGCCAAGAGTTCCTTACCGAAATTGTCTACTATAACGAAAGCCAAGCTTGCCTGGGAGCGCGCTTTACCAAAGCCATTGATATGCAGTCAATAGGGTCAGACTCGACTTAACACCTTACAGATTTTGAATTCGTTAACATTTTTAATGGGTTACACTTGCGCGCTTGAATTTTTTACGGTAAATTCCCGTATACCGTGCTTTGCCGTAATAAAAGGAGATGTTTATGTCTGCTGTTGCTCGATTTGATTTGACGATGGATGCAGAGGAAAAGGCTGTTGTTTCACGCGCAGCTGCCCTGATGGGCACTACAATGGCCGCATTCGTGCGTACGGCAGCAAAAGAGAAGGCGCGCGAATTGTTGGATCGGGAATCTCGCATCACGATGACGGCGCAGGATTTTCATGCCTTCACAATGGCGCTCGATGGCGCATTTGCGCCCAATACGGCTTTGCAAAACGCGATCAAAACAGCGCGCAGGGTGAAACGTGTTTGAAGAGCAACTTCTCGATCCAAATCGCCATGACCGCAAATCTTTTAACTCCGGTGTCGCAGAGCTTGATGAGTACCTTCAGCGCTTTGCGGTTCAGCAGAGCAAAAAAGGGATTACCGTTGTGCGGGTACTGGTCGATACCGACGCACCCAATACCATATTGGGGTATTACAGTTTGAGTGCCGCTCAAGTCGATGCCATTGAGCTGGATGAGCGAGCGCAGCAAAAACTGCCGCGCTATCCGGTTCCCTGCTTTCGTATGGGACGCTTAGCTGCGCACGCGCCTCATCACGGTCGCGGATTAGGACGGATTTTAATTGGATGCGCTGTTGAGCGGTGCCTGGAGGCCAGGAAGCAGGTGGCCGCATACGCACTTGTGGTCGATGCTAAAGGAGCAAAGGCCAAGTCGTTCTATGAGCACTACGGATTTACGCCGTGTCGTGATAATCCCATGACCCTGTATCTGCCGTTGGGCAGCTGAGTCATACTATACCATCCGAGAAAATGACAAAAACGACCAGAACCATCCTGCTGCTCGCAACCCTGACAATTACCGGTTGCGGCAGCTCGCAGCGCAGCACCGATGACACATCCCGCTTATGTCCGGCTGTTATGGACACGAACCTCGCCGTACACTGCGCCGTCAACGGACCGAGCGTTGCTGTCACGATAGCCAGCCTGGATGATCAAGTAGCAAGAGAGACCTGCGACCGCCTCGCGATAAAGCTCAGACCGCTCACCTGGCACCTCTCGGGCGCGTGGCAGTTGCAAATCTTTTCCCCGTACCGCAGCGACAAACATACCGCCAGTTGCCCGCTGCATTAGATGATGAGCTAAACTTTCCCCGCCAGCAGCGTTTCGGGATCGACCGTGCTGCCCGTCACCGCCACCACTTTGTGGCGCGACTGCCCGCCCTGCTTGAGTTCTGCCTGACGTGTGGGCACATCGAACAGGCCGCTGATGAATTTTAACAGCGCTTCATTGGCGCGCCCTTCGATGGGCGGCGCGGCCAACTTGATTTTAAGCGCCTCTCCGTGCAGCCCGACGATCTCGCTGTTCTTCGCACCCGGCTGGACATGCAAGGTCAGCGTGATGACATCGCCGTTGCAGCGATACCACCCAGCCATTAACTAAAAGCCCGCATAGCGGCTCGTTTGTCTCCTCGCCCTCTGGGAGAGGATTGAGGTGAGGGAGACAGGCATGAAAAGCCACCATTTTACGGATAAATGCTTGTCATGCATGTTAGAACAACCGGGCCGCAAAACTCTCCAGCATCGCGACAGGCACGATCAGTATCAGCTGACAAATAATCAGCAGCAGCATCGAGGACAAATCCACGTTACCCAGCATCGGCACGACACGTCGCAAGGGCTCTAAAAACCGGTAAGTAACGGCGTTCAACACCGATGAAACCGGGCTGTGCGGGTTCACCCACGACAAGATGGCCTGCACGAACACCGCACCCATCAGCAGGTACAGGCTGATCACGAGCAACTTGACGGCCGCCAGCACCAGCAATCCCGCCAGCGGGAATCCCGTGCCCAGATAGCCCGATATCCACATCACCCCTGTCAGATACAGCGTTTCGACCAGCCATGCGGCCAGCAGCGTCGAACTGTCAAAGCCCCAGACGGAGGGAATATAGCGGCGCGCGCGCAACACCAGAAAATCGGTGAACACCATCACAAATTCGCCAATCGGATTGCGCATGGGCGCACGCAGCCATTGCAAATGAAAACGCAACAACAGGATGGCCGCATACGACTGCACGATGACATTCAGCAGGAATAACAACGCTTCGTTTAACATGATGCACGTCCCAGTTCATCACCCATTTCGCGCGAACGCGCCGCCGCCGCCATCGCCGCCTGCACCAGATGTTCCGCTACATGGTTTTCCGACAGACTGGCCAGTGCGCGTTCGGTGGTGCCGTTTTTGGAGGTCACGCGCGCGCGCAGCACCGAAATTTCCTCGGGGCTTTCTGCCGCCAGTTTGCTGCCGCCCAGAAAAGTCGCCACACTCAAACGGCGTGCATCTTCCGCACCGAATCCCAGCTTGACGGCCGCTTCCTGCAAGGCTTCGATCAGATAGAACACGTAAGCCGGGCCGCTGCCGGATATCGCCGTCACCGCATCCATCATGTTCTCCTCCTGCAACCACAAGGTATCGCCCACCGCAGCCAGAATACCCTGCGCCTGATCCCGTTCAGCCTGACTGACCGCAGGCAGCGCATACAGGCCGGTCATGCCGCGCCGGATCAGCGCAGGCGTATTGGGCATGGCGCGCACGATCTTCTGACTGGCCGACCAGCGCGCCAGATCCGCCGCACGTATCCCGGCGGCAATCGAAATCAGCAACTGCCCGGCAAGCTTGGGCGCCAGCGCTTGTGCGACTTCACGCAACTGTTGCGGTTTGACCGCAAACACGATGACCTGACTGCCCGCCACCCCTTCGCTCAGGCTTTCCACGGCGCGCACCGAAAATTCGCTTTGCAGGCGCGCACGATGCTGTTCATTGATTTCCACCACACTGATCTGTGCAGCTGCGTACCCCTGACCCAGCAAGCCGCCGATCAGCGCCGTCGCCATATTGCCACCGCCGATAAAACAAATATTCATCATTATCCTTCCCTGTAAATCCTGTTGCCAAAAATGGCCGAACCGATACGCACCATGGTCGCGCCTTCTGCGATGGCCGAGGCAAAATCCTGCGACATGCCCATCGATAGGGTATCCAGGCTATCACCTTGATTATTCAATTGATTGAATAACGCTTTAACACTGGCAAAGGCAGCACGCTGCGCCGCAATCTCGTTGCTGGGCGCCGGTATCGCCATCAGTCCGCGCAATTTCAGATTGGGCAGCGCGATAATCCCCTGCACCAACGCGTTCAATTCATCCGGCGACACCCCGCCCTTGCTGGTTTCATTGCTGACATTGACCTGCACACACAGTTGCAGCGGCGGCAGATGAGCGGGGCGCTGCGCGGACAGCCGTTCAGCGATTTTCAACCTGTCCACGCTGTGTACCCAGGCGAAATGCTCCGCAATCGATCGCGTCTTGTTACCCTGTATCGGCCCGATAAAATGCCACTCGATCGGTAAATCCTGCAGCGCCGATATTTTCGTCAGCGCCTCCTGCAAATAATTCTCTGCAAAGCGAACCTGCCCTGCCGCAAAAGCCATTCTCAGCGCTTCCGCAGGGAACGTTTTGCTCACCGCTAACAGACTGATTTCATTGACGGTACGTCCTGCCAACAGCGCCGCTTCAGCGATTGCAGCGTTCACAGCTTGCAAGTTTGAAGCTATTGTTGTCATAATCTCTTTATCCGCGTATTCATCAGGCTGCAAAAACCTCCACACCGGGAACATTATAATGGATATCACCGAATTGCTTGCCTTCGGCGTTAAGAACAAGGCGTCCGATCTGCACCTGTCTTCCGGCCTGCCACCGATGATACGTGTGCATGGCGACATGCGCCGCATTAATCTGCCCGCGATGGAACACAAAGAAGTTCATGCGATGATCTATGACATCATGAACGACGAGCAACGCAAGTTCTACGAGGAAAGCAAGGAGGTGGATTTCTCCTTCGAGGTGCCCAATCTGGCACGCTTCCGCGTCAACGCTTTTATTCAGCAACGCGGTGCGGCAGCCGTACTGCGTACCATTCCCTCCAAGGTTTTCAGTCTGGAAGATCTGAATGCCCCCAAGATTTTTACCGACATCGCCAGCTTTCCGCGCGGACTGGTGCTGGTCACCGGCCCTACCGGCTCGGGCAAATCCACCACGCTGGCAGCGATGGTCAATTACATCAATGAAAAGGAACAGGGTCATATTCTGACCGTGGAAGACCCGATCGAATTCGTCCACGAATCAAAAAAGTGCCTGATCAATCAGCGCGAAGTCGGGCGCGACACGCTGTCTTTCAACGCCGCGCTGCGCTCGGCGCTGCGTGAGGATCCCGACGTGATTCTGGTCGGTGAAATGCGCGATCTGGAAACCATACGCCTGGCGATGACGGCCGCTGAAACCGGCCATCTGGTATTCGGCACGCTGCACACCAGTTCGGCTGCCAAAACCATAGACCGTATCATCGACGTATTCCCCGCCGATGAAAAGGAAATGGTACGCGCCATGCTGTCCGAAAGCTTGCGCGCAGTGATTTCCCAGGCCCTGCTCAAAACCAAGGATGGTACGGGGCGCATCGCTGCCCATGAAATCATGATGTGTACCCCCGCCATCCGCAATCTGATACGCGAAGCCAAAGTCCCGCAGATGTACTCGGCCATACAGACCGGTCAAGGCATGGGTATGCAGACGCTCGATCAGTGCCTGACCAATCTGGTCAGGAGCAACGCCATCGCCTCGTCCGAAGCCCGCGCCAAAGCGATGAACAAGGATTTATTCCCGGGATAAAATGCAGTCGTTAGTCGTTAGTCGCTAGTCGCTAGCGTTTAGTTATTAGCAGCGAAGTCACCCTATTTTGGAGCATTAGCATGGAAAGAGATCAGGCCACAGAGCTGATACACAATTTGTTGCGCGGCATGGCCAGCAAGAAGGCATCAGACTTGTTCATCACCGCGGGTTTCCCTCCCGCCTTCAAAGTAGATGGCAAGATGACGCCGGTTTCCAGCCAGCCGCTGTCGCACCAGCACACGCGCGAGCTGGCGCGCAGCATCATGAATGACCGCCAGACCGCCGAGTTTGAAACCACGCACGAGTGCAATTTTGCGATCAGCCCGCATGGCATCGGGCGCTTCCGCGTTAACGTGTTCATGCAGCAGCAGCACGTCGGCATGGTCATGCGTACCATCACTACCAAGATTCCCGATCTGGATGCCATGGGTATGCCGCCCATTCTCAAGGAAGTCGTGATGAGCAAGCGCGGGCTGGTGATCCTGGTGGGCGCGACCGGCTCTGGCAAATCCACCACGCTGGCGGCGATGCTGGGACACCGCAACCAGAACAGTTTCGGACACATCATTACCATCGAAGACCCGGTGGAATACGTGCATGAGCATGGCAAATGTATCATCACTCACCGCGAAGTCGGCGTGGATACCGTATCCTGGGAAGCAGCGCTGAAAAATACGCTGCGTCAGGCGCCCGACGTCATTCTGATCGGCGAGATACGCGACCGTGAAACCATGGAATATGCGGTCGCCTTCGCTGAAACCGGTCACCTGTGCATGGCCACCTTGCATGCCAACAGCGCCAATCAGGCACTCGATCGTATCATCAACTTCTTCCCTGAAGAGCGCCGCGAACAATTACTGATGGATCTGTCGCTTAACACCAAGGCGCTGATTTCACAGCGCCTGATCCCGAAAAAAGATGGTACGGGACGCGCCGCCGCGATGGAAATACTGCTCAATTCCCCGCTCATTTCCGACCTGATCTTCAAAGGCGAAGTACATGCGATCAAGGGCGTGATGGCCAAATCGCGCGAACTGGGCATGCAGACCTTCGATCAGTCACTGTTCAGTCTGTACGAATCGGACGCCATCAGCTATGAAGATGCGCTTAAAAATGCCGATTCGGTCAACGATCTGCGTCTGAAGATCAAGCTCGAAAGCCGCCATACTACGGACCGCGACGTCATGAAGGGTACGCATAATCTGCAAATGACGTAACAGGATTCAGGATTCAGACCGCAGGGGTCTTCCCCGCACAACTAAGGGGCTGCGCCCCAAGTTGTTGCGTGAAGGATTCAGGATTCAGGATTCAGGATTCAGGATTCAGGATTCAGGATTCAGGATTCAGGATTCAGGATTCAGGATTCAGGATTCAGGTAAGAATAATATCGTTAATGGCTAACTTGTCTTGAAATTCTCACTCTGATGGTGACTTTATAGTGAAAGAAAATATTCAGCTAATTTCCTGGAGTATTGAGCTTGCGACTTTCGTCATTGCCGTTCTGATTTTCCTGTTCATATGGCGACTGGGCAAAAGAGATAAAACGCACAGACGTTCAGATCAGAAACCGCAGTGATATCTTAATCCGTCGCAGCGGCAAACTCAGGCTGAACACTTTTCAAATCCTGCGCGCGCACCGTTTCCTGTAGCACGGCTTCCATCTGCCCCATGATGTAGTCCCAGGTCAATGACTTCACGGTCTGGCGGGCAGCGTGGCGCAAGCGCTGTGTGCGTTCTGTGTCGGCAATCAGCAGCCTTGCCTGTTCCGCAAACATCCCCGCATCGCCTAACGGCACCAGCACACCGTTGGCGTTATGCACGATATGTTCGCGTGCCGCCGCATAATCGTAGGCGATGGTCGCCAGACTGCTGGCCATCGCCTCGACCGTGACGTTGCCGTAAGTTTCAGTCTGGCTGGGATACACGAAGATGTCGCCCGAGGCATAATGTTCGGCCAGCGCCTCGCCCGTCTGCATACCGGCAAAAATCACATCAGGGTACTGTTTCTGCAAACCGGCGCGCGCGGGGCCGTCACCGACCAGTACCATTTTTGCGTCCGGTCTCGCCAGGCGCATGTGTTCAAAGGCCTGAATGGCCACGTCCAGATTCTTTTCGGCGGCAATGCGGCTCACCAGTATCACCACCGGCGTGGCTTCATCCACACCCCAGGACGCCCTTAACGACGTGCTGCGCCGGGAAGGATGGAACAGTTCGGTGTCCACGCCGCGCGATACCACGCCCACGTTGCGATAGCCTTCCTGCGCCAGCTGTTGCTGCAACTCGGCGGTCGGTACCAGCGTACAGGCCGCCTTGTTGTGAAAATAGCGCAGATAGGCGGCGATCGGCCACCTCAGCAGACCGACCCCGTAGTGCTGCGTATAGCTGTGGAAATTGGTGTGAAAATCCGTGCTGACCGGAATGTTCAGCTTCAGGGCGGCTGACAGCGCCGACCAGCCCAGCGGCCCTTCGGTGGCGATATGCACGATATCCGGGCGTTGCGCCTTCCAAAGCCGCAGCAACAATCCCTTGGCAGGCAGACCGGATTTCAGTCCTGAATAGCCCGGTATCGGCATACCGGCCACCAGCGTTTCGCTGTATCGAGGCTCGCTGGCGGCCGCATCCAGCTTGTGCTGGCGCGGACGGATCATGTGTATGCTGTGTCCGCGCGCGCACAAGCCGTGAACCATGCGTCCGATCGTGATGGCGACGCCGTTTATCTCGGGCAGGTAGGTCTCGGTGACCAGTGCAATCTTAAGCTGCCCATGCAGTTCATTGATTTCATTTGATGTATTCATGAATCACATCGTGCATCGCTGATGTGACACTTTAATGATACTTTTCTGAAAAGTTTGTTACGCCAGCAGAACCAGCGCCCAGATTACGACCACATTGACCAGGCTGACCAGCACCGCCGCGCTGCCGATATCCTTGGCGCGTTTGGCCAGATCATGACTGTCCAGCGAAATGCGGTCTACGGTGGCTTCAATCCCGGAATTGAGCAGCTCCACAATGATCACTAAAAACACGCTGCCTATCATCAGCGCACGGCCGAGCAGACCGACCGGTAACCAGATGGCCAGCGGGATGAGGATGAATGCGAGCAATACTTCCTGGCGGAACGCGTCTTCATGCTTGTAGGCGGCGCGAAATCCGGCCAGCGAATAACCGAATGCGTTGAGCAGACGGCGCAGGCCGGTTTTGCCTTTGTAGGGACTTTCCATTGCGTAATATCCTGAATAGTGATCGGGTTGGTAAAATTTTACGAAATACCAGTATGCCGCAGCAACATGACAAAAAAATGTCCAAAAAAAACGCACACCGGGTGCGCGCTTAAAGGGGAGAGGGAAAGAAAAAGAGTGAAGTTATGAAGCCTTGCGCAAAAAATGCTTGGCATAACGCGCATTGATGCGTGATACCGGCAACAGGATAAACAGATCCGCGCAATTAAATTCCGGATCCCAGGCCGGTTCCCCGGCGATATAAGCGCCCATGCGCAGATAGCCCTTGATCAGCGGCGGGATGATCACATCCATATCCTGATTGAGCGTCTCAACGGGCAGGCGGCAATGCGGCGTGACGCGGTATTCTTCCGGTGCCGCGTACAGTTTGTAGACCTTTTTGAACACACTGGCGGCATAGTGCCCGCCGTCGCTCATACTGACGCTGGCGCAGCCGATCAGGTATTCATGGTTGTTTTTCATGATGTACTCCGCGAGCCCCGCCCACAGCTGGGTGATCGTCGCGCCATCGCGGTAATTCGCATCGATGCAGGAGCGGCCGACTTCCACCATGCGCGTGCGCAAATGCTGCAGACTGCTCATGTCAAATTCGGTTTCCGAATAATAACCGCCGGATTTTTTTGCCTGCTCGGGCGGCAGGATACGGTAGGTGCCGACCACCTTGCTGTTCACCTGATCGCGCACCAGCAGGTGATCACAGTACATGTCGAAACGGTCAATATCCAGACCGGTTGCGGCGCTTGGCAGCTTGGCGCCCATTTCTTCGCCGAACACTTTGAAACGAATGCGCTGCGCCTCCTCCAGCTCGGTCTGGTTTTTAGCCAGATCGCAACTCAGGCTGCGGACGGGGGTCGCGGCGGGCGTGCTTATCAGGTCTAGCATGGTCATTCTCCTGTCGGGTTAATGACGCCAGAATAAGGTCCGTGCGTTGCAGCACTGTTAAGCAATTATGAACAAAAAGTTAAACCGCTCAGTCAGTTGTGGCCGTGACTGCCTGACCGTGCTGAACGGGAGTGAGCAGCATTTCACAGATCGATTGCAGCTGCTCCTCAAGCGGCTCAACCGCAGTTTCAATTGCTACATGCGGCGTTGCGTGCATGAAGGCCAGTGTGGTGCTGATCTGCTGTTGTGCCTTGCGCGCCAGCGTGCGACGGTCGCTCCCGGCCGCAGCGAGCGAGGGTGTGGCAACCAGACGCACATGCAAACTGCGGCAACACAGGATATTCCACAACGATGCCGCAAAGGACAGATCGTCGATATAGGCTGCCGCCGTGCTATGTACGCCCCGCGCGTCCTGATAACGGATCACCACGGGATGAATTTGTGCATGCGCGTCAACGGCCGGCTGCAGCAGCGACGCGTGAAAGGCGGCCACCTGCGTTCCGTCCGTGGTGGTTCCTTCCGGAAACACCGCCAGACAAGCGCCTTCATACAGCATCTCCACAACTTGCCGGTTGATACGGGCGGCATCGCGTGCACGGCCGCGCTCAATAAACAAGGTCTGCGCACGCGCGCACAGCCAGCCTATCATCGGCCAGTGACGCACGTCGGATTTGGCCACGAAACGCATCGGCGCCACGCTACTGAGCACAAAAATATCCAGCCAGGAGATGTGATTGGTGACGACGATTCCCGAACGCAGATCCTGCATCGCATTACCCTCGATGCGCACGTTCAGTATCGAAAGCAATTCGACAGACCAGCGTTTCTGAATACGGCGCCGGGCAGCCGGCTGAAAGCGCGGAAAGACCACCGCAATCATCAAGCCATACACGATATGCAGTACTACGCGCAGGCCGCGAAACACGCCTCTTATACGTATCATGATGGCACCGTACGCTGTTCGACAAACAGGCTGTTGCCGGGCACTTTTTTCGCCATTTTGCTCGCATCGTTCATCGCCGCCATCACTTCGTGGTGCGAAGTGTACTGTCCCGGCAAGACTGGCAGCGCGCCGATGGACAGGCTGGCAATCGAATTAAACAGTATCCGTCCGTCGCGCGCGGTATGCAGATAGCCGCCGATTTTCAGATGTTCTTCCTTGAACAGCAATGGAGCCGCCTGTTCAAATGAGCACAAAGCCTGAGCGCAACGCGCTTTCCAGTTATGGCTCTGCATCAGCAGGACAAACTCATCACCGCCAATATGCCCGATAAAGTCCAGTTCGTGATCGCAGGTCCAGTTCAATATACGCCCGAGCAGCTGTATCAGCTCGTCGCCCTTCTGATAGCCGTAACTATCGTTAAACACCTTGAAGTTATCCAGATCGCAATAGCAGGCCGTAAACGGCACATTCATCTGCAACAGATGGTCTAGCTGTTCATTGACAGGCACACTGCCCGGCAAACGGCTCAACGGATTAGCATGGCGCGCAGACTCCTGCTGCATGCGGGTCATCTCGCGCAACAAATCCTGTCCGGACGCCACCCCGAGATAACACTCATTGTCGGTAATCACAAAACCTTCGGCAAAATGCCGACTGTCCGCATCCGCAATGAATTGACACAACGCCTCAATCGGCATATCTTTTTCCACCTTCAGCGGCTCGGCCAGCATCGCCCCCGCACACGCACGATTTTCCACCTCTCCGGAACGAAACGGTTCTGCATACTGTTCCAAAAAACGTGTCCGACCGATCAAGCCCAGCGGAATTCCGTTTTTGACGACCGGTAGAATACGCAGGTATGGATTATTGATAAAACGCTCAAAGACCTGTTCATTCAGGGTCTCAGGCTGCACAGGTTCAATATAACTCACCAGTTTCAGCGCCGTCATCGGGGAGTTGCGGCCGGATTCAACGACAGGGGCGCTGAACAGATTGGTGATGTTGCGTGTTTCAACCGTAGCCTGCAGAGGCGGCGTACACCCCGGTCGTGCGATCAAATACCCCTGCCCGAACGCGATACCGATATCCTTGACGACCCGCAACTCGCCCTCGGTTTCGATTCCCTCGGCAATCACCCGGGTTCCGCAACTGACCGCAATCTGCTGTATGGACTTGAGGAACTGTAATTTGACCGGATCGCGATCCACGCCCTGCACGAAATGCATATCGATCTTGATAAAATCAGGACGCAGCTCGGACCATAAGCGCAGACTGGAGAAGCCCTCACCCAGATCATCGATGGCCGTCTTGAAACCCATGTCCCGGTAGTGCAGCAACGCCTTTCGCATCGCTGCAAAATCATAAGTCGGCTGATTTTCGGTAATTTCGATGACCACGCGCCCCGGATCGATATTGAGTTTACGCATGAATTCCAGCGTCTGGCCGTTCTTAAAACTGGGGTGAGTCAGCGTTTCCGGACTGATATTGAGGAACAGTCTGCCCGGCAAATTCAGGTTCGCAAATGCCTCCAGCACGATCTGACGTGACAGCATCTCGACTTCCAGCGACAGCCCCTGCTTTTCCGCTTCGGCAAACAATTTGACCGGACTATGCAAAGGACTCTCTGCCGGGCCGCGTATCAGCCCTTCGAAACCTAAAAACTCGGCGTTTTTCAGGTCCATGATGGGTTGGAACAGCGCGCTTAATCTGCGCTGGCTGATGATTTCCTGTAACGGCGACATACGCTGACCATGCACCAGATCAAAATCTTCAATAAATTCAATGTTCAATGAACGAAAATCTTTTTTGCGCTCTAAAGCTGACGGGGAAGCCAACATGATGGATATATCGTATCTGTCGTAAGGTGCACACCTTAACACTCTGCTATGACAGGGATATGACAGATATTTCAGCGTTTTTATTGCCTGTTTTCAGCCGCCTGAAGCCCGTCCAGCCTACGATCCGGCTTCAGTTTTCTACGTCCGGCATGAAAAGGGTTAGCGGTTGATGACCTGCATGGTGACTCCCAGCGTCTTCCACTGCCTGACTTCTTCCTGCAAAGCGGATTCGGTCAGGGGGTTGCGGCTCAGCCATTCCGGCTCCATCGCGAGGTAATATTTTGTGCCGGTGAAACTGGCCGTCATTTCCGGCAAAACCACCTCGCTGCGATTGCGGTAAAACAGGACTGCCAGGCGCAGACTCATCGCCAGCAGACAGTTGATCCGGTCGGTCAGTTGCCCCTGTAATTTTTTCAGGTTGCCGCGATGCGCCAACGCCAGCTGACTCAGGCGCGCCTGCTCTTTCTTGGAAAAACCGGGCATATCGGCATTGGCCAGAATGTAGGCCGTGTGCTTGTGGTATCCGCTATGCGCGACGCGGATGCCGACCGTGTGCAAACTGGCAACCCAGCCCAGCACCTGCAACGCGGACTCGTTCACTTCACTGCCAAAAAATTGCCGTGCCAGCACGCCGGCCAGCCGCGTCACCCGCGCAACATGCTTTGCGTCAATACGATAACGGCGCATGAAATGCTGCACGGTCACATCGCGCATGTCGTTGTTGTGAAAGCGGCCCCACAAATCGTACAACACACCTTCGCGCAATGCGCTCAGCCCCAGTTGCATCTCGGTAATACCCAGTTCGCTGAATGCGGCATACATGATGGCAAAGCCGCCCGCCAGCGCCGGCAGACGATCCGGGCGCAAGCCCAGCAAACCCAGTTTCTGCACGTCGCCCGCACGCAGCAACTGTGCACGCAACAATTCCAGCCCCTCACGCGTGATGCCGCTTTTGCTGTAACCGTTCAATTCGAGAATTTCGGTAATCGCCTTGGCCGTGCCTGAAGAACCGATGGCGCGCTGCCACAACCCCTTATAGTCGGCGACGATGCTTTGCAATTCGTTACGGGCGGCAAGCTCTGCCTTTTCCAGATTCTGGCGGGTGATTTTACCGTCCGGGAAAAAACGGCTGCTATAACTGACGCACCCCATATACAGGCTTTCCAGCTTAAGCGGATTAAGCCCGTGACCGATGATGAACTCGGTAGAACCCCCGCCAATATCCATCACCAGCAACTGCTCATCCGACTGCGGCAAACCATGCGCTACACCGAGGTAGATCAGGCGCGCCTCTTCGCGTCCCGCGATGACTTCGATCGGGAATCCCAGCACCTGCTCGGCCTGTAAAATAAACTCTGCCGCATTTTTGGCAACCCGCAGCGAATTGGTGCCCACCACCCGCACCGCCGCGGGCGGCAAGGTACGCAACCGCTCGCCAAAGCGCGCAAGCGTGGCAAGCGCGCGTTGTTGTGCTGCTTCATCGAGATAATTATCTTCAGTCAGTCCGGCGGCCAGACGCACCGGTTCGCGCAGCCCGTCCAGCATATAGAGCTGTTCGCCTTCGACTCTGGCGACCTGTAGTCTGAAGCTGTTTGAACCCAGGTCAACCGCGGCCAGGATGGGCTGCTGTTCCATTACTGCTGAACTTCGCGATCGATTTCTTCGAGTGTCACGTGGCGCACGTCGCGCCCCTTGACCATGTAGATGACGTATTCCGAGATATTCTTGGCGTGATCGCCGATCCGCTCAATCGCCTTGGCCACGAAAAGTATCTCCAGTGAGGCGGAAATCGTGCGCGGGTCTTCCATCATGAAGGTGATCAGATAACGCATGATGGCGCGAAACTCGATATCCACCTGATCATCCTGACGCACTACTTCGGCGGCCATCGTGACATCCAGACGCGCAAACGCATCCAGCGATTTGCGCAGCATGTCCACGGCCAGCTCGGATGCATGCTTGACTTCATGATAGCGGGGAATAGCCAGACCATGCTTTTCGGACAGCATCTTGGCCATACGGGCAATTTTTTCGGCCTCATCGCCGATACGCTCCAGATCGGTAATCGTCTTGACCACCATCATCAGCAAACGCAAATCGCTGGCAGTCGGCTGGCGTCGCGCGATCACGTGGCTGCACGCCTCGTCGATCTTGACTTCCATGGCATTGACGCGATGGTCATCTTCAATCACGCGGTTCATCAGCGCAACGTCGCCCTCCACCAGCGAGGTGACGGCGCTCTTGATCTGACTCTCCACCAGCCCGCCCATCTGCAACACGTAAGCGCGTATAGCTTCGAGTTCGATGTCAAATTGCTTGGAGGTGTGTTCGCTGCTGATCATGAGTTCCTCAATTCTGTCTGAAAACGGTATAGTCTATTGCTTGAATGTGACCGGAAGATGACAGCTTATGCCGTCATCGTCTTCACGCCATCCGGCGTACCGAGCAGCAGCACGTCCGCCGGGCGAAGCGCGAACAGGCCATTGGTCACCACGCCGGCGATATGATCCAGATTAGCTTCCAGCTCGACCGGATTCATGATCTGCAAGCCATGCACATCGAGAATCAGGTTGCCGTTATCCGTGGTAAATCCTTCACGCAACGCAGGCTGCCCGCCCAATGCCACCAACTGTCTGGCCACCGAACTGCGCGCCATCGGAATGACTTCAATCGGCAGCGGAAAGCGTCCCAGCACATCCACCAGCTTGCTGGCGTCGCACAGACAGATAAACTTACGGCTCGCCGCGGCGACGATTTTCTCACGCGTCAGCGCGCCGCCCCCGCCCTTGATCATGTGCATGTGACGGGTGATTTCGTCCGCGCCGTCCACATACACCGGCAGATCGCCCGCATCATTCAGGGACAGCACTTCGATGCCGTGGCCTTGCAGGCGCTTGGCCGACGCTTCGGAACTTGCGACCGCGCCGCGTATCTTGTGCTTGATTTTTGCCAGTTCATCGATAAAAAAATTGGCGGTTGAACCCGTCCCCACACCCACGATGCAGTCAAACGGTACATATTCAATCGCGGCACAAGCTACCGCGCGTTTCAAATCATCCTGATTCATCATTGCTCACTTTCAAGTTAGTTTGCGCAATTATTGCAGGAAATTGCGTTTTTGGGGGAAGTCATCTGTCTCAACGTCAGATACACGGCGCTGTCATGCATTTTTAAACAGGCTGATGGTAAGATGACAGCCACTATTTCAAGGACCGTGAGGAGTGAAAATGTCAGTACCCGCCGTATTAAGCATCGCCACCACCCCGTATAACGACCAGAAACCGGGAACCTCGGGCCTCAGAAAACGTGTACCGGTGTTCCAGCAGGCCAACTATCTGGAAAATTTCGTCCAGTCCATTTTCGACAGCATAAACGCACCCGCAGGCGCCACGCTGGTGCTGGGCGGAGACGGCCGTTACTACAACACTGATGCGATCCAGATCATCCTTAAAATGGCGTCCGCCAACGGCTTTGGCCGCGTGCTGGTGGGCGCCGGCGGCATCCTGTCCACCCCGGCGGCCTCCTGCGTGATACGCAAATACGCGACCTTCGGCGGCATCATCCTGTCCGCCAGCCACAATCCCGGCGGACCGGAAGGCGATTTCGGCATCAAGTACAACACCGCCAACGGCGGGCCTGCGCCGGAAAAAATTACCGAAGCTATTTTTGAATGCAGCCGCAAGATTACAGCATATAAAATCATCGATGCGCCGGATGTCGCGCTGGATAAGGTCGGCGAGTACACCCTAGGCAAGATGGCCGTATCGGTGATCGATCCGGTTAGCGACTATGCCGACCTGATGGAAACGCTGTTTGATTTTGCCGCGATACGCGCACAGCTTGCCGGCGGTTTCCGCATCAAGTTCGATGCGATGCACGCCGTGAACGGCCCGTATGCGCGTGAAATCTTTATCAACCGACTGGGCGCGCCGGAAGCGAGCCTGATGAACTGCGTGCCGCTGCCTGATTTTGGCAACGGCCATCCCGATCCCAACCTCACCTACGCGCATGAACTGGTCGAGATACTCTACGGCAACGATGCGCCCGACTTTGGCGCCGCCTCCGACGGCGACGGCGACCGCAACATGATTTTGGGCCGCCATTTCTTCGTCACGCCCTCCGACAGCCTGGCCATTCTCACCGCCAATGCAACGCTTGTTCCCGGCTACCGCGCAGGGCTAGCGGGCGTTGCGCGCTCCATGCCCACCAGCGCGGCGGCCGATCGCGTCGCGAAAGAACTCGGGATTCCCTGCTATGAGACGCCCACCGGCTGGAAATTCTTCGGCAACCTGATGGACGCAGACAAAGTCACCTTGTGCGGGGAAGAGAGTTTCGGCACGGGTTCCTCACACATCCGCGAAAAGGACGGACTGTGGGCGGTGCTGTTCTGGCTCAACATCATCGCGGTTCGCAAACAATCTGTTGAGGCCATCACGCGCGAACACTGGGCGCATTACGGCCGCAACGTGTATTCGCGTCACGATTTTGAGGCCATTCCAACGGATGCCGCCAACGGCGTGATGAAACACTTGAAAGACAGTTTTGCCAGCTTGCCGGGCCAGAAACTCGGCAGCTACACCGTGGATTGCTGCGACGACTTCAGCTATACCGATCCGGTGGATGGCTCGGTCAGCACCAGCCAGGGCATACGCATCATTTTTACCGACGGTTCGCGCATCGTGTTTCGCCTGTCCGGCACGGGCACGGAAGGCGCGACGTTGCGCGTATACCTTGAAGCCTATGATCCCGATGTGGCGAATCACCACCTTGATGCACAGGTCGCGCTGTCCGAACTGATCGTCATCGCAGGTCAGTTGTCGGAACTCAAGGCTCGCACCGGACGCGAACAACCCACGGTCATCACCTGAGATGCTCTCGCAATCGCGGCTCACCAGCAGTCTTGCGCTGATCCTGCTGGCATCGGCCCTGTGGCTGATGCACGGGTTCATTCCGGCGTTACTGTGGGCGGTGGTCATCGCCATTGCAACCTGGCCATTGCGCGTCCAGGTTGCGCAAAAAACCGGGTTGGGCAATGCGGGTGTAGCCGCCATCATGACCGCCTCCGTAGCCCTGCTGCTGTTCTTGCCCATTCTCTACGCGCTGTTTCATGCCGCGTCCGACCTGGGCGCGCTGACACGCTGGGTCGTGGCGGCGCAGAAATCCGGTATCGCCGTGCCGGAGTGGCTGCATACCATCCCTGCGGCAGGCGATCAGGCCGCCGCATGGTGGTCAACGCACCTGACCAACCCCGCCGATCTGTCGCTGTTTCTGGGCAATGCGGACTGGATCAAGGGACTGGCGCAGCATCTGGGTGCACAGGCTGCACACCGCCTGATCACGCTGATTTTTACGGTCGTAACGCTGTTTTTTCTGTACGAGGGTGGGCGTGAGTTGTCGGAAAAATCGTTTTCCCTGCTTGAAAAACTGACCGGTGAAGTCGGCAGGCGCTATGGTTTACAGGCCGCCGCCGCGATCCGCGCCACGGTGAACGGCGTGGTGCTGGTCGGCCTTGCCGAGGGCTTCATCATCGGCGTGGCCTACTGGATTGCAGGCGCGCCGCATGCCGCGGTTCTGGGTCTCGCGACCGGCGCGCTGGCGATGATCCCTTTTGCCGCGCCGCTGATTTTTACCGGCGTGTCCCTCATGCTGATGGCACAGGGCAACATGATTGCAGCGCTGGGTGTGTTTATTTTCGGCATGCTGGTGCTCGCCATCGGCGACCATGTAGTACGCCCCAAGATCATCGGCGGTTCAGTCAAACTGCCTTTTCTGTGGGTGCTGTTCGGCATTCTGGGGGGCGTGGAAGTGTTCGGGCTGATCGGATTGTTTATCGGTCCCGCCCTGATGGCGCTGGTGATGATGATGTGGGGTGATTTGACAGAAAACTGATCCGGCTGTAACGCCTGCCTGTCAGTAACGTCGGTCTGTTCATTGCAGTCACCCAAAAAACGTTCTATATACGAGCGATATATCTACCATTTTTTAATGTTAGCGCGCAAACACCACGAGCTCAAAAAGGGTAGATTCACCTTCGCAAAAATAACTTTGTCATTGACAGTTTGCTTGACATCTCCCTGTACCCCGATTATATTTAACCACTTTGTTAATTAACCATATAGTATAACAATTATGTCATCTGACTCGCTCAGTCGCACCTTCGCAGCCCTCGCCGACCCAACGCGCCGCGCTATTCTTGCGCGACTTACCTTGGGTGAAATATCGGTTACGGAGCTGGCCGTCCCTTTCAAAATCAGCGCGCCGGCGGTGACCAAACACCTCAAAGTACTCGAGAGCGCGGGGTTAATATCGCGCAGCCGTCAGGCGCAGTGGCGACCGTGCCATCTGGAGGCTGCTCCCTTGCAGGAAGCGTCGGGCTTCATCGAGCAGTACCGCCAGTTCTGGGAGCAAAGCTTCGACCGGCTGGATAGCTATCTTCAACAACTACAAGCTAAAGGAAAAAACAAATGACGGCGAACGGCAACCCGTCCGGCGCGAATTCTTTGCCTGCCGGGCGCAAACTCATGATCACGCGCCAGTTCGATGCCCGCCCGGGTGGCGCATGCAGGGTCGTGACGCGCAGCCCGGAAGGGCAAGGCATCCCTAATCCTGGCGCGTATCGTGCGGCGGTCGAAAACGCGCGGCTCGTTTTCACCGATGCTCACACGCGAGCCAGGGAGCCTTCGGACAAGCCCCTCATGACGGCCATCATCGCGTTAGCTGCCCGCCACAAGGAGTCACACCATGAAAATCACCGTTGAAACCATCGTCAAAACTCCCGTCGCCAAGGTTTGGAGCGCCTACACCACGCCAGACGACATCAAGCGGTGGAATACCGCCTCTGATGATTGGCACACCACCAAATCGACCGTAGATTTGCGCGTAGGCGGGACGTTTACATCGCGCATGGAGGCCAAAGACGGTAGCTTCGGCTTTGACTTCGCCGGAACATACACCAAGATCGTGCCTAACGAGTTGATTGAATATTCGTTCGGAAACCGAACTGGTGCGGTCGAGTTCGTGACTGGCGCAAATAGTGTCACGGTGCGCGTCACATTCGATGCTGAATCCGAAAACCCTGTGGAACAACAACGTCAGGGATGGCAAACCATCCTGAATAATTTTGCCAAGCACGTTGAAGCGCGTCCGTGAATTAGTCGTGTCCGCAATGGCAACTAACTTGACGTTCGAGAACAAGGGCGGCAAGACGCGCTACACCGCGCGCGCCACTGGGCGGGCGGATTACGAGTCGCACCAGAAAATGGGCTTCGAACAGGGCTGGAACCCTTGCGCAGACCAGCTTGCAGCGCTGCCTGCACGGACTTGATTCGGTTCGCTCAAACACATGGGCCAGATACCGTACAACCAAGGGAGACAACATGCACGAGCAAACGACAGACACTGCCAACCGCGAAGTCGTCATCAGCCGCGTTTTTGATGCGCCGCGCGACCTGGTGTTCGAGGCATGGGCCGATCCGCAGCGCGTCGCGCAGTGGTGGGGGCCGCATGGTTTTACCGCGCCGTTATGCCAGTGGGACGCGCGGCCCGGCAAGACGATCCTGGTTCACATGCATGGACCAAAAGGTTCGCCATTCGATTATGATATGCCGATGGGCGGCGTCTTTCATGAGGTGCGCGCCCCCGAACGACTAGTCTTTATCACCAATGCGATGGCGGATGAAACCGGCCAGCCGCAACTCGAAGTGCGCAACACCGCAACCTTCGATGAGTACAACGGCAAAACTAAAATCACACTACAAGCGGTCGTGCTCAAATCCACGCCCGCCGTGGCTGGCGCCATCGCAGGCATGGAACAGGGCTGGACGCAGAGCCTGGAAAAACTCGCCGCATATCTTGAGGAGCCGGCATGAGTATTTCAAACGCTAGCGAAATCGTTATCACGCGTACGTTCGATGCCCCGCGCGCATTAGTATGGAAGGCGTGGACCGACCCGAAGCACATCATGCAATGGTGGGGGCCGAACGGCTTCAGCAACGCGTCCTGCGAATCGGACTTGCGCGTGGGCGGAAGCTTTCATCTGAACATGCGCGCCCCGGACGGCAACACCTACCCGTGCCAAGGCATCTATCGCGAGATCGAAGAACCGGAGCGCATCGTCTACGACAGCGAGGCCGATGAAAGCCACCCGTGCGGGGCGGGTCTGCCACCACGCTCGGTGGTGACCGTCACCTTTGCCGAGCGTGTCGGCAAGACGACGCTCACCTTGCACACTCGCTTTGAAAACGTTGCCCATAAAGATGCAGCCAACGAGGCGGGATACAGTGTCGGATGGGAGGCGGCGCTGCAACGCCTCGCGGAACACCTCATTTAGCCCCGCTCGCCCAAGGAGAAACAACATGTTCAAGACTATCGCTACCGCCGTCGCCGTTCTCATCGTTGTATTGATCGCCCTCGTCCTCATTTATGCCGCGACCAGACCGGACAGCTTCCATGTGGAACGCTCGATCAGCATCAAAGCCGCACCAGAAAAAATATTCGCGCTCATCAACGATCTCCACCAGTGGGATGCCTGGACGCCTTACAACAAAGACCCCGCCATGAAAAAAACCTTCAGCGGAAACGCCAGCGGCAAGGGCGCTGCCTACGCATGGGAGGGCAATAAAGAGGCGGGCAAAGGAGATATAACCATTACGGAATCTTCGCCGCCCACGCGGATTGCGTTCGACCTGCACATGATCGAACCGTTCGCGGAGCACAATCGCGTTGTCTTCGCGCTCACGACCGCCGGAGACTCCACCGTAGTCACCTGGAATTTGGATGGCACGCGAGCCTACTTCGTAAAGGTCATGGGCATATTTTTCAACATGGACAGGATGGTAGGCAAGGATTTTGAAGTCGGGCTGACAAAGCTCAAGGCGATTGCTGAAAAATAACCCTGCAACGACACGAAACCAAATTTCAAGGAAGCCACATGATGGACGAAAATGTAATTCACCTCACCCGGTATTTCCCGCATTCCCCCGCGAGGATTTGGGTAGCCCTAACAGAACCCGTGCACATCGCCAAATGGTGGGTGGCCGGAGATATTCGCCCAGTGGCAGGGCATCGTTTTACTTTGGATATGGGGGCGTGGGGACAACAAGCGTGTGAAGTGCTGGCGGTTGAGCCAGAGAAAATGATTGCATACGCTTTCGCCCCGGAAACGCTGAATACGACGATCACCTGGCGCCTGGAGGCGGAAGGGAATGGCACCCGCCTGTCATTGGAGCATCGGGGGTTCGATTTGAATTCACCGCTTGGCAAGAAGGCATTCGATGGCATGAAAAATGGATGGCCGGCAGTGCTCGCCAGAATCGACTTGGCAATTGGGACTGTCTGAAAGATCAATTCGGCGTGAACTGGATGTTTAACTGCGCCAACAAAAACTGACTCCAGCGTCCGCCTGATATGTTAATTTAGCAATGCGGGCTAATAATGTTCAAGCCCATATCACAGGAGAAACGACCATGAACACAGTCAAACCCGTTCCGGACGGCTTCCGGGCGATCACACCCTATCTTACCGTCAAGGATGCAAATATCGCGATACAGTTTTATATACGCGTATTTGACGCGAAAGAAATCGGACGTATTTCCATGCCGGGGAACCTCGTCGGGCATGCCGAACTACAGATCGGCGATTCCAAAATCCTGCTGGCGGAAGAAATGCCGCAATGGGGCAATCAAAGTCCGGTCACTCTGGGCGGCTCGCCTGTCGGCATCGCCCTGTATGTGCCCGACGTGGACGCCATATTTCAACGTGCGCTCGACGCTGGCGCAAAAATGATTGAGCCGGTGAAAGACCAGTTCTATGGCGACCGTTCCGGCACTTTGCTCGACCCGTTTGGACACAAGTGGCACATCCTGACGCATATCGAAGATATGGCGTTCGAGGAAATGCAAAAACGATGCAACGCAATGTTCACAAAGTAAAAGTTATACTTCCATCCTTCTAAACTCAATGAGAATGACGACTTCGAGGAGGGCAATATATGCAGGCACTCGTTAATCAATTCATCGAAACCGCAACTGACTGCCCGACCAAGATCGCCAACATCCCCAGGGACAAAGGCGAGAAGCAATCCATCGCGTCCATCGAATACCAACTGCTGACCAGCAAACCCTATGGCTACACTTTGGAAGAGCTGAAGTTCGCCACCTACGTACGCCACAAACAGATTTCACCCGCCGAGGTGGAGGCACATCGAAAACAGTTGTGGGACGAATACTTTGGCAGGCCTTATGCCTGTATGCGCGCCTCACTACTGACCAAAAAATACGGCTGGGGCGCGCATTACGACGAGAACGGCAAGATCGTGATCTATCCCGTCGAGAGCGCGGAATATCAGCGTTTCGTCGAAGACAAAAACATGAAAAAATATTTCGCCATGCGCAACAAGCGCGACTAAACGAAAAGAGGCGTACCGATGAAGACATACATCGCGCTTTTCAGGGGCATCAACGTGGGCGGAAACAATATTCTGCCCATGAAAGAGCTGGTCGCTGTGCTGAAAAGTTTGGGTCTGCAAGACGTCAAGACATATATTCAGAGCGGCAATGCGGCATTCCGGAGCAAAGCGAGTGACGCAAAACCGCTTGCCGACAAGATAGCCGCCGCGATCACAATGAGCCACGGCTTCGAGCCGAAAGTCCTGCTGCTGGATGCGGACACACTGGTGCGGGCGATCCGCTCGAACCCCTATCCCGAGGCCGAAGCCGAACCCAACACCCTGCATCTGAATTTCTTATCATCGATCCCACCCAGCCCCGATCTAAAAGCGCTGGAAAAGACCAAAGCAGAAAACGAGCGCTTCCATCTTGCAGGCGATGTATTCTACCTGCACGCCCCAAATGGCATAGGCAGATCAAGGCTATTCGCCCGCATGGAACGATTGCTCGGGGTGGCTGCAACCAGTCGCAATTGGCGCACCGTGCGCAAACTCAACGATATGGTTTCAGATGAATAAAAAACGCACATGAGTAAGCCATGCGGCGGATTATCAGGAAGCGTTACAATTGAACCGGCCATTCAGTACCCATGCGCAACCGCGACTGGCACAATGGATCCACACGCGTGATCGACTGCGCGCCGCCTTAACCACCTATAATGCTCAACAATTAATGACGCGTTAACCAGCCTGAATCCACATGTTCAAATTTCTCGAATCCTTAATCACCGGCACAAGAGCCCATCAAGCGACCACCCCTCCTGCCGGGCTGCTGTCCTTCTACTGGCATTTCGTCCGGCAAACGCCCGTGCCGTATACGGCAATGCTGGTCACCAGCCTCGCCGTTGCGCTGGCCGACATGAGCATACCTGTATTCATCGGCAAGCTGGTCGCGTTGATGGCGGCGGCTGATCGGGCAGCCGCGATGACCGCGCAGTGGCCTGTTTTGCTGACCATGATCCTGGTGGTACTGATCGTCCGGCCCTTGCTGCAATTTTCGGACATCGCAATACGCTTTAACGCCCTGACGCCGGGCGCGACAAGTCTGGTGCGCTGGCAAAGCCACTGGCATGTGGTGCGCCACAGCTGGCCCTTCTTCCAGAAGGATTTTGCCGGGCGCATCGCCAACCGCGTGATGCAGACCGCGCAATCCTTGCGCGACAGCGTGATGTCATCGATCCGCGCAGGGCTGTATCTGTTCACCTACGGCATTTTTTCGCTGATCCTGATTTCCCGCTTCGACTGGCGTCTGAGCCTGCCCACCATCATCTGGCTGCTGTCCTACGTGGTATTTCTGCGCTATTTCGTGCCGCGCCTGCGCGAACTGGCCAAACTGAGTTCAGATGTGCGCTCCAAGGTGATGGCGCGCGTAGTCGACAGCTACACCAACATCCTGACCGTCAAACTGTTTGCCCGTGTGATCGACGAGGATAGCTACGTGCGCGACGTGATGGATGAACATCAGGAAGCCATCTCGCGCCACATGCGCATGACCAGTCGCTTCATGTTCACCTTGCAGTCCTTGAATGCCCTGCTGCTGGTGAGCACGACCGCGATCGGTCTTAATCTGTGGTCACACGGGCTGCTTAGCGCCAGCCAGGTTGCCACCGCCCTGCCGCTGGTCTGGCAGATCACCAATATGGCGGGCTGGGTATCCTTTGAAGTGGCCGGAATTTTCGAAAATGTCGGCGTGGTGCAGGATGGCATGGAAACCATCTCCGTGCCGCATGCGCTGGTGGATGAGCCTCAGGCCGTACCGCTTCAGGTGACACGCGGCGAGATACGCTTTGATCAGGTCAGCTTCGGTTACGGCTCAGGCAAACCGGTCATCGATAACATCAATCTGGTCGTGCGTCCCGGCGAGCGCATCGGTCTGATCGGCCGCTCCGGCGCCGGAAAATCGACACTGGTCAATCTGCTGTTGCGCTTTTCCGATGTCGAGCAGGGCAGCATCACCATAGACGGACAGGATATCCGGCACGTCACCCAGGAAAGCCTGCGCACCCAGGTCGGCCTGGTCACCCAGGATACATCCCTGCTGCACCGCTCGATTGCCGACAATATCCGCTATGGCCGCCCGCAAGCCACACAGGCCGAGATCGAAGCGGCCGCTGGACAGGCGCAGGCGCACGATTTCATTCTGGGCTTACGCGACTGGAATGATCGCACAGGCTACGACGCCCATGTCGGCGAACGCGGCGTGAAACTTTCAGGCGGACAGCGCCAGCGCATCGCCATTGCCCGCGTGATTCTGAAAGGTGCGCCCATCCTGTTGCTCGACGAAGCCACCTCGGCGCTCGACAGCGAGATTGAAGCGAGCATCCAGGCGCAACTGATCGGCCTGATGGCCGGCAAGACGGTGATCGCCATCGCGCACCGCTTATCCACCATCGCCCGTCTGGACCGCCTGATCGTGCTCGATCAGGGAAAAATCATCGAACAGGGCACGCACGATGAATTGCTGAGCCGCAACGGACTGTATGCCGCACTGTGGCAACATCAGTCAGGCGGCTTTCTTGCCGAGGTGCTACCGGAGAACCTGCAAGCGGCGTAATCCAGACTGGCGGGCGTGCTTAACCTTTTGACGGGGGAACGACAGGACATGATGAACACCACACGACGATATTTTTTAAAGAAGGTGGGTACAGCGCTGCTGCTGATACCGCTTTTAGACCGACAGGCCAATGCGGCCAGCAACGCCACCGTGCGTGCGCAATTGCAATACCGGAATACGCCCAAGGACGGCATGAACTGCACCGCCTGCCTGGAATTTCTTCCCGAAAAATCCGATCAGGATTTGGGCGGCTGCAAACTCATGCCGGACGACGATGAAATTTCCCCCAACGGCTATTGCACCAAGTGGAATTCGATGTAATCACTTCACCATATCAAGCGACTACATTCGTCAATAGCGCTTCTCCGGGTTGCCGGTTATTCTGAACCAAACGGTGCATAACATCCGACTGCTGGTGCAATCAGCAAGATTCCACCTCATAGCTGCGGCATTTTGTCGCGCGACAAAATGCCGCATTCCAGATACATCTTTGTACACATACAATCCCCCTCAGTTATCAATCAATCGATCATCAAGGGAAATGTTATGCGTGTCCGAAAACAACAATCTCATCAAAACTTAAAGCGGCTGGCCGCTGGACTCGCTCTCACATTAACGACACAGACCGCTTTGGCGGAAGACGTTCAAACGATACTCCCCGCAAACGCTGCCAATGAACACCTGTTACAGCCGATACGGATCAAGGCCAAGGCCGGGCAGGCCACTTTGGTCGAGCGTTACCAGTTGCCACAAACGGCAGAAAGCACGACAGCAAAGAAAATCATGGAAACCGTGAACATGATGGACACGGAAGATGCCGTTAAATACATGCCCAGCCTGTTCGTACGCAAACGCAATTATGGCGATACCCAGCCTGTATTGGCGACGCGTACCTGGGGCGTAAATTCGAGCGCACGCAGCCTGGTATATGCAGACGGCGTTCTGCTGACGGCTTTAATTGCAAACGACAACAACAATGGCGCGCCGCGCTGGGGCATGGTGGCGCCGGAAGAAATTGATCGCATCGACGTATTATATGGCCCGTTCTCCGCAGCTTATTCAGGAAATTCGATGGGCGCAGTGATGGCAATCACAACCCGCATGCCCACAAAATTCGAAGCGACGCTGAGTGAGACTTACGCTCAGCAGTCGTACCATGACTACGGTACGAACAAGAACTTGCCAACAACGCAGACCAGCGCTCTGTTGGGCGATCGACACGGCGACCTCTCTTATTGGGTCAGTGTGAATCACCAGGACAGCCACAGTCAGCCCGTGTCCATCATCACCGCTGCGGCAACAGTGCCCGGGACAATATCGGCTCAACCAGCCGGTACGACAGGGGGTTTTGCCAACGCACAAAACAAGCTGGGTCAAACGGCCGGCGTATGGGGTGCAGGCGGCCTGCTGCATACCCTGATGGATAATTTCAAGCTCAAGACAGCGTATGACTTCTCCCCCACTGTCACGGCCAACTATACTTTCGGGGCCTGGACGAACAATGGCTATTCCGATGTGCAGACTTATCTTAATTCGGCAACAACCGGCACGCCGAGCTACGGCAATGTGAACGGGTTTGCCGCCAACACTTACAATCTCGATGAGCAACATTCGATGCATAGTCTGACAGCCAAATCAGACACTCACGGCGTTTTCGACTGGGAGGCGGTTGCCAGTTTGTATCGCTATGACAAGGACATGAAAGTGAATCCGCTGACCGTCGTCGCAGGCACGACAAGCTTTAATCCGGCAGGCAGCATGACGGATATGAGCGGCACCGGCTGGAACAACATGGATCTGAAGGGCATCTGGCGTCCGGATGGCAAGCCGGGTGTGCATCAGATCAGTTTTGGCGTACACCGGAATACCGAGCAGTTATCCACAGTGACCTCCAATACCGCAAACTGGACGATGCCTGCGCCAACTACGCTGATTTCGGTTGGCAAGGGAAACACCCTCACAGATGCGTTGTGGCTACAGGATGCCTGGAAGTTTGCGCCCGGATTGAAGGCGACGATAGGAGGACGTTTTGAGCAATGGCAGGCTAACAACGGATATAACTACAGCAGTACCGGTTTAACTTCGCTCGCTCAGCCCAATCGCCGTGATTCCAACTTTTCACCCAAGGCGTCTCTTGCATGGAATGCAAACAGTGACTGGCTGGTGACCGGCTCATTGGGTCAGGCCACCCGATACCCTACCGTTACTGAGCTATATCAACTGGTGACGGTCGGTGCGACCCTGATCAATCCGGATCCCAAGCTGCTTCCTGAACAGGCAACGAGCGCTGAAGTCGCTTTTGAACGTGGACTGGACGATGGCAAGCTGCGTCTCTCCCTGTTCCGCGAAGAAGTATCAAACGCATTGATTTCACAAACCAATATTGTGGCGGGCTCGGCCACGGCAGTGAGCTTTGTCAGCAATGTAGACAAGGTCAGGAATCAGGGCGCAGAACTGTCTTATCGCAAGAACCACGTGTTTGTTATGCCATTGGAGATACAGGGCAGCGTGACCTATGTCGATTCACGCATTCTGGCTGATTCCGGCTGGAAACCATCCGGCGCAGCCGGTGTGCCTGTGGTTAACAGCGTGGTCGGCATGCATGCCCCTTATGTACCCGCCCTTCGCGCCACGCTGGCCACTACCTGGCACAGCAGCGATCAGCTCGCCACGACATTGGCGGTTCGCTATAGCGGCAGGCAGTATTCAACACTGGACAATACGGATGTGACCTCCAATGTCATGGGCGCATTCGATTCCTTCGTGGTGGCCGATATTCGTACGCAATACAAGTTCGACAAAAACTGGACCGGCGCTGCAGGTATCGACAATGTGTTCAACAACAAGTACTACCTCTATCACCCTTTCCCTCAACGCACCTTTATTGCCACGCTTAAATATACGTACTGATCAAGACGGCATGACTGACGAGCACGCTCTGTGCCGTGAATAATAACTTCGAACCGGGTAACGAGGCATGATAAAAACGAGCGACATTAACGAAGCCACCGTGCGGCGCGCATGGCCGGGATTTAACACCATCTGGCGCTGGCATTTTTATGCGGGGCTGTTCTGCATTCCGTTCATCATCTGGTTATCCATCACCGGCGCGCTGTATCTGTTCAAGCCGCAGTTCGAGATGGCGATGGATAGCCAGTATGACCATCTTACTGTTACCGGCTCAGCGATCAGTGCACGGGCGCAAGTGGCGGCAGCCCTGGCCGCGGTACCGGGCAGTGTGCTCAATGCGTATGAACTTCCGACATCTCCCGAGGCAGCGGCACGTGTGCTGGTCGGACACGATGCGCAACTGATGCGTGTTTACCTGCATCCGGAAACATTACAGGTGCTGAAAGTCGAGGAAGAGGACGGACGTCTGATGCATATCCTGTTCCGCTTGCACGGCGAATTGCTGATGGGCGATCGCGGCTCGATGATCGTCGAACTGGCGGCATCATGGGCGATCGTGATGCTCATCACCGGGTTTTATCTGTGGTGGCCGCGCAATGCGACTTCTCTTGCGGGCATCGTTTATCCGCGCCTTTCACGCGGCAAACATCTGTTCTGGCGGGATCTGCATGCGGTGAGCGGTTTTTGGATTGCGTTTTTCACCTTATTTTTGCTGGTATCCGGCCTGCCCTGGGCGAAATCCTGGGGAGGCATGCTGAAGGAAATTCGTCATTTCGCCACGCAGGCTGAAGTCAAACAGGACTGGACAACAGGGCGCTCTTCGGAACTGGCCGAGCGTCGCAGCATGAACACGCCCCTCGGCGAACAGCATGGCGGACACGATGGAATGGGCGGGATGGGCGGCATGTCGATGAAACCGCTTGAATACGCTCAGATCGACCGGCTGGTTGCCACCGTGCGACCGCTCAATCTGGCGTATCCGGTGCTGATTTCGCCGCCCTCGAAGAAGTCTCCCGACTGGACGGCGCGTTCGGACGCGCAGAACCGCCCGTTGCGCGTCAATCTGGTACTGGATGGACAGACCGGTGCGATCAAGTCCCGCAAGAATTTCGCTGACCGTCCCATGCTTGATCGCCTTATCGGTATCGGTGTGGCGGTGCATGAAGGTCAGCTGTTCGGCTGGTTCAATCAGGCGCTGGGCGTGTTTACCGCACTGGGTCTGTTACTGGTATCCGCAAGCGGCATCGTGCTGTGGTGGAGGCGCCGGTCTCCGGGAAAACTGGGTGCCCCCAAGGCCGTACGGGGTTCTGAGCGTATGGCATTTTCGCTGATTGCGCTAATCGTCGCGCTCGGAATACTTTTACCCATGCTGGGCATTTCATTGCTGTGCCTGTTGCTCCTTGAATACACAGCGTTACGTCGCATTCCTGTGGCAAGCCGCTATCTCGGTTTCAATGAGCCCGAACTTAAAGCCTGAGTCATGCGCAAACTGAAACCTGAACAGTTTTCCGGCCTGTTGTTTGTGCTGCTGCTGCACGGCGCGGCATTGTACGGGCTGTGGCATTACCGGCTCATTCCTGCACCGGCTGAGGCGGCTACCCTGATGGTCCAGCTGATCGATCCGGCGGTGCCTGACAAACCTGAGCCGCACAAGCCTGAAGTGCGTCCCATCGCGCCACCCAGGTTTGAACATACCCATCTTGTTGTGGATACGCCTGTGGTGCATCCCGATGAGATGAGGGTGCCGCCCCCTGCAGTGGTTGAATATGTGTCACCCACACCTGCTGCGCCCACCTTGCCCTTGCCGCCTGTGGTGCTGGCAGGTGAACTGTCGGTCAGCTGTCCCGAGCGTTCACCGCCTGACTACCCGTCCCTATCCATGCGACTCAATGAGCAAGGCCGTATAGTGCTCCGCGTGGAACTGGACGCAGACGGAAAAATTACCGGTGTATCGATTAAAACATCGTCCGGCTTTTTAAGGCTGGACGACGCAGCGATGAATGCAGTTAAAACCTGGCATTGCAAACCGGCGTTACGCGATGGGATTCCAACGCCTGCGATCGCTTTACAACCATTTGATTTTATTTTGGAAGGACGTTGAGATGGAAAGTAATCTGGGGTTTGTGCACTTTATTGCGCAGTGTGATGCACTAGGCAAAGGCGTATTGCTCATTCTGCTGATGTTGTCGGTCGCGAGCTGGTATCTGATTGTTACCAAGGCGATTGCCAACTGGTCAGCTAAGAAGCGGGCAAATGAGTTTTTGAAGCAATTCTGGGATGCCGCCTCCCTTCAGGATATGCAAAAAACATTGAACATCAGTCATGATACCAACGCATTTTTTGACCTGGCACGCCAGGCGCTGGCGGTTAACAGCGGAAATCAGCGTGGCGTCGAAAAACTGCTGGCGGCGGGTGGCATGCCGGAATACCTGACGCGGGTGCTGCGCAACGGCATCGATCAGGAATCTGCCAGAGTTGAATACGGTCTGACCATACTGGCATCAGCAGGTTCTGCCGCACCCTTTGTCGGCCTGTTCGGTACGGTATGGGGCATCTATCACGCGCTGGTGCAGATCGGCATGAGCGGGCAGGGCACGCTGGATAAGGTGGCCGGGCCGGTGGGCGAAGCACTGATCATGACGGCAGTGGGTCTTGCGGTGGCGATTCCGGCGGTGCTGGCCTATAACGCGTTCACGCGCCGCAACCGCTTGTGGCTGGCAAAAATGGATAATTTTGCGCACGATCTTTATGCACTGATCACGCTGGGCAATCAAAAGGCATGACAGGCCTCACGTCATTCCTGCACAAGCCGGAGTCCTGATAACAAGGAGGAAATATGGCAATCGGAAGTTTTGATTCAAGACGGCATCAGGGGCCGATGGCGGAAATCAACGTGGTGCCGCTGGTCGACGTGATGCTGGTACTGCTGGTGGTATTCATCATTACCGCACCATTACTGACTAACGCGGTGAAGATCGATTTGCCCAAGGCATCCAGTAACGTCAATATCACAAAGGCGGAACACATCGAATTTGGTATTCATGAAGACGGCGGATTTTTCTGGAACGGTGAACAAATCGATGTCGCGACACTGTCAGAGCGCTTTGCGCAGGAAGCCAAAAAACAGCCGCAACCTGAGCTGCATATCCGAGCCGACAGACTGGCACATTACGAGCTGATCGCTCAAGTCATGTCATCGGCTGCCAAATCCGGCATAGCGCGCATCGGTTTTGTAACGCTTCCTGCGCAAACGCGATGAATCAGTTGCTCCTCCCTGAGCGTTGCATGAAGAACACGTCATCACGGCGGGTTATGCTGACCAAATCTGTTTTTGACATCCGTCAGTAGGCGCATTGTGGAATCGCCCTGAAACTCGCGTCCGGCCTTGGACATGTATTCATCGCGCCGCACTGAATCGCCCTGTTCGTGCGCTGCGCGCGCAGCAATAATCGGGTAGATGACAGATGCCTCGCCATGCTTGATGGCGCGAACCGCCGCCTTTTCCGCATCCTGATAGCGGCCTTCAAAAAATGCCCTCAATGTCACATCCAGCAGTTTTCGCGAATTATGCTGTGCGCGATCCTGACGCATTTTCTGCACCACGGCCGGCAAGCGGGTAGTATCGGACAACAGCTGCATCAACCAGTGTCCCAGCACCAGCAACAGCAACAGCAACACGGCAAACAGTTTCAGCGACAATTCGACGCGGTATGGCGGATACACCAGCAACACGTAGGCGGTATTCTGTAAGATCGTGCCCAGCGCCACCGCCGCGGCGAACAGCAACAGGATCGTGATCAGGTATTTCATCGCACCGCCTTTTTCGGCACGCGCACCCTGCTGTCAGACGGTGACTCATGGCTCAGACGGTAAGTGCGTACCGCCTGCAGACTACCGCTGATGTCAGGCAATTCAATATCGATGCTCGCCGCGGCCAGTTTATCCAGCTCCTCCAGCATGTGCGAGCCTTCAGGCGACTTGACGTCAAAATAACGCACGGTCCAGAGTCTGGCCGTTTTCAGTTCCTGCCTGAAACTCTCTTCATCACGTGACAGCAGGGCCAGCCGCGCCGACACCAGACGCATTTTCAGATTTTCGCGCAGGAAAAATTCCTGATTGGGCGGCAACAGCGCGATCTGCGCAAGATTCGTATTCTCGATGCGCACCAGCTGTTTGACCTCCAGCCAGATGGCATGTGTCCATTTCTGCCAGGCCGTATCCTTGACCGGCACGGGCTTAGCCTGCTCTGCGGTATTTTCTGAAGGGCGATGGCGATCCACCAGCGGAAGCTCATCAACAGAGGATAACAGCCTGTTTATTTTCTGATTAATCCCTGAAACATCGACTCTGGGAAGCGCGCGCAAGGCGTCAATATCCTGACCGATGATTTTGCGCAATCCGTTGAACGCCGGCCTGTCCATACGCTGCAAGCGGGTGTCCGCACTTTCCATGGCGATCAACGCCGCCTTCACATTACCGGATAACTGTAGCTGTTGCCCCGCGATCAACAGCAACTGCTCGACATCCGCCATCGCGGTTTCGTCACGACTGATGGACAGGTTGTTGTATAACGCCTCCAGCGCAGCGCGCTGGTTCTGCGCCTGATCATAGTAGGTTTCAAGGGTGGCTACCCTGCCCGACATGGCACGCACCTCATCCTGATTTTGTGCAATCAGAATGGCGTTGGCACGGGCGGCGCCATCCATTTCCGCGATTTTTTTTGCCAGCTCTTCCCGCATGGCGCTGATCGCCCGGTGACCATCCAGCCATTGCCAGACAAAAATCGCCACCAGCACGATCAGCGTCAACTGGGTAAGGCTGAGCTTTGCAAATAAATCAGACAACGATGCCTTGTGTGGAGCATCACGCCCATTTGACTCAATATTTGATTTTTCGCTCATGCCCTCAATCCTCAATCCTTCACGCAACCACTTGGGGCGCAGCCCCTTAGTTGTGCGGGGAAGACCCTTGCGGTCTCAATCCTGCTTTCTCGCCCAATCCTGCAACGCAGCCAATATACCCTCATCACCCGCATCCGTCAGATACACCTCTGCCCACCCCTGGCTGCGCGCCAGTTCGGCAATGCGCGGATGCGGCACAAACAACGGCACGCTACGCAGTGCATGCGGCGCAATTTGCCACAGATACGCCAGCGCCTCGCTACTGGTCACCAGCATCGCATCCGGACGGACGTCCGGCATTGCATCCAGCTCCGGTTTGCTGCGTCGATAACAGGTCACATAATCAACCTGCGCACCGCGTGATTTCAAGGTGTCACCCAGCAATTGGCGCCCGCCATCACCGCGAAAAATCAATATCCGCCATCCGGCAACGTCCGTCAGCATCTCCAGCAATCCTTCGCTGTCATGGCGCATCGCGGGCGCCAGCACATCAATGATGCCCGCGTCGCGCAATGCCTTTGCACTGCCTTCCCCTATCGTGGCAATTTTCAGCCCGGGCGGTAAAACAACACCCGCATCCCGTATGGCTGCCATACCATATTTCACAGCATTCGGGCTGATAAAAATCGCAAGGTCGGCCTGCACCAGCTGCGCGACTTGTCTCTGAAGCGCGACCGCATCCTCTACCGGCGCGATTTCCAGCAACGGAAACAGCACTGGATCGCCCCCCGCCTGCCCGATCGCATCCGCCAGATGCTGCGCCTGCTCGCGCGGCCGCGTGACCAGTATTTTCAGACCGGAAAGCGGCTGGTCAATGTGAAGTTCGCGCAGCGATTCGCTCGCCCCCTCCCCCGTATGCGGGAGATAACCAGCGACTTTGGCATCGTTTTCTGATGCCTTAGTCGAATGGCTAGTCGTTCCATCCGGGTTGAGGAGATAACCAGTCACTTGGCTGACGTTGTCTGGCAGCCTAGTGGAATGGCTAGTGGCTTCATCAGAGGGAACGGGCATGATTCATTATTGGGGGCAGATATGCCCGTTAGCCATTGAGCGCGGCTAAAATCTCACCCGCGCCCTGCGCGAGCAAGTCATCGGCAATGCGTTTGCCCAGCGCTTCCGGGTGGGCAATAACGCCGGTCGCTTCCGCGCGCATCATGCGTTGCCCGTCCGGGCTTGCGACAAAACCCCGCATGCGCAATTGTCCATTTTTAACTTCAGCAAATCCGCCCAGCGGCACCTGACAACTGCCATTGAGCGCCCGGCTCATGGCGCGTTCGGCCAGCACACAGGCGGCCGTATCGGCATGGTGCAAGGGTTGCAGCATGGCGATCACGTCAGAGCGGTCGGCACGACATTCGATACCGAGTGCGCCCTGCCCCACCGCCGGCAGACTGTCTTCGCTTGCGATAATCGCGCGTATGCGGCCCGTCAGCCCCAGCCGTTTCAGACCCGCTGCGGCGAGGATGATCGCAGCATATTGCCCCTCGTCCAGTTTGCGCAACCGGGTCTGCACGTTACCGCGCAAGGGCTCGATCTTCAGATGCGGAAAACGCGCGCGCAGCTGACTTTCGCGTCGCAAACTGGACGTCCCCACCACGGATCCCGCGGGCAGCGCGGCCAGATTATCGTAATTGTTTGACACGAACGCATCGTGCGGATCTTCACGCTCGCCGAGCGCCGCCAGCACGAAGCCTTGCGGCAATACCATCGGCACGTCTTTCAACGAATGCACCGCAATATCGGCGCGTCCGTCTTCCAGTGCGGTTTCCAGTTCCTTGACAAATAGCCCCTTGCCGCCGATTTTCGACAGGCTGACATCCAGAATCTGATCGCCTTGCGTGGTCATTCCCAGAATACTGACCTCAGTTTGCGGATATAATGCTGACAATCTGTCCCTGATGTGTTCTGCCTGCCACATGGCCAACGCGCTTTCGCGCGATGCAATAACCAGGCGGGCCAGCGGTGTGACTGAAGAAGGAATTGAAGAAACTGGTCTCATCGAAATATCCTGAATTTTTATGATTAATTACGCGGCGCATTCTAACACGGAGGCAGCCGCGCTTATTTGCGTATAACCATGATGAAATTATTTTCCGCTACTGCCGACATTTCCAGCAAAGACCTGCCACTGCGCAACGATGTACGCCTGCTCGGCCGCATACTGGGCGACACGCTGCGCGAACAGGAGGGGGAGGCCACCTTCCAGCTGGTCGAAAACGTGCGTCGTTCTGCGGTACATTTTCGCAAAACGCAGGACGAGCGCGACGGCGCGAAACTGGAACAAATGCTCGATGCGCTGTCCCCTGTCGAGACGCTCGCCGTGGTGCGCGCCTTCAGTTATTTTTCGCAATTATCCAACATCGCCGAAGATCTGCACAACGACCGGCGCTATCGCGCCCACCTCAAGGCAGGCCTTCCGCCCAAAGACGGCAGTCTGCTGTTAGCCCTTGACCGCCTTGAAGCCAAACCTGTCAGCCGCGAAACGTTGCAGACTTTTCTCGACAATGCGCTGATCTCGCCGGTACTGACCGCGCACCCGACCGAAGTGCAGCGTAAAAGCATACTCGACTGTCATCTGACCCTCTCCGGTCTGATGACCCGCCGCGACCGCCTCGACATGACACCGGACGAACTGGCGGCCAATGAAAACGCACTGCGCCGCTTCATCCTGATCCTCTGGGAGACGCGCATGTTGCGCAGCGCAAAACTGACCGTGCACGATGAAATCAATAACGGACTGGAGTTTTACCGGTATACCTTCCTGAAAGAAATTCCCCGGATTTATGCCAATCTGGAAAACCAGCTGGAGGCGCGCTATGACAAAGACATCAAGGTGCCGCCGCTGCTGAAAGTCGGCAGCTGGATAGGCGGCGACCGCGACGGCAACCCGTTTGTCACGCACGATGTGATGCAGTTTGCCGTGAAACAGCATTCTGAGCTGGCGTTCGAACATTATCTGAAAGAGACGCATCTGATGGGCCGTCGCCTGTCGCTGACCGACAGGCTGGTCGATGTCAGCGACGAATTGCGCGAACTGTCAGACGCCTCACCCGATACCGCAGTCAGCCGCCTTGACGAACCCTATCGCCGCGCGCTGATCCTGGTTTATTCACGTCTGTCGGCGACCGTCAGCAAGCTCGGGCACGAAATATCGCATCTGCCGCCCGTGGACAAGGCGGCCCGCCCCTATACCACGCCGGAAGAATTTATCGCCGACCTGGATGTATTGCTCGACTCGCTCACCCGGCACGGCGCCCACTATCTGGCACGCGGGCGTCTGGCCAATCTGCGGCGCGCAGCCCAGGTGTTCGGTTTCCATCTGGCGCCATTGGATATGCGCCAGCACAGCGCCATACACGAGCAAACCGTCAGCGAACTGTTAACGCAGGGCGGCTCGATCAGCAATTACGCCGAACTCGATGAAATGGCGCGGCGCAAGATACTGCTCAGTACGCTGCAGGCGGGCAAACCGCTGATGGTTGAACTTGAACAGTATTCCGATGTCGTGCAAAGCGAGCTGCGCATCATGCAGGCTGCCGCCGACATCCATCAGCGCTTTGGTCGCGCCGCCCTGCCCAATCACATCATTTCCAAGACCGACTCGGTCAGCGACATGCTGGAACTGGCGCTGATGCTGCAACAGACGGGCTTGCTGGAAGGCGATGACACGCTGCACGTCAACATCATTCCGCTGTTTGAAACCATCGAAGACCTGCGCAGTTGCGGCCCCATCATGGACGCGCTGTTCGCCATTCCCTACTACCGCCGGCTGCTGGCCTGCCGCGGCAACACGCAGGAAGTGATGCTCGGCTATTCGGACAGTAACAAGGACGGCGGCTACGTCACCGCCAACTGGGAACTGTACAAGGCCGAACTGGAACTGGTGAAAGTATTCTCAAAATACGGCATCGAACTGCGTTTATTCCACGGCCGTGGCGGTACCGTTGGTCGCGGCGGCGGCCCCAGCTATGACGCGATTCTGGCGCAACCGCCGGGCAGTGTGAACGGGCAGATCCGCATCACCGAACAGGGCGAAGTGATCTCCAGCAAATACTCCAACCCGGAAATCGGCCAGCGCAATCTTGAAACCCTGATCGCCGCGACTATGGAAGCGACGCTGCTGCATCATCACGGCGCGGACAGTTCGATGCCGGAATTTCACCGCATCATGGAAGATTTAAGCCTCGACGCATTCGCTGCCTACCGCAAGCTGGTCTATGAAACCCCCGGCTTTACCGAGTATTTTTTCATCGCCACGCCGATACGCGAAATCGCCGAACTCAACATCGGCAGCCGCCCGTCTTCACGAAAAGCCACCGATCGCATCGAGGATTTACGCGCGATCCCCTGGGTATTCAGCTGGGGTCTGAACCGCACCCTGTTGCCGGGCTGGCTGGGTTTCGGCAGCGCCGTGCAGCAGTTCATCGCCCGCGAAGGCGAAGCGGGTCTTGCGCAATTGCAGGCCATGTACAGGAACTGGGCCTTCTTCCGCGGCCTGATGTCCAATATGGACATGGTCTTATCCAAGACCGACATGGGCATCGCCTCGCGCTATGCCGGCCTCGTGGACGATGTGGAGCTGCGCGAGCGGATTTTTGGCGCTATTCATCTTGAATGGGAAACCACCCTGGAAATGCTGTCGAAAGTCACCGGCAACACCCATTTGCTACAGGAAAACCCGGCTTTCGCGCGCAGCCTGCAAACCCGCACGCCTTACATCGATCCGCTCAATCACCTGCAGGTATCGCTCTTGGAGCGCCACCGTGCCGGGGACAACAGCGAACAGGTGAAACGCGCCATCCATCTGACCATCAACGGCATCGCCACGGGGCTGAGGAATAGCGGCTAACCTGCCGTCCTTCAGCTGACTGAATGACGGCGTAAAAAACGGGAGCCAGGCTCCCGTTTGCACAGCGGTATTTCCGGACGGGTCAGGCGGCCACGCGTGCGCGCAAACGGCTGATCAGACTCATGAAGTTTCCGGAACGCTGCTTTTCCTGATGATCGGTGATCTGCACCACCGCCTGACGTTGTTGCAGTGCAGGCTGGTCCTGCAACACATGAAAACGTTCCAGCATGGTCTCCAGATTACGCGCCAGAATATTCTTGCTGACCGGCTTGGGCAGATAGCGGCTGATTTGCGCCTGATTGATCAACTCGATCAGACGTGAGGTGTCGTTGAAGGAGGTGACGACGATGCATTGCGTCTGCGGGTTCAACTGCTTGATGGTCTTGAGGATATAGGCAACATTCGTCTCGCCCAGCATCAGGTCGGAGATCACCACCGAGACATCCTGTTTGGCGAGTTCTTCCATCGCCAGTTGCGCATTATGCGCCCAGACAATTTCACAGCGGGCGCCCAATATCTCGCGTACCGTCTGCACCGTATCTTCCTCGTGATCCATGATCAGCACACGCGGTTTATTGGTTTCAACAACCGGCGCTTTGTGTTCGGCAAACACGGATTGCACGGCAAAACTGGCCTCGGCGATGGCGGCCGCTTCGGCAACCACGCTCTTGACATCTTCCCCTACCCAGGGCTTGAGCAGATAACGGAACACCTCGCCTTCATTCACGCTGGCGATCGAGGCATTCAGATCGGAGTAGCCGGTCAGCAGGATGCGCATGGTGGCCGGTGACGTCTCGCGGGCGATACGCAACAATTCGGAACCCTGCATGACGGGCATACGCTGGTCACTGATCACCACATGCACTTTTTCATCGCGCAGAATGCGGATCGCCTCGTACGGATCGGTAGTCATGCGCACGTTGTAGGACATGAAAAACAGCATGCGCAGCGAACGCAGAATGCGCTCCTCGTCATCAATCAACAGCAGTGTGGGTTTGCTCATACCATTTCCTTTGTTATGCGGCCATCGCCATCGGCTCATGTCGCGCTACTGCAACCACAGGCAGGCGAATATGGAAATGCGTCCCCTCCCCGATACGTGATTCAACTTTAATTTCTCCGCCGTGTTGCACAATGATCTCCTGGCTGATCGCCAGCCCCAGCCCCGTCCCCTCACCCACCGGCTTGGTGGTAAAGAACGGATCAAAAATGCGGGCCAGATTTTCCGGCGAAATCCCTTTTCCGTTATCTGCAATCTCGATATGCAATGCCTCCTCGGCATGCCAGGTCTTGATGTGCAAATAGCCGCTGCCCTCCATCGCCTGTGCGGCATTGGTAAACAGATTGAGGAACACCTGATTGAGCTGTGACGGCGAGCAGGTAATCTTCGGCAACTCACCCAGCTCCTTGACGACCTCTACCTTGTTCTTGAGCACATTTCGACCGATATTCAGGGCGCTCTCGATGCAATCATTGACATTAGCCAAATCCGTCGCAGCGGCATCCATGCGCGAGAAATTCTTCAGATTCATCACTAGCTCGGAAATCTGGTTGATGCCGTACAGCGAATCCACCATCAACCCCTGCATTTCACCCAGCATTTCCTGTGCATCGAAGCCTGCACGCATCTCGCTGATCTGCTGCATCTGTTCGGCAATCTGATCATCGCTGGCCTGCCCGTTGAGCAGGTTATCTACCAGCGCTTCATAACTGGCAACCACGTCTCTTACCTGCGTAAACAATTCCTGGCCGATCGCCACATTGTTTTGCACGTAGCCCAGCGGGGTATTAATCTCGTGCGCAACCCCGGCCACCATCTGTCCCAGCGACGCCATTTTCTCGGATTGAACCAGCGCCAGTTGCGAAGATTTAAGGCGCGAATACGCATGATTCAACTCTTCGGTATTGGCGCGCATGCGCGCCTCCATCGCCTTGAGCAGATCCATCACAAATCCGACACCCAGATATTTGCCATGACGCGTAATGATGAAATCTTCAGTGAGCGGAAACTGCATGTTTTCCGCCACATACAGCGCAGCTTCCGCCAGCGGCTGATCGAGCTCGACAATCAGGGGCTTGTCATTGATAAAATCGCGGATGGGACGCTTGCCGTAAATTTCGCGGGCATACTGTTTGAGGTACATATCCATGAAACGATAGCGGCTGATCACGCCCAGCGGCCGGCCGTTTTCAACCACCGGCAACGACAGCACTTTCGCATAAGCCGGATTGAGAAACAATCCCGACACTTCGGCAACCGCGAGCTCCGGGGAAACGGCTTCTACCGGATTAACGAGCGCAAGTATCTCGCGCGCATATACTCCCTTAACTGACGTGTTACTTTGACGCATAAATTCTCCCGCACGACGCACTGACCTAACACGGGATTTTACAAATACTGTATTACAGAATAGTTACAATGACTGACGCACGGTTTGCATACTGAGGTGACACAGAGGAAAAATAAATGCGGCGTGACGCTTCAAAAGCACTGGCAGTACAGGTGTGTCCGGCTCACCGGTGAGTACAACAATCGCTGTATTCGGCGCAAACAAGCCGCAAATTTATTTGGCCGGATAGGTTGCAAAAGCAATATTGTTTTTGCCGCCCGTTTTTACCTGATACATCAGGGAGTCAGCCGTCCTGATCGCATCTTCCAGATTGGCTCGGGTTGAATTGAAGGTGGCCACCCCGATGCTGAACTTGATCGGCCAGCCGTACGTTTTCATTTTTTGCAGTAAAACGTTGCGAAAGGTATCCAGCGCCACCTTGGCGCCCGCCTCATCCGTTTCCGGCAATACAATTGCAAATTCATCGCCGCCCACACGCCCGGCCACATCGGAAACGCGCAAAGAAGAGCAAATCCGCTCCCCTACAACCCGCAACACCTTGTCACCTTCACGGCGTCCTGACACTTCATTGACTCGCTTGAAATCATCCAGATCAATATAAGCCAGCGTGATATGCCGCCCATGTCGGGCAGCCACATTGAACAACTTTTCAGCCTGCTCGGCAAAGCCGCGTGCATTTAACAGTTTCGTCAGCGCATCTGTTCTCGAAAGCGCTTTTTCAATATCCAACTGGACCCTTAAACGGTTAAGCAACGCCACCATGATCAGAAAGACACCTAAACGCACTGCAAAATTCCAGTAGGGCGCAACCGAATTCACATAAGGATGGGAGAAAAACAGGCCGTCAATCGCGAACCAGATGATTGCACAAAGCACGCTATAAACCATCCCCGTGCGATAACTGCCATACCAGGTCGACATTGCAATGGGAACCAGAAATAAAATGGCGAGCGAAATTTCGTACCCTGACATGACATCCAGTCTGGCAATCAGCGTAATCATCAACAGGCAAATCACATTGATCTGTACAAACGTACGACCTGTCAATATCCGGTCAATTATGGTAAAAATTTTATCCACCGCAAGCACCTTGTTGTTGAGCCGATCAAGCCACGCTTTTTACCGTAACGATCATCCTGAAAAAATAAATATCCCCTTTCAGGCAGCCACTTCCGAGCTTACCAAACAAAATGGATACTGAACCAAAGCTCACGACAAATCAACTGAACTCTTTGACAATATACTGCTGTCTCCGACTGATCGCCAATGCTTCAGGCAATCCCGTCAGTTTGACCATCCAGCCGCTGCCCTCGCCCTCCTCACCGCCGCCTCGTTCAAATCCCTCGATATTATCCTTGGCAACCAGACAGTTGCGATGTATGCGCACAAAACGCGCGGCGAATTCCTTTTCCAGTGCCGTCAGCGATTCTTCGATCAGATATTCCCGCTCTGCGGTGCGCACCGTGATATATTTCAATTCGGCGCGAAAGAACAGCACCTGCTCAATCGGCACCAGATGTATCTTGCCCCGCTCATGGATGGCCAGATGACGTCGCGGCTCGGGCAGCAATTCGCGCAGCACTTCGATCTGCACCGGCACCGCATTGCGCGCACGGGTCAGCGCTTCGAACAGCCGCCCCAGCCGTATCGGCTTGAGCAGATAGTCTATCGCATGCAGCTCAAAGGCCTTGATTGCGTAGCTGTCATAGGCCGTGGTAAAAATAATCACCGGCGGATAGGGCAGTTTTTGCAGATGCTGCGCAAGTTCGATGCCATCCATTTGCGGCATGCGTATATCCATCAGCACCACATCGGCCGGCGTCTCCAGCAGCTTATCCAGCGCCTCCTGACCGTTGGCCGCCTCACCCACCACGACCATGGGCAATTGTTCGCTACAGTCGCTGAGCAACTCGCGCAGACGGTTGCGCGCAGGCGGCTCATCATCCACCACGAACACACGTAAATCCAGCTCCCTGACACTCATCGCCTCTCCTTCATATACGGCAGGGTAATCTCCACCCGATAGTAGTCTAACCCGCTCGTGACCTGATAACTGGCTTCCGCATCAAACAGCAAGGCCAGACGCTCGCGTATATTCTGCAAGGCGATCTTGTTGCCCGCATGCGGCAGCGCATCGCCAAGTTTAGGGCAGGGATTTTCCACCTTGATCTTCAGCATCCCGCGCTCGCGGCTCACCAGCACATCGATGCGCCCGCCTTCAATCAGCGGTTCTATGCCATGGTACACCGCGTTTTCCAGCAACGGCTGCAACAAGAGCGCCGGGATTTTTGCATCGTCCGGCACTTCCTGCAATTGCCAGTTTACCGCAAGCCGCTCACCCATGCGCAGGCGTTCCAGCGCAAGATATTGTTTACATAAATCAATTTCACTTTTAAGCGGCACCAGATCGCGCTCATCCGCCATCGCCATGCGAAACAAATCCGCCATGTCTTCCAGCGCCGTTTCAGCGCGTTTGGGCTGCGTCCGCACAATACCCAGCACCGCATTGATCGTATTGTAAAGAAAATGCGGCCGGATACGCGCCCGTAAAACCTGAAGACGGGCATCTTCCAGCGCATACGACAACACTCTGGCACGCAGACGAAAATACATCAGCAACAGCGTACACGTCGCGACACTGATAAACTCGCCGCGCAGCACATCAAAAAACGGGTCGTCATTCACACTGGGACGATAGAACTCGCCGCCGAAATAATAAATCAACAGCGTCAACAGCACCACAATGAGATTCACCGCCGCCACGCCGCGCCAGTAACTCAGCTTCCCCAGATGAGGCTGCCACGTCCACAGCAACACCATACTGGCCAGCAGAATGGGCGTAATCAGGGTGGTGATCTGCATCAGTTTCAGCGGCAAATCCAGCCACCCCCTGGCCTGCAACAGCGCATTGATCAGCGCCATCAGGTTCGCGAGCAACAGGATGGGCAGCGTGACGCCCAGATTACGGAAATTGGGTAACGCATCCGGCAGCGACTTTTGTTTTATACTGCGCAACTCACTCATGGCGGAGGACCTCTTTCTGCCTGTGCATTTGGATTTTAAACTAGATTCTGGACTAGAGATGGCAAGCATACAAGATAATGACACATGGTCGGGGCGATTCTCCGAACCTGTCGCGGAATTGGTCAAACGTTACACCGCTTCGGTGGATTTTGACCAGAAGCTGGCGCTGTTCGACATACAGGGCTCGCTGGCCCATGCGCAGATGCTCAGCGAATGTAAAATCATCTCGGCCGACGATCTGGCCGATATCCGGCGCGGTCTGGCACAAATCGAAACCGAAATCACCGGCGGCGATTTTGTCTGGTCGCTGGACTTGGAAGACGTGCATCTGAATATCGAAAAACGCCTTACCACGCTGGTGGGCGACGCCGGCAAACGCCTGCATACCGGACGCTCGCGCAACGATCAGGTGGCGACCGACGTGCGCCTCTACCTGCGTCATGCGATTGACGATTTGTTGAATTTAATCAAATCGCTGCAAACAGCCCTGCTGGACCTTGCCGAGCAGCACACGCACACCATCATGCCCGGCTTTACCCATTTGCAGGTCGCGCAGCCGATCAGCTTCGGCCATCACCTGATGGCCTATTACGAGATGTTAAAGCGCGATGCGGAACGTCTTGCCGACTGTCGTCGCCGGGTGAATCGTCTGCCGCTGGGCGCAGCGGCGCTGGCCGGCACCAGCTACCCGATAGACCGTGAACTGGTCGCCGCCCTGCTGGGCTTTAACGGCGTATGCGAAAATTCGCTGGATGCCGTCTCCGACCGCGATTTCGCCATCGAATTTACCGCCTGCGCCGCGCTGATCATGACGCATCTGTCGCGCTGCTCGGAAGAGTTGATTTTATGGATGAGTCCGATGGTGGGCTTCATCGACATCGCCGACCGCTTCTGCACCGGATCAAGCATCATGCCGCAGAAGAAAAATCCCGACGTGCCGGAACTGGTGCGCGGCAAGACAGGGCGCGTCAACGGCCATCTGGTCGCCCTGCTGACCCTGATGAAAGGCCAGCCGCTGGCCTACAACAAGGACAACCAGGAAGACAAGGAACCGCTGTTCGACACAGTGGACACGCTCACGCAAACGCTGCGCATCTATGCCGACATGATTTCTGGCATCCGCGTCAAGCCGGACGCCATGCGCCGCGCCGCGCTGCAAGGCTATGCCACAGCGACGGATCTGGCCGACTATCTGGTCAAAAAGGGATTGCCGTTCCGCGACGCCCATGAAGCCGTGGCGCTGGCCGTGCGTTTTGCTGAACAGAAAGGTTGCGATCTGTCCGACATCAGCCTGCTTGAGCTGAAAAACTTCTCGGTATTGATCGAAGACGACATCTACCAGGTGTTGTCGCTGGAAGGCTCACTTGCCAGCCGCGACCATATCGGCGGCACCGCGCCGAATCAGGTCAAAGCGGCGATTGCACGTGCGCGCAAGCATCTGGCACATCCCTGAATCGCAGATAAAAAGACGGGCGATCAGACGATCGCCCCAAAGGAGGAGAGTTCGGGAAATTGAGCTGTTGCCAACTGCGATTTCCAGCACCCGGAGATACTATAGGCCTCCGCCCGCCTTTTTCATATTAGCCGGAATGACTATGCAATCCGGCCTAGTCAGACTGGCCGGATTGCATCTGATGCCTTATGCCGTCGCCAGTTCGCCCAGCAACTGCTTCAGCTCACCGCTCTGATACATTTCGGTCAGGATGTCGCAGCCGCCGATAAATTCACCGCGCACATAGCACTGCGGCAGGGTAGGCCAGTTGGCATACTCGACCAGACCGGGCACCAGCGCCTGATTTTCAAATACGTTCACCGCCAGCACTTCCCGCACGCCCAGCATACTCAAAATCTGCACCACCTTGGCGGAGAAACCGCACTGTGGAAATTTTGGTGTGCCCTTGATGTAAATCACTACCGGGCTGGAGTCGACCTGCGCCTGAATTAACTGCTGAATATCTGTCGTCATGATTATTATTACCTGAATTAAATTGTCGGGTATTATTGCCGAATAGTAAGGGCAACGTCAAGCACGTCCCATCGTTACTCTCTCAATGCCGGACAAATCCCGCACCGATGAGATTTCAGCAAAACCTGATTGCTGTAACAAGCGGCGCACCAGCGCGGCCTGATTATAACCATGTTCCAGCATCAGCCACCCGCCGCAATTCAAATGGCACATGGCATCCTGCGTGATACGGCGTATATCGTCCAGTCCGTCGCTGCCCGATGCCAGCGCAGTCAACGGTTCGAAACGGACATCTCCTTGCAACAGATGCACATCGTCAGCCTCGATATAGGGCGGGTTGGAGACGATCAGATCGAAACGCTCATCTGCCAAGGCGGCATACCAGTCGCTGTGCAGCAGTCTGACGTTGTGTACCTTGAGCGCCTGCGCGTTAAACTGCGCAACGATAAGCGCCGTCTCTGAAGCATCTACCGCCACCACGTCCACATCCGGACGCGTATGAGCGATCGCCAGCGCAATCGCCCCGCTGCCCGTACCCATGTCCAGCACGCGGAACCCTCTCCCGTTTACGGGGGACATGTAGGGTGGATAAAGCGCAATGCGCGTATCCACCGACTCGCTTAATTGTTCCACCAGAAGTGTGGGTAGTGAGGGGATTTTCAGCAACGCCAGTTCAACCAGCAACTCGGTATCGGGGCGCGGGATCAGCGTATCAGGTGTGACCTTGAAATCAAGTCCGTAAAATTCACGCACCCCCAGCAGATAGGCAACCGGTTCGCCCAGCACACGCCGCTCGAACAGCGCCGCGTAGCGCGCCGCTTCATCCGCATTGAGTTCACGTTCAGGGTGGGTAAGCAGATAAGCGCGATTCACATGTAAAACTTCCTGCAACAGGCATTGCACTTCGATACGCGCACTGCTGATATCAAGGCAAAGCGCGGCTTGCAGCAGCCTACTGTCACGTTGCAGGATAGCCTGTATATTCATGCCGTCCGCCGCGATTTCCGGTTCTGGTCAGAAACTGCCGTCGTCCGCCATCGCGGCCAGCTGTTCGGCCTGATGTTCGGCCATCAAGGCGCCGGTGAGTTCGCTGATATCGCCGTCCATGATCGCATCCATCTTGTACAGGGTCAGGTTGATGCGGTGATCGGTCACACGTCCCTGCGGATAGTTGTAAGTGCGGATACGCTCGGAGCGGTCGCCGCTGCCCACCAGACTCTTGCGCGTAGCGGCCGTCTCGGCATTCTGCGCGCGTACCTGTGCGTCCTTGATGCGTGCGCACAGCACCCGCATCGCCTGCGCCTTGTTCTGATGCTGCGAACGTCCGTCCTGACACTCCACCACTACGCCGGTCGGAATATGCGTGATGCGCACGGCCGAGTCGGTCTTGTTGATGTGCTGCCCGCCCGCACCCGACGCTCTGAACGTATCGATGCGCAGATCGGCGTTATTCAGCACCACGTCATTGACCTCGTCCACTTCCGGCATGATCGCCACGGTGCAGGCCGAAGTATGCACGCGCCCTTGCGTCTCGGTAGTCGGCACGCGCTGTACGCGATGCGCACCGGATTCGAATTTCAGCACCGAATACGCGCCCTGCCCCACGATACGCGCGATGATTTCCTTGTAGCCGCCCATCTCGCCGGGACTTTCCGAAATCACCTCCACCTGCCAGCGACGCCGCTCGGCAAAACGCGAATACATGCGGAACAAATCCCCGGCGAACAAGGCGGCCTCATCGCCGCCGGTACCCGCGCGCACCTCCAGAAACACACTGCGCTCATCATTGGGATCCTTGGGCAGCAACTGCTTCTGCAATTCGCTGTCCAATTGCAACAGACGCGCCTCGCCTTCCTTAATCTCAGTGTCGGCAAATTCGCGCATTTCCGGATCTTCCGCCATTTCACGGGCCGCAGCGATGTCGCCCTCACAGGCCTGATAAGCGTGAAACAGTTCCACCACGGGTTCGAGTTCGGCGCGCTCGCGGTTTAGCTTGCGATACGTGTCCATGTCGCGGGTGGCTTCTTCCGTGCTGAGCAACTGATTGACTTCAAGCAGACGCTCGCTCAGTTGAGCGAGTTTGGTGGCGATATTTGGTTTCATTTAACGGCAGACTATTCTTCTGAGTGCAGGTGATGCAACCTGCGTACCACTTCGACAAAATTGTCGCGTTCAGCGCCATGCGCCTGATTCAGCGTCTGAGTAGGCGCATGCAAAAACTTGTTGGTAATGCCACGGCTCATCGCTTCCAGCACTTTTTCCGGGCTCTCGCCGCGGGCCAACAGGCGCATGGCTTTTTCCAGTTCCTGCTGACGGCTGTTCTCGGCATGGTCACGCAACGCGCGTATGGTCGGCACCACATTGCGCGACTCCATCCAGTGTATAAAATTCGACACACCGGCCTCGATGATCACTTCAGCTTCCTTGACCGCACCCTGACGCGCTTCGAGCCCATCCTTGACCACCTCGGCGATATCATCCACGGTGTACAGGAACACGTCGCGAAGCTCCGACACTTCCGCCTCCACATCGCGCGGCACGGCAAGGTCCACGATAAACAGCGGTTTATGGCGACGCGATTTGAGCGCGCGCTCCACCATCCCCTTGCCCAGTATCGGCAACTGGCTGGCGGTACAGGTAACGATAATATCGTTTTGCGCCAGCTGGTCGGGCAGATCGGACAGCGTAATCGCCGTGCCGTTAAACTGCCGCGCCAGATTCTGCGCGCGCTCCAGCGTACGGTTGGCAACCGTGATGCGTTTGGGATTCTTCGCCGCGAAATACACTGCGTTAAGCTCGATCATCTCGCCCGCACCGATGAACAGCACGTTCTGGTCAGCTATGCTGGGGAAGATGCGTTCGGCCAGTCGCACCGCGGCGGCGGCCATGGAGACCAGGTTTGCGCCGATCTCGGTTTCGGTGCGCACCTGTTTGGCGACCGAAAAGGTATTCTGAAACAACTTGTGCAGCAGGATGCCCATGGTGCCCGCCTGCTCGGCCTGGCGCACCGCCTGTTTCATCTGCCCCAGAATCTGCGGCTCGCCCAGCACCATCGAATCCAGGCCGCTGGCCACACGGAACGAATGCTTGACCGCCTGCTCGCGCGGCAGCGAATAAAGATAAGGCTCTAGTTCTTTGCGTGACATTTGATGATACTGCGCCAGCCAGTCTATCGCATGCTCAGGTTTGGGGGCGTTGCAATACAGTTCCATGCGGTTGCAGGTGGACAAGATCGTCGCTTCTTTCGCCGCACCGTTTTCCACCAGATCGCGCAGCGCATTCTCGACGCCGTCCACATTGAACGCGACCTGTTCGCGCACGGCGAGCGGCGCTGTCTGATGATTAAGGCCAAAGGCGAACAACTGCATCGTAGTATTGGGTGTGCCGCAAAGCGTAAAGGGGGTGAATTATAGTCGGAACGGCGCAGCAATACCATTATGTACTTTTACGAGCATGGTGTAGAAACTATGATGTTTAAATTTGTCATGGTTGTTTCCCTCACCCAAACCCTCTCCCGGAGGGCGAGGGGACAAAAGTATCGCTACGCGACTTTATTTGACGATAGAATGCGGCCCCGTCCGCCTATCGAACACGCCATATGGCCATCAAAGCAACTGTCTACAAAACCACTCTGCAGATCGCCGATCTCGATCGCGGCTACTACGCCGATCATCAGTTGACCATCGCGCAACACCCTTCGGAAACCGAGGAAAGAATGATGGTCAGGCTGACTGCTTTCGCGCTGTTTGCCGACGAGGCGCTGGTTTTCGGGCAGGCCATGAGCACGGATGACGAGCCGGATTTGTGGCAGAAGGACCTTACCGGCGCCATCCTGCGCTGGATCGTCGTCGGCCTGCCGGACGAGCGCATCATCCGCAAAGCCTCGGGACGCAGTGACCAGGTCGTGATCGTCAGTTTCGGGCGCGCCGCCGACATCTGGTGGAATGAAAACCGCAGCAAACTGACGCGCCTGGACAACCTCACCGTGTTGAGACTGCCCACGGCGTCCACCCAGTCGCTGACCACACTGGTCAGCCGCACCATGCAACTGCAATGCACCCTGCAGGAGGGCGGCATCATGATGACCGGCGACAATGGCGTGGTGGAAATCGAACCGGTGGTGTTGCATGGCAGCCTTTCGACTGTGAAAGCATGGCAGTCAAACTGACAACACCCTGCCCTTGCGGATGTGCTGACTACGAGACCTGTTGCGGTCGTTACCATAACGGCATACCGGCACCCGATGCCGAGTCCTTGATGCGATCGCGCTACAGCGCCTATGTTCTGAAACTCGAACCCTATCTGCTCGCCACCTGGCATCCGGATACTCGCCCCGCCAGCCTTAATCTTGAGACCGAGGCGACCAAATGGCTGGGACTTGAAATTCGTAATTCACCTAACGCACATGGCAAAGACGCTACTCCTGATAATAAAACTTGCCATGCCCGCTTCCCTCACCCAAACCCTCTCCCGGAGGGAGAGGAAACAAACGAACGCTTGCGCGAATTTCACATTTACCGCGCCACCGTGGAATTTGTCGCGCGCTATAAGGTCGGCGGCCGCGCTCACCGCTTGCACGAAGTCAGCCGGTTTGTGCTTGAAGAGGGAAGATGGTTTTATCTCGATGGCAGTTTCCCGGCCTGACCGCTCACCCCCTGGTGCACACGGCGCGATGAATCCGGGCACTGGGGAACCGTTATAACGCTGATCTAGTGCAATGCTCTCAAGGCGGCAGCGGGTTCCTTTTCCACGATAGTCAACAAAGCAGCGGCAGCACCAGAAGGTGTACGGCGGTTCTGCTCCCAGTTTTTAAGCGTTGCCAATTTAACACCAATCAATTGAGCAAACTCGCTTTGACTCAATCCAACCTTATTGCGAATAGACTTTGCATCAAGCGCATGCACTTCTGTCACTCGACTTGGTGCGAGCTCATTACGACGAATAGCAACAGCTTCTTTCAAGCTTTGTTTCAAATCGTCAAAAATTGAATTTTCCATCGTTATAACTCCTTCACAAGCTTTCGCAGTATGGCGGTTTCCTTATCCGTAAGATTATCTTTCGTGCTTTTCGGGTAGGCAACCAACATCAATATTTGATCATCTGCGGTAATCCAGTAATAGATAACGCGAATCCCGCCACTCTTTCCAGTACCTGCTCGTCTCCATCGCAGCTTACGTATACCACCACCATCTTTAATCAAATCCCCCACATCGGGGCGTCTTACCAATTCCTCTTGCAAGCTCGAATATTCATCGTCTTCAAGCAAGGATGAAATCAAACGTGTAAAAGTTGGGGTTTCTATAAATAACATGACAGAACTATACGCCTTTGGCGCACACCGTCAATTCGAAAATAGCAGACGACATGTGACCACATCCGACCGGGCTATCGTCGCCGAAGCGTTGAGCGGCACATAATTTACTTTCGTATCACGGCTTACGGTATAGCCGTTGTGCGCATCCTGCATGACCGTATGGATGCTCAACGCCACCTGTGAAATTTGTCGCGAGGTTCAAGGTCAAAGTTCGAGGGCATAAACTGCACAAAGTCAGCCGATGCGTGCTTGAAGAGGGAAGATGGTTCTATCTTGATGGAAGCTTCCCCGTCTGACTGTCCGGCGAGTGACTCAACTCCGCCTGAGACTCACCGATAAATGCCGGGGGTAGCCCGGCAGCGCAACGAGCACATAACCAACCCACTGCGCGTATCGAATTGGTGCGCCATAAGCGATAAATCTGGTCACACAAACTTGGAATCAACGTTGCCATGACATCCTCTGATTTAAAATTACTACGTCTTTACTTTAGTTTTTAACGATTTTTTATATTCCATAACGCATTTTTGAATTTTTTTTGTTTTATTACGTAACGGCCTATCTAGAATTGCATTTGATTCTTGCAAAAAAAGATCAGGGGGAAAATCACTCTTGCGTCGATTACATGGCGGACATGCCAGTACCAAATTTGATATTTCGTTTCGTCCGCCGCGCGATAGTGGTACGTAATGGTCTATGTGGTAATTATTTTGACCTTCTTCGTTTAAAAGACTAGTTGAACAGTAATAACAACAACCACCCTGAACAGAAAAAAGCGTTTCAATCTGCTGTGCTGTGTATAAACCACTTTGTTTTTTTTGCTGAGCCCGTCTGAGTGCGTGTCGTTTGCAAGCTTCTGCATATCGTTGGCTACTCCAAAGAGCTGAAAATTCTATTTCCAATTCATGAGGGAATTCAGCCTGCATTAAATCTGGCTCTACATAATGACCACAAACACATCTACAGAGTGATTTCAGGGCGACTTTACAATGTGAACACCGACAATTTTTTAGAATAAAATCATACAGTGATTTGCTTACGTATGTTTTATAGCTCTGTTGACAAGAAAATTTTTCTTCAATGTAAAAAATTGGAATCCAACTTTTCGTCATATAGTAATCGACAAGAAAAAAATCTATTCCTGTGTCTGTATTACTCATAAATACATCAATCTTTCATCACGTGTTGAGAGGAACCTGTAAGAAAATTATAAAGGCTAATGTGGCATTATGAATTCTCATGATACCGCACATAAAATCCCTATGAACCTTACCCCCGTCCAAGTATCACGGGGGCTATAATTTCATACCTCGCAATTTACCAGCAATATGCTTTCATTGATATATTTTAAAAAAACCGGCCAGGCTCGAATCTCCAATATCCGGTTATCTTCATAACGCGACCTGTGATTTTCGCCCCAATCCCCTGTGCGCCGCCGAAGATAAGCAACAAACGGCGGTGCAGTTGGGCGAGGACTGTTTGAGCACGTGGTTGCGCAGCGGTCGTGCGAGTTCCGCAGCCCCGGCGTTTGTTGATTATCGAGGGCACGCCAAAGGCGCGGCAAACCGGGGTCGCCTTTTCTTGGGTTACTTTCTTTTGGCGACTCAAAAGAAAGTAACCAGCTGCCGGGCTGCCCCCGGCCAATCCCAAGCCCCTCAAAGACAAGCATCTGCCATCAAGGCGTTAAAGTCTTGATTCTGTTAAAATCGCACCATGAGTAAATTAACACTGGATCGCATCCTGCATACGCAGGGTTTTGGCACGCGCAAGTGGTGCCGCCACCTGATCGTTTCGGGCGATGTCGGCATCGAAAGCATGCCTTACACCGACACGAATACGCAAACTGAAACGGACGGACTGGAATTCACGGTTTTCGGCGAACCACATACGTTTCGCCATCAGGTATATATCGCGCTGAACAAACCAGCCAATTTCGAGTGCTCCAGAAAACCCAGCCATCACCCGGGCGTGCTGACCATCCTGCCGGATCAGTTCACGCTGCGCGATGTGCAGCCGGTCGGCCGTCTGGATCACGACACCACGGGGCTGTTGCTGATGTCCGATGACGGCGCTTTCATCCACACCCAGTCTTCGCCCAAACACCATGTGCCCAAGGTGTATGTCGCCACCACCCATGAACCGGTGACGGAAGATTTAATTGCACGGCTGTTAAGCGGCGTGAAACTGCACGACGAACCCGGCACGCTGGCAGCGCAAACCTGCCGAATGCTGGATGAACATCATCTCGAAATCGTGCTGGAGCAGGGCAAATATCATCAGGTCAAGCGCATGCTGGCGGCGGCCGGCAATCATTGTACGGCACTCAACCGCGCGCAGATCGGCAATCTGAAACTGGACGAGTTGAATCTTGCGCAAGGCGCGTGGTGTTATCTGGATGCGGTACAACTGGCGAAACTTGCGCCGCCGTTCACTGAATTGGAATAAGCATGGCAATACAATGGTTCCCCGGTCATATGACCTCCGCCCGCCGCAAAGCCGGCGAGACGATGGAGTTCACCGACGTCATCATCGAAGTGCTGGATGCGCGCGCCCCTGAGGCGAGTTGCAACCCGATGATCATGGAGCTGCGCGAACACCGCCAGCGCCCGTGTCTGAAAATTCTCAACAAGATCGATCTGGCAGACCCGGCCACCACGACCCAATGGCTGGATTTTTACAACTGCCAGCCGGGCGTCAAGGCCGTGGCGCTCTCCTGTAAAAGCGCATCTGATGCGGCCAAGGTTCCGAAGCTGTGCCAGCCGCTGGCGCCGCATCGCGATAGCACGCATAAACCGCTGCGCCTGATGATCATGGGCATCCCCAACGTCGGCAAATCCACGCTGATGAATATGCTGCTGGGCCGGCGTGTCGCCAATGTCGGCGACGAACCGGCGGTGACCAAGTCGCAGCAGTGCCACAAGATCAACGACCAGATGACGCTGACCGACTCGCCCGGCCTGATGTGGCCCAAGATCGAATATGAGGAGGACGGCTTCATGCTCGCCGCGATCCACGCGATCGGCCGCAACGCGGTCATCGAGGAGGAAATTGCCGAGCATCTGGCCGACAACCTGCTCAGCCGCTATCCTGAACGCCTGTCCGAGCGCTTCGGCTTCGACACCAAGGGTATGGACGGCGTCGACGTGATCGAAGCGGTAGCAAAAAGGCGCGGCTGCCTGATCAGGGGGCGCGGCGCAGAACTGGATTTAGAGAAAGCCTCCATCATCCTGCTGACCGAATTCCGCGCCGGAAAACTGGGCCGCATCAGCCTGGAATCGCCCGCCTCGCGCGAGGCGATGATCAAGGATGCGCTGGAAAATCCCGTCAAACCGCGCGTTCATTCGTTGCGCGGCGAATCAGATGAAAATGAATAAACCATGAAAACTCCGAAACGTATCCTGCCGCTGGTCGAAGACGGTCTCGTCGATGCGGTGCTGCGCCAGTTGATGAGCGGCAAGGAAGCCACTGTCTATGTCGTGCAGTGCGGCGACGAGGTGCGCTGCGCGAAAGTCTACAAGGAAGCCAATCAGCGCGGCTTTCATCAGGCGGTACACTACACCGAAGGGCGCAAGGTCAAAAACAGTCGTCAGGCGCGCGCGATGGAAAAAGGCTCGCGCTACGGACGGCAAGAGCAGGAGTCGGCATGGCAACGCTCCGAAGTTGACGCGCTGTACAAACTGGCAGCGGCCGGCGTGCGCGTGCCGCACCCCTTCGGCTTTTACGAGGGCGTACTGCTGATGGAACTGGTGACGGATGAAAATGGCGCGGCAGCGCCCCGGCTCAACGACCTGGAACTCAGTCCCGATCAGGCGCGGGATTTTCACGCCAGACTGATACGCGAAGTGGTGCTGATGCTGTGCGCCGGCATCGTGCATGGCGATCTGTCCGAGTTCAATATACTCGTTGACGCGCAGGGACCTGTCATCATCGACTTGCCGCAGGCGGTGGACGCCGCCGCCAACAACAATGCCAGCCGCATGCTGGAGCGGGACGTCGACAATCTGGCCAATTATTTCGCCCAGTTCGCCCCTGAACTCAAGGAGACACAGTACGCCCGCGAAATCTGGGCGATTTACCAGCGCGGCGAACTGCTGCCCGACACACCGTTGACCGGCCGCTTTAAAGAAAATAAAAAGGCCGCCGACGTGTATTCCGTAATGCGTGAAATCACTTCGGCCAAAGATGACCACGAAGCCAAACTACGCTATCAACAGATCAAGCGCGAAGAGGGCCGTTAATATGAAACTCGCGCAAGCGTTCGTTTGCTTCCTCTCCCTCCGGGAGAGGATTGAGGAGAGGGAAACGGGCATGACAATTTCATTTTCAGGTTGGCCACTTGCCATGCCCGTTAACATGAAAATCGCACAGCAACGAACCGTACCCCTCGCCTTACGGGAGATAACCAGCGACTTGGCTGCCGTTTTTTGCGAGTTGGGCAAAAAACGGCCCATCCCTACGAACACCACTTGGCAGCTTAGTCGAATGGCTGGTTGTTTCATCAGGAACGGGGGTGAGGGAACGATCATGGCAGGTTTTATCATGGGTGGCTTTCTTGCCATGATCGTTAAGTGAGCAATTACCCCGTTATTTCATGGCAGGAAGCCGATGCCGAACATTCCGCGCGCTGGCGCTCGGAAAGCGGCGCACCGCCACCCAAACGCGTGGTGATTGCCGACGACCGCATGACCGCGGATGCGGCATACCGTCTGGCCTGTGAAGGCACCGCATTACTGTGGCGCGGAGATTTTCAGAACGCACGCCAGCTGCTGCAAGCGATGGCACGACGCGCCGATGAAAAACCGCGCAAAGCCAAAGCCGCCCCCGCAACGCCACTTGATGCGTTTAATCTGCATCGTCAGGCCAAGTCGCAGCGCGCACGCACGCTGGGGATGCTGCTTGTGCCTTTCAATGCGGATCACAGCATCCCGTTGCGCCGCGCACCCGATGCGCGCGAGGCCTGCATCGAGGCTTACGGCACCGCCGCAGAGCCCTGCATCGCCTCGCTGCGCGAATTGCTGGGGCTGATCAGCGCCCATGAATGGCGCAAGAACGGCGTACAGATTCCTGCGCTGGCGGGCATGCCCGGAACCCTCGCTACGCTCTCCATCACCCCAACCCTCTCCCAGGGGGAGAGGGAACAAACGAATCGCTGCGCGGACTCAATTTCTTACGCTCGCATCCATCCGCATTACGGTGTGTTTGCGCCCACACGCAGCGAATATGTCAGTCTGGTGGCAGATGCGCCGTTGCCTGAATTGATCAATACGCTTTCGGTCGCCTTCGATATCGGCACCGGCACCGGCGTGCTGGCCGCCGTGCTGGCACGTCGCGGTATCAAACGCATTATCGCGACCGATCAGGACACGCGTGCATTAGCCTGTGCGCGGGAAAATCGGGCTCGACTGGGATTGTATGCACAAGTTGAAATCATGGAAGCCGACCTGTTTCCCGAAGGACGCGCGGCGCTGATCGTCTGCAACCCGCCCTGGGTTCCCGCGCGCCCCAGTTCACCGCTGGAATACGCAGTCTATGATCCGGAAAGTCGCATGTTGAAGGGGTATCTTGCCGGCCTTGCGGCACACCTTGAAACGGGCGGAGAAGGCTGGCTGATCCTGTCTGATCTGGCCGAGCATCTGGGATTGCGCAGCCGCGCCGAATTACTGGCGCTCATTGAGACAGCCGGGTTGCAGGTACTGGGCAAGACCGATGTCAAGCCTCAGCACCCCAAAGTTCAGGATGCCAGCGACCCGCTGCACGCAGCCAGACAAGCCGAACTCACCTCCTTGTGGCGATTCGGTGCAATTGAAAAATGAAGAATAATGTCGATCGGCCAGATTATTAATTGACAACAAAAGCATATCCCTATATCGTCAGCCCCAGTTAAGTTTCGCATTGCAATTTTCAACACACATTACAATCAGGGGGAGAATAGTTATGAGTAAGTACGGCACGAGCGTATTTGTATTTTTACTGGGCATTTTGTTTGGCTTGCCGGCAAACGCGGCACCCATAGGTTTTAACGGTTTCTATGATTATTCGACATGGACATCCAGCGAAACCTACGGCGGCGCAACGGTTTCATCCGTTGATGCAACAAAACAAACACTTACGCTGATGGAGCCGAATTCATACCCAACCACTCCCTGGGCGCCTCAAGAATTCCTGTTTTCGCATACCGTTTCAACTTCCGGACTGCTCTCATTCAACTGGGCTTTCAATGCGGTAGTGGACGCCTGCTGTTCAGGTCTGAATTTCTATGTCAACGGTACGCTTTACAATCTGTTCGGCGGCAACATGGGCAATCCTTATAAGTGGGATGGCGCCATCGGTTCAGGCACTTTCAGCACGACGGTCAATGCGGGTGACACCATCAAGTTCGCCGCTTTCAGCGCTGACAGCTGCTGCGGTGCAACCACCAACACCATCACCAACTTTAATGCACAAGTCCCCGCACCTGCCACACTGGCTTTGCTGGGGCTGGGTTTTGTCGGCTTAGTACAGACACGCCGCCGCAAACAAATCTGATTCAAGTAACAGTTTGAAAATAAAGGGCAATCCAGACCGGATTGCCATTTATTTTTGCGGCTGCCGGCCGCACATCTACTGGCTACTGGCTACTGGCTACTGGCTACTGGCTACTGGCTAAAGTATCCACATTGATCTGCAACCACCATTCGAGCAGTGCCAGATGCCACAGCTTGCTGCCCTGTATGCGCGTTAGATACGCTTCCGGGTCGGCCAGCAGCTTTTCAACATAGTCGCGCCGGTACAGGCCGCGCTTAATGCACGCATCCGAATTCAGTATTTCGCGCATTTTTTCCAGAAACTCGCCTCTGACATGTTTCAACGCCGGCACCGGAAAATACCCCTTGGCGCGGTCGATCACTGCGTCAGGAATAAGGCCTCTGGCCACTGCCTTGAGCGGAAACTTTCCGCCTTCTTTTAATTTTAACGACGGCGGCATTTTCGCCGCAAGTTCTACCAGCTCATGGTCGAGAAACGGCACGCGCGCCTCCAGCCCCCAGGCCATGGTCATATTGTCTACGCGTTTGACCGGATCATCCACCATCAATCGCGTCACGTCCAGCCGCAGCACCTCATCGAGAAACTCATCCGCCCCCGGCTGCTGCAGCTGCCCGGCAACCCATGCGCCCGTCACGTCCGGCACCGCAAAGGCATCCGTCATCATCTCCAGATATTCATCATGATCGCGGTCGAAATAATGCTGCGAGAAGCGCGCCAAGGGAGTACCTGTCGCCGCGTCCATGCGCGGATACCAGAAATAACCGCCGAATACCTCATCCGCACCCTGGCCTGCCAGCACCACCTTGACTTCGCGAGATACCCGCTCACCCAGCAGATAGAACGCCGTGACGTCATAGCTTGCCATCGGCTCGGACATCTCGTGAATCGCATCGGGCAGGTGTTTCAGAATTTCGTCATTCGGCAACGCAAATTTGTGATGTATCGTACCGAACTCGGCGGCGATCAGATCCGAATACTCGAATTCATCCGCCACTTCGCCCGCCACCTTCTCAAAACCGATGGAAAAAGTGTTCAGTTCCTCGACATGGTCGGCAAGCAGACCGACCAGCAGACTGGAGTCCAGCCCGCCCGAGAGCAGAATGCCGACCGGCACGTCGGACGCCAGCCGGTGCCGCTCTACCGCGCGGCGCAACACGATGCGCGTGGCGCTGAGCCATTCCTCCTCCGTGAAGGTTTGCGCAGGACGCGTCGCATCAAGCGTCCAGTAACAGCGCTGCACTACTTCGCCTTTTGCCGTAAAACGCAGCGTATGCGCGGGTGGCAGTTTTTTGATGCCCTGAAGAATAGTGCGGGGTGCCGCCACCACGCCGTGCAGCGTAAAATGCTGATGTAAGGCGACCGGATCGAGGCTGACATCCACCCCGCCGCCCGCCAGCAGTGCTTGCGGCGTAGACGCGAAGCGCAGACGCGCATTATCTATCGTGTGATACAGCGGCTTGATACCCAGGCGGTCGCGCGCAAGAAACAGGCTCTGATCGCGCATATCCCAGATGGCGAAGGCAAACATGCCGTAGAAACGCTGCACACAGTTTTCGCCCCAGGCGTGATACGCAACCAGAATCACTTCGGTGTCGCCGGTCGAGAAGAAGGTATATCCCATCTCGATGAGCTCCGAACGCAATTCCTGATAATTGTAAATCGTGCCGTTGAACACCAGCGCCAGCTGCAATTCCTCGTGCAGCATAGGCTGATCGGCGTGCGAAGAAAGATCAATGACGGCCAGACGGCGATGACCGAATGCCAGCGCGCCGTTACTGTAATAGCCCTCGTGATCCGGGCCGCGCCGGTTGAGTCGCGCCGTCATGCGCGAGAGCGCCTCCCTGTCGGGCGCCGTCCCGTCCAGGCGTAATTCTCCACATATGCCGCACATGCAAAACTCCAGTTAATTCGGATATACGATTATCGCCTATGCAGGTTCACACCGTCATACTTTTCAGCTCAAAGCCGCCGCCAAAGTGATTTTGATCAGCGTGCCTCGTCCCTCCAGACCTGCCGTGAGGCTAATGTCGGCGAGATGACGATCCGCGACTTCACGGACGATCGCCAGCCCCAGCCCGCAGCCTTTCTGGTCGCTGCCGAGCACACTGTAAAAACGTTCAAATACCCGTGCGCGCTCGTTCTCCGGTATGCCCGGCCCGTTGTCTTCCACTTCCAGACGAATCTTGCCCTGATATTGGCCGATCCGCACCGTCACCTGCCCGCCGCTCTGCGTATAGCGCAGCGCGTTGTCGATCAGGTTGTTCAGCATCTCGCCCAGCAACAGCGCATTACCCGTGACGAAAAGCGCTTCCCCGGCGCTCTCGAAGCCCAGATCGATCCCCTTCTGCAACGCGTTCTGTACCCAGTATTCCGTGGTCTCCCTTGCCAGGGCAGCCAGATCAACTTTGACCAGACTATCCTGTGTCCCGGGTTCGGCGCGCGCCAGCAACAGCAACTGGTTGGCAAGATGCGCCGCGTGATTCGCCGCACTGCTGATCTGCTGCAATGAATGACGAATCTCAAACGGGTCATCCAGTTGCCGCGCCAGATCGGCCTGCGCCTTAAGTCCCGCAAGCGGGGTGCGCAACTGGTGCGCCGCATCGGCTATAAAACGGCGCTTCAGGATCAGCGACTCATCCAGGCGCGCCATCAGTCCGTTAAAACTGCGGATCAACGGCCTGACTTCGGCGACTACACTGTTTTCCGGCAAGGGACTCAAATCCAGCGAGGAACGTCGTGTCACCTCATTGCGCAACTGCAATAACGGGCGCAGGCCGCGCCCCACCCCCCACCACAGCATCGCGCCGGTAAACACAATCAGGAAAATCTGCGAAGGCAGCACGCTCCACATCCATTCCTCGGCGCGCTCATTGTGCAGCACCAGCGTTTTACCTACGATTACCACAACCCGCCCGCTGGCCACATCATTTTCAGGCACGATCGCCGCCATCAGGCGCAGCGGATGCCCGGCATAACTGGCCATGTAAAAAACCGGAGTTTCGCTTATCCCGCCGGGAGGCTGCGGCAGGTCAGGATAGCCGAACTGATAGTTCTGTTGCCAGCCGCCAAGGGAATAGTAGAGCTGATCCTTTTTATCTTCGAGCAGAATCTGCAACGCGCCGCTGCGTATTCTGAACACCACCTCACCCTGTTCGGTGCGCAACTGATCCAGCAGCAGCTTGCCGGTGTCCGACAGAAAACGGTCATGGCGGCGATCCGCGCTGTCGTGCCCCAGCCGGTACATCAGCGCGATATTGAGCAGCAGCAGGATCACCATCGGAAGCAAGACCCACTGCAGCAATTTCCGGCGCAAGGTGCCGGAATCATAATCAGGTGCCTGACTACGGTTTTTCAAGCAGATAACCCAACCCGCGCAAGGTGCGTATATTGACGCTGCCCGCTTCTATTTTTTTACGCAACCGGTGCACATACACTTCGATGGCATTGACGCTCATTTCCTCACCCAGCGCCGACATCTGTTCGCTCAGCAACTCCTTGCTTACCACGCGTCCCACCCGCAGCATCAGTATTTCCAGCACGCTCAATTCGCGCGCCGACAGTTCCAGCGCTTCGCCATTCAGCGTGGCCCGGCAACCCACCGTATCCAGACACAATTCGCCCACCTGCAACTGCGCGCTCCCCGCCGACTGACCACGTCTGAGCAGCGCGCGGATGCGTGCCTCCAGTTCAGGCAATTCAAAGGGTTTAGCCAGATAGTCGTCCGCGCCGAAATCCAGCCCCTGCACACGGTCCTCCACCTTATCGCGTGCGGTCAGGATCAGTACCGGCACCTGCGACTGGCGCTGCCGCAGACGGCGTAATACTTCCGTGCCATCCATGCCCGGCAGCCCCATGTCCAGTATCACCAGCTCGTATTCGTGCTCCGTCAGCAATTCATCCGCGCGTATGCCGTTGGATTCGTGGGTCACGACATGGTGCGAACGCGCGAGTATGCGGGTCAGGCCATCTGACAGTACAGGATCATCTTCAACAAGCAATATGCGCATAATTTTCGCTTTTAAATATTTTCATGTGTGCTTCGACAGGTTTAGTGCAACGGCGCCACATGGGTGCTTTTATCACACCCTTTGTTAGCCAGCAGACAGGTCACCTTATAGTCAACAGCCGCCTTTTGCCACTGTCCATCCGCCTCATAGGCACCAGCACGACCGGAATAATAATTGGCACTGGGTGGCGCCTTGCGTTCCTGATCAAGTTCAATCGCCCGACTGAACGCCTGTATCGCCTGTTCATTCTTGCCTATTTTAGAATAGGCGATGCCGAGATTGCCAACAATCACCGACAAACCGGGATCAAGCGCGGCCGCCCGTTGCAAATCCGGAATGGCACGATCAACCATCGCCGCGTTCAGAAATGCCGTCCCGCGATTGTAATAGATCCGGCTTACCCCGGGCAATTCCTGCCTGTTTTTTACCAGCTTTGCGGCATCATCCCACAGGATAATATTCTGTGAGAAGCTTTCCAGCCGCTCCATGGAAATCATGAACAAGGTGGCCGCAAACAGCACCGACAACATGAGGGTAAGCCTCGCATTCAGCTGCATCAGCAATAGCGGCAACAGCATTACGCCGCCCAGCGCCCAGATATAACTGCGGTACAGCACAAAAATTTCCTGTATGCGCACCGAAGAAAACTCAGTGGCAAACATCAGCCAGGGAAACAGCAGCGCAAAACCGATCAGCCCTGCCTGGCCTCGTTTGAACAACAGCCTGATTGCCAGCACGCCGTAAAACAAATACGCGATCAGCGCCGCACCGTAAATTGAAAAAATGCTTTGCGCGAACGGTTCACGCATATCCACCGACATCCAGACAGGACTAGGTAACAGCCACAGAAAGCCGTATTTGAAAAACAACCACGACTGGGTCAGGATACTGTAAAAAAGCGCATGCTCCGGCAGCTTGCCATCCAGCATGGTTCCTGCATCAGGTTCATAGACATGACCAATCACACCGCGAGCCTGCGCGATGGTCAGCAGCGCAACCAGCGCGAATCCGGCAAATACCGGCCAGTTCCGGCGCAGTTGTACGCGCCAGTCTGTATGCACCAGCACGGTCAACGCCACCATAATGGCAGGCAACATGACCGCATGTTCCTTGCTGTGTGTCGCCAGTAAATACAGAAACACACTGGCCCAGAGCCAGGCTTTGCTGTTTTGATCGCTGCCTTTGAGATAAGCCGTTAGCGCCAACACGCTGAACAGGGTGGCCATCACGATGGAACGCTCCACCAGATAGCCCACCGCATACACCGCCACGGGGTGCAACGCAAACAGGCTCACCACGATCAGCACGGCGGTCATCATGCCGGTATTTTCGCCTTTCTGCGGGGCGGGCAATGCCATGCGATACAGACGCAGCACAAACATCGCCAGTGCAATGACAACAAACCAGTGCAGCATCAGATTTTCAATACGAAACGGCGGCAGGTCGAAACCGAACAGTTGCGTGTTCCAGGCCAGCGTCGCATACGGCAACGCGCGTAAATCCAGCAGTGAAGAGTTTGCAAATTTTACAATCGCCGAATGCCCGTCGCTGTCCAGCATAAAAAAGGGACGGTCATCGAAAACGATGGGGTTGTGCAGGAACTGCCCGTACAGGGCCGCGATCAGCACACCTGCAAGTAATACCCAGAATATTATTTTTTTAGCATCACTCATGCCGCCCCCGATTGACTTCCCATTAAACTATACATAAAAAAGCCGCCTAACGGCGGCTTTTTTATCAGACTATACAACGATCTATACCGCGATTACTTGCAGTAGTTGTTAGCTTTACATGTTCCAGTTGTAGCCCATGTGATGCCGCCGACTGCAACGGTAGGAGTAAGAATTAATGTTTCAGGAGTAGTTGAACCCGCCTTTGAAGCGACCGCAGTTCCAGTTGCTGTAATCACGCCCGCATCGCTGACACTCAAAGAAGCCAGATTGGGAGTAGCAGCAGGTGCTGCAGGCACACCGGCAGATCCAGCACCACAACCTGAGACAGCCGTTCCAGCGGGGATACCCTGATCCTGGATACACAGTTCAACTGCTGTTTTATAAGCGCCTGTCAGCGAGATCACTTCTGAGAAGCGCGCCTTCTTGGTGTAATCGCTGTAGGCCGGGATCGCGACCGCAGCCAGAATACCGATAATTGCCACGACGATCATCAATTCGATCAGGGTAAAACCTTGTTGTACTTTTTTCATTTTAGAGCTCCTGTAGATGAGGTTGATTTGCCATTCGGGCAATCCGGCTTGAACACCGATTCGCCTTGGCTGACTATAAGCAATAGGCGTGCCAGAGATGCAGGATTGAGGATAGTGGATTGAGGATTTGAGTTCTGGTGCGGCCTGGCGGCCGGATTTATATTTTTCATGGCACGCGAGCGACGTAAGATGCGCTGGCATACCGGACCCAACAACTGCCGGATTCAGTCAGCGATGTGACGGTTTTCGTCAGTCAGTTAAAATCTTCCGCAGCAAATCCAGTGCGAGAAATGAATCGTCAAACTGCCCTGACTTCGCTTAGCAGATCGGGATGACGATCCAGCACCTTCAATAGCTTCACCAGCGCCAAAGATGGCTTGGTCTTTCCGTTCTCATAGCGAGAGAACGCATTAGCACCACCACCAAATATCTCAGCGGCTTCGCGCTGATCAAGGGCAAGCTTCTTACGAACACTGGCAATAAACCCCGGATCGACAATAGAGGCATTCACCTGTTTATTGAATGCCAACATCAAAGCCATGGTTCTACTGGATTCTGCTGCGCCCAGAAGAGATTCATCGCATGCGGTGCAGAAATCACCGGACACTGCTGGAAGAATCGTTGATTCACCCTTGTATGTGTAGGGCATGTCACGGGTGTCGCGCACCAAATTGCCAGCACCACAAGTTGGGCATTTCATATTCATAGCTCCTTAAAAGAGACGATAAGCACGTCATCGACGACGGTCAGTTTCAGATAAACCTCACCAACATTTATTGTTGAGCGGTACACGTCTTGCCAGACCGTATGGTCTATGTGAGTTGTCATGCTCTTATAAAAATCGGACATCGCAAGCGACATCACCACGGCGATCATGCCGTCAAAATCAACCCCAAGTGCCGTAGCACCTTCACGAGCGGACTTTGTCGCTCGTACCTGCCCAGATTCAATCAGCCTTTTAATAACTGGCAATTTGTAGTGAGGCGCACGCTTTTCCATTGGCGCATAATAATCGGACTGAACGCATTTGGCAAGTAGGTTAATTACCAAACTGTTTTCTTCAGGCAGGAGTTCAAGTGCCAGGTCTAAGTTCAAGTGTCAGGTCTAAGTTCAAGTGTCAGGTCTTGCAATAACACCTATGCCGTACCAGAAATACATGCCGCAAGGGCATTCCCACGAAACAACGGAGCTAAAGCTCCTGTTTCTGAGTGAAGGATGCAGGATTCAGTTGTGCTGGTGCGGCCTGGCGGCTGGATTTATATTTTTGTGTCGCAGTAGCGACACTGAATACATGTGCAGGCCGGACCCAATAACTGCCGGATTCAGTCAGCGATGTGACGGTTTTCGTCAGTCTCTCGCACCACACACACCACAATAGTTATCTGATGAGCATTTTTGAATAGTCATCAGACACCTTTCATATTTAGGGAAGCGCTGAACAAATCCACCGTTCGCCCTGAGCCCTTCGATAAACTCAGGAGAGCCTTATCGAAGGGTGAATATAGAAATATGATTATTAAAGATTTAATCCGGTCATGGTTCGACATGCTCACCACGAACGGATTAAATCAGCGCTTAGGCAACTTAATCAAAATAAATTAGTCACGCTTCGACAGTTCGCCATGAACGGTCGATTTATTCAGCGTGTCCTTCGTTTCCTCATTACCCATAAAACGGGCGGCAACCAGCCCGTTCACCGTGCCGAACACCAGCGCTGCGGTGGCAAAAACGGGTATCAGATAGGCGATACCCGCCTGCGGAATCAGCCACAGATACACCACCAGCATTTGCCCTGCGATATGCGCGAAGGCGGCATAAATGCTGTGACTGACCGGACCAAACCAGCGCGCGGGCAAATGTTGCGCGAACGCCAGCACCAGCAGACTGAGCAACGAGCCTGAGAGGCTAAGGAAAAACCCCGGCGTCAAAAAATTGCCGAACAGCAAACTACCCGCGAAGACCCTGAGCAGCGACACCCACGTGGCGGCGCGCCAGCCATATCGCGCCAGCACGATCAGCGTGACGATATTGGCCAGGCCCGGCTTGACGCCCGGCAAGGGCGATGGAATCGCACCTTCCAGTATCGTCAGCCCTAACGCGACCGCTGCCATGCGTGCGATCTGGTGGTCTTCAGCAGTGGTATGGAGCAGGATCGAGGATTGAGGAATGAGGCGTGAGCTACCCCCTCCGCTCAATCCTCGGTCATCATTCCTCAATCCTGATTTCTCAATCCTCAATCCTCAATCCTTCACTCAGAAACAGGAGCTTCAGCTCCGTAGTTTCGTGGGAATGCCCCTTGCGGGTAGATCCCTGGCTTTCAGTAGTTGAGGCTATCATAGCGTTTATGGCTGCCGACCAGCTCGACGCTGACCTGATTAGGCAAACACAGTGCAATTTCCCCCGCCTGCTGCAACCAACCCTGACGCACGCAATACTGGCGCGGACCGGGATCGGACGCAATGCGCACACGGCGTTTTTCAATCGTAATCATACTGATCCCCAGCGGCCCGGGCACGGCGATGGTCTGATCGCGGGACAAAGGCACTTCGCGAAACAGTTTACCGCCACTGCGTATGATCGCCTTGTCGGCCAACTCGCCGGTCCACAGGCGCAAGGTAATGAACACCACAAACACGCTGCACAGCACTAGGGTCAGCCAGTCGCCCGGCCTGATGTCACGCAGCTTCGCCAAGACTGCGACGTTCATGCCGGTCAGGACAACTCGCGGTGGCGCAGCAAAACCTGATATTCAGGCTGAAAATACTGACTGAGCTTTTCACTGATATACACCGAACGGTGCTGCCCGCCGGTACAACCTATCGCGATAGTCAGATAGCTGCGATTGTCTGAAATAAAAGAGGGGAGCCAGCGTTCCACAAAATCTCGAATATCGCTGTACATTAATTGCGCCGCAGGCGATTCTTCAAGAAATTCGATCACCGGCGCATCCCGCCCGGTGAGCGAACGCAATGGCAGTTCGTAATACGGGTTAGGCAGGCAGCGCACATCGAAAACAAAATCTGCATCCAGCGGAATGCCCTGCTTGAAGCCGAAGGACTCAAACAGCAAGGTCAGACGCACCCCATCGAGGGTGATGAATTGCTTGATCCAGGATCGCAAGGCGTTGGTTTTGAGTTCGCTGGTGTCGATGTGATGGCCGATATTACTGATTTTTTCGAGCAATTCGCGTTCATACTGCACGCACTCCGGCAAGGTGCGCACCCCGTCGCTCAAGGGATGCATGCGGCGCGTTTCCGAGAAGCGTTTGACCAGCGTATCGGTCTTGGCATCCAGGAACAGCACATGCACGGTCAGATTTTTTTGATTGAGTTTCAACAAAATTTCGGGCAAAAGCTGAACGCTGCCCGCGCTGCGTACATCGATGCTGACCGCAATATTGGCGTACCCTGAGGCCAACAGATAATCCACCAGACTGGTCATAAGCTCGGCCGGCAAATTATCCACGCAATAAAAGCCGCTGTCTTCCAGCACTTTAAGCGCAACGCTTTTACCCGAACCTGACAGACCGCTCAGCAAAAACAGTTGCACGTCAGTCTCCCGCCAGCATCTGGTCGTGGCGCGTGATAAATTCTTCCATGGTATTGATGCCGCGCTGCTGCAACACGAAATTTCTCGCGGCCGCTTCCACCAGCACCGCCAGGTTGCGCCCCGCCACCACCGGGATATTCACCGTATTGATTTTCACGCCGAGTATTTCCTGATGAGTCGCAACCAGAGGCAGCCGTTCCATACGCGAGAGATCACCGTCATGCGTCCGATGCAGATAGACAATCAGCTTCAGACTTTTTTTGCGGCGCACTGCCGTTTCGCCGAACATGGTGCGTATATTCAGCATGCCGAGGCCACGCACCTCCAGAAAATCGCGCAACAACTCCGGGCAACAGCCTTCCAGTGTATCGGGCGAGATGCGACGCAATTCAACCACATCGTCCGCCACCAGTCCGCTGCCGCGCGTGATGAGCTCCAGCCCAAGCTCGCTCTTGCCGACTGCACTCTCACCAGTAATCATCACGCCGACCCCCAGCACATCCAGCAATACGCCGTGGCGCGTGGTGGTTTCGGCCAGTTCCTTAGCCAGATAATGGCGGATCAGCCACATCAGATGAACACTGTTCTTGGTGGAGGAAAACAGCGGTATACCGGAACGATGGGCAAAGCGGATCAGCTCCGGCGGTATTTCGGCAGAACCTGCCACGATCAGGCAGGCAGTGCCGTTTTGATCGATCTGTTCAAATACTTTTTCACGCTCGGCCAGCGTCAGATTGCGCAAATATGCGAGTTCCGTTTCGCTCAACACCTGCACCCAGCTTGGATGTATGCGGCTCAGGTGACTGACCATTTCACGATTAGAGGCTTCCACCACTTCACTGTCTATGATGCGGTCTATGCCATCGTTTCCGGCCACGCGGGTGAGTTCCAGGCGCGCCTGTTTATCTTCAAACAATTGCCGGATATTTACCTGGCTCATGCAGCGCCATTCCATTCACAAAAAAGCCGGTGTATCTCTGCGCTATCCTCGCACGCAGTGAGCTTATCCCGGAAGTCGCTGTCGCTGAACATTTGCGCCAGTTCGCCCAGAATTTGCAAGTGCAGATCGGTCGCCAGTTCCGGCACCAGCAACACGAATATCAGCGTGACAGGCTGACCATCCGGTGCATCGAATGGAATCGGATGCGTCGTTTTGACGAAAGCCGCCGTCGCCTCGCGCAACTTCGGGATGCGTCCATGCGGGATGGCCACGCCTTGTCCCAGCCCCGTCGAACCCAGTTTCTCACGCGCAAACAGACTGTCAAAAACCTGGCTGCGGGCGATCTGCATCTGATTTTCAAACAGCAGACCCACGCGTTCAAAGACGCGTTTCTTGCTGGTTGATTCGGCATCCAGCAACACATTGTCGGCTGCCAGAATTTTACTGATCAAGTTCATTGTCATCATGCCTTAAACTAACGGGCATGGCCGAGATGCCACACCTGATAATAAAATAATTTTTGCAGGGATGATGCCCTGAGGGCATCATCTCGCAAACTCACCTTGCCCGTGCACCCTCGCTACGCTCTCCCTCACCTCAATCCTCTCCCGTAGGGAGAGGATACGAACGAACGCTTGCGCGAGTTTCACGTTAAAGGGCGACTAGCGCCCCTGGGTTTTACTCTTCTATTGCGGCCTGACTGCCGGTTTCATCGTGGCGACGCGCGGACAGCTTGTCCTTGTGTTTTTTCACCTGTCTGTCCATGGTGTCCACCAGCGCATCGATAGCGGCATACAGGTTTTCGTCTTCGCATTCCGCGAACAGATCCTTGCCGCTCATGTGCACGGTCGCCTCAGCCTTTTGTTTGAGTTTTTCAACCGAAAGAATGATATTGACGTCCATGACATTGTCAAAATGACGTTTGATTTTGCTGAACTTGCCAGTCGCATATTCGCGAATAGCCGGAGTAATTTCCAGATGGTGTCCGGTTATATGGAGGTTCATTTTATGCTCCTTCGTTTAGAGTGATTTACGGAGATTTACCGGAAGGATATGCAACGCTTCCCGGTACTTTGCTATGGTGCGTCGGGCAACTACGATGCCCTGCCGCGCCAAGATTTCTGACATGCGTCCGTCCGTCAGTGGACGGCGTGTATCTTCACCGCTGACCAATTGTTTAATCAGTTCGCGTATTGCGGCAGAAGAACATACGCCGCCACTTTCCGTGACCAGACCGCTGCCAAAGAAATACTTAAATTCATAAATGCCGCGCGGCGTACGCATGAACTTCTGCGTGGTCGCGCGCGACACGGTTGATTCGTGCAGCTCCAGTTCATCGGCGATTTCGCGCAGCACCAGCGGCCGCATGGCGATCTCGCCGTGCTCCAGAAAAGCGCCCTGACGTTCGACAACGGCCTGCGCGACACGCAGGATGGTTTCAAAACGCTGTCGCAAACTCTTGACCAGCCAGCTCGCCTCTTGCAACTGCGCCGTCAGCGGGGAAGTCGATTTTTCATCGCGCTGCTGTAGGATATTGGCATACAGCTGATTGACGCGCAGCCTAGGCATCGCGTCTGAATTGAGCCTGGCGCGCCATTTATCCTTATGCTTTTCAACGATCACGTCCGGTACGACATAATCCGCAACGCTGTGATCAAAAGCGCCGCCCGGCTTGGGATTCAAGCTGACGATCAGACTCTGGGCCTGGCGCAAACTCTCGTCCGAACAACGCAATAATTTTTTGATTTTCGCAAAATCATGGGCCGCCACCAGATCGAGATGGTGAGAAACCAGACTGATCGCCAGATCGCGATGCGGGATCGTTTCAGGCAGTGCCTTGAGTTGCAGCGCCAGACACTCACTTAAGTTTCGCGCCCCCAGTCCCGGCTGGTCAAGGTGCTGCAATTGCACCAGCGCCGTCTCCAGATCGTCCAGCGTGATACCCAGCTCTTCCGGCAACAATTCGCTCAGTTCGAGCAGATCCTGAAGCATATAACCATTTTCATCCAGCGCATCGATCAACATCCCGATGATCAGCTTATCCCGCTCATCCAGTTGACTGACCGACAACTGGGCATGCAGATATTCCCGCATACTGGCTTGCAGGGCCGCCTGTTCCGGATAGGCATCATTTTCATCATCGGCGGCGTGGGATGTTGCACCGGTATTCCATTCCATGGAATCGTCCGGCGCATCGTCGCGGCGTTCAACCGCTTCACCGACCTGTTCATCCTCGCTGCGGCTCTGCTCAATCCGCTCGTGCTCGACGCTGCTGCGCGCTTCACTAAAGCCGACTTCTTCCCCCAGTTCCAGCAAGGGATTCTCATCGAGCATACGCGCGATTTCCTGTTGCATATCCTGAGTGGAGAGCTGGAGCAGTCGAATAGACTGTTGCAACTGAGGCGTGAGCGTCAGTTGCTGAGACATGCGAAGTTGTAATGATGCTTTCATTGCTTAATGTTATACCTGAGAAGGTTTTCCGGAATCACTTCAGAGTTTGAAGTTCTCACCCAGATAGACTTTCCTCACACCTTCATTGTAGATGATTTCGTCCGGTTTGCCTTCCGCCATCACCGACCCTGCGTTAATAATATAGGCGCGATCACAGATTCCCAGTGTTTCGCGCACATTATGGTCGGTAATCAGCACGCCGATGTTGCGTTCCTTGAGAAAACAGATGATTTTCTGAATATCCAGCACCGCGATCGGATCGACGCCGGCAAACGGCTCATCCAGCAAAATAAAGCGCGGATTGGTCGCCAGTGCGCGGGCGATTTCCACCCGGCGACGCTCACCGCCTGACAGACTGATGGCCGGATTATTGCGTATCCCGTGAATATGCAGATCCTGCAGCAACTCTTCCAGCCTGGACTGTATCTCTTCTTCGGACAAATCCTGCAATTCGAGGACCGCCTGAATGTTTTGCGCGACGCTCATGCGGCGGAAAATCGACGCTTCCTGCGGCAGATATCCCAGGCCAAGACGCGCGCGCCTATGGATGGGCATACGCGTAATATCCTGATCATCAACCGTTATTTTTCCACCATCGGCAGCGACCAGTCCCACGATCATGTAAAACGAGGTGGTTTTACCCGCGCCGTTCGGCCCCAGCAATCCTACCACCTCGCCGCTCTTGACCGACAAAGACGCGTCCTGCACCACCGTGCGCAAGCCGTATTTCTTCTTCAGGCCCACCGCGCGCAACTCGCTCATTGTTTCTCCATTACCGGCGCCGCATTCACGCCGCTGGCAGGCTTGGGTTTCGGATACAGCACCGCATGCACCCGTTTTGGCACGCCTTTATCCGGCGAACCGCCCTTATCATCCGCCTGGAATATTTCGGTTTTCGAGTTATACGTCACATGATCGCCGCGCACTTCGTCCTGAGCGCGCTTGACCCGCGCCTGCACGTAAAAATCCACAGTATCCGCACGCGTGTCGTATTCGATACGTTCACCGTAGCCTTCCACATATTCGTTCAGACCCTCGCGTTTTTGCCTGAAGCTGGCCGTATGCCCGTAAGCCGTTCCATGCTTGAAACCTTCCTTATCCTGCACCACGACCATCTTGTCACCGCGGATCACCATCGTACCCTGCGTCACCACCACGTTACCCGTAAAAGTGCTGATCTGTTTGGCGTCATCCACCTCGGCCTTGTCCGCGTCGATATCGATCGGTTTATCGTGATCGGCTTTCTCGGCAAAGCTTGCCGTGATACACGACATCATGAGGAGCAGCAGCAGGAGTCTATTTCGCATTGGGCAGATGTTCACTTCTAACTTGGGAGAGCAGTTTCATGATACGCGTTTTATTGTCCATTTCCATACCAACCGCATGGATCGTGTTATGCGCATCGACCATCGTGACCGCTTTATCGGTACTGGCACTATCCTGGTTTGGCAGTACGCGCAGATATTCCGTGCGCAAAGTCATGGCCGACTGGTCGCCTTCCGGCTCGCGCATCACGACCACATCGCCCTTAAAGACTACTTCATCGCCACTGCTGGAAACCATGCCGCTGACCGAATTGACATGTACAGGCGGATGCGCCACATTCAGCATCGTCAATTTCGGCCTGTCGAGCTCCGTCGTATCGTGGTCGGGGTAATGACGCAACTGCTTTGCCAGCAGCAGCTCCCTCGGCACACCCTGTATATCCATTTTGATCGCCGAAAAATTATCCATGATACCGTCCGGATCGTGACGCTGATTATTGATCGCCAGCGCCACTTCCTGCTGCACCTGCTTGTCCAGCCAGTAGACAAACGCCAGCAGCGCCAACAACGGCAAAACCGGCAACCAGTAACGCGAGCGTACAGCGATGCTCATGTCATTCCGGATTCCAGCATCCGTTCAAGTAAGGCGACAACTGGGCGTCCAGTGTGCCTTGCGCCGACATAATCATTTCACAGGCTTCGCGAACCGCGCCATGCCCCCCGCTGCGGCGGGTCACATAATGCGAATACTGACGCACCGGATCGGGCGATTCAGGCACGCTGATCGCCAGTCCCACATGGCGCATCACGCACAGGTCCACCACATCATCCCCCATATACGCCGTCGCATCACGGGGAAGGTCGAGCTTATCGAGCAGATCGACGAGCGCGTCGAGCTTGCTTTCAATGCCCTGATAGACATACTCAATACCCAGGTTTTTCGCGCGCAGCTCGACGCAACGCGAAGTGCGTCCGGTGATGATGGCAACTTCCACCCCGCTTGCGCGCAGCATTTTGATGCCATGCCCGTCCAGCGAATTGAAACGCTTGAATTCCTCGCCGGAATCCGACAGGAACAATCCGCCATCCGTCATGATGCCATCCACATCAAAGGCTATCAGACGGATCAGTTTTGCGCGACTCAGAAACATGAATAACTCCAGAGAGTAGTAAGTAGAGAGTGGTCAGTGTCCATAGCTTTAAATTACTTTGGCGTGCAGCAGGTCATGCATATTCAACGCGCCCACCAGCTGATGCTGCTCATTCACCACCAGCATCTGGTTGATGTTGTATTGTTCCATCAGTTGCACCGCTTCGCTGGCCAGGCTGTCCGGGCCGATGCAGCGCGGATGGGCCGACATCACGCTGTTCACCGGCGTACTGCCGAAATCGAGATTTTTTTCCAGTGTGCGGCGCAAATCGCCATCGGTAAAGATACCCTTGACGACCTCGTCTTGATCGACGATCGCCGTCATGCCCACCCCCTTGCGCGACATTTCCATCAGCGCAGTACTCAGCATGGCATCCTCCTGCACCATGGGCATGCGCGCACCGCTGCGCATGATGTCCCGCACCAGCGTCAACAGACGCCGCCCCAGACTGCCGCCCGGGTGCGAGCGCGCAAAACTTTCCGCATTAAACCCTTTGGCATCCAGGAGTGCTACCGCCAGCGCATCGCCCAGCGCCAGCGACGCCGTGGTACTGGCCGTCGGCGCAAGCCCCATCGGGCACGCTTCCTTATCAACCGCCGCATTCAGATGCACATCCGCAACCCGCGCCAGACTGGATGACGGATTGCCGGTCATGCTGATCAGCTTCGCGCCCTGCCGCTTGATGATAGGCACGATGGTCATCAGCTCGACGCTCTCCCCCGAATAGGACAGCCCGATAAACACATCCTCGGCGGCCACCATGCCAAGGTCACCGTGACTGGCTTCCCCCGGATGCACGAAATAGGCGGGCGTACCGGTACTGGACATGGTCGCGGCAATCTTGCGCGCAATATGCCCGGACTTGCCCATGCCGCTGACGATTACCCGCCCCTTGCATTGCAAAATCAGATTCAGCGCATGGATAAAACTGTCATCAAGGCGGGCGCTCAGTGCCTGTACGGCCGCCGCTTCAATATCCAGCACCTGGCGGCCCAGCGCGAACGCGCGCGCATTTTTAGTAAGAGACGTAGTCATGCGCCGCATTATAACAAGCTAATGGGTAGTGGGTAGTGGATAGTGGATAGTGGAAGCAAGGATCAACGAGTCATGCAAAAGAATGTGAGCTCTCCACTCACCATTCACCACTCACTATTTTTAAATCTTTGCAAACTGTTCAGGAGTACGGCATTATCGGTGTGCATACGACGCTAACTTGAAGATGGACAACTCGCTCTCTCCCGTACTCATTCTACTGGCCACCGCCGTCCTTGTGGTGGTGGTCTGCCGCATCCTGCGCCTGCCGGTAATGCTGGGCTACCTTGCGGTCGGCATCCTGATCGGTCCGCACGCCCTCGCGTGGATACCTGACGTGCCCAGCACCCGCCATCTGGCTGAATTCGGCGTGGTGTTCCTGATGTTCAGCATCGGACTGGAATTCAGCTTAACCCGTCTCAAGGCAATGCAACGCACGGTGTTTGGCCTGGGCGGTGCGCAGGTGATCATCAGCATCCTGCTGATCATTTCAGCTGGATGGCTGTTCGGCATGGACTGGCGCACGGGGCTTTCCCTGGGCGGCATTCTGGCGATGTCTTCCACCGCCATCGTCAGCAAGATGCTGGTTGAACGCGCCGAACTCAACCTGCCCTACGGCCAGCAGATGATGGGGGTGTTGCTGTTCCAGGATCTGGCTGTCGTCCCTTTGCTGATCATCATCCCCGCACTGGCTTCACAACCCGACAACCTGCCCGCCACGCTGGGCTACGCCATGCTCAAGGCATCAGTTGTGTTGCTGGTTTTGCTGGTATTCGGCCAGCGCGTGATGCGCCGCTGGTTCCACGTCGTCGCCAGCCAGAAATCCCCAGAGCTGTTCACCCTCAACGTGCTGTTCATCACGCTGGGTCTCGCTTATCTGACCGAACTGGCCGGCCTGTCGCTGGCGCTGGGCGCCTTTGTTGCCGGCATGCTGATTTCGGAAACCGAATACCGCTACCAGGTGGAGGAAGACATCAAGCCGTTCCGCGACGTCTTGCTGGGACTGTTTTTCGTCACCATCGGCATGATGCTCAATCTGCCCAGCGTCGCCGCCAATCTGGGATGGGTATTGCTTGCGCTGTGCGCCCTGATCCTGTTCAAGGCGCTGATCGTAGCCCTGCTGGCGCGCGCCTTTGAAGGCAACTGGGGCGTTGCGCTGCGCAGCGGCATCGGGCTTGCCCAGGCCGGCGAATTCGGTTTCGTGCTGCTGACGCTGGCCGACGAAGCGCATCTGCTGCACGGCGCAACCATGCAGATCACGCTGGCCGCCATGCTGCTGTCCATGCTGACCGCGCCCTTTCTGATCCAGTACGGCGAAGCCATCACGCGCCGCATTTCCGCAGCCGACTGGACCTACCGCGCGCTGCAAATGCACCAGATCGCCATTCAGAGCATGTCCAGCACCGGCCATGTGATCCTGTGCGGTTACGGGCGCAGCGGACAGAAGCTTGCCAGCATACTGGAAGAGGAGAAACTGCGTTTCATCGCGCTCGATCTCGATTCGCACCGCGTGCGCGAAGCTGCTGCCGCCAAAAAAAGCGTGGTATACGGGGATGCCGCCAAACGCGAAGTGCTGATGGCAGCCGGTCTGATGCGCGCCAAGGTACTGGTGATAAGTTATGAGGACAAGCATTCCGCGCTGGCCATCTTGCGGCACGTGAAAGAGCTGCGCCCCGACCTGCCCGTGGTGGTGCGCGCGACCGACGACTCCAACATGGAAGTATTGAAGAATGCGGGCGCTGCCGAAGTGGTCGCCGAAGTGCTCGAAGGCAGTGTGATGCTGGCCTCCCAGGCGCTGCTGCTGGCAGGCGTACCGCTGTCCCGCGTAGTGCGCCACGTGCAGGAAAATCGCGCGCGCCGTTATGCGATGTTCAGCGGTTATCTGCGCACTCCGGAAAACGCCGACATTGAAATCAGCGATGAGCTGCAACCGCGCTTCCTGAATGTCATGCTCAAAGCCGACTCTGCTCTGGTCGGTCATCGTCTGCGCGAAGCCGGGCTGGACAACCTCAACGTTGAAGCACGCGCGTTAAGGCGCTACAACGTACACGGCGCCCAGCCTTCCGAAGACAAGATGCTGCAAACCGGCGACGTGCTGGTCCTGCTCGGTCTTCCCGAAGCGCTGGAAATCGCTGAAACCCGGCTGCATCAAGGAAATTTTTAAGCACGGACGAAAAATCGGAGACAAGCATCAACTAACGGGCATTGCAGTTGCAGCCACCCCTGATGATGAAAGAAAATTCGAGTTGGAAGGTGTCGGTTAGAGGTCGTGCAAATTTTTGGCGGCTCCACCCCGAAATCTAACGTGACCCGCCGAACTGACTCGAACCCCGGATTGCTTCCCTAGAGAGCGCACGTTAAACAGGCCGTCGGCAAATTATCGCCTTCAGGCACTTTCAGTTCTGGCATCCGCCACCTTCCGCATCCGATTGTAAATCGAAAGGAGCGGCAATGGAACTGACAACATTGTATCAACGTGTTATCGGTCTGGATGTGCATCAGGCGCAAATCACCGCCTGCGCCATTATCCAGGAAGCCGATGGAACAACACGAACCGAACAGCGCCAATTCGGCGCATTCAAGCGAGATCGGCGCGAGCTGGCCAAATGGGCAGCATCGTTCAATCCCGATCAGGTCGTGATGGAAAGCACGGGAATTTATTGGAAAAGCCCCTATGCGGCACTGGAGGCGGTCGGCATTCGTGCTCTGGTAGTCAATGCCCGGCACGTCAAGAATGTACCTGGCCGCAAGACCGATGTCGGCGATGCGCAATGGCTGGCAACGCTTGCGCGTGCCGGCCTGCTGCGTGGCTCATTTGTGCCACCTGCCAAGTTGCGCGAATTGCGTCTGGTGACACGACAACGGCAGAAACTGGTTGGGCAGCTGTCGGCTGAGAAGAATCGACTGCACAAACTATTGACCGACAGCGGGATTCGTCTGGGCGTGGTGGTCAGCGATATTCACGGTCAGTCGGCGCGCGCCATGGTCAAGGCTATCATCGCTGGTCAACAACCCCATGAGGTACTCCATCTCGCCAATCGGCGACTCAAGGCGACCCGTGAAGAGTTGTTCGATGCGCTGCAGGGTGAGCTGACCGCCAACCATCGTTTCGTCCTCGACGAAATCATGCGTCACATTGAAGAAACCGAAGCACGGATCGCCCGCTTTGATGCCAAGTTGCTTGAAGAGTTGAAGGACGAGCACAACAAACTGGCCTTGCTGCAAACCCTGCCCGGCGTCGATCTGATCGGTGCGGCTATGTTGCGGGTTGAAATTGGCACCGACATGGATGCCTTCGGCAGTGCGGATCGACTGGCATCCTGGGTCGGCATCTGTCCCGGCAATAATGAATCTGCAGGTAAGCGCAAATCAGGACGCGTCCGAAAGGGCAACCTTTATGTCCGCCGCTTGCTCTGCGAATTCGCTCATGCTGCCAGTCGCACCAAGTCCGTATTTCACTCGAAGTTTCAGGCCTTACTGGTTCGCCGTGGTTACAAGCGATCCATTGTCGCGATCGCACACAAACTATTACGTACCATCTACTTCATGCTCAGCCGAGGCGAACACTACCGGGATTCCGCCACTGACTATGAAGCGCTTTCTGTTCAACGCAATGCATCTCGCTGGATCAAAAAACTAAGGGAATTCGGTTTCATACCGAATCCAGTCTGATCAGCGTGCTTTCAAATTTAATGGCTTTCAATAGCCAGCTTCCTGCACGCCCAAAATCTGAATTCTTTCACGTTAAAGCGGTCATAATAAAAACCTCAGGATCAAAAAACCCTTTGGGTTAAATTGCTGCATTTCACCCGAACTGGGGGTACCGTAATCATGAATTCGAAAAAATTGCTGGGAGCCATGCTCATCACGGCCTGCCTGTTGCCTTGTTATTCGTGGGCAGCGCTGGGGGGCGATGCCGCCTCGGTATTGAGTGACCAGAGTGTTTTGCAGGCAGGCTTCAGATCGACAGTCGCAGCCGGTTATACCGTCGATGAATTGTCTTTGACTTCAGGCACCTTGATTCGTGAATATATCGGACCGACCGGCATGGTATTCGGCGTGGCTTGGCAAGGACCGGTCATGCCAGACCTGCAACAAATTCTGGGTACATATTTCAACCGCTATGTAAGTTCAGCCCAAAAACATGTTGGCATGGGCCCTTTAGTGATCAGTGAGCCGGATTTTTTTGCTCAATCCGGCGGCAGGATGAGGTCCTTTGCGGGCATGGCCTGTCTCCCGCTTTTTTTGCCTCACGGCGTGACGACCTCGGCGATAAAATAAGATGCACGTCTTGCTGAAAACAGCGTTGCTTCTGCTTGCCTTAAACCTGGCCGGATGCGGTGGCGGCAGTGGCGGCGGCGCTGCCGGATCGGGCGGCGGCGCGCCTGCTGCACCCACGCTCAGCCCGACTACCAACAACGTCATCGCCACTCCCGCATACAATGTCGTCGCGCTGAATATCAGCCCGAGTTCCGGCAATGTCAATATTTTATGGGCCAGCATTACTATTTGTGTGCCCGGCACCACCACCTGCCAGATCATACCCAATATGCTGGTTGATACCGGTTCCAGCGGCATACGTATTTTATCCTCTGCCCTGCCGACGTCCTTTGCACTGCCACAGGAAACCGGCAGCGGGGGCGGACCGGTTGCGGAATGTGCCCAGTTCGCGTCGGGCTATACCTGGGGTGCGATCAAAACCGCAGACATCAAAATCGGCGGCGAGCAGGCCGTAAGCCTTCCTGTTCAGGTGATAGACGATGTCGGCGCCACTGCCGTACCTGCGGCGTGCAGCGCTACCGGCGCTTCAGTAGGCACGGCTGCCAACTTGAGCGCGAACGGCATACTGGGTATCAGCAACCTCATCAACGATTTCGGCTCATACTTCGAATGCCCCTTGTCAGGCTGTGTCGCCATGGCTGAGCCCTCCTTGCTGCAGGTACGAAATCCTGTCCCGGCTTTTTCCATGGACAGCAATGGGTTCATCATCGAGCTGCCGTCCATCCCATCAACCGGCGCCGGCAGTGTAACCGGCGCGCTGGTGTTCGGCATCGGCACCAACACCAATAACTCCCTGGGCGCCGCCTCCGTGATTCCACTGGATAGTTTCGGGAACCTGACGACCGTTTACAAGGGCGCGAATCTACCCAACAGCTTCCTGGACAGCGGGTCAAACTTGATGATTTTTCAGGATGCCGGCATACCTCTCTGCGCCGCCCCTTACGCAACAATGGATTGTCCTGCCTCAACCCTGATGCTGAACGCCAGCATCCATGGCGTGACTGGCGCTGCCGTTACCGTAAATTTTTCGGTGGCTAATGCAAATGCATTGATTGCCACGGGGAATACGACATTTAATAATCTGGCCGCCACTTCAGCCAGCATCACCTCTTTTGATTGGGGACTACCTTTCTTTCTGGGAAAAAACATCTATTTTGCGATCTCAGCCGCCTCAACAACTTCCGGCAATGGTCCTTATATCGCTTTTTAAAGCAACACCCATGTAACGCAAGCATCCAGATCGGATATCCGGCACAAACCACTGCATATCCAACCAGGCCGAAATGTCTATGCATTCTGGCATATAGGCACGCCCCCATATTGCGCGTATCTTTTCGCAAGTCAGCTCCCTGAAAATGATCCGTCACTAAGGAATCGGCATGAACCATCACCTCACCCAGCCCGAAGAAATCGATCTGCATCTGTTAATCCCGCAGGGCATTGAAGGCATGCCGAACGAGTCGTCAGTCGAGGTCATCCATGACTGCGACGGCACGCTCAGTGTGACTGAGACACCAAGCAGGGTGTCTGATTCAAACTCAACCCATCAAGGAGAAATATCATGAGCAACCTTAGCAAATTTGAGCCCCTGAACGAACTGGCACGCTTCGATCCCCTGTTTTCAGGCTTTCCGTCTCTGCTGAATATGGATGACATGTTCAGCCGCTTCATGATGCGTCCGGCTTTTCGCGGCGAATTTGAACCGCAGATCAAGATGGACGTGAAGGAAGCGGACGGCAAGTATCTGGTCAACGCGGAAATCCCCGGCGTGAACAAGGATGACATCCATGTGACCGTAGAAGGTAACAGGGTGTCGATCAGCGCCGAAGTCAAAAAGGAAAAAGAAGTCAGGGACGGCGAGCGGGTCATGCGCAGCGAGCGCAGTTACGGCGTGGCTACGCGCAGCTTCACCCTTGATTCGGAAGTGGATCAGAGCGCCGTTAAAGCGGCCTACAAGGATGGCGTACTCGAACTGACCCTGCCCAAGAAACCCGGCACATCCGGCCGCGAAGTTCCGATTTCATAAGCCGACACAACGGCCGGGGCAACCCGGCCACATCGCTGTTCTTGATCAAATCAAGGAGACTATCATTAGCCAAATAACACCCGGCTTTCACCAGATCACCCGCCACGACAACCTGTTTCATGAACGTGTGCACGATGCCTACAAGGCAAAAGGCAAGCTCCACGAGCCCTCTGTCTGTTCGCAATGCGGCGCGGTCTTCCACGAAGGGCGCTGGCAGTGGCTGGCTGCTCCGGCAGATGCACATCAGGTCACCTGCCCGGCCTGTTTGCGCATCCACGACCATTTCCCCGCCGGATTCCTGAGTCTGAAAGGCGAATTTTTGCAATCCCACCGCGACGAAATCATGCATCTCTTGCACCACCATGAAGAGCATGAACGCGCGGAACACCCGCTGCAACGCATCATGGCTGTGGAAATCAAGGACAATGAGACGCTGGTCACCACCACCGACATCCATCTTGCCCGAAATCTGGGCGAAGCCGTGCACCATGCTTATCAGGGCGAACTGGAGTATCACTATAACCCCGAGCAGAATCTGCTGCGCGTGAACTGGGAGCACTGAACGAAGCAAGTGTTACGCTCGACAGCCTGCGCGCAGGAAAGATTCAGGGCGCGGCTGTACTGGTGATGGATTGAATCTACCGGAGGCCGGAGAGCAGCTGTCTGACCGGCGCCGGAATCGCGGCATTCATCGCCTCGTTCACATCCAGCCACGCATGCTCACCTCGATGCATCGGTTTATGCGCAAGATTCAACCGCCATGGCGTGATGTGCAACCTGAAATGGGTGAAGGTATGAATGAATTTTGGCAAAGCGATTTTCTCGTCGACCTGCCAGCCCTGCACATATTCCGCAAGCTCTTCATCCCCCTCATCGAGTTGCGGCAAACACCACATGCCGCCCCAGATACCGGAAGAGGCGCGCTTTTCCAGCAGTATCTCGCCGTCTTTCATCGCCAGCAGAAAGGTAGCGCGCCTTTCAGGCACGGCCTTGCGTACACGCGGCATCGGCAGCTTATCAACCCGCCCGGTCTGAAAAGCCGAACAATCACTTTGCACAGGACAGATATTGCACTTCGGACGACTGCGCGTACACAGCATCGCACCCATATCCATCAGCGCCTGCGTATAGACCGCCATATCGTTTTCCGGCAACAACGCTTCGGCCTGTTGCCAGAGCACGGCTTTTACCGCTTTGACGGCGGGCGAACCCTCGATGCCGCAAAAACGCGCCAGCACCCGTTTGACGTTGCCGTCGAGTATCGCGCGTCGTTCACCAAAGACTTGCGCGCAAATCGCGGCGGCGGTCGAGCGTCCGATACCCGGCAATGCCAGTATCTGTTCATGCTGACGCGGGAATTCGCCGTCATGCTGTGCGGCAATGATTTGCGCAGCGCGATGCAGATTGCGGCCCCGCGCGTAATAACCCAGCCCGCTCCAGTGGGCCAGCACCTGCTCTTCACTTGCCTCGGCCAGCGCGGCTATCGTCGGGAAAGATATGACAAAGCGCTGATAATAGGGAATAACGGTCGCCACCTGCGTCTGTTGCAGCATGATCTCGGACAGCCATACGCGGTAAGGCCCGGCATTCTGCCACGGCAGGCCGTTGCGACCATGCTCGCGCTGCCAGAGGATGAGCGAAGAAGAAAACATAGGTTAAACCAGCCACATAAGCAGCCCGAACTGGAAATTTAACGACTTTGACACTTGCAATGGCCGCAAGCCTTGTGTTTGGTGCGCCCGGCGGGATTCGAACCCACCACCCTTGGCTTCGGAAACCAATACTCTATCCAAATGAGCTACGGGCGCGCATGAAAAAACGACCGCTTTTAGACGCACGGGAATATTACAACACCCCACCGCTCCAAAAGCGCCCGAAGCATAGCGGTTTTTGGTCATTTCGTCCATGATACCTCTGCGAACGTAACGACGAATGCGTGAAAAGTGTTATCTTTGCACCTTTCATATACCATGTTTCCACCATGATGTTTACCAATCCGGATACAGACGCAATCAGGCAATTACTCAAAGCGGTGCATACCGTGGCTATCGTCGGACTGTCGCCGAATGCCTCACGTCCCAGCTTTCGGGTCGCGCAAGGACTGCAAAGTCAGGGCTATCGCATCCTCCCCGTGCGCCCGATGATCTCCGAAGTGCTGGGCGAAATAGCGTATCCTGACCTTGAAAGCCTGCCCGAACTGCCCGACATCGTCGATGTTTTCCGCGCGTCTGAACATGTTCCGGCTATCGTGGAGAGTTGCATCAATCTGGGTATCAAACGCATCTGGTTACAGGATGGCGTCATCCACGAAGCTGCCGCCCGCAGCGCTACGGACGCCGGCATCACCGTGATCATGGACCGCTGCATGTGGCGTGACTGCATGGCGCTGTGCGGTGAAAAAACATGAACCGATGCGTCTGGGCAGGCAGCGACGCCTTATACCAGCATTACCATGATTCCGAATGGGGCGTGCCGCTGTTTGATGAGCGCCGTTTGTTTGAATTTCTACTGCTCGAAGGCGCACAGGCGGGCTTAAGCTGGATCACTATCTTGCGCAAACGCGAAAATTACCGCGCCCTGTTCGATAATTTCGATGCCACACGCATTGCGGCCTATGATGCGAATAAAATAGAATCGCTGTTGCAAAATCCGGGTATCGTGCGCAACCGGCTCAAGGTCCAAGCAGCGATCGGCAACGCAGCGCATTTTATGCGTGTGCAGGATGAATTTGGCAGTTTCGCCAATTTCATATGGCAGTTTGTCGGCGGCAAGCCCAGACAAAACGCCTGGCGCAGCGCGGCGGAATTGCCCAGCAGTAGCGAGGAAGCAGAGGCAATGAGCCGTGAACTCAAGCGGCGCGGATTCAAATTTGTCGGCTCAACGATATGCTACGCCCTGATGCAGGCCACCGGCATGGTCAACGACCATACCACCGACTGCTTCAGACATGAGGAACTCAAGCTATACAACCCGCTGCCCGGCAGCCTGATAGAGAGCCGTAATTTATGCTGTTAAAATTTACCAAAATGCATGGCGCCGGTAATGATTTCGTGGTGCTGAACGGCATCCACCAGCGCATTTCATTAAGCACCGAGCAGTTGCGCCTGCTGGCTGACCGCCACTTCGGCGTCGGCTGCGACCAGATATTGCTGGTTGAAAAAGCCCACGATACGAGCGCCGATTTCCGTTACCGCATCTTCAATGCCGATGGCGGCGAAGTGGAACAATGCGGCAACGGCGCGCGCTGCTTTGTGCGTTTCGTGCATGACCAGAAACTGACCAGCAAACCTGAAATCGTGGTCGAAACGCACAACGGCCTGATTCGTCCGCGTCTGGAAGAAGACGGCCGGGTCACCGTCAACATGGGGGCGCCCGTGTTTGATCCGGCGCGCCTGCCTTTCACGGGCGGCACAGGCGGAATCAGCGAGCCGCTTGAAGTGGCAGGCCAGACACTGACGATCAGCGCGATCTCCATGGGTAATCCGCATGCTGTACAGATCGTCGATGATGTTGAAACAGCCAGCGTAGCAACCATCGGCCCCCTGATTGAACACCACCCACGCTTCCCCAAACGCATCAATGCGGGATTCATGCAGATCATGGACAGACAGCATGTCAGACTGCGCGTATTTGAGCGCGGCTCGGGTGAAACACTCTCCTGCGGAACCGGCGCGTGCGCAGCCGTCATAGCCGGCATCCGGCGCGGCCTGCTCGACAGCCCGGTTTCAGTCGCCACGCATGGCGGCACACTCAGCATCGCCTGGGGCGGAGAAGAAACACCTGTGTTAATGACAGGGCCCGCAATCAGCGTATTCTCAGGCGAAATTAATTTATAAGGCACAGACATGAACTCGGAAGACGTTGCACACTATTTACTGAACACACCGGAGTTTTTTGACGAACATGCGGATACGCTGGCACAGATCACGTTGCCGCATCCGCACGGCGGACGCACCATATCGCTTGCCGAACGGCAACTGTTCGATCTGCGCGAAAAAAACAAACTGCTGGAAAAAAGGCTGCACGAAATGGTTGAGTTCGCCAGAGACAACGACGCCTTGCAACACAAGGTGCATGAATTCACCACCACCCTGTTTGCCGCCCGTGACCTTGCCACGCTGCAGGAGATGATCCCGCACCTGTTACAGGACCTCTTCGCCGTGCCGCATGTCGCCATGCACCTTTGGCAAGTCTCGCCGCCCAGCATGGAAGTGCTGATGTTCACCGATGCACAGGCGAAACCGGTTTGCCTGCATCAGGCCACCCTCGATACAGCCGACTGGTTTGGCGAGCACGCCAGCCAGCTGCACTCTTATGCCTATCTGCCCCTGCATGCAGGCAACGTTTCCATCGGCCTGCTGGTACTGGCATCCGAAGACAAGCAACGCTTCTATCCTGAAATGGGCACGATCTTTCTGCAACGCATCAGTGAAGCAGTGGCCAGCGCACTGCACCCTTATCTCGATCACTGACAGCCATGAGCCAGGCCGCCAACCAGAACTACCTCAGCGGCTTCATGGCCTGGCTCTGCAACGAAAAACGCTATTCGGAACTGACCGCATCAAGTTATGCACACGACCTGAAATATCTGTTCGAACTGAGCCGTGACACCGAACTTGGCGAACTCAAGGTTCACCATATCCGCCGCTATGTCGCGCAACTGCACAGCACAGGGCTAGGCGGGCGTTCGCTTGCACGCCTGCTGTCCGCGTGGCGCAGCTTTTTCAAGTTTCTGATGCGCGATCACGGTTTTGACAATAATCCCTGCGTCGGTTTGCGCGCCCCCAAATCGGCCAAGTCGCTGCCGCAAGCCCTGTCGCCCGATCAGGCGATACGCATGGTTGATCTGCCTGCCGACGATGCGGCCGCTATTCGCGACAAGGCGATGTTCGAACTTTTTTACTCCTCCGGCTTACGGCTGGCGGAGCTGGTCAACCTCGACCCGCAACAACTGGAATTGAGCGCAGGTGAAGTGCGCATCACCGGCAAGGGTAACAAGACACGCATCGTCCCGCTCGGCAGCTTTGCGCTGCAAGCGTTACAAGCCTGGCTTGCCGTGCGTGCACAACTTGCCCGTCCCGATGAGACCGCGCTGTTTGTCGGCGCGCGCGGCGCACGCATCTCGCCGCGCGTAGTGCAGCTGCGCATGAAACACTGGGGCATCCGGCAAGGCATCACCAGCAATGTGCATCCGCATGTGCTGCGCCACTCTTTCGCCACCCATGTGCTGCAATCATCAGGCGATCTGCGCGCCGTGCAGGAGATGCTGGGTCACGCCAGCATTTCCACCACACAGGTCTACACTCATCTGGACTTCCAGTATTTAAGCAAGATTTACGATGCCGCGCATCCGCGCGCAAAAAGAAAACCATGACCGAAAAAACCCCTGATAAATCAAATAAGAATCGCGCACCTTCCACGCCGCACCGCGCCTCACAAGGCAATCGCGATTTTCGCAAACGCACCCAGCGCGAAATCAGGCCCGAGGCCGCCAAGCCGCGCAGCGCGCCCCTGAGCGAAAATGAGGCAGCACCAGCCGCCATCTATCTCCAGACAGGCCGCGAAAAATCGTTGCTGCGTCGCCATCCCTGGATATTTTCAGGCGCGATTGAACGCATCGATGGCGCACCCACAAGCGGCGACACGCTGCCGGTGCACGATTCAAACGGTCAGTTTCTCGCCTGGGCCGCCTACAACGCCGCCTCGCAAATCAGCGCGCGGGTCTGGTCGTGGCATGAAACCGATGCCATCGATGCAGACTTTTTCCGTCGCAAAATCAAGGAGGCAATCGCTGCCCGCAGCGCGCTTAACCTCGCCAGAGACAGCAGCGGCATGCGCCTGATTCACGCCGAATCCGACGGCCTGCCGGGGCTGATCGTGGACCAGTATGCCGACGTGCTGGTGATACAAATCGGCAGCGCGGGCACCGAACACTGGCGCGATACGATCGCCGACATCCTGCAGGAATTATGCAGTCCTTCATGTATCTATGAGCGCTCCGATTCGGACTCGCGCACACTGGAAGGGCTGGCGCTGCGCTGCGGCGTGCTGCGCGGCGCCTTGCCGGACAATCTGGAAGTCAACGAACACGGCTTGTTCTTCAAGGTCGATGTGGCGGAAGGTCAGAAGACCGGGTTCTATCTCGACCAGCGCGACAACCGCAAGCTGACCGAAACGTTTTCATCCGGTCGCGACGTGCTCAACTGCTTCTGCTATACGGGCGGTTTTTCGCTATACGCGCTGCGCGGCGGCGCAAAATCGGTGTTGTCCCTGGACGCGTCTGCAGAAGCCTTGCGCATTGCCGGGGAGAACCTGACGCGCAACGGTCTGGATGCGGCACGCGCCGAATGGCAGGATGCGGATGTCTTTGCCGCCTTGCGCAAACTGCGCGATCAGGGCAGAAGCTTCGATCTCATCATTCTCGATCCGCCCAAGTTTGCGCCAACGGCCGCCTTCGCCGAAAAAGCCGCGCGCGCCTACAAGGACATCAATCTACTGGGCTTCAAGCTGCTGCGACCGGGCGGCCTGCTGTTCACCTATTCCTGCTCGGGCGGCATCAGCGAAGAGCTGTTTCAGAAAATCATCGCCGGTGCTGCGCTCGACGCGGGTGTCGATGCGCAAATCATTCATCATCTGCACGCCAGCGCCGACCATCCGGTTCTGCTCAGCTTCCCGGAAGGTGCATACCTGAAGGGCCTGGTACTGAGGGTGGCGGGTTAAAGTTGCAAGGCGCTGGCTGAAAGCCGCCAAGTATTGACCTCACTTTTTTTGCCTGCCGGGTGGCAAATAGTTCTCTCCGCTCACCACTTTTCTGCCCGTCTTGCTTTCCAAGTCCTGCCGCGCTTTTTTGGCAATGCTGCCGCCAGTCTTCGCAGCTTTCCTGTTCTCGACCAATCCCGTGGCCTCAACGCTTTCAGCGACTTGGCGAGTAGCCAATTCTGCCAGCGCGGTAAAAATCAATTCCGCCTCGCTCATGTGATCGCGCAGGTTCTGTGTCTGCAAGCCTTTCATCGCTTTGTGCGACTTCACATCCACCTCGGCCCACTCCTGATGAATGATGTTGGTGAGAATGGCATACTCCTCGCCTTTTTTAATGTCGTGATTTGCCCAATAGTCAGTCAACTTGTTGCGCGTTTCCTGCCCCGTCATACGCTGCTGTATCCACTTCTCGCTGCGCCCATGTTTCTGCCAGGTCTCACGGGCACGATCCAGCGAACGCGCCGGATCAGCCAACTCCTGCATGCGCTCATAACCCGCCTTCGCCAGCCATAGTTTGATCGGCTCAGCCCTCGGGCTCGGCACAGACTGCACCAGACGCAACAACGTCTCGGCGGTGGCGACATCGGTGAGGTAGTTTTTGCCGTCGGCTGCTGGCAATTTGAGTCGGTGACAATTTGTCACCGACTGACTCCCTTCCTTATCCAGTCGCTCTTTCAGCTTGTTCCAATACTTGCGCGCAGTCTGATAATCAACCTGCTGCGTCAATACCTGGATAATGTCGATGACTGAAAACAGCCACGTCTCAGTGCTTTCGTCATATACGCGGCGAATTTGATGTTCTTCAAAAAATGCGGTCTGTGGTTTCATTGCCAGGCCTCCTTTAAAAATACCTATTCATGAATTCGCCGCGATAGCCGACTGAAATCACCATGTCCAGATTAAAGCTGTCCAGCTCGCGTTGTACTTGTCGATTACCCTCTTGGCGAACCCACAATATTTTCTTGTGAGTTGCCTCATCCACCAATTCACCCTCGGCATAGATGTTCTGAATATGCAGGCTAATATTTTGCTGTGTGGTTTGAAACAGCTCCGCTATCTGCTGCTGCGTCAGCCACAAGGTCTCGTTTTCCAGACGGGTTTCCAGCCGTATCGTGCCGTCGTCGCTTTGGTAAAAAATGATTTCGCCAGTCATGAATTTGTCTCGCCCAGACGATTGCATCCGCCCGCTTTGCGTGCTTCCAACTCATACGTTGCGCGCTTGCTGCACAGACCAAAAAGATTTTTCAGCACGCAATCCCGCAAACCATGTTCAAATTGGGATTTGGTGAAATGCACGGTTTCGTAACGATTTCTGTTCATCTAGCCAATGTGATGCATTTGCGAATTGCTGTGTCCAGAATCCATGTAACTGACCATTTTTGTAATCTGCCGCGGCTTGTCGCAACTCGCTGATTTTCGCCTTCGACGTCTCGCGCAATTGTTCAACCGCACGCTTGCGAGTATCTCCATTCAGTCTGACCAATAACTGTTTTGATATTTTGTGCGCCTTCAAGCGTCCGTCACCACGATGATCATATGTCTGAAACAATCCGGCTTGCAAACCAACATTTATCAACTCATTCGCGGGAACAACAAATTTTTCAACCAGCATCATTATTCCTTTGAATTCAACTCGTACGCAAGTGTATAGCATGCCAGCCGGTCGGGAAACTGGCGTACAGAACAATCAGCAGGTTAGGTGGGCTATTGTTTCGTAATGTGCGTCATGAGAAACGCCCTCATCCCCTGTGAGCCGCCGAGATTGCTTACAAACAAACGGTCAATTTATAGACAGGCTGCTAGAATGCGCGAATGATTAATTCCGAGCGCACAGCAGCCGAATCGCTTTTCTTTCAGGGCGTAAGCCACATGGAAGCGGATGACTCTGACAGCGCCGAGGCGTGCTTTGAAAGCGCCATCGAAATTGATCCCGAGTTTGCGGAAGGCCATAGCAACCTCGGGTTGCTGCTTGCCAAACGTGGCGAGACGGTGCGTTCTGAAACCTGTTATCGCCGCGCCCTCGAATTAAACCCTGTTTGTTCACAAACCCATCTGAACCTCGGCGTGCTGCTTGCCGGACAAAAGCGCTTCACGGACGCCGAAGCCGCCTACCGGCAGGCCATCGCGCTCAAACCTCACGCACCCGAAGCCTGGACGAATCTGGGCGTGCTGCTGGCCTGTGTGAAACGCGAAACGGAAGCCGAGCGCTGTCACCGCACCGCGCTGTTCGTTGATGCGTCCTGCGCGCTGGCCCGTTTCAACCTGGCCTATCTGCTGCTGCGTCAGGCCAGATTTGAGGAAGGCTGGTCATGTCTTGAAGCGCGCGACTGGTACGCACCGCTAGCCTCACGACTGACGATACCCCGATGGCAGGGCGAATCGTTGCAAGGCAAATCGATACTGATCAGTTATGAAGCCGGGCACGGCGATGTGATCCAGTTCTGCCGCTACACAGCGCTTTTAAAGACTCAGGGTGCATCGCACATCACTCTGCTTTGCCATCCGCCTTTGAAGGCGCTATTCGCCACGCTAAAGAGCGTGGATGAAGTCATTGCCTACGATGAAACGCTCCCCTCATCCGACTGGGATTACTGGTCGCCTTTACTGAGCTTCCCCTATTACTGCCAGACGCGCATCGAATCGATACCGGCGCAACTGCCGTATCTTGACGCAACCCGGGAGCGCGTCGAAAAATGGGAACCTCTCCTTCCGAAAGAAGGCCTGCGGGTAGGTCTGGTGTGGCGCGGCAGCGTGCAGTTTGAAAACGACGCGGATCGCTCCCTGCCGTCACTTACCGTGCTGGCGCCGCTCTGGCAGGTTAAAGGAGTGAATTTTGTCAGCCTGCAAAAAGGCGCCGGAGAAGACGAGTTGCCGCCCGATAACCTGCCCCTTGTCCTGCTCGGTGCGCTATTAACCGATTTTGCCGATACGGCTGCAGTCATCGCCTGTCTGGATCTGGTCATTTGCGTCGATACCGCGGTGGCGCACTTGACCGGCGCGTTAGGCAAGCCCTGCTGGGTGCTGCTACCCGAGTATAAAACCGACTGGCGCTGGTTGACCGGGCGATCAGACACGCCCTGGTATCCCGATGTGATGCGATTGTTCCGTCAATCAACTATGGGCGACTGGGAGGCCGTCATTACTGAAGTGAGGCGTGCGCTTGAAGAGCGGGTGAGAGGTCAATAAGAATCCAGCCGGAACTTCAGAAAAAAACGCGCTACGCCGCAACGGACACCAGCCAGAGCGGACGGCCCTCCCTGTCGAGATACGTCAGATACGCCCGCAGATCAAACTCAAGCTGGTGATAGCGAGGTTCCATGTGAAAACAGAGCTGATAAAAAGCCTTGTTGTGATCCTGCTCCTTAAGGTGCGCCAACTCGTGTACCACGATCATGCGCAGGAATTCAGGCGGCATTTCCCTGAACACAGACGCAACGCGTATTTCACGACTGGATTTGAGTTTGGCGCCCTGCACTCGTGACATCGCGGTGTGCATACCCAGCGCATGACGCATGACCTGCAGCTTGCCGTCGAACAACACACGGCTCACAGGCCCTGTATTGCGCAGATGACGCGCTTTCATCTCCAGCACATAGTCATACAGCGCGCGATCCGTGCGCACGGCGTGCGCTTCGGGATATTTTACCAACAGGCTGTCTGCCAGCTGTCCCTGATCAATCAGATGCCCCACCTTCAGGGTCAGTTCGGCCGGATAGCCGGCAAGATAATTCGGTGGGGACTGCGCTCGCATCGGCGTCACTCACTGATGAGTTTGATAATAAGCCAGAAAATCATCCGCACTTAACGGGCGGCTGAAAAAATATCCCTGAATCTGATTGCACCCCATGGATCTGAGCAGCTCATATTGCTCAACGGTTTCCACCCCTTCCGCCACCGTGGACAGATTGAGCGCCTGCGCCATGGCCACGATCGTTCTGGCGATCGCCACGTCATCCATATTTCCAGGCGTATCCTTGACGAAGGCGCGGTCTATTTTCACGCAATCGATCGGGAAACGTTTCAGATAGGCGAGTGAGGAATGGCCGGTGCCAAAATCGTCCAGCGCCAAATGCACGCCCCTGTCGTGAATCGCACCGAGCAGTTTGATGACGCCCTCCGGATCATTCATCACCATGCTCTCGGTAATTTCGAGTTCCAGCGAACTGACAGGCATACCGCTGGCCGCCAGCGCATGGTCAATTTCACCCAGCAGATTGCCGGAATGGAACTGTCTGGCGGACAGATTCACCGCCACGCGCAGCGGGCGCAATCCGGCCTGCTGCCAGACTGCGTTCTGCCGGCACGCCTCCTGCAGGACCCAGCGGCCAATTGCGACGATCAGCCCGGTCTCTTCAGCCACCGGAATGAATTCCAGCGGCGAAATCATGCCCCGCTCGGGATGTATCCAGCGCACCAGCGCCTCCATCCCCAGCAGTCGTCCGTTTGCCGCATCCACCTTGGGCTGATATTGCAGGCGCAATTCATGGTTTTCCACCGCATGCTGCAAGTCGGCCGCCAGACGCAACGCCTTATCGGCTGCCGCGCCCATCGCCTCATCATAGATCGCATAGTCATTTCCGCCCGCGCGGCGCACCCGGTTGCAGGCCGATGCGCTGCGCTGCACCTCGACATCGGCCGTGTTCGCGGCATCCGTGCAGCTTGCGCCGTCCATCAGCGCCACCCCGATCGACAGGGTTGAAAACAGCTCCCGCCTTTCAATATGCAAAGGACGCTGTGCGCTGCTCAGCAATTGTTTGGCGCGCTGCTGTGCACCCGCCAGATCGCCGTTCAGGTTGACCAGCACAAAGGCGTTACCGCCAAAGCGATACAATTTTTCCTGTGCGGGGTTGATGCCATCGTTCAGACGGCTGGCCACCTTGACCAGCCAGCGTTCGGTTTCTACCGCGCCAAACGTCTCGAATATCTCCTGTTCCCGATCGGCGACGATCATCATCACGATGCCTGCGCGCTGCTGCATGAAAGCTGCGCTCAACTCCTCACGCAACCGGTACTGATTGGGCAAACCGGTGGCCGGATCATATAACGCCTGTAGCTTGAACTTCTCCCGTGTACGGATGATGTCGGTGACGTAGTAGCCCACAAAAAATGCAACGATGATGATTAACACGGCAAAACCGAAGACCCAGTTCACCATGGTGGATACGCTGCTGCGCGAATCGATCCCCAGTCTGTCCACTGCCCGCTGGTTCGCCAACGTCATGGTTGCCAGCGTTTTCTCGATCTGCCTGACCTGGGGTTTGATCTGCGCCAGAATTGCACGCGCCACATCCCAGTTGGGCTCGCTGTTTGCCAGCGTCACAGATAACGCCTCAGATAACTGCCACAGCTCGGCAAGCTGAATGCGCAACTGGGCCACCTGAGTACGTGAACCCGCATCCTTTTCCAGCTGCCCGACGATCTGATCAAGCTGCGCCTTGTTAACGTCGCGTTGCGCCAGAAAAGCCTGCCGGGTTGCCGTGAAAGAATAATATTCATAAAGCAATCGCTCCTCATCCGCGATTGCGCCGCGCAACTCACCGATGCGTTGCGACAGGGGCAGCTTTTCGGCAATAAACATCGTGTTCACGGCCTGCACCGAGTCACCCAGCGTCACGATGCGCGCCGACACCGCAATACCGACGGCCAGCACGAACAGAAAAGCCCACCACAACCTGCGCTGCAGCATTAGCAACCCTTCACGGTCGTCAAGAACTTATGAGATAAACACGGAACTGCCACGGCTTATTCCAGCGAGGCTTACATTTTTCCGGTTTGTGCAGATTTCTTGCCTTCAGCTTCCAGCATGCCGCCGATTTTCAGGCAACTGCCCTTGGGCAGCGTGACAAAGTCGCTTGGGTCTTTATCGATCTTGGCGTGTCCGGCGCAGGCATGCTGATTCGGATTGCTGTTGCAGGCATTCTGGCCCGCCTTGGCGACGCCGAAACATTTTTCCTGATCGGCGGCCTGCGCCAGTCCGGAAGCAGCCGTCATTCCCAGCGCAAACAAGCCGGTGATGGCGGTATGAATAAGCATGTTGTGATTTTTCATCATTCGATATCCTTTTGTGAATTAACCTCATCGTGCACTACAAACCTGTATGCACCGTTTAACCCGCTCAAACGCACCCATCTCTGACCAGATGCGTCGCATCATAACAGACTGTGTACGGGTTAATAAACCTGCGTAAATATTGAGGTTTGTGGCAACGCGCCGGACATCGAAAAATCCTTACCCGAATACAGCACGCGGTTGCAACTGACAGACATAACAACAAAAAACCCACTAATCTTTTGAATTAGTGGGTTGTATTGGTGCCGCCTATCGGATTCGAACTGATGACCTACCGCTTACAAGTCTGAAAAAAATAGTGTTTTTCCGTGTTGATTACCATTCCTAAAATCCGCTTGATTTACTATAAAACAGCCACTTAGATAAACATAATTGATTTATTGTGTTGATTGATATTCCGTTATGTTGCTATAATCCCCCTACACAGCCCCTACACGGAAGGCGGACAACATGAAACGGGAAAACTTCACAGCGGAACGGGTAGCAGGGTTCAAGTGCCAACCCGACAAAAAGCAAAGCATATACTGGGACGGGAAAACGCCGGGACTTGGATTGCGCGTTACTGCCGCCGGCTCAAAAGCCTATATCTTCGAGACTTCGCTAAACAATAAAACCATCCGCATCACAATAGGCGACCCGCGCACATGGCCGCTTGAAACTCAGTGGCGCATGGATGAAATAACAAAGTTGCGGATAGAGTATCAACGCGGAGCCAGAGAAGAAGCAACCCGCCTTAAAGTAATGACTGGCGACAACATAGACCCGCGCCAAGTCAAAGCAGACGACGAAGCCGCCAAGATTGCCGAAAGATTGGCAAAAGCCGCCAATGAGGAAGCCGAGCAACAAACCAAGGAAGCAGAGGCCGCCGCACTTACCGCACAGCAAGCCCTCGAATCTGTCACTTTTGCCGATGCTTGGCAGGCCTATGTTACCGAGCGCAGCGCATCCATGAAGGACGGCAAACCAGAATGGGGTGAGAAACATAAAGCGCATCATGCCTATTTTGTTCAAGCGGGTGGAGTGCTGCGCAAGCGTGGAACACGCCCCGGCGAATCGAAAGAAACGCGCCCCGGTATATTGGTGCCATTGATTAACATGCGCCTTGCTGACATTGACGCAAAGGTGATTGCGGCATGGTTGGACAAAGAAACAAAACAAGCCCCCACTACTGCCGCCCAAGCATTCCGCGCCCTTCGTGCATTCCTGACATGGTGCGCCAAACAGGACGCATACAGCGCAATCGTACATTCTGCCGCCTGCCAGACTGATGAAGTAAAAAACAAAGTCCCTTCGGTGCAAGTAAAGAAAAATGACAGCCTACGCCGTGCGCAGATTAAACCGTGGTTTGAAGCCGTGCAGAAAATTGGCAATCCTGTTATCAGTGCCTACCTGCAAGGATTGCTGCTGACCGGAGCAAGACGCAACGAACTGGCCGCCCTTCGTTGGGATGATGTGGACTTTCAATGGAAGAGCCTAACCATACGCGACAAGGTAGAGGGCGAGCGCACCATACCTTTAACGCCCTATCTGGAGCATTTAATATCATGCCTGCCGCGCCGCAATGAGTTTGTATTCTCAAGCCCCACCGCTGCATCTGGACGCATTGAAGAGCCGCGCATCCGGCACGTTAAAGCACTGACCGCCGCCGCCCTGCCTGCACTGTCCCTGCATGGTTTGCGCCGCTCCTTTGGCACGCTGTCGGAATGGGTGGAAGTGCCAGCCGGTATTGTTGCGCAGATTATGGGACACAAGCCAAGCGCGATTGCCGAAAAGCACTACATCCAGCGTGAACTCGACTTGCTGCACTTGTGGCACGTCAAAATTGAAGCGTGGATATTGGAACAGGCCGGGATTAAATTTAAGCCAGTGCAAGCAGGTTTGCGCGTTGTACTCAACAATTAACAACTTTCCAGAATAGGAATGAATGTGTATGATACACACCATGAATAGCGCAGACCTTATCCGCGAACTAAAAAAGGCTGGCTGGCAACTAAACCGGGTGAATGGTTCACACCATATATTCACACACACCATGCGCCCCGGAATTGTGGTTGTCCCGCATCCGAAAAAGGATTTAGGTCGTGGGCTGGTGAAAGCAATCCGGCAACAGGCCGGGATATGAGAGGTGAAAAATGTATTATCCAGTAGCAATTGAACCCGGAACGGAATCGGAAGCCTTTGGCGTGGTCGTGCCTGACCTGCCGGGCTGTTTTTCAGCAGGCGACACATTGGAAGAGGCTTTTATTCAGACCGAGGAAGCAATCACAGGATGGATTGAAACCGCCCTTGATGCCGGGCAGACTATCCCCAAGCCTTCCACTATTGAAGCCCTGCGCAAAGCACACCCCGAATATGATGGCTGGATGTGGGGCGTGGTAAAGATTGACCCTGCCATGCTGGATGACAAACTGGAGCGCGTAAATATCAGCCTGCCCCGCCGCATTCTGCACCGCTTGGATGCACAAGCCCGCGCCGCCGGAGAAACACGTTCAGGATTTATCGCAAGCATGGCACTGAGCAGATAGGGCTGCCATGAGTAGAATGCACAACCCGCCGCACCCTGGACTAACTTTACGTGATGACGTATTGCCCGCGCTGGGGCTGACAGTAACCGAAGCCGCGCAACAATTGAACGTAGCCCGCGCAACCCTTTCGCGTGTAATCAATGGCCGTGCTGCTATATCGCCGGAAATGGCCTTGCGTATCGAGGCATGGTTAGGCGTGGAGCGTGGCGGAGAAGCCCGTCTATGGATTGCAGAGCAGAGCGCCTATGACAGTGGCAGGCCGAACAACGCATCAAGGATGCGCCTTTGCATGTTCACCTGCACCACTGGAGCAGATGGCCGCCTGACCGAGTTTATCCCCGCCTAGTTTTAGCGGATGAAAAGCCGGACACCTTCACCGGCCTGACGGGGGTTCCTTATTGAGGGCGCATTGTGAAGAGGTGCGCATGAAAATAAAATACACGGGGGATTTAGCGAAAACAATTCCCGAGCCTATTTATGGATTACTACTCTCTGATGAAGAAATTAAACGCATAGATGAAAATCTTAAGCGTGAAAAATATCGCCGAATGGTTCTTTTATTTGATGCACATAAAATTGCACACGGCAATTGGGAGGAACTTTGCTTTTCCTTGGCGCGTGAGTCTGTTCCTTGTTTTAAACAAAAAAATAAGGAGGGCAGGCCGCTTAAGTGGGACGATTACACGCTTGCTGTTCTGTACGTTGAAATTGAGCGCCTAACACGCAAAGAGTTTGCCGCAAAACCAAAGACCATTAGAGCGGCCACTAAAGAACTATCAATACGCATTCCGTGGAAATTAATTATTGAAAAATGGTCTGAGGGTAGTTTTTTCGGTGGCGACCCATCCGAAGCGATTAACTCAGCGTACAAAGAATCCAAAAAAAATCACTTATCAAAAATTGCGCTCGATGCATTTAAATTGAATATCTTGCAAGGAACTATAAGTGAGTGGGATGCATAAGTTTTGAGAATAAAAGGAAATAACTAAAGCGCAGTTTTCTCCTTGTTTTTATGAAATCCTCATCAACTGATAAGGATTCAAAATGAAACAGGCAGAACTTCAGGCATCATCCGCTTGCCACAACTTCACACCACTGGAGCAAGTAACCCGCCCCACGGTTCCAACTGCTGACGCTGCGCACTACCTGAACCGCCAGCCACAAACTCTAAGGAATTGGGCTTGTTTTGAGAATGGCGCACTTCGCCCTGTGCGAATCTGTGGTCGTTTAGCGTGGCGAGTTGCTGAAATTCGCGCCCTACTGAATGGTGAGGTGGCAGCATGAAAAACGCCCCCGTTCAAGATACAAACGAGAGCGCCCTAGACAGACGCGATTATACACCCGGCAGGCTTTTAAATCGCGTCAATACCGTTCGCGCCTCCGTCCTTTCTTCATTGCTGCAAGGAAACGCACTAACCGGGCTTGAGTCTGTATTCAAGGATTCGACAACCCGACTTGGGGCTGTAATTTTCGTCCTCGAAAACGATTATGGATGGATCGTTGATCGTCGCGATATTGCAACAGGCACAAGTGATGGCCGGGTGGCGTTAATCACTTCGTACTGGTTATCTCAGGACACAATCGGTCAGGCGTTTGCAATGGGTGCGCGAGACTGGATAGAAAAGGTAAAAGCAGCCAGAGCAGAACGCCGTAAGCTGGCCGGAAAGTGCAAATCCGATGCCGCAACGCTTAACGCCCGCAGGCGCTTCAAAATCCACGATCCACGTCAATCTGATATGTGGGGTCAAGCATGAGCGCCAAGTCTGCCAAGACCTCAACAAAGCATCCATACGCAGCGATTGAATGGCGCGTGATTGATTCTGAGGCATACGCTGACCTGACATTTTCAGCGCGCGCCCTGCTCGTTCAGATAGCCCGGCAACTGACCAAAACAAACAACGGCCACTTACAAGCCACATTCTCCGACTTGGAGCGGTTCGGGTTCAGCGTTAACACCCTGAGCCGTGCCACGCATGAGCTGATAACGCATGGATTCATCTACAAAACCAAAAGCGGAGGATTTCATCAAGGAGCTGCGCAGTTCGCAGTTACCTGGCTATCCGTAACAAATACTCACGGGATTTATATGCAGGGCTTCAAGCCTTGCGCATGGCGTGATTGGCAACCGAAAGAAAAACCCCGCGCCCCAAAAGTGAGGGCGTACAGCATCAAAAATGGTGAGCGGACACCCCCCACACACACCAAAAGTGAGGCTGTGCCGCCCCCCAAAAGTGAACATATTGTATTAGTACCAATAGGGGGTGAGTTATCCACCCATTCAGCAAGCATTCCACCGACCAGAGCAACAGCACACATTCACCACCTGCCGATACTGGCTGGCGGACGGTTGCAGCAAATCAAACATTACGCATAGGAGTAAAAAAAATGACCGCACAATTTCACGACTTGAATGTTGAAACCTTGGCAGACGGAACAATCAGACTTGAGCAGCGCGACTATTGCGGCGAGTCGGTGATTATCGACCTGCACCCAATACAGGCAGCTTTCATAGCTGGCGGGCTGCCGGACAGTTCAGTACCGGAACGCATCGCCACACTTGAACGCCGCATGTTATGGATGCGCGATCGATTCGATGAATGCTACGCGGCTTTACCGTCTGATATGCACGAACGATGCGCAGAGGCAAATTCGTTTTATACCTGGCTAATGGCAAGCGCAGACATAGCGACAGAGTTTTGCGCAGACCTTACGATCAAACAGCGCCAGAGCGCCGTGGCCGGCTCTTTGCAACAGTCTGGTGATGTGAGTATGCCGAGCAGCACCGGGCACGGTGGCGAGCCGTCAGAGCGCCACAATGCTGAATTATTCTGATGATGCACTCATGGCGCGTGATTATCGGGACGTATTCAGAGAATTGGGAAAGGAATAAACATGGCGAAAAAGGAAACGAATCAGCCTGTGGTGCATGAAGGGCAATTATTGCGGGCGATACCTACCCCCCAGTTAAAACTTGCTACGATTGACGATTGCAGGCGCGAAATGGCGAAGGTTTACCGTGATGCAAAAACGGGCATAACAGAAACGGCAGACGCATCAAGGTTGGTTTTTATGCTGACCTCAATAGCGAAAATGATTGAAGTCGGACAACTGGAGCAACGATTAACAGCACTGGAGGATAAACAAAATGGCAACCATTGAGCAGCGTATTGAAGCACTGGAACAGCAAGCCGGGCAAGCTTGCCAGAATATTCACGTTATTCTTTATGAAGGACAGGAGCCAACGCCGGAACAGAGAGCGGAGGCCGCACAGTATGCGCACACGGTATTTGTGATATTCCACGAACCCTGAAAAAATATCAAAGTTAATCAAAAGTCGTGCCGCTGGCGCTAGGAATAGCCTGGTGGTTTTAATTCGTGGTGTAGTAAGTGTTGCAGCATTCCTTGTTTAGAATATTCCTTATGTTGACCTCGAGTCAAAAAAAGCGCAGCCTACACCAAAGTAAGTGAGACTCTATAGTATCGATTCTCAGGGCTGTCCTTATGAACCAAGAACAGAAAGAAACAAAGGATTTGCCTACCCCATGGTGGGCGCGTTATCTTATTGCTTTTGGTGTTTTGTGGTATTTAAACAGTATTCAAAATGCGCCCAACGTGTCAGGGTGGACAGTGTTTTTTCTTTGCCTATTCGCCGCTGTGATGATGTGGGAATTGCTTTTTGCGATAATTGCCGGTGTCATTGCTTGGAAAGTTTTAGGCAGTTTAGCTGGATTGAGTACGGGAACACTATTAATTTTGTGGATGCTTTGGTTAATATACACGAAGGAAAATAAATAACGACCGAGTGAAAGAAGCCAACCGCCGCTAGAGATAGTCCGGCGGTTTTTATTTGTGGGTGCGGTGATGCACGTTCCTGCGAAACCTACACAGCCCCTACACAAGCAAACGATGTGACCAAAACCCAGAAACAACAAAGGCCTACATCTCTGTAAGCCCTTGTTTTTATTGGTGCCGCCTATCGGATTCGAACTGATGACCTACCGCTTACAAGGCGGTTGCTCTACCAACTGAGCTAAGGCGGCCTGTTTAAAACTGAATTCCGATAACAATGGTGGGTCGGGCGAGATTCGAACTCGCGACCAACGGATTAAAAGTCCGCTGCTCTACCGGCTGAGCTACCGACCCGCTGCAAAGGAGCGCGAATTATACGTATTCAGAGCGCACTGTCAATGACAGAATCGCATTTATTTCAACTTCGACAATAAATTTCGGTACAAGGCGCCCGATTTCAAAACCAGACACATCAATTTTTGTAGCGCGTGGGATCCGTCACAGCGGCAGCGGCAAAACCGTCACGACGCAAACGGCAGGAATCGCACAGGCCGCACGCGCGCCCCTTTTCATCCGCCTGATAACAGGATACCGTCATCGCATAATCCACACCGAGCAGATCGCCCTGACGGATGATCTCGGCCTTGGACAAATGCAGCAAGGGCGCATGCAGGGTCAGCGGATGACCTTCCACAGCGGCCTGGGTCGCCAGATTCGCCATACGTTCAAACGCTTCGATGTAGGCGGGGCGGCAATCCGGATAGCCGGAATAGTCCACCGCATTGACCCCGATGAAAATATCCTGCGCATGCAGTACTTCCGCCCAGGCCAGCGCCAGCGACAACATGATGGTATTACGTGCCGGCACGTAAGTCAGCGGAATGCCTGTCGAGGCCCGCTCCGGCACCGCAATGTTATTGTCCGTCAAGGCCGACCCGCCAAAGCCGGTCAAATCGATATTCACCACCCGATGCTCGCGTGCGCCCAGCAAATCCGCGACGCGCTGCGCCGCCGCCAGTTCCGAGTGATGGCGCTGACCGTAATCCACACTGAGCGCATAACACACATAACCCTGTTTTCGCGCCATCGCCAGTACGGTTGCTGAATCCAGCCCGCCCGACAGCAATACGACCGCATTTTTCATTAATGGCCCGCCTCGTTGTTCCAGAGTATCTTATGCAGCTGCAACTGAAAACGTACCGGCAGATTATCGCGCACAATCCAGTCCGCCAGTTCAGTAGCACTGAGCTGCCCTTGCGCCGGAGAAAACAGTACCGGACACGTATCAGCCAGATGATGCTGTATCAAAATCTGTCTCGCCCAGTGATAGTCGTTTTCATCGCACAGCACGAATTTAATTTCGTCCTGCCGGGTCAGCAACGCGAGGTTTTCCCAGCGATTTTTATCTACCTCGCCGGAAGCGGGCGTTTTGATGTCAACCACCCGCATTACCCGGGCATCTACACTGCTGATATCCAGCGCGCCACTGGTTTCCAGCGACACCTGATAACCCGCATCACACAGCGCCTTAAGCAACACCAGACAGTTTTTTTGCGCCAGCGGCTCACCGCCTGTCACCGTGATATAGCGCGGTGCATACTCCGCAATCTGGTTGAGTATATCGGTGATCGGGGTGCTTGTTCCGCCGCTAAAAGCATAAGCGGTGTCGCAATATTGACAACGCAACGGACAACCGGTCAGGCGGATAAATACGGTAGGCAGGCCGATGCGACTAGTCTCGCCTTGCAGGGAATAAAATATTTCGGTGATGCGCAGTTGCGGCAGAGCGAACGGGTCGCTGCGCAGCAGCGGGGAACCCGTCGGCCTACTCCTTGCGGGTGCGTTACTGCTGGCTTTGCCGGCAGCCGATTGCGGGAGCAACTGCGATGCAGTCCCATCGGTATCTGACTGCTCAAGACTGTCGTGTCGGGACGGCAGCAGCGCGTCTGGGGCAGATTCAGCCATAAAAAACTATTTGCCTGACGCGAGCTGTTTTTTCGCCTTGACAGCGGCGGCGCTGTCCGGATATTTGGCGATCACCTGCCTGAGCGTCGCGTTGGCTTGCGAAACGGCCTTGAGCGCCTGCTGACAAGCTGCAATATTGAGCATCGCATCCGGCGCCTTATCCGAGGCGGGCGCGTTTTTGAGCAGCGCACGGTAGCTGATCAGCGCGCTCTTGTAATCATTCAGCGCTAACTGCGCATTGCCCAGCCAGTAAGTGGCATTCGGCACATACACCGAATCCGGGTATTTCTTCAGAAAATCCTGGTATGCGCGGGCCGCATCTGCATTATTACCCGCTTTGGCCATACCGTAAGCCGCCTCGATCGCGCGATTCTGTACAGCCGGGTCGTCCGATGACGCCGCATCTGCAGACTGTGCCGGATCGACTGGTTTGGGCGCAGCCGCTGCCTCTATGGATTCGAAGTGACGCAAACGCGTATCCAAATCCACATAAAAATCCTTTTCGCGTTTCTCGGCATCCTGCAAGCCGTGCGAGTTTTCTTCGTTCTGTCCACGCAACTGACGGATGATCCCGTTCAGCGTTTCAATCTGCCCTTGCAGATCGAGCAGAGATTGGGTCTGCTGCTTATTCTGGTCTTCCAGTTTAAGCACACGCGCCTCGACCTGCTGGATATTTTTGCGTGCATCGTCGTCCGAGAACAACCCCGCCTGAGCGGGCACGGTAAAACACAAACCCAGCAAAATCAAGACACGCGGCTTCAACATATGATTACTGAGCGTAGTTCAGGTCGGTACGGCGATTCTGTTCCCAGGCCGCTTCATTATGACCGGCAGCTTTAGGCTTTTCTTCGCCGTAGCTGACGCTGTTCAGCTGAGCCGCTTTTGCACCGCCCAGTTCCAGCATCTTCTTCACGCCATCTGCACGACGCTGACCCAGACCCAGATTGTATTCAGTACTGCCGCGCTCGTCGCAATTGCCTTCCAGACGAACCGTACGATTTGCATGTTCGCTCAGATACTTGGCATGTGCCTGTACCAGCGGCTTGTCAGCATCCTGAACCGCTGACACGTCAAACGGGTAGTACACGCTGCGGCCGGCCAGCATGCTGTTCGGATCATTCAGCGGATCAACCATGGTGGGTGCGGCTTTGGCAGGCGCTGCCACAGCAGCTGCAACTGGCGCAGGAGCCGGCGCAGCAGTCATTTCTTTGGGTTTTTGGCTGGCGCAAGCGGCGAGCAAATTCAACAACACGATACTAATTACAAGTTTCTTCATGGCGATTTCCCTCAGTTAGACAAAAAAATTAAAGTTGTGGTCCCCATACCGGCTCTCTGGCATCGCCGCTTTGAGTGAACATGTGTTGCTGGACGCGGCCGTCGCTGGACACGGTCGCTAATATACCACGACCGCGCGCTTCGCTGGCAAACAGGATGATCTTCCCGTTCGGCGCGAAGCTGGGTTTTTTCTCCCAGCCGCCAGCGGTGAGCGTTTCCACCTGTCCGGTCTGAAAGTCCTGCACGGCGATATAAAACCGGCCGCCCGTCAGATGGGCGAACACGAAGGATTTACCGTCCGGGCTGTAGCGGGGAGAAAAACTGTTTCCATCGGCAAAGGTCAGTCGCTGCGCCGCGCCGCCTGCCACGGGCATGCTGTAGACCTGCGGGCTGCCGCCCCGGTCCGAGGTAAACAACAGCGTTTGCCCATCCGGTGAAAAATTAGGTTCGGTATCGATCGAGCCGCTGAAAGTCAGGCGATGCACGCCGCTGCCATCCGGATGCAGCAGGTAAATCTGCGAACTGCCGTCGTGCGTCATCACCACAGCCAGCTGATGTCCGTCCGGTGACCAGGCGGGCGCGCTGTTGCTGCCCGGGAAGTCCGCCACTGCGCGGCGCTGGTTGGTCAGCAACGATTGTACAAACACGGCGGCGTGACCGGTTTCAAAACTGACATAAGCCAGATGCGCGCCATCCGGCGACCAGGCAGGCGACATGATCGGCTCGTTATGTTTCAATACGACTTGCTCATTGTAACCATCGCTGTCCGCGACAATCAGACGGTAGCTCTTCGCCTGGCGATTCACATACGCAATGCGCGTACTGAATACACCCTTGTCACCTGTCAATTTCTCATAGATCAAATCCGCGATGCGATGGCCGATTGCGCGCATCTGGCCATCGTTTGCCGATACCGCCTCGCCCACCAGCTGGTTTTTCTTGACCACATCCAGCAGGCGGAAACGCGCTTCGATACGACCGTTAGGCAGCACATTGACCGTGCCGATCGATAAGGCCTCCGCACCGCGCAACTGCCAGTCGCTGTAATTCACGTCGGCAACATCATGCGGCGACTTGCCGGTGGTATCGACCAAACGGAACAGGCCGGTGCGCAGCAAATCGCCCGTAACCACGTCGTTGATCGCCAACCCCAGCTTTTCATCCCCGCCCAGCGGCACCAGCGACACCGGAATCTGATGCGCGCCCGCGCCGATGATTTCAATATTCAGGGCGGCGTAGGCACTCACCGTCTGCGCCAGCATCAACAAACCCAACAGCATTATTTTTAACATACGTTATTCTCTCTGTTATTCCACTGGCTTAAAGCTCAGCTTTAATTCACGAAAACGGTTGAACAGCCCGGCATCCGGCGGCAACGGCAAGGGCTGTGATTTCAGGATGGCCCGCTCTACTGCATTATCATACGCATCATTGCCGCTGGATTTCAACAACCTGGGAGGCAACACCGTGCCTCCCGGCAACACCGTCACTGCAAATTCGGCTCTCGCGTCATTCGCCACATTGGGCGGCGGAATTATATTATTCCTGATTTTGGCGCGTATTTTGCCCACAAACTCATCTATCTCACGACCTGTCGCCGCTTCCTGTTCGGCCTTATCCTTCGCCGCCTGCTGTTCTGCGGCCGAAACCCTGGGCTGCACCGCCTTGACGGGTTGCGGTTTGACCTCGGGTTTCGTCCTGGGTTTAACCTCGGGCTTGGGCTTCACCTCGGGTTTCACTTCGGGCTTGATCTTGGGCTTTTCCTCATGTTTCACCTCAAGCTTAGGCTTCTTCTGCTGAATCACTATATCCGGCTTGATTTCAGGTTCTGCCTGCACCGGCGGCGGCGGCGGGGGCGGCGTCTCAACCACAGTCTTGACGGGAGGCGCGGCAGCCGGCTCCGGCAGACTCTGCCACAACTCAACACTCATCACCGCCTGCGAGCGCGGCTGCGTCTGCCAGGAAAAACCAAAGTACAGCAACGCGAAAAACGCCGCATGCACGCTTAAAGCGAGTAACCCTGCGGGCAGTTTATTAGGCTCCTGATAAACAACCGTATTCATTTTTTAATCGCTTGCGTCAGCAGACCCACTTTTTTGATATGTTGCTGTTGCAGCACGTCCATCACATTGATGACTTCTTCATAACGTACACTCTTGTCGGCCGAGATCACCACCGCCTGATCAGGTTGCGCCTCCTGCCGCGATTTGATGATGGACACCAGATCCTCGCGGGAGATGCGCGTTTCCTCATCGCCTTTGGCATGATCACGCATGGCCAGCGAGTTATCCTTCTTGATGATCACTTCCAGCGGCGCAGGGGCTGGCACAGACGACTGGCTGACCTGCGGCAGATCGACCTGCCCCGGGTTCATCATGGGCGCTGCCACCATGAAAATCACCAGCAACACCAGCATCACGTCGATATACGGCACGACGTTGATATCGTTCATCAGGCGGTTCTTTTTACGCAACCCTGATCTCATAAACGCCTCTCAAAACTCACTGCGTTCATTATCATGGCTGGCGCTGCAACACATTGGAAAACTCTTCAGTAAAACTCTCAAAGCGCGTCGCCAGCCTGTCGATGGCATGCGCATAACGGTTATACGCTACCACCGCCGGGATCGCCGCGAACAAGCCCATCGCGGTGGCGACCAGCGCTTCTGCAATACCGGGCGCCACATGCGCGAGCGTCGCCTGCCCCACATTAGCCAAACCCCGGAACGCATTCATGATGCCCCACACCGTACCGAACAGCCCCACATAAGGACTGACAGAACCGACCGATGCCAGAAACGCCAGATGCGCTTCCAGCCTGTCCATCTCGCGCTGATAGGTGGCGCGCATCGCGCGGCGTGTGCCGTCCATCACCGCGCTGCTATCCACGCCATGCTGTTTTTTCAGTTTGACGAATTCGACAAAACCCGCGGCGAAGATGCGCTCCAGCGCACCCTGATCGGCCCGCGCCGAATTGCTGACGGACTTGTAAACCTCATTCAGATTGGGATTGCGCCAAAATGACTCCTCGAACTCCTGAGTCAGCCGGGTCTCACGACGGATCGCAAACATCTTCAGAAAAATGTACCACCAGGACATCATCGAGACCAGCAGCAGCAGACCCAGCACCATCTGTACCAGCACGCTGGCATTGCTGATGAGATGTATAAACGATAAATCCTGTGTCACTTCCATTAACAACCACTCCTTAAGTATGCTTTTGTTATTCTGTAGCCCATTGTGAGCGCAACGCTTCCGGTACGCTGACCGGCTTGAAGGTCTCCCTTGAGACACACACCAGATGCACTTCCCCCGTCGTCAGCAGTTCTTCTTCGCGCCGTACGGTTTGCAGCAGCGTAAGGCGCGAACGTCCGATGTCGGCAACCTGCGCAGTGACTGCGAGCATATCATCGAGCAGCGCGGGTCTTAAATAATCCAGTTTCATCGAACGGACCACGAACATCACGCCGAATTCCTTCATCAAGCCGGCATTGCTGTAACCGTGGGTGCGCAGCCACTCAGTCCGTGCGCGCTCCATAAAGTTCACATAACTCGCATGATAAACCACGCCGCCCGCGTCCGTATCCTGAAAATACACGCGTACCGGCCAGCTGAAAATCCTGCCCTCCTTCATTTTCGCCGCCATTTTTCACACTTCCGGGCAAACAACAAGCCATTAATTGTAATCATTTGTAAAGCCCTCAGACTGACGGGGCTCGCACTACTCGATCTCATCGAGCAAATCCCCTGTGCCCAGATGACTCGCCACGGTTAAACCGAAATGAAGATAGGCGTTCGCCGTGGCCATGCGTCCGCGCGGCGTGCGTTGCAGATAACCTTGCTGGATCAGATAGGGCTCCAGCACATCCTCGATGGTGTCGCGCTCCTCGCCGATGGCGGCGGCAAGATTGTCTACACCAACAGGACCGCCTGCGAATTTCTCGATGATCGTGAGCAGCAGCTTCCTGTCCATCACGTCCAGCCCCTGCGAATCCACGTCCAGCATGGTGAGCGCTTTATCTGCCACCGCGCGCGTCGCGTCGCCTTTTGCTTTAACATCGGCGTAATCGCGTACCCGGCGCAACAGACGGTTGGCGATGCGCGGGGTGCCGCGCGAACGTTTTGCGATTTCCAGTGCGCCGTCATGGGAGAGATTCATTTCCAGCAGACCGGAGGAGCGCATCACGATGCGCTGCAACTCTTCGGGCGTATAAAATTCAAGGCGCGAGACGATACCGAACCGGTCGCGCAGCGGATTGGTCAGCATACCGGCGCGGGTGGTTGCCCCCACCAGCGTGAACGGCGGCAAATCGAGCTTGACCGAACGCGCAGCGGGCCCCTCGCCGATCATGATGTCAATCTGATAGTCCTCCAGCGCGGGGTAGAGTATCTCTTCCACCACCGGAGATAAGCGATGAATCTCGTCGATAAACAGCACGTCGTTCGGTTCCAGATTGGTCAGCAACGCTGCCAGATCGCCTGCACGCTCCAGCACCGGCCCCGAGGTGTGGCGCAGATTCACCCCCATTTCCCGCGCGATGATCTGCGCCAGCGTGGTCTTGCCAAGTCCCGGCGGGCCGAACAGCAGCACATGATCAAGCGGTTCCTGGCGTCGCTTTGCAGCCTCAATGAAAATCTCCAGCTGCTCGCGTATTTTTTCCTGCCCGACATATTCGTCGAGCTGCTTGGGACGCAGCGCGCGTTCCAGCGCTTCCTCCTGACGTGATACGACCGCAGGGGTAGTCAGGCGCGGCTCAGCGGTAAGATTATCGGTATGAATCATGCGTTATTTTCTGTCTTATGTCCGTCACCAAACAAGCGCAAATCGAACGGATAACTGCCGTGCGAGGCGATTTTAATTTCTCTGGCGTCGGGATGCGCGGGGTTAAGCAAATAATTTTGCGTATGCGGAACAATCGCGCTGGGCACAGCCAATAGCGCCGAAACAAATCCGCGCAGCCAACGATCGCCTGTCTCACGGGTCAGCCTTATGTTTTCTTGCCAATCGGCAGTTAATTCGGCTACGTTTATTTCAAAGATAGACACTTTTTCAGGCACTTCGATTTGTAATAACTGATAGGCATCGGGCAAGCACTTCAGGTCGTTCAACTCCAAGTGAACCATCACTTCCAGCAGCGCTGAAGCGGGTGAACTGGCGGTATAAACAATGGGTGCACCCGCATTATGCCAGCGCGCCGCCGCCCGCAATCCACCTGTACCAGACAAATCCAGATGGTTGCTGATACGCCAGATGATCACGCAAAAAAACCTTCATCTATTTGCACCAGCGCTTCTTCGACTAAACGGCTACCCACATCCGTAGCGAGCATTTCTATGGGCGTTCTGCCCTCGAAACGCTTGAGCGAATGACGCAACCAACTCATGGCTTTTTCCTGATTGCCGAACACCGAATCTGTTTGCGCGACAACTCGCGCCATGCGCACCGCACGATCAGACTCTTCGACAGTCAGTCTTTCATCGTTTGCACGGCGATGCGCCAATGTTCTGGGCGGCGCAATCAAACCAATTTCTTGCTTCGTAACCCCCGCGGCAAGTAAGCGATCAATCACAGTGACCTGAAGCCGATTATGAACCAGTTTAACCAGTTCCATATCTGTGGGCAGCCCGCTATAGTCAATTAGCTGGGAAAACATAGTGCGCTCACGTTTGAGCCATGCCGCACTGTCAGCCCCGAAAGTCTTTAATGGACTCTTGATTGCTTCCTCTCTGCCCTTGCTACTCACAACCATTCTTAAAGACTCTGCTTCCTCACGCGCTACGACATTTGATGAGCCAACCGGGGACGTAAACTTTCTGATTGAGCTTACTGACACAGCCTTGTTTCTTGATCTGAGCGAAATTCCTCTGATTTTTCGATGTTTGATTCCAGGTTTATCCGCAGCAACTCTGGGCGACGTTTTAGATGCAGACTTTTTCTTTGATTTAATTAGATGCTCCTGCTTTTCAGTTAACATGACCCACCTCTTTTCTGGCAATATGCCGACACACTACAGGCAAATTGCCATAAACTCAACCGTCTAAGCTGAAAAATCCATCAATACAGCAGTTACTCAGGCTTTTGACAGCAGCTTAAGCGCCTGTCTTATGCCGTCCGAGACGCCAATTTCAGCAGGCAACTGCTTCGCCGCCCAGTCGGCTTCCTTCTCGTTATAGCCCAGCGCCTGCAAGGCGTTGACGATGTCGCTGCCGGCTGACGAGCGCGCAACACCCCCTGATGATACGGAAACCACACCCGTTGCGGTCAACTTGCCTTCCAGCTCCAGCAGCAACCGTTCGGCGGTGCGCTTGCCCACGCCGGGAATCTTGATCAAGCGACCCGCTTCCTTGTTGGCCACCGCATCTGCCAAGTCGTTCAGACTCAGCCCCGACAGCACCGACAACGCAAGCTTGGGTCCTACGCCGCTAATTTTGAGCAGCTGACGGAACGCGATGCGCTCATCGTTCGTCCCGAAGCCATATAGCAGATGCGCATCTTCCCGCACGATCAGTTGCGTATGCAGCACAACTTTTTCATGCAATGCAGGCAGATTATAGAACGTGCTCATCGGCACCTCCAGCTCGTAGCCTACGCCCTGCACATCCAGCAATATCTGCGGCGGATTCTTTTCCAGCAAAACACCCGTCAAGCGACCTATCATTTCCAACCACCTTCCTATCAATGCCGTCATTCCCGCGCAGGCGGGAATCCAGCAAAACAAACACTGCGTAGCAGACAAAACCCACTATGCCCCGCTACGCGGGCAATATTAATCAACTGGATTCCCGCCTGCGCGGGACTGACCGGGCTGGATGCGATACCCTTACACCAGCCGCCCGCCGCGAACCCGGAAGCCTTTAGTTGCCAGCGTACCCAACCCCAACCCCCCATGCGCATGACAGATCGCGCAAGCCAGCGCATCCGCCGCATCGGGACTGGGCGTGCCGGACAGTTTCAGCAAACGCTGCACCATCAGTTGCACCTGTTCCTTTTCGGCGTGACCGTTGCCGACCACGGCCTGTTTGACCTGCAACGCGGTATATTCGCCTACCGGCAAATCGGCCAGCACCGCCGCGCAGATCGCCGCGCCGCGCGCCTGCCCCAGCAGGAGTGTCGATTGAGGATTGACGTTGACGAATACTTTTTCCACCGCCACCTGATCCGGCTTATGCTGCGCGATCACCATACCCAGCGAACTGAGGATGACCTTCAACCGGTCGGGCAACGATTCATCCGCAATCGTCTTGATGCAGCCGCTGGCAACATAATGCAGCTGCTGCCCTTCCTTATCTATGATCCCGAACCCAGTTACGCGTAGGCCAGGGTCTATACCCAAAATGCGGATTGAGGATTGAGGATTGAGGATTGAAGAACGAGTCATACCGTTCCGCTTTGAGTCTCAATCCTCATTCCGCTATCCTCAGTCCTGATTTTCATTCCTCAATCACGGCAGTCGTATACACTTCCTGCACATCATCCAGGTCTTCCAGCGCATCGAGCAGTTTCTGCATTTTTACGCCATCGTCCCCCGTAAAGATCACTTCATTGGCCGGCTTCATGATGACCTCGCCAAATTCGGCCTTGCATCCCGCCGCTTCCAGCGCCTGTTTGACCTGTATGAAATCATAGGGCGCCGTAATCACTTCGATACTGCCGTCTTCATTGCTGGTGATATCTTCCGCACCCGCATCGAGTGCGACTTCCATCAGGCCGTTTTCATCCGTGCCCGGCGCGAAAATCATCTGCCCGCAATGACTGAACATGAACGCCACCGAACCATCCGTACCGAGATTACCGCCGTACTTGGTAAACGCATGGCGCACATCCGCCACGGTGCGCGTCTTATTGTCAGTCATGCAATCCACCATCACCGCTGCGCCATTGATGCCATAGCCTTCGTAGCGTATTTCCAGATATTGCACGCCTTCGAGCTCGCCGCTGCCGCGCTTGATCGCGCGTTCGACGTTATCCTTGGGCATGTTGTTGGCATATGCCTTGTCCATCGCCAGACGCAGACGCGGATTACCGGCGGGATCGCTGCCGCCCATGCGCGCCGCCACGGTGATTTCCTTGATCAAGCGGGTGAAGGTCTTGCCGCGTTTGGCGTCCTGTTTACCCTTGCGATGCTGGATATTTGCCCATTTGCTGTGTCCGGCCATGATTGATCCTCAAAAAATTCATCGGGCGATGTTATCATTTCCCAACCCCTAACCCAAGCCATTGCCAATTCATCATGAGCGCGCCCCTCCTCATCGCTAAAAATTCCACACAAGATATTTGCCTGTTGCCGCAAATGGCCAATCGCCATGGCCTGATCACCGGCGCGACCGGCACCGGCAAAACAGTTACGCTGCAAACGCTGGCCGAATCGTTCAGCCGCATCGGCGTGCCGGTTTTTCTATCCGACATCAAGGGCGACTTATCCGGCGTCAGCAAGGCCGGCGGCGCAAATGCCAAGGTTGCAGCACGTGTCGAACAATTAAAGCTGGAAGATTTTGCGTATCAGGCCTATCCGGTGACCTTCTGGGATATCTTCGGCAAAATGGGTCATCCGCTGCGCGCCACCATTTCGGACATGGGGCCGCTGTTGATCGGGCGCATGCTGAATCTCAACGAGATACAGCAAGGCGTACTGGCGCTGGTCTTCAAAATTGCCGATGACAACGGCCTGCTGCTGCTCGACCTGAAAGACCTGCGCGCAATGGTGCAGAGCGTGGGCGACAACGCTGTCGACTTTACCACCGAGTATGGCAACATCTCCACCGCCAGCATCGGTGCGATCCAGCGCGGACTGTTGCAGATCGAGGCGCAGGGCGGCGAAAGCCTGTTCGGCGAACCCATGCTCAACATCGAAGATCTGATGCAGACCGACCAGAACGGCTGCGGGATGATCAATATCCTGGCGGCCGATCAGCTGATGAATTCCCCCAAGGTGTATTCGACCATGCTGTTATGGCTGCTCGCCGAACTGTTCGAACACCTGCCGGAAGCCGGTGATCTGGCAAAACCCAAACTAGTGTTTTTCTTCGATGAAGCTCACCTTTTGTTCAACGATGCACCGCCAGCTCTGCTGGATAAGGTCGAACAGGTGGTGCGTCTGATACGCTCCAAGGGTGTCGGCGTGTATTTCGTCACGCAGAACCCGAACGATGTGCCGGACAAGGTGCTGGGACAGCTTGGCAATCGCGTGCAGCATGCACTGCGCGCCTTCAGTCCGCGCGACCAGAAAGCCGTAAAGGCCGCCGCCGAAACCATGCGCGACAACCCGCAACTGGATGAAGTCGCCGCGATTACCGAACTGGGCGTCGGCGAAGCGCTGGTGTCCTGTCTGAATGAAAAGGGCACACCCGGGATTGTCGAACGCGCGCTGATCGTGCCGCCTCAAGGGCAGATAGGCCCGATCAGCGAGAACGAACGCCAGACCATCATAAAAAACTCACTGCTCGCCGGTCATTACGAAAATGCAGTGGATCGCGAATCCGCCTATGAAATCCTCAAGGGGCGCACCCAGGAAAAACAGCCGGATGCACCACCGGTGACATCCGCCGTAACAAATACCGGCGGTATTGGTGGCATACTGGGCGGACTGTTCGGGAATGCCGGCAATCGTCAGGGGGTCGGTGAAACCCTGATTAAAAGCGCAGCACGCTCGATCGGTTCAGCGGTCGGACGCGAACTCATCCGCGGCGTACTGGGGTCCTTACTGGGAAGTCGAAAATAAATTCGAAAGCGAGTGAATGAAAACCATATTGATTGCAAATCCGAAGGGCGGCAGCGGTAAAACCACGTTGTCGGTGAACATTGCTGGATATCTCGCCAATCAGGGACAGCGCGTCGCGCTACTGGACCTGGATAGACAAAAATCCGCCACCCTGTGGGTTACTTCACGGCCCGCCGACTTACCCGAGATCACCACACTGGAGTCAGTCAAAGGCGAGGACTGTCTGCTCGACAGTCTGGTGATCGACTCACCCGCAGGGTTGCATGGCAAAAATCTGGCCTATGCCTTAAAACTCGCAGAAAAAATCATCGTGCCGATTTCTCCCTCGCTGTTCGATTTGAACGCAAGCCGCGCTTTTCTGCAAACGCTCTCGGAAGAAAAAGAAGTGCGTACCGGAAAATGTCAGATCGGCGTGGTCGGTATGCGCATGAATGCCCGCACCCGTGCCGCACTGGCACTGGAAAACTTTCTGGCCGACTCCAAACTGCCGATACTTGCCTATCTGCGTGAGACTCAGGTATATGTGAATGCCGCCTTCGAAGGAAAATCGCTGTTCGACCTGCCACCCTATCTGGCCGACCGAGAACTCGAACAATGGGAATTTCTGCTAAACTGGCTGAAAAAAGACTAAAGACGCGCTGAATAAATGACCCGTTCATGGTGAGGTATCGAACCATGACAAACTTATAATTAATAATCAATGAGTTATATATTACACCCTTCGATACCTCAGGGCGAACGGATTAAATCAGCGCTTCCTTAAAAATATCCTGATCTTTGACGATATTAAGGTTTACCCACCGCAAGACCCACTACATAAGGTCGAAAAACCCGGAACAACTGAATGAAACGCAGGCAACCGACAAGCACCGATGATCGCCCTGAGGGCGACCCCGCGCTTGTTTTTATCTCGACCGATCCGGACGGACTGATCACCCGCGTCAACGATGCCTGTCTGGACACTTGCGGCTTTTCACGCGACGAACTGCTCGGCCAAGCGTTGCGCATCGTCGCACATCCAGAAGTGCCTGAGCGCGTATTTGATGATCTCTGGAATACCGTCAAGGGCGGTCACCCCTGGCAGGGATACATCAAAAACCGCACCAAGTACGGCAAGTCCTGCCGCATGAATGTCATTGTCACCCCGGTCATGCATGCAGGCAATATCAGCGGCTACCTGTCGCTATGGCAAACACCCAGCGGAGAAGAAGCCTTTGCAGCAGAGGCGCGCTACCCATCAGGCGACAGTTCACGCCCCGCTTTTTCGGTCAGACGCTGGTTCGGCAACCTTCGCCTGCAAATCAAACTCCAGATACTGATCCAATCCGCGCTGTTAATCGGTGGCATGCTCGCCGCCTCCGGAATCTACAGCCGGATGCAGGGCAACATGATGAACAACGCGAAGCTTCGCGCGGAGGCATCCGCCATGCAGGTCATCGACAGCGCCAACATGCTGATGGTCACCGGGGAATTTTCAAGGCCTGAAAACCGCAAACTGATGATCAAAAAAATCATCGAGGGTCAACGATTGCTGTCGCTCAAACTGCTGCGCACAGAGCAGGTCGTCAAACAGTATGGCGTCGGCCTGCCTGAAGAGCATCTGTCCGATCCGCTGGTCAAACAGGCGATCGAGAACTCGGTGTTAAAGGGCAGATCGATTCCCTATTTCGCACTCGAACAGGTTGACGGCAAACCCGCGCTCAGGGTCATCACGCCTTACATCGAATCCCGAAACTTTCATGATACAGACTGCCTGTCCTGCCATCTGGTTGAAGTCGGCAGCTCCAACGGCGCGTCCGATCTCGTCATCAACCTGTCGGAATCGTTCAACACGCTGCATAAAACCATACTGGCGCTGATTGCCGGGCTGGCCCTGTTACAGATCGCGTTGTTTTTCTTTATCGGCTGGGCGGTCCGGCGCTTTGTTTCCCACCCGGTCGAAACTCTCAAAAGCCATCTTCATGCTCTGGCGAATGGTGAATACGCCGAGCCGCTGGATGTCTCCAAGCGTGACGAAATGGGCGAACTGTCCTGTTCGGTACAGACCACCAAGCTGTTGCTGGGGTCAGCCGTCGATCAGCTTGCCGGAAGACTATCCGACACCCTGATCGCCAAAAATCAACTGGAACTGGATAGCCGTGCGTTGTTCCAGAGCAATGAGCAATTGACGGCCCTGATCGAAGCCATCCCGGATGCAATTTTCCTCAAGGACGATAAAGGCCGCTGGATGCTCACCAACGAACCTGCCAGACGTTTTTTTAAACTGACTACGCTTCCCTGGCAGGGCAAGAACGGGATGGAACTGGCCGAGATGCAGCCGGAACTCCGCACCCTGCATGAAGAATTCATCAAGAGCGATGAAAGCGTCTGGCAGAGCGGGCAATTGACGGTCAATGAAAAATTGCTGAACAGCGAGAACGGACTGCACACCACCCTGGAAATGCGCAAAATGCCGGTATTCAGCCCTGAAAACCAGCGCTTGGGACTGGTCGTCATCGGCCGCGACATCACCGAACGCCAACTGGCCGAACAGGAACAGAGCATCGCGGCAGCCGCCTTTGAATCTCAGGAAGGCATGATGATTACCGATGCAGACGGGGTGATCCTGCGCATCAACAGCGCGTGCACCGAAATCACCGGCTACTCGACTCATGACATGCTCGGAAATAAAACGGGCATGCTTAAATCTGGCCGTCAGGATGAACATTTTTATGCCGCCATGTGGGAAAGCATCAACAAAACCGGTGTCTGGGAAGGCGAAATATGGAACAAGCGCAAAAACGGTGAAATCTATCCTGAGCATCTGGTTATCAGCGCGGTCAAAAACAAGAACGGGCAGGTCACCAATTATGTCTCGACTTTCACCGACATCACGGAACGCAAGACAGCCGACCAGCAAATCATGCATCTGGCATTTTTCGATCCCTTAACACACCTGCCTAACCGTCGCCTGTTGCTGGACCGCATCCACCACGCACTGCTTTCGCGCTCTCGCAGCAGCTTGTTTGGCGCACTGCTCTTCATCGATCTGGATAACTTCAAGACGATCAACGATACCCTGGGCCACGGCATCGGAGACCTCATGCTGCAAGAGGTCGCTTCCCGCCTCAGGCACTGCGTACGCGAAGAGGATACGGTCGCTAGACTAGGCGGCGACGAATTCGTGGTGATGCTCGAAGAACTGAGCCGCGACTACCCGGACGCTGCGACCCAGACTGAAATCATCGGCCATAAAATTCTTGCCGCGCTCAAACAGCCCTACCAGCTTGCAGAGCATCTGTGTCACAGTTCGGCCAGCATCGGTGTCGCCCTGTTCAAGGATCAGCAGAGCGACACTGGCAATCTGTTAAGACAGGCTGACATTGCCATGTATCAGGCCAAAAAATCCGGCCGCGATACCCTGCGTTTTTTTGACCAGACTATGCAGGACGCCATCACGGCCCGTGCAGCACTTGAAGGAGAGTTGCGCAATGCCTATGCGAATGAAGAGTTCCAGCTCTACTACCAGATACAGGTTGACAGCGCACATCGCGCACAGGGAGTTGAAGCCCTGATACGCTGGATACACCCTGAACGCGGGATGATTTCTCCGGCGCAATTCATCCCGCTGGCTGAAGAAACCGGTCTGATTCTGCCACTTGGACACTGGGTATTAACGACCGCCTGCAAGCAACTGACGGCCTGGGCAACACACGCGAAAACCGCACACCTCACCATTGCAGTGAACATCAGCCCGAAACAGCTCAGCATGCCTGTATTCGTTGAAGAAGTCACACGGCTGACCGAGCACTATCAGATCGATCCGTCCAAACTCAAGCTGGAGATTACCGAAAGCATGCTGCTGGATAACGTTAACGACATCATCGACAAGATGAACCGCCTGAAAACACTGGGCATCAATTTCTCGATGGACGACTTCGGCACCGGTTATTCATCCCTGCAATATCTCAAACGACTGCCGCTCAACCAGCTCAAGATAGACCAGTCCTTCGTGCGCGACATTGCCACAGACAGCAGTGATCAGGCGATCGTACGCACCATCATCGCGATGGCGCACGGCCTGAATCTGGGTGTGATTGCCGAAGGGGTAGAAACAGAGGAACAGCGCGAGCTGCTGATGGCAGACGGCTGCTCAAATTATCAGGGTTATTTGTTCGGCAAGCCTATGTCTGTAGAACAGCTAGAGATACAGCTCAGACAGTTACAACCAGAATAGTCAGCTGACCGCATCCAGCGCATCTTTCAGCGTATCTTCACGCAACGCATTGAGTGCCAATGACAATTTTTCAGCAGACTCTACCACTTCTTCCGGCAGATTCTGCACCGTCGCATGTGAAATCAGCATCGCTGCCGCCCCGACCACTTCAAGCAACATCGCACGCTCCTGCATCAGCATTTCAACTTCTTCACTCAACAATTCAACTTCCTGCTTATTCATTTTAATTTTCCTTAAAAAAACGCCTGTTGCACGTTAATGTGTTTTGACCGCCGCAACCGCCACGGCACTCATGTTTACGATGCGACGCACCGTCGCAGTCGTGGTTAATATATGCGCCGACTTGTTCGCCCCCAGCAAAATAGCGCCAATAGTAACACCATCCGCTCCGGTCATTTTGAGCAAATTATAGGCAATATTGGCCGCATCCAGATTCGGCATGATGAGCAGATTGGCGCACCCTTTCAGGCGCGAGTCGGGAAACAGGCTCGTGCGCATCGCCTCCGAGAGCGCAGCATCCCCGTGTATTTCCCCTTCGACTTCCAGCTCAGGCGCTATTTTTTCGAGCAATTCCCGCGCCCGACTCATTTTGCACGCGGAAGGATTATCGTGGCTGCCGAAGCTCGAATGTGACAGCAGCGCAACTTTCGGCACCAGACCAAAGCGGCGAACTTCTTCAGCCGCCAGCAGCGTCATCTCGGCGATCTGTTCGGCATCCGGATCCAGATTGACATGGGTGTCGCAGATGAACAGTGTATGTTTAGGCAGCATCAGGATATTCATCGCCGCGTAGACCGTGGCGCCCGGCGCATGGCCGATCACCTGATCGATATAGGGTAAATGATGCAGCGGCTGTGAAATCGTACCGCACAGCATCGCATCGGCCGAACCCATGCGCACCAGCATCGCCGCGATCAGCGTATTGCCGCGGCGCATTTCGCGTTTGGCCGCCGCCAGCGTCACGCCACGACGCTGCATCAAGCGGTGATATTCCGTGTAAAACTCACGGAAACGCGGATCATCTTCGGTATTGACCAGCTCAAAATCAATACCCGCCTTAATGCGCAACCCTAAGCGGGCGATACGCTGCTCGATCACCTCAGGACGACCGACCAGTACCGGCTGCGCCAGGCCTTCATCCACCACCGTCTGCACCGCATGCAGCACGCGTACATCCTCACCTTCCGCATACACCAGACGTTTGGGCGAACGACGGGCCGCCTCAAACACCGGCTTCATCAGCATGTTGGAGTGATACAAAAACCCCTGAAGTTGCTCGCGATAGACCGCCATATCGGCAATCGGGCGGGCCGCCACCCCGGTATCCATCGCAGCCTGTGCCACGGCCGGTGCAATGCGCATAATCAGACGCGGATCGAACGGCCTGGGAATCAGATAATCCGCGCCAAAACACAGTTCGTCGTCGCCGTAAGCGCTCGCGGCCTCCTCGGACTGCTCGGCCTGTGCCAGTTCGGCAATCGCATACACCGCCGCTATTTTCATCGCTTCGTTGATGGTGGAGGCACCGACATCCAGTGCACCCCGGAAAATATACGGAAAACACAGCGCGTTGTTCACCTGATTCGGATAGTCGGATCGTCCGGTCGCGAGGATCGCATCGGGGCGTGCCGCCCGCGCAAGCTCAGGAAGTATCTCGGGCGTCGGATTGGCCAGCGCAAAAATCAGCGGCCTGTCCGCCATTTTTTCTACCATTTCAGGTTTTAATACGCCGCCTGCCGACAAGCCCAGGAACACATCCGCACCCGCAATCACCTCCGCCAGCGTACGTGCCGACGTTGCAATCGCATAACGCGCCTTGTTGTCATCCATCTCCTCAAACCGCCCCCGATACACCACCCCGGCGATATCGGTGACGACGATGTTCTCCATGGCAACGCCGAGATTCACCAGCATGTCCAGACAGGCCAAGGCGGCCGCGCCCGCGCCGGAGACCACCAGACGAATTTTGGAGATTTCCTTACCCACTACCTTCAAACCGTTCAGCAAGGCCGCCCCGACAATGATGGAGGTGCCGTGCTGATCGTCATGAAACACCGGGATTTTCATCCGCTCGCGCAAGCGGCGCTCGATGTAAAAGCACTCCGGCGCCTTGATGTCTTCCAGATTGATGCCGCCAAAGGTGGGTTCCAGCGCTGCGATAATGTTTACCAGCTTGTCCGGGTCCGTCTCGTCGATTTCCAGATCGAACACATCGATGCCGGCAAATTTCTTGAACAACACGCCTTTACCTTCCATCACCGGCTTGGCCGCCAGCGGGCCGATCGCGCCCAGCCCCAGCACCGCCGTGCCATTGGTGATCACCGCGACCAGATTGCCGCGTGCCGTCATGTTGCGCACTTCCAGCGGATCCGCCACGATCAGTTCGCAGGCCGCCGCCACCCCAGGGGTATACGCCAGCGCCAGATCACGCTGGGTAATCATGGGTTTGGTCGCATTGACGGATATTTTTCCGGCGGGCGACTGACGGTGGTATTGCAGCGCGGCTTCACGCAACAGCTTGTCCATGATGTCCTCTTAAATTGATTTCCCGCCAATTATAGCGCTTAGACCTCGCCAATTAGGTGTAATTACCCCCGCAGCGCTGAGAGCATTTTTTCCAGCCGTTTCACCGACACGATCACCGGTGTTTTCAATTCCTGCGCAAACAGCGACACGCGCAGTTCCTGCAACAGCCAGGCGAATTCATCCACACGCGGATCATTCATCCCGCTCTGGCGAATTTTTTGCAGTGCCTGCAACAGCGGCTGCAATTGCGCCATGCACTGCGCGTCACGCGCCGGATTGCTGCGCAGCTTTTCGATCCGCAAACTGATCGCCTTCAGATAGCGCGGCACGTGCTGCAAGCGCTCATAAGGCGTGGCGGCAATAAAGTTTTTATTCAGCAGCCATTCCAGTTGCGCTTTTATATCCGCATTGGCCTGATTATGGCTTTTCAGTTGCGGCAAACTTTTTTGCAACGCCTGATGCTCCGTCAGGATATGGGCAATCAACCTTGCCAGCTCTTGCGCGATCAGCAACAAGCGGTTTTTCGCTTCCTTCGCACGGGCGAGGAACGCGGCTTCATCGGCGGGCAGCGGATCATTCAGACAGGCCCGATCGAACGCCATCCCCATGATCTGCTGATGCAATTGCTGCTGGGCGCCGAAGGGCAGATACAGCATCCCCAGACGCTGCGCATCCGGCAGATTCTTTTCCAGATATTTGACCTGCTCTTTCAACGCCAGCATGAACAACCGGCGCAATCCGATACGATGCGCAGCATCAGCTGCATCGCGGGTATCGAACGCACGCAGCACCACCGCATCCGTCTCATCGACCAGCGCGTTATACAGGGTGACCTTTTGTCCTGCGCGCTGCACCTCACGGGTTTCAGTGAACACACCGAAATTCCATGATGTGTAGCGCTGTTCGCCAACCTGCTCTTGCTTGTCCACGGTGACCGCCGCAATCACGGGAACTGCGCGCGGTGCAAGCTCACTGTGCAATTGCGTAAAGTTACGCGACAGACCTAACTGCCTGCCATGCTCATCCAGCACGCGAAAATTCATCAGCAAATGCGCGGGCAGCTGTTCAAGACGGAACGCATCGATCGGCACATCCAGTTGTTTTTTCTCGCGGATGAAACGGGCCAATGCCGGCAACAGTGGGGTATTAGCGGGCGGCACATCATGGCAGAAAGCGGCAGAAAATTCCGGCACCGGCACCAGATTACGGCGTATCTTCTGCGGCAAGGTCTTGACCAGTTGCGTAATTTTTTCCGGCAACAGACCCGGAATCAGCCATTCGCAACGCACGGCAGATACCTGATTGATCAGCGCCAGCGGCACGGTCAGCGTGATGCCATCGTCGTTCTTGCCCGGCGAAAAGTTGTAACTCAGCGCAAAGCTGACGTTATCGATCTTGAGTTGCGGCGGAAACTGATCGGTCGTGATGCCGGCCGCCTCGTGGCGCATCAGATCGTCTTTTTTCAAATACAGCAGCTTGGCGTCAACCCGCTCAGCCTCTTTGCGCCACGCCTCAAAGGTCGCACCATTGTGTATATGCGGCGGGATACGGCTGTCATAGAAGGCGAAAATTAACTCATCATCCACCAGCACATCGGGACGGCGCGCCTTGTGTTCCAGCGCTTCGATTTCGCTGATTAATTTCAGATTGTGCGCAAAAAACGGCGCACGCGTATCGAACTCGCCTTCTACCAGCGCCTGACGGATGAATACCTCACGCGATTCGATCACATTCATCGGCCCGTAATGCACGCGTTTTTTGGCATTGAGCAGCAGGCCATGCAGCGTGCTGCGCTCAAAGGCCACCACCTGCGCCGGTTTCTTTTCCCAGTGCGGATCGTAATAATGGCGCTTGATCAGATGACCGCCGGTCTCCTCCAGCCATTCCGGCTCGATTCTGGCTACCGTACGCGCGTACAGGCGGTGCGTCTCGATCAGCTCGCCCGCCATCACCCATTTCGCGCCTTTTTTCGCCAACACCGAATTGGGCGCGATGAAGAACTTGATGCCGCGCGCACCCAGATACTCGTTGCCTTCCACGCCTTTCATGCCGATATTGCCCAGCAGACCGCACAGCAACGCCTTGTGGATCTGCTCATAACTGGCGGGCAGTTCATTCTCGCGCATGCCCATCTCCGTCACCTGCGTATGCAGTTGCAGATACAGCTCGCGCCACTCGCGCAATCGCAGCGGGGAGAGGAAATTCTTGCGGCATTCCTCCGCCATCAGACGGTTGGATTGCTTATGCGCCAGCGCCTGCTCGAACCACGCCCATATCTTGATGAATGCCAGAAAATCGGAGCGCTCATCAGAAAAACGCTTGTGCGCGGCATCCGCGGCTTCCTGGCGATCCAGCGGACGCTCGCGCGGATCCTGTGTCGACAAGGCGCTTGCGATGATGAGGATTTCCGTCAGACACTGATACTGGCGTCCGGCCAGCAACAGGCGCGCAATCTTGGGATCGAGCGGCAGCTTCGCCAGCTCGTGGCCCAGCGGGGTGAGAATACGTGCGTTCCCCCCTTCCAAAGCCCCCTCGCGCCGCTCTCCCCCTCTGGAGGGGGGAAGGACAATCGTCTCCTCCCCCTTCGCGGGAGTCGCGTCTTTGTCAGTTATGGCGCCCAGTTCGGAGAGCAGCTGATAACCGTCCGCAATCATGCGCGGCGTGGGCGGCTCGATGAACGGAAATTCGGCAATGTCGCCCAGTTGCAAAGCGCTCATGCGCAGAATCACGGTGGCAAGCGACACGCGGAAAATTTCCGGATCGGTAAATTCATCGCGCTGCAAAAAGTCCGCTTCGTCGTACAAACGTATGCAAACGCCGCTCATCACCCGCCCGCAACGCCCCGCTCTTTGATTTGCGGCAGCACGGGAAATCTTCTCGATATGCAGCTGTTCGACCTTCTGACGTATGCTGTAACGGTTAACTCTTGCCTGCCCGCAGTCGATCACATAGCCAATGTTCGGCACGGTTAAAGATGTCTCCGCCACGTTCGTCGCCAGCACCACGCGCCGCTGATGACCGGTCTTGAACACCTTATCCTGTTCAGCCGCGGAGAGACGTGAGAACAGCGGCAATATCTCGATCCCCTTGGGATGATGACGACGCAAGGCTTCCGCGGTATCGCGTATCTCGCGCTCGCCCGGCAAAAACACCAGTACATCGCCGCGCAGGCCGCCTGCCGCCAGTTCATCAAGGGCCGCGCTGACCGCGCGGGGCACATCCTGCGCCTCGCCTTCATCGCTGATCTGTAAGGGACGATAACGGGTTTCCACCGGATAACTGCGTCCGGAAACTTCCACCACCACTGCGCCGAAATGCCGTGCAAAGCGGTCGGCATCCAGCGTGGCGGAGGTAATGATGAGTTTCAGATCACGGCGGCGCGGCAACAGTTGCTTCAGATAACCCAGCAGAAAATCGATATTGAGCGAACGTTCGTGTGCCTCGTCAATGATGATCGTGTCGTAGCGCCTGAGCAGCGGATCGCTGTGAATTTCCGCAAGCAAAATACCGTCCGTCATCAGCTTGATCACGGTGTCCGCCTGAACCTTGTCGTTAAAGCGCACCTTGTAGCCAACCAGCCCGCCCAGTTCGGTCTTCAATTCAACGGCAATGCGCGTGGCGACCGAACGTGCCGCCACCCGACGCGGCTGGGTATGCCCGATCGCACCCAATACGCCGCGCCCCAGTGTCAGGCAGATTTTCGGCAGCTGCGTGGTCTTTCCTGACCCCGTCTCGCCGCACACGATCACTACCTGATGTTCGCTGATTGCGCGCGCCAGATCCTCACGCCTGGCCACCACGGGCAGATCGGCGGGAAACTCGATTTCGGTCAGTGCGTCCAGACGCAACTTGCGGCGCTGAGCGGCAGGCGATAAAGCCACGTTCACTTGAACCTCAGGCTCATGATCACAGCGCGGTCAAATCGGAAGATGCAGTGCGGCGCGAGAAGAAACAGCGAATGGCGAATTTTTACAGGATACATTAATGAAGTGAAGAGCTTGTTCAGGCCTGATTTTATCACAGCCCGTCTCAACGGGCGGCTGGACGCGTCCAGTATCAGGATACTGCCACCGCCAGATACTGCCAGATCAGGCTGCCGCTATCATCCGAAAATATACGCAGGTGTTTGGGGTCCTGTTCACGCAACCTCGACCTGATTTCGTTTGCCGATTTTTTCTGAAAGGCAGCGATTTGCGCCGCCATACTGCGCACCGTGGTATCGCCTGCAATCTCCGCGATATCACAACGTATGCCTGCACAGGTTTTGTCACGGGTCTCCAGCAGTTCCAGTTGTTCCTGCATGAACGATTGCACGCGTTCAACCTGTTCCTGCTTCTCCGCGCTCAAGCGGCTGCCTGCACTCATGTTTTTTGCAAATTTTTCGCCCATTTTCTTCCAGCCCTCCTGCTGCGCAGGATTCAGCTGTATCTTGCCCTGACGGATGCTCGCCGCCAGCGTAAGATATTTTGCAAATTCCGCGTCCGCTTTGAGCAAGGTCAGCTCACGCTCTTTCGCTGCAATAAGCTTATTGCACTCCTCTATCGCCAGGCCAAGCTGCGCGACCTGCGCATCCATGACTGACAGGTCAGGCACCATCATGGATACCAGCGTCTCCTTGCCACGACACGAAGAAGACGCAGCAATCCTGACAATCCTGCCGGCAATACCGCAACCTTCCGCACTGCCAAGCTGAATATTTTCGGCAACGATCTCACAATTGACCGCACGCGCGACCTCCACGAATTCCCCGAGTATCAGACAACTTTCGGCATACTGTAGGGATACTTTCCCGGTACAGGCCTCAATCGTCGAGTTGAACACGCGAGCGTTCGACGTCACATCCCCGCCATAACTTTTTGCGCTGCCCCCCGACAGGTTGCCTTCGAGCAGAATAAAGCCGCCCCGGGAAATGACATCGCCATACACGTCCGAGCGGAAAGTCATGTTGCGGCCTTCCACCACCCGGCCTTCCTGCACTTCACCATGCTCGATGAACTCATTGCCTGCCAGCGAAAGATCACCGGTCGTCTTGAGGCTGATGCCGCTCTTGTTCTCGATCATTTCCGTGATGGAAATGAGGTTAGACTGCACATCCAGAGAGAGGAATCCGCCCTGACTTGCCAGGATATATTCGCATCCCTCCTGAATATCCACATGCGTACCGGGTCCTGCCATGGCCTGCAAATCGATGTCATCGCGCGGAATTTCAGGTGCGATCATCTCACCGCTCACCTTATAGCCCGGTTTGCCGAGCACCCTGGACTTTTTCTTCAGCAACCTCGCCCCGCCCTCGATTTGCGGGAATCGATTCTGAAACCGGCGCAGATCGGCCTTACCGTTTAACAGCAGTTTGGGTGAGTTATCGCGATGCAGGACGCTGCATGCTTCCTCAATTTCCGCGTCATGGCCCTGTGTGGCATCCAGACGGGCAGCCACATTCATCCGCACGGTTTCACCGCGAAAAATAACGCCTGCCACCGCCTCGACGTTGATGCCGAAACGCACGCCCTTCATCCACATATCGGCGATAAACTCATCCAGATCCAGCCTGGTTGCCTGCATCACCGCCTTACGTGTCACACCTGTGACCGGCGCCACCCCATCCGCACCCGGCTCGCCATAAACAGACTCATCCATCGTCACTTCCATGGCAACCGGTTCAAAGAAATATTCCGCGCTGTCTTCCTCGATCTTTACCGCCTTATAGAGCACTCGACGTCCGGGTTGAAACGCGACGATATCGTCGGCCAGCCTCAGTTTCGCCGATACGCCGTGCAATTTCCGCAGGTTGTCATAGTCGTAGAGCAGATTGCTGAACATACGGTAGTCCAGGCCGCTAAAGCGCATTCCGTCGTTAAACAGCCTGTCCATGCTGCGCTCGAATCCGCCCACCTCGGGGAAGTTCATCAGATCGACAAAAACGCCGTCCGCCTCCCTGAGCAAATACGCTGGCAAGGCCGGCGCCGACTGATCTTGCAGATTCGAATTAGAGGGCGTGTACTCAGGGGTCATCACAATGGCCTGCTTACAGACAGGCATCCGTTCTGCGCAAGCGGCCTGACATCACGCGCATCACATGCAACGCAAAATTCGGCGTCTGCTGGATGAGAAAATTAAATCTGCTGCGTTGTATGGGAAAGAAAGTGCAGTCGCTTTTCGCAATGACCGTGGCTGAATGCGCTGCCTCGTCGATCATCGCCATCTCACCCAGAATCGCCCCCGTCTCGGCCGATTCCATCACCCGGTTGTGAACGATAATATCGGCAGCGCCGGACATCAGCACATACATCACATCGCCCTGTTCCCCTTCGCTAAATAACACCTCCCCGGCAGGGACGCTTTTAAGATCGGTTTCGTGACGAAACAACTCAGCCAGATTCATATTACAGCCTTCATATTGAATAATAATCTCCCGATTCTATACGAAACCGGGCAATTACTGGATACACTTTGACGCAGACTACTCCGCTGGCCCACTGTATAATGACAGCAATGAAAATTTACCATGCACTACGTGACTATTTCAAAGCCAATACGGAGGGTCCGCTGCTGGAAGCGCCACTGGTGCTTGACTGGAAACGCCGGCTCGTATTCTGGAGCGGGGCGATCAGTGTAGGACTGGCGGCGGTCTTTCTTGCCGTCGCCGCCGAATGGGCCAATGACGTCTTTCACCAGCTGCTGGCCATTTCGCCTTATCTGCCCCTGTTGATCACACCCCTGGGGCTTGCGCTGATCGTCTTGATCACCCGAAAATTTTTCCCCGGCGCACAAGGCAGCGGTATCCCGCAGACCATCGCTTCGCTTGCTCCCGGTGAAAACAGCACCATACGCGAGCGCGTGCTTTCCCTGCGTATTGTATTCGGCAAAATCATGCTCACCGTGTTCGGACTGTTATGCGGCGCATCGATCGGACGCGAAGGACCCACCATCCAGATTGGCGCCGCCATCATGCACAACCTGGGAAGTCTCGCGCGCTTCCCGCGGCACGACCTGGAAAAAGGACTGATTCTCGCCGGCGCTGCTGCCGGCGTTGCCGCTGCATTCAACACACCGCTGGCGGGTATCGTATTCGCCATCGAGGAAATGAGCCGTTCCTTTGAAGAACACAACAGCTCGACCATACTCATGACCGTGATCATTGCCGGCGTCACCTCTCTTGCGCTGCTGGGCGATTATGCCTATTTTGGGCATACCGACGAAACGATGGCCTTCGGCAAGGAATGGGATGTGGTCATCATCTGCGGCATCGTGGGCGGCGTGCTGGGCGGCGCATTCAGCCGCTTTCTGATCGAAGTCAACAAGGGTCTGGCCGGACGCGTGAGTATCTGGATGCAAGCCAGGCCGGTCGCCTTCGCGGCTGCCTGCGGCCTGATGCTGGCGCTCATCGGACTGGCGTCAAACAACACCTCTTACGGCAGCGGTTATAGTGAAGCAAAATCGCTGTTCGATGGCAGTGCGCTTTTACCGGCGTCCTATGGCCTGCTGAAAATGGCAGCCACTCTGGTGTCCTACGTCAGCGGCATTCCCGGCGGTGTCATGGCGCCCACGCTGTCAGCAGGCGCAGGACTGGGCGCCAATCTTGCCCACTTCTTCACCAACGTACCGGCAGGTGCGACCATCATTCTCGGCATGGTCGCCTATTTCACCGGCGTCACCCAGGCACCCATCACCGCCTTCGTCATCGTCATGGAAATGACGGACAACCATGAAATGTTGTTGCCGCTGATGGCGGCCGCCTTCATTGCCAAAATCTGTTCGCGACTCATCTGCCCTACGCCGCTGTTTCACACCATGGCGCAGAATTTCATTTCCAGGCCCGCAACACCGAAAATCGAAACGCCACCCGATTAACCTGCCATCTTTTCGCATTCATAATTGCCGGCGTGGCGGGCACATTCAAGCGAGATACTTCGAAGCTCGCAGGACCCTATAATGCCAATCTCGGTCATTCCAGGGGTAAAATATTTTGCTAGGAAGCTGCCGTTCGTGATCAGCCGTCAATATACAGATATAGCCTTTCTGCACCCATTTTACAAGGATGATTACATTGGATTGTTATCCAATAAGCTTTCGATATAAAGTTCGTTCGCTAATCCCAAGCTTGTCAGCAAGTGATAGGCGGTCCCCTTTATGTTGCGCCAGCGCCCACTGTAAATAGCGCTGCTCGGCCTGCTCCAAAGGCACGATGGACTGCGGCATCGCGCTCTCCCGCACTTGAAATCCTGTACATTCCGGATCCAGATGCTCCGGCATGATGGTATCCGTGTCAACCATCAGACTGGCGCGCTCAAGCATATTGCGCAACTCACGGATGTTACCGGGAAAATCACAGGCAGACAGCTGCGCCAGCGTTTCCGGATGCAAAATGAGATGACGCCCCGGACAGATACGCGCAAGCAATGCAGTCGCCAGCAAGGGAATATCGTCGCGCCGTTCTGACAGGGCCGGCAGATGTATGGGGAACGTACTGATACGATAATACAAATCGCGGCGGAACGTCTCCAGCTCAACCATCTTTTTCAGATCCCGATGCGTCGCTGACACCAGCCGAAAGTCCGCCCGTAACGGTTCAACCCCACCCACCCGCCGATATGTACCCGTTTCAAGCAGACGCAATAACTTGACCTGCAGGGCGAGTGGAATATCGCCCACCTCATCGAGAAACAGCGTACCGCCGGCGGCACTCTCAACGAGTCCGAGTTTGCGCTGATTGGCACCGGTAAAAGCGCCTTTTTCATAGCCAAACAATTCGCTCTCAAACAGGGTTTCCGTCACCCCTGAACAGTCCAACACCACATAAGGACGGTCGGACCTGCTGCTTGCATTATGCACCGCCTGTGCCACCAGCTCTTTGCCAGTACCCGACTCCCCCAGCAACAGCACAGCGGCCTCGGACTGAGCAACACGCCTGACCAGACCGAGCATGGTATTAAACGCCACCGAGCGTCCCACCAGGCCACGCGAAACAGGACTCGCACTGGCACCCTTCAGGGTGTGCATCATTTCCACGAAATAGACAATTTCTCCGCTGGCGTTGTAAATAGGCGTAAGCTCAACATCAACGTGTTCCTCTCCATGCGGCGTCTGATGCACATGCAGCACGCGCTGGGGAAGACCGGTTGAAATACTCAGTTTCAGCGGGCAGAATTCACCGGCCTCATCGCACGGACGGGTGAAGTGATGCGACACCTCGTAGCAGTGCCGCCCCACCAGCGGTATTGCATCACCGTGCTGTGCACGATAGGCTGCATTGGCGGCAATGATGACGTAATCCTTATCCATCACGATGTGTGGCTCGGATTTATTGTCCAGATAGGAAAGGAGTTCAGCGATTTGCGTCATGGCCGGCAGCGAGTACGTCAAAAGTGACAGCTTACTCTGATTCCCACCTTAAAAAACTGCCATTTTTGGCAGGCAACTTTTTTCCTTGTTCCAACAATCGATCAAACCCACACAAAGAACAAATTTTTATATTTTAAAACAATACACTATACAGATTTGCAATCTGTGGCACGATTAGTGCTTAATTAAAGGCATTTATGAGCCACCCCGTCGCAGCCACTCATGTAAGGAAACAGGATGCGTCAAATCTGGAATAACCGACTCAGTCGGGAAATACTACTCATATTGATCGTAAAAATCGTGTTGATTTTTGCAATTTGGTGGGTGTTTTTTCGTGCTCCGGAAACACCCACATCTGAGCAGGTCAGTCACGCCTTGCTGAATTCCAGACCTGCAATCGATCACAACAAGGAGTAATAACAGATGATCAGTACCGAATTAGTGGATATATCGCGACTGCAATTTGCCGTCACCGCGCTTTATCATTTTCTGTTTGTCCCGCTGACCATCGGCATGGCATTCATGCTGGTCACCATGGAGTTGACCTACCTTGTCACCGGGCGACAGATCTACAAGGATATGGTCAAATTCTGGGGCAAGCTGTTCGGCATCAACTTTGCACTGGGGGTCACCACGGGCATCACCATGGAATTTCAGTTCGGCACCAACTGGGCGTATTACTCCCACTATGTGGGTGACATTTTCGGCGCACCGCTGGCCATCGAAGGGCTGATGGCGTTCTTTCTGGAATCCACCTTTATCGGCCTGTTCTTCTTTGGTTGGGACAAGCTCAGTAAATGGAAACACTTCATGGTGACAGTTTTCATGGCGGTGGGCTCCAACCTGTCAGCCCTGTGGATACTGATTGCCAATGGCTGGATGCAGAACCCGATCGGATCGGAGTTTTCATTCAGAACAATGCGTATGGAAATGACCAATTTCTGGACCATCGTGTTCAATCCGGTGGCGCAGGCCAAGTTTGTACATACCGTTTCGGCAGGTTATGTGACGGCTTCGCTGTTTGTGCTGGGCATCTCCAGTTACTACCTGCTCAAGGGACGCGACCTTGATTTTGCAAAGCGCTCGTTCCGTATCGCCGCAGGTTTCGGCTTTGCCTCCGCCCTGTCGGTCATCGTGCTGGGTGACGAATCAGGTTATACGGTAGGCGAGGCGCAACAAACCAAACTTGCGTCAATGGAAGCCATGTGGCACACCGAACCGGCACCGGCGTCACTTGTGCTGTTTGCAGTGCCGAATGAAAAAACGCACAGCAACGATTATGAAATCAAGATTCCCTACGTATTGGGATTGATCGGCACACGCACCCTGTCTGAAACCATACCGGGCATTTTTGAGATCAAGGAAAAAAATCGTCTGCGCATCGCAAGCGGTGTCTTTGCTGTCAAAGCGTTGGAACAGCTGCGCAAAGACAAAAACAATGCAGCGGCCTTAATCGTATTTAACGAACACAAGGCAGATCTGGGTTTTGGTCTGTTGCTCAAGAAATATATCGAGGATGTCTCTGCCGCAACGCCAGAAATGATCCAGGAGGCGGTCGACAGCACTGTGCCGAGAGTGGCACCGATGTTCTTTGGTTTCCGCATCATGGTGGCATTAGGCTTTGGTATGTTATTGCTGTTTTCACTGGCGCTGCTGTATTCGATCAAAGGCACATTCATCGAACAAAAATGGCTGTTGCGCTGGGCACTGTTATTTATTCCCGCACCGTGGATCGCCGCCGAACTCGGCTGGGTGGTGGCTGAATACGGCCGCCAGCCATGGACCATCTATGGCGTATTGCCGACCCATCTGTCGGTATCCAGTCTCACGCCCGCCAACATTTACGGCTCGCTGGCAGGTTTTGTGACCTTCTATACTGTCCTGCTGATCATCGAGATGTACCTGATGGTGAAATACGCGCGCTTAGGGCCATCCAGCCTGGGAACAGGCCGATATCACAACGAACACGCATAAGGAGAACGACAATGGATTACGAAACTTTAAAGTTGATCTGGTGGTTGCTGGTAGGCGTGTTACTGATCGGCTTTGCCATCATGGATGGTCATGACATGGGGGTCGGCACGCTGCTGCCTTTTGTCGGCCGAAACGATGACGAGCGACGCGTCGTCATTAACACCGTGGCACCCCACTGGGACGGTAACCAGGTGTGGCTCATCACCGCCGGCGGTGCAATTTTCGCCGCCTGGCCGCTGGTTTATGCAACCGCCTTCTCGGGATTTTACTGGGCAATGATGGCGGCCCTGTGGGCATTGTTTTTCCGCCCGGTCGGCTTCGACTACCGCTCCAAATTACAGAATGCAACCTGGCGCAATACCTGGGACTGGGGATTGTTCATCGGCGGCACGGTCCCGCCCATCATTTTCGGCGTGGCCTTCGGCAATCTGTTGCTGGGCGTGCCGTTTCAGTTCGATGACACACTGCGCTCCACCTATACCGGCACGTTCTGGCAACTGCTCAATCCGTTTGCCCTGCTGGCCGGCATCATGAGCCTTTCCATGATCACCTTTCAGGGCGCAAATTACCTGATGCTGCGCACCGAAGGGGCTATCTACCGCCGCGTGCGCACTGCCAGCCTGATTTTCGGGGCTGCGACGCTGGTCACTTTTGCGCTGGCGGGTTTCTGGGTGATGAATGGCATGAACGGCTATGCTATCACCAGCCACATCGACCCGAACGCCCTGCCTGACCCGCTGGACAAAACCGTGGTCAGGGAAGTCGGTGCGTGGATGAAAAACTACACACTTTATGCCTGGGCCAAATGGGTGCCGATTACCACTTTCATCGCAATTGTGCTTGGCATCCTGTTTTCGCGCATCAACCGGCCCGGGATGGCCTTCATCGCGTCTTCTGTCACCTGTGCCGGCATCATAGCCACCGCAGGCATATCGATGTTCCCGTTTCTGATGCCCTCCTCGTCAGACCCGCGTTCCAGCCTCACAGTATGGGACAGCGTATCTTCACAGATGTCGCTGGAGCTGATGCTGGGCGCCACGGTCATCTTCATGCCGTTGATCATTGTCTATACTTCCTGGGCATATAAAGTGATGCGCGGCAAAGTGACCGTCGACTACATCAAAGCCCATGACAAGTCTGTTTACTGATTTTTAAAGGAGAAACACCATGTGGTACTTTGCCTGGATACTCGGGGTCACGCTTGCCATTCTGCTCGCTTCAATGGCCGCCACGATGTGTGACGCAAAAGACTGTGCGATAGAAGAAGCAAAACGCGACAAGGAGTCACACTAATGATGCAGCCTGGCAACGCATGGGCGCGCATCCTGTCGCTGGCAGCCGCAGCAGGTCTTGCGCTGGCCATCACCATCTATCCGCGTGGCTTGGTACATGACGGCATGCTGCTAGGCCATGGCTGGCTCGCCCTGATAATGTGGGGACTGTCGGCGGGATTTGTGCACGGGGTCGGGTTTGATCCGGACAACCGCTATCTTCGCGTGCTGCTGGGCCCGTACATTGCCTGGCCCTTACTGCTGATGGGCTGGATACTGTTTGTGCGTAACTACCTGGCCTGATTAACGTTTAAAAAGCTCATTTCGAAAAAATATAGCAAAAATCGTAATTTTAGGCGCGGGTGTTGCAGGACAATAAAACCAGTTTGATGTTTGCGCCCGACGGTTTCATGAAGGGGGATGCCGATTACACCCCGCGCCCCTATCTGGAATGGCCGGCACGCGAATGACACACCGATCTATCCGACCGCGCCGAGAACCGGCATGCCGTCAGCGGCGGTGGCTCACAGCATCAGCGATATGATCAAAGGCGCAACGGCGCCGACGCATACCGCATCCATGGCCGAAATGGGCGCTGCGTGCGTGGCATCCACTGGTGCGGGATTTTTCAAAGGCACTGCGGCCACCATGACCGTATTCCCGGTCGTTCCGGATTTTGAAAAGTATCCGGATTACGGTCGTGACATCGACCTGACCTTCGGCGAAATCGGTCTGGCCGGACACTGGATGAAGTATCTGCTGCATCACGCCTTCATTTATCAGGCAAAAATGAAACCGGGCTGGTCATTCATACCCGATTAATTTACGAAAAATTTTCAGGAGCAAGACATGTCAGAAAAAATTATCAACAAAGAGCCTTACCAGCAGGCCTATTATCCGCCGGCTCCAACCGGATTCACGCGTTACATGAGAACATCGATAATATGGCAGGCCATACGCTTTCTCGTGATCAATTTTAAAATACTCAAACTGATGTCGAAGTCGCATCATTGAGTTGCCATCGAACATGCTGCTGAAAAAAGTGATGTGAATTGAACCACGGTCTAGGAATCATTCAAGTAGCGCAACACGGGTGAGTGCTGTCAACTTGTCGATATCCAGCCGGATTTCGCAGTATTCATTGGTCTCCCCGACCGGCGTCGGATCATCTGCGCAACTGCAACCGGCGATCATTCCCTGATAAAAAACGCCTGCCTGTACGCCTATCGTCTCACCCGCATCGACCGCACTGATGTTCACGAAGGTCACCGGCGCATCGATCACATAGCTGCCTACAGATAAACCTTCCTGCAGCGGCAACTGGTGTATCGCCAGTTGCGCCAGTTCCAGTTTGAGAACAGACGCAAATTCAGGGGTTCCAAAGGCACGCAAGGATTTTTCAAGGCTTATCATCCCGACCTCTTATTCCTTAGGCCAGTAGGCGGTCGCGATCCCTTCGCCCAGGTCCGCCTCGATCAGGCGGCGGCGCACTTCCAGCAGACGCGCGATCAGCGCGGGCTCGATCGCCGCATAGGCATCCGCATCCGGGTTGCGGCTCACCACCACGCCCAGCAGCTCGGTGATCGCATTGCCGATCGAATTCTGGCTGATGGTCACGATCAGTTTGCCCGCGTCATTGCGGTAGATCAGTTGTTTGAAGGCCGGCTGCCAGCGTATCGCACTGGCGTACTTCGCATCCTGCATGCAGTGATCGCGCACCTTCTTGGCCGTCTTCATAAAGTCGTTGTTGAACAGCAGCACGCTCTCCACCTGCTCCGGGAAATACACGTCAGGCAGCATCGGTGCGTTGTGCGTGGAGACCTGCGAAAAAAAAGTGCGGTAAAAATCGATAAAGCCTTTGAGCACTTCGTCGTATTCACGCCAGAAATGCACGTTTTTCAGCGCCGCTGCGCCTCCCTGTATCTCCCAGCTGGGCAAGCCCTGCGGATATCCGGTCAGCCCGATACGCGCATCGGCCTCGTGAGCGGGCTTGAGTATTTTCAGATTCAGCGCACGGTCAAAAAACTCCCGGTACACATCGCGCATATAGGCCTGAAACAGGCTGTGCTGCCCGCCGTCGGTCAGATTGGGGTTATTCGTGTCCGCCAGCTTTGCGTCTTTCAAAGCCTGCTTGGGGAAAACCACAAAATGATTATGCAGCATGCGGATGCTGGGCACGCCCGGGGACGTCAGCGGCCAGGTGGCATCCAGACTCGCCTCCCCTGCCAGCACCAGCGCCTCACCAGGATCGGGATACTGTTCCAGCATGTAACTGATGATGATCTGGTTCATGCGGTTCCACACATGTTTCACATTCTCTGCTACCTGCGTGCGGCGTACCGGCCTGCCCAGCGGGTTGAGTATCGTCCTCGACGTGTTGTAGATGATGGAACAGTCGAACTCGCTGCTGTGGCCCAGCGCCTTGCGGTAGAGCAGCAGGTTTTCCGTATTCTTCAGCAAACCGTTGTTGTTTGCCAGATCATTCAGATTTTCCGTGCTGTTGAAAAATTCGTTGTGCTTCATCCCTTCTGGCACGTCCAGCGGGATGGGTCTGAAAGGCGTTGTTATTTCGCGTGGGCCGGTCTTCATCTTGCTCCTCCTCTGTCGCCGGCGAAATACCGGCGCAATTTTCAGCGCTTTACACTCGCCAGTTCCTGCAACACGGCTCTGAGCAATACCCAGCAGCGTTCGACTGACGCAATGTGGACGCACTCTCCCGGCGCATGCGCGCCGCGTATATCGGGGCCGAAAGAAATCATATCCAGATGCGGATGGCTCGCAGCCAGCAGGCCGCATTCGAGTCCTGCATGGATCACCTGCAAACCGGCAGGCTCGCCGAATTCGTTGCGGTATACCCGCTGACACAGCGCAAGCAGAGGGGAAGCGGGGTCCGGCGTCCAGCCCGGATAAGCCCCGTCCGTCCAGGCGCGCAAACCGTAACTTGCCGCATGAGCAACCAGTTTGTCAGCAAGCGCTGCTGCGCGATCATCATGCAGCGAGCGCACCTTGAAGGTCGCCTTGAATGCGCCATCGGCAAGTTGTGCTACGCCCAGGTTGCTGGAGGTGTCGGTCACCCCCGCAAAATCCTCACTGAGACGCGATACGCCGTTCGCCGCGCTATCTATCAAGGCCAGCAACCGGTCACGCTCTTTATTAGTAACGGATTTTTCAGGCATCGCATCGAAATGACCGCACGCGAACAGGACGCCCTCATCAGCCTGTGAGAAGCGCTGTTGCCATGCTTCCTGCCTGTGCCGCACCCACGCATCGATGTTCGCCGCCCTCTCGGCCGGCAGTGCGCACAGAGCATATGCCTCGCGCGGGATGGCATTGCGCGCCGTGCCGCCGCTGAATTCGATCAACCTCACGTCCGAGTGGGCAGACAGATCGCGCAGCGCTTCAGCCAGCAACTTGATCGCATTGCCGCGACCCAGATGAATATCGATGCCGGAATGACCGCCGCGTAAGCCCAACACGTCAAACCGTACCAGCGCATAGCCTGCCGGGACGGCTTCCTGCGCACAATCGCTGCGCACTTCCACGTCCACGCCGCCCGCACAGCCCAGATAAAAATGCCCCCATTCCTCGCTGTCCATATTGATCAGCGTACGGCCCTGCAATTCACCGGGCGCCAACCCTCTTGCGCCATCCATACCGCACTCTTCATTGACGGTGAGCAGCACCTCAATCGCCGGATGCATCAATCCAGGTTCTTCAAGGGCGGCCAGTGCGAGTGCCACGCCTATGCCGTTGTCCGCACCCAGCGTGGTGTTCTCGGCCACCACCCATCCATCACGCACAACCGTGCTGATCGGATCGCGCTCAAAGTCATGCACCGTGCCGGAATTGGCCTGACACACCATGTCCAGATGACCTTGCAATATCACACCGGGCAACCCTGCACTGCCGGGACTGGCGGGCTTTTTCAGGATCAGATTGCCCGCCCCGTCAACGACGGCTGCAATGCCGCGCGCCTTCGACCAGGCGATCAGATGTGCAATCAGCGCGGCCTCACGCAATGAGGCACGCGGTATCTCGCACAGCGTGGCGAAATGCACCCACACGGCGCGCGGTTGCAGCTTGTTCAGGTCAGTTTGCATAGCTCAATTCAACGAAGGTAAGGCGGAATGGGCGGCCTGCATACTGCTTCGCTGACGCAACTGGCGCAACTCGGACAGACACAGGTGGATGAACGCCAGACCGATATAAATGGGCGCAAACAGATTCAGCACAGGCACAAACTGCAACAGTCCGACCAGTGCGCCCAGCAGATAGAGTCGGGGGGTAGCGGATTCAAGGATCTGTTCATATTCCTCGCGGCTGGCGTGCTCAGTCAGCGCATCGTAACGGAACAGCCGCTGATTCAGATAGGCCATCAGCAGTACCGGCAACACCAGCGCAAATGGCGAAAACAGCCACAGCGGCAGACTCAGCAGCCAGCCCGCGCAATACACCACGATCGCAAGCGTTGCATTGGCTATGCTGCCCATGACGCTGCCGCCTTTTTTAAGTTCCAGTTCAGGGTAGGATTTTCGGGCAACGTGACTGACCATCACCGGCATGGCAAACACCGCCGTGATCACCAGCGCCGTCACGTAAATCGCCGGGAGCAGCAGCATCACCAGAATGAGGCTGATCAGATAATGCGACACGATGGCCAGAAACCCCTGCGCCACCCATTGCTCCAGCGGCGTGGTCTGCACCCAGCCATTCAGACTGGCGACCCAGCTGCCCCAGAAGAACAGTGCAGCACCCAGCCACAGCCCCATCGCGGCCAGCATCGGCCACAACATCATGGCCAGCATCTTCGGATGGAACAGCGTCTTGAGTGCCTCAACGAGTGCGGAAATTACGCTTTGCATACGGTAGTCAGTTTAAGAAGTCCCGGCAATTGTAGCGCTTAAAAGCATCAACCTTGCGGGCGAAATATAAATAGTCAAAAATACGACGCATCTCACACCCCCATCAGCAGCAGCCACAGCGGCAGGGTCAGCGCGGAGAGCAGCGTGCTGAGCATCACCTGTGCAGCGATGGTATCGCCGTCGCCACCCATGCGTTTGGCCAGCACGTAGGCCACCGTGGAAACCGGCAACGCGGCCAGCAATACCGCGATGTGAAAATACACGTCGACCAGCCCGAACGCGCTTGCCAGCCCCCATGCGATAGCGGGCAGCACCAGCAGCTTGATCGCCACGCCATACCACAGCGTGCCGGGATAGCTGTGCAAGCCCTGCGTACGCAGTCCTGCGCCGACTGCCACCAGACCCAGCGGCAGCGAGGCCTGCGACAGCAGACCCAGCATGGCGTCGAGCATCGTCGGCAAGTGCCACCCCAAAAGACTGAACGCAATGCCGCCCGCCGTCGCAATGATCAGCGGGTTAAGCAGGATTTCCCTCAACCAGTGACTCTGACTGTGACGCGCCAGCATCAGCACCGACGCGACATTCGCGAGCGGCACCATGAAACCCATCAACAGGCCGATGGCAGCCAGACCTTCATGCCCGTGCAAGCCCCCGGCAATCGCGAGGCCGACATAGCTGTTGAAGCGGAAGGACGTCTGAAAGGTCGCCGCGTACACCTTGGGCGGCGAGTGAACCAGGTATTTCGCAAGATAGCCCAGCACCATCCCTGAACACATGAACAACGTGGCGACGATCAGCATCGGCGTCGCTGCCTTCATGTCGATCTCAAAATGCGCGAGCGTGCTGAACAGCAGTGCCGGGAAAAATACATGGTAGATCAAGCGGTCCAACTGCGGCCAGAAATCTGTGTTCATACCAAACCAGTGGCGCAGTGAGCCCCCCAGCATGATCAGCAAAAAAATCGGCACAATGATTTGCGCAACGGACACCTTCGGTACCTCTGCAAGTTGTATGCGTTTAACCTCAGCGCGAAAACTTCATGCGAGGTTATTGCAGCGAATAAAATTTCTCGGGCGGCGACTTGCCAACCACTTCGGTCAGAAAACGGTTCAAATCACCCTGTACGGACGCATTTACATCCGAACGAAACACCAGCTGACCGTTGCGCAGCGACGCCATGACAACCATTTTCGGCAAATCGAGCTGGTATTTCTGAAAATAATGCGCGATACCCTCACTGATGTCCCCGGACACACCGATCAGACCGAAGCCACGGGCATGGTTCATCTTGTCCACCGCGGCTTTATACGCCGCCAGCACGCGCGCCAGATTCCTGGCCTGCACCGGGTCGGTCAACACGCGGCTCATCACCGACAGCCCGCCGTGCGGCAACTGATCTGCGGGCCACGCCGTAAAACCGCTAAACAACGGCTGAAACTCGACGCCACGCTCCATCCCCGATACGCTTGAGAAAGACATCATGCCCTGCATGATCATGCCGCTTGCCGCCGGCTCCACCAGCGAAATGCCGGACGCCGGAAAGGAAAACGCAGCATTGCACTTCGGGTTACTGTTGAGCGGCGCATGATCCTTCAAGAGTTTGGCCGCCTCCATGACCGGCAGATAACAGATATTGATATCCGCCGCCGTCATGCCGGCACGCTTTAACGCGGCCTGAAAAATCATGTCCGGCGCGCCGTCTTTGCCGCCACCCGTCGGGCCCGCCACGATCACACCCTTGCCGCGCAAATCACCGAGCGACTTGATATGCTCGTCCTTATAGGTCACCTCGGAAAAGCCCTTCCACAAGCCCACATACACCAGACGCAAGTCCGGCACATTGCCGCTGGTCACCTTTTGCGCCGCGGTGTAGGTCATCGACAGCAGGCCATCGGCTTCTTCATCTTCAAGCGCGACACCGATCTCGGCCGTATTCGCGATCGGGATGATCTCGACCGGCAGCGTCGGATCATCCGCCAGTGCAACCAGCAGCGGAAAGATATTCGGATTGGGTGACGCCAGTATGCGCAGCTTGTCCTGAGCGAAGGCAGGAAGCGTCAAGCCCAGCGCTATCGCGCATAAAAATAGTTTTTTAATCATATAATTACAATAAAAATCATGCCGAATAACTCAAAAAATCGCGTCCGAAATTCACTGACGCACGAACACAGCCGTGCCATCCTGAGATATCGCGTTTTGCCGTCACCCCTGCGGGTTGTAAAACACCCTGCACGCGGGTTCTTTTCCAAACGCGGGAATGTTATACCAATTCCGCTGCAAACCCGTAATATCCACACCCTTGCAGATGAATACTGCGTTTTCCGATACGCAATCTGTGGCGCATTAATGAAAGTAAACATGATTCCCTATACCCTGATCGATAGCGCATCTCATGCAAATACCACACTGCGCTTATACCAGCGCGGCGACGAATTTTCCATCCGCGTAGACAAGGCGGGTGAGCTGATGAACAGCCGAGCGCATCACTCGGAAGAGAGGCTGGCAGAGATTGCCTGCAAAATGATCGCCGGACGGCAAAGCCCGCGCCTTTTGGTGGGTGGGCTGGGCATCGGTTTTACATTGGCGGCTGTGTTATCTCACACGGGTTCAGATGCGCATATCACGGTATCCGAACTGATCCCCGCCGTGGTGCGCTGGAACCGCGACTATATGGGCCAGCTTGCCGGATTTCCGCTGAACGATGCGCGCGTGTCGGTGCTGGAACAGAACGTCGCTCAGGTGATGCAGGAACATAAAAATTTCGACGCCATCATGCTGGATGTGGACAACGGCCCGAGTTCATTCACCCACGACGACAACGATGCGCTGTACAGCCCCAAAGGCTTGCGTCTTGCCTTTGACGCGCTCAAACCCGGCGGCGTACTCACCGTCTGGTCGGCCACCGATGATCCCGTTTTCACAAAGCGCATGGAGCAGACTGGTTTTGACGTGACACAGCAGCGCGCAGGCTCGCACCAGGCGCGTCGCGGCAACCGGCATACCATCTGGATTGGCGTGCGACCTGATTTAAAGTGATTATTGTTCGCGTTTTTCCTAACGGGCATGGCGAAAAGACCACCCCTGACAATTAAATTCGCCATGCCCGGGCACCCTCGCTACGCTTTCCCTCACCCAAACCCTCTCCCGGAAGGCGAGGGGACAAACGAACGCTTTCGCGTGCTTCACTTTAACCAGTCCAGCACACTCCGTCCGGCGTGAAATCCGCTGGCGAAACAGGCGGTCAGCAGATAACCGCCGGTAGGGGCCTCCCAGTCCAGCATCTCGCCGGCACAGAATACACCCGGCATCACCATCAGTCTTTCATCCATCGCGTCGAACGGCACACCGCCTGCGCTGCTGATCGCCTCATCCAGCGGGCGCGCTGCGATGAACCTTACCGGCAACGATTTGATCGCGGCGGCCAATTTTTCCGGATCATCGAAATCGGCGCGATCCAGCCCCTCGCGCAGCAATCCGCTTTGCACGCCTTTGATATTGGCACGGCTCTGCAAATGGCTGGACATGGAGCGCGCGCCGCGCGGATGGCCCACTTCTTTAAGGACGCGATTCAAATCTTTGCCGGGCGCAAGATCAATATGCATGACGGCGCTGCCCTGCGCCGCGATCTCGTCGCGCAGCAGTGCGGACAGCGCATAGACCGGCCCGCCTTCCACGCCGCTCACGGTAATCATCACATCACCCTGCCGGAAATGTGTCACCCCTGCCGCATCGGTGAAACTCACGGTCACGGATTTCAACGGGTGGCCTGCAAATTTTTCAGAGAAGTGCGTGCTCCAGCCCGCATCGAAGCCGCAATTAGCCGGGCGCAACGGGGCAACCGAAATTCCCCGCTGTTCGAGCAGCGGCACCCATGCGCCATCAGAACCCAGGCGCGCCCAGCTGCCGCCGCCCAGCGCCAGCACCACCGCATCGGCTTGTGCAAGCACCTCGCCACCAGGCGTATTGAAACGCAATATATTGTTTTTTTCATCGGACCAGCCGCACCAGCGATGACGCATGTGAAACGCCACACCCGCCTCCCGCAACCGGTGCAGCCAGGCGCGCAACAGCGGCGCGGCCTTCATCCCGGTCGGGAACACGCGCCCGGAGCTGCCGACAAATGTTGCGATACCAAGACCATGCAGCCAGTCCCGCAGCGCATCCGGCCCGAAGCTTTTGATCATCGGCTTGAGTTCTGTCTGGCGTTTACCGTAGCGCAAAAGAAAATCCGCCAGCGCTTCGGAATGCGTAATATTCATGCCGCCCTTGCCCGCCATCAGAAACTTGCGCCCCACGCTGGGCATGGCGTCATAAAGGTCAACTCGCACCCCGCCCTGAATCAGCACCTCGGCTGCCATCAAGCCGGCAGGCCCGCCGCCGATAACGATGACTTTATATTTTTGACCTGCGCGATCGTTATCCATCATGCTTCATACCTGTTTGAACTGCGCATTACTGCGCGCCACTTTGCCGGATGCTTCTTCATGTCCCTGTCCTGATTGCCCGCCGTCTAACGGGCATGGCGAAGATGCCACCCCCGATGATGAATCTCGCCATGCCCGGGCACCCTCGCTACGCTCTCCCTCACCTCAATCCTCTCCCAGAGGGAGAGGAGGCAAACGAACGCTTGCGCGAGTTTCACGTTAAGTGGGGATTGTATTCCCGAATCCGGTTTCACAGCTTTCTTGTCGCAGGCAACCACTGCGCACCCCAGCGGTGCAGCCCCAGACCCAGCAGAATGCACGCTGTGCCGAGCCACACTTGCGGCAGCACCGCCTCGTTGTTCAGCCCGTGTCCCAGCAGCAGGGCCAGCACCGGCGTAATCAGCGTGATCAGGGCGATGCGTCCGGTATCCATATGCTTGATCATGTAGTAATACAACATGAAGCCCAGCACCGAGCCGAATACCCCCAGATAAACGATCGCGGCCATTGCGCGATCCGGCAGCGCCTCCGGCAAGCGTCCGTCGAAAAACCACCAGGCCGCAAAAAACAGCGGCAACGCAACCGTCAGCGCACCGAACGTGGTCGCCAGCGGCGGGCTGTCATCTCCCACCTTCTTGATCCACACCAGGCCCAGCGACTGGCAGGCCACAGACAAAAACAGCGCGAACACGCCAAGCGCAGCGCCTTCACCCAGACCCAGGCCGCCGCGAAACACCAGCACCAGCCCTGCCAGTCCCAGCAACATGCCGGCCAGTTTGTTTGTCGTGAGCGCTTCTTCCTTCAGCCACAGCATCGCCCCCAGACTGGTAATCAATGGGGAGAGGCCGAACAGCACCGAGATCATGCCCGAACTGACATATTGCGATGACCAGTAGGCCAGCACCATGGTCGCCCACATGCTGGTGCCGCTCGCCACGTAGCTCATCAGCGCACGGCGATGCACGGGCGGACGTATGCGCAATACCGCCAGCAGGGCCCCGCACAACAGGACGCTGATCGCCATACGCGCCAGCACCGCGAAACTGAACCCCGCCCCCAGCGCACTCCACTTGATGGCAAGCGGCGTGGTAGACCAGATCAGGATGACCGATACAAAGGCTGCCGGAAGAGACATGGGGTTTCTCCATTAAAAACAAAGCAATAAAAAAGGCCACAGAGACTGTGGCCTTTTCGAAAAAACTGCAAAAAAACTTATGCGCTAATTCTCCAGACCACCGGGCGAGCAAAGCCAGACCATGCGCAGCATGGCGCTTGGGCTAACTCGGATGGGTCGAATGGAGGAAAAAGTGATCATGTATTGATTATCAGGGTACGCATGCCGCAATGTCAATGGCAATATTAACGATCATGGGAAGAAAGCCACCCCCTGAGAATGAAAAGTTTTTCGCAGGGATATTACCCAGTGGGCAATAACTCGCAAACCGCCATGATCGTTCCCTCACCCCCGTTCCCCCTCTCCCGGTGGGCGAGGGGTACGGCTCGTCGCTTCGCAAGTTTCACGTTAACGACTCAGGCCGCATCAAGGTTTGCCGAATAATTCATCGAGCGGATTCACCCCTGATGAGGCTTTACCGGAAACGCGTATTGCGGTGAATTCTTCTTCGATGTTGTCGCGATAAAAACTCCAGGCCGCTCCGGAACTGCTGAGACGCCGCCAGGTATCTTCGCCCACGCCGCGGTATTGCAGGGTGCTGCCGTCATCGAACTGAACCTGCAACAAACGGGTGCGCACCTCGTAGCCGATGGCACGAAGCTTGCCCGAATTGATTTGATGCATTTCCATTGCAACACCCGCTGCGGATTGAGCGAATCAACACGGCCGTGCCGCATCGATTCATCCCTGTTTCAATAACGTCCTTCTGTCTTATGGATGTAATTGGTGAGCTGCTGGCTTTCCTGATTCATCCGCATCAGATTGGAATGGGTGACCCGGAACAACGCACGCATCACTTTGTAAGCCAGGCGTGGCTGCGTATCCACCAATGAATCGAAGTCGCCCGGGGTGATCGAGTAGACCGTGGCTTGTCCAATCGCTCGCAACGTCGCCTTGCGCGGCGTCCGGTCGACGAAGGCGCGCGTACCGGCACATTCGCCTTCAGTCATGGTGTAAACCAGTTTTTCACGGCCTTCGGCATTGGCGCTGAAGACCGCAAGTTTGCCGGAGGCAAGAATGTACAGCGATTGATCAGCTGCGCCCTCACTGACCAGCAGCGCGCCATCCTTCAAATGCCGCACCCCCATAATCGTCGTCAGGGTCTTGGCCTCATCTTCGGTAATTTCCCCGCACATCGTTGATTTACGGATCTGCCTGTAGTCTGCGGTATCGCTCATTTCATCGTTCTCCTTTCCATGTCTGTCATCTAATCAGAAGATAAGCTTCATCATTTTTCGTAAAAATGTGCAGGCACTGAAAATAACAATCGCACTTTGCATCATTTTCAGGCGCCCGCCTCAGCCCGCACTTAACAAACGGACGGACTGTTCACTTTAATTTTGTTCACCTCAACTTCCGATTGACGCCTTGCCGAAGAGAACCACCGGCAAGAATACGCCTTGTAAGGCAAACCGGACAGCCTTCTTTGGAGCTACTCCTTTTTGGCGACGCCCTGCAGTGCTGCACCGCCTGGTCGCTGTTTTACCGTCAAAATCTTATGCGGGCGGCGGCTCGATCTAAGGAACCGCTAATTTATTCGTCTTCCCCGCAAAAGCGGGGAACCAGTGCCTTGTGTAACTGGATTCCCGCCTACGCGGGAATGACAAAACCAAATAAATCAGCGCCACCCTTAGCCTGCCACCCTGCCAAGCCTGTCAGGTGAGCAGCACCGCTTGCAAAACGCGCTGCGTTTCGGCCCGGGAAAAAATGCGCCACGACGCGTTGATTTCAACCGTATTGCGCAACCAGACGCGTAAAAATCGTTCCAGCGTGATGCCATGCAGGAGGTTATTGATTTGCGAGGCATTCATAGCGGCAAAGTATAGCACTATGAAAAATGCCGGTTCGCACTGCGAACCGCCCGTCACCTAAACTCCATCGCAAATTTACCTTAAAAGTAGCGTAAAATCGCGGCCCTTCAGCTCATCTGCTCCGCGCATGTCCACCATCGTTCTCGCCACCCTCAACGCACGCTATCACCACGCATCGCTTGGTTTGCGTTACCTCGCCGCCAACATGGGCGAGCACGAGCAGGACACGCAGATCATGGAGTTCATTCTGCAAAACAGGCCGGAAGAAATTATCGAGTCGATACTGGCCGCGAAGCCAAAGATCGTCGGATTCGGCGTCTACATCTGGAATGTGGTCGAAATGACCCGTGTGGTGGCGCTGCTCAAGTGCGTCGCCCCGGAAATTATCGTGGTGCTGGGCGGGCCGGAAGTGAGCTACGAATGCGAACAGCAGGAAATCGTGCGCTTGGCGGATTATGTGATTACCGGCTGGGGCGACATCAGCTTTGCTAAACTCTGCCGCGAGCTGCTGCTAAAACGTCCGCAGGCACAAAAAATCATCGCCGGCATCCAGCCTCAGCTTGCCGAAATCAAGCTGCCCTATGCGCTGTATAACGACAACGATATCGCCAACCGCACCCTGTACGTCGAAGCCTCGCGCGGCTGCCCGTTCAAATGCGAATTCTGCCTCTCCTCGCTCGACAAGACAGCCTGGGCCTTCGACCTCGACCTGTTCCTGGCCGAGATGGCTAAACTGTACGAGCGCGGCGCACGCCAGTTCAAGTTTGTCGACCGCACCTTCAACCTTAACATCAAGGCCAGTGCGCGCATCCTTGAATTCTTTCTGGAACGCCTGGACGATAAGTTGTTCGTGCATTTCGAAGTGATCCCGGATCACCTGCCCGACCCGCTAAAAGTGCTGATCTCGCGCTTCCCCGAGGGTTCACTGCAATTCGAGGTGGGCATCCAGACGTTCAATCCCGAAATTCAGGCACTCATTTCGCGCAAACAGGACACTCCAAAAACAGAAGAAAATTTGCGCTGGCTGCGCGAGGAAAGTCACGTGTGAACGGTTATTAAGAACCGCGTAAATTTGGCCGCAAAGCCAAATTTTGACCAGGCGCCTGCCGGTCACAGTTTTTATGGATTGTGTTGGGTATGTCAGATCGTTCCGCACAATGATGTGCTGGCAAGGATGAGGAA
>CAMTUO010000003.1:0-185080 GCA_947084955.1 uncultured Gallionella sp.
CCCGGCGGTCGTCTCGGTCACCGCGCTGCGCGATGATGACAATGCCATCATCGGCTACCTGCTGATCGGCACCGACAACACCGCCCGTAAGCAGGCGGAAGAAGCGCTGCTCAAAGCCGGTGCATTGCAGAAAGCGATTTTTGACAGCGCTAATTTTTCCAGTATCGCCACCGATGCAAAGGGGGTGATTCAGATTTTCAACGTCGGCGCGGAGCGCATGCTGGGCTACACTGCCATTGAGGTGATGAACAAGATCACACCAGCCGATATTTCCGACCCTGTGGAAGTGGTCGCGCGCGCAAGGTCACTGAGCGCAGAACTCGAAACCCATATTGCGCCGGGCTTCGAGGCGCTGGTGTTCAAGGCCTCGCGCGGTATCGAGGATATTTACGAGTTGACTTATATTCGCCGCGACGGCAGCCGCTTCCCGGCGGTCGTCTCGGTCACCGCGCTGCGCGATGACGACAACGCCATCATTGGCTATCTGCTGATCGGCACCGACAACACTGCACGCAAGCAGATAGAAGAAAAACAGAAGAAGCTCGATCAGCGTCTGCGCGACCAGCAGTTTTATACGCGCTCACTGATAGAATCCAACATCGACGCGCTGATGACGACCGATCCGACCGGCATCATTTCCGATGTCAACAAGCAGATGGAGGCGCTCACCGGACGCACACGCGACGAGTTGATCGGCGCGCCGTTCAAGAACTACTTTACCGATCCGGAGCGGGCAGAGGCGGGCATCAGGCGGGTGTTGAACGAAAAAAAGGTCACCAACTACGAGCTCACCGTGCGCGCCATGGACGGTAAAGAAACGGTGGTGTCCTACAATGCGGCCACCTTCTATGACCGGGACAGGAAGCTGCAGGGCGTGTTCGCCGCTGCTCGCGATGTGACCGAACGCAAACTCATGGACAGGGAACTGGAAAACGCCAAGTCTGTGGCGGAAAAAGCCAACCTCGCGAAATCTGATTTCCTGTCCAGCATGAGCCATGAGTTGCGTACCCCGCTCAATGCCATCTTAGGGTTTGCACAGTTGCTGGAAGGTGGCTCACCGCCGCCAACGGATGCACAGGGGGTCAAACTCAACCAGATCATTAAGGCAGGATGGTATCTGCTGGAGCTGATTAACCAAATTCTTGACCTCGCCGTGATCGAGTCCGGCAAGCTATTGCTGTCGCGCGAATCGGTGTCGCTGATTGATGTCATGCTCGAATGCCAGGCCATGATCGAACCGCAGGCGCGCAAACGCGACATCCACATCAATTTTCTCCCCTTCGACACCAGCTGGTTTGCCAACGCCGACCGGACACGGGTAAAGCAGGTGCTGATCAACCTGTTATCCAATGCAATCAAATACAACCGCGAGCATGGCACGGTCGAGGTAGCATGCTCCATAAATAACCCTGAACGCATACGCATCAGCGTCAAGGACAGCGGCAAGGGATTGTCAGCAGAAAAGCTGGCACAACTATTTCAGCCGTTCAATCGTCTCGGTCAGGAAACGGGCACCGAAGAAGGTACGGGCATCGGCCTTGTGGTAACCCGGCAACTGATCGAGCTGATGGGAGGCAAAATCGGCGTAAAAAGCACGGTCGACGCGGGCAGCGAATTCTGGATTGAACTGGCTCGGGACGTTATGCCACAACTTGCTGCTGAAGATATACTGCACACAGAACTTGCGCTGCCAGTTCAAGGAATTGCGCACCGCAACCCGCCGCGGCACACACTGCTCTATGTGGAAGATAATCCAGCCAATATGATGCTGGTCGAGCAAATCATTGAGAATCACCCGCATATCACGATGCTGAGCGCGCGCGATGGCAATCTCGGCATAGCGCTTGCGCGCGCCCATCTCCCGGATATGATCCTGATGGACATCAATTTGCCCGGCATGAATGGATTTCAGGCGCTGAAGCTGCTGCGTGAAGATCCGAAAACGAAACACATACCCGTCATTGCCATCAGTGCCAATGCCATGCCACGCGATGTCGAGAAAGGAATGGAGGCAGGATTCTTCCGCTATATCACTAAACCAATCAAGGTCAGTGAATTCATGTACGCGCTGAGCGATGCGTTGAACCTTTCTGAAAAATAACGTCCTAAGACGGACGGCGCCGGATAGCTGTATTGATCTGCAAACAGGATGTGTTTAATGCCCGCATGCTGATCGCGGCTGATCAGTAAGGTGCAGCGTGGGGTCGTCTATTACGCTATTGCGCTGACCAATGATTCACCAGTTTGCTCACTACACCCACAAAAATTTCAACAACCTGATCCTGCTTGATTTGCAGATGCCGAACATGAATGAATTTCAGGCACGGGAAGGAATGAATAAAATTAAAGGCTATGTCGCACTTAACTGTTGAACATCGGGTAGGGTGGATAAAGCGCAAGCGCGTATCCACCACGCACCATTGCTTTTCGGTGGAAACGCTACGCTTTTTCCACCCTACAAATAACGCATAAATTCATGTTGTTACGTAATACCAATAAATAACTGTGACATAGCCAAATTAAAATAGAGGGGCCACCCCCTCGACGAACGAATCGTTGTTCGATATTTACATCAAGAATTAATGAGGATTCCCTGAACTATCATGATGCATTTCGCCAACCAGCCCGGTGTTGAACGGCTCGCAGCGCTTGTAGCGCGTCTGCGACCCAACTCGCCTGACGATATAACAGCCGCCGAACGCAATATCTGGGGAGAAATCGCACGGCTGGATAAGCACCGGGAAGAAGTCACTGTTCTGAAGCAAGACTTGCAGACATTACTCTCCTTGCCTCATCAGACCGCGTTTTATGCAGAAACCTGCATCCGTTCCGCCCCGGGATTCTGGTTTGAACTCGCCAAGCGCATCGGTCAGCGTGTGCTGCCTACGCCGCCAGACGATAGACGGTTAACAGATATCATGCATCAGATATTCAGCCAGGATTTTGATCATCAATGGGTACTTGCGGTAAATGATGCCACCTGGCTGGCGCTTGCAACCGCGCTCGGTTTGCATGAATTCGATCAGGATAAGGTTGCGGTGCTGAATATGATCGAGGCAGTCAGGGTGCTTTCCTATCGCATTGCCGGCACGGCACTGGATCGAGAATTACTGCTGGCAGAGCCGATGCTGGAGTACTTCGACTCGCCTTTTTTAGCGCAAAATGCCACGCTGGTACCGATTTTGGAGCGTGCCCGTATGGGCGGAATCTATCCGGCAGACGAAGAATTCCGGGAAGTAGATGTATTACTCGATCAATGCATCAAGGCGCTTGATCGGGTCCGCCGCAAGGCCGGCGAAAACGGCATCAGCGTCCGTCTCACCTATCTGCTGGCGCGACTACATCAACTGATCGGTCGCCAGCGTGAGTTGCTGGAATTCCTCGTGGCAGCAGAGCGCATTGAGCATTCGATACGGTTGATGAAAATCCTCTCCGCTGCGGTGCAAACCGGACATCACATCAAGGGGTTCATAGGTGAAAGTGTGAGCCTGATATCGCGCAATATTACCGATCACGCCAGTCAACACGGAGAGCGCTACATTGCAGAAGACCGCGCCGCATGGTGGGCGATGGCGCGCAGCGCAGCGGGGGGCGGCGCAATCATCGGGATCATGGCCATGTTCAAGATCCAGTTATCCCAGCTGCACTTGCCCCCCCTGACCGAGGGACTTGCCTTTGGCCTCAACTACAGCATCGGTTTTGTGCTGATCTACCTGCTGGGTTTTACCGTCGCGACCAAACAACCCGCCATGACAGCCTCTTGCATCGCTGCAACCCTGGTTGATGCACGGCCGCGTGAACTGGAACGACTCGGCGACCTTGCACAAAATGTTGTACGTACTCAGTTCGTCGCTGTGTTAGGCAATATCGGGCTTGCGCTACCGGTTGCCTTTTTGATCGCCTACGCATGGACAGCGCTGTTTGGTGATTCTTTGATCACTGCTGCAAAATCCGCCCAGCTGCTTAAAGAATTGGATCTCTTGCATAGCGGCGCCCTGTTCTTTGCCGCCATAGCCGGCGTGGGGCTGTTTCTTTCCGGTCTGGTATCGGGTTATTTCGACAATCAGGCGCGTTACCACCAACTTGCTTCACGCATGAGCGTTACACCGGCCCTGAAATGGCTGAAACCCGCCCAGGTCAACAGATTCAGCGTATATCTGGATGCCCATTATGGTGCGATCATTGGCAACCTGTTCTTTGGCATGTACCTGGGGTTGATGAGCGACATGGGAAAACTCACCGGCCTGCCGGTGGACATACGCCATGTCTCGTTTGCCAGCGCCAACGTAGGTACCGCGCTGGCTATGCTTAATATTGCAAACTTCGCCCATCTTTTTTTATGGGCAATCGCAGGTGTGCTCGGCATTGCGCTCGTCAATCTGCTGGTCAGCTTCAGTCTTGCGCTTTATGTGGCGATGAAATCCAGAAGACGGGGCTTGAGCGATATTGTAGCGCTCGGCAGATTGTTGTCACAGCGATTCCTGAAGCATCCCGCAGGATTCTTCGCGCCGCCAGACAAATCGTCAAAACCTTAAATTTTGCGGCCCTGCTTATCCGCCCGGCATCGTACAAAGGCGGCTTACCGGCGGGGCGAACAACTATATGGCACAGTTTGTATCCGCATGAAAAATTGACTTGCCTGTTTTGTAGGTACGTTACCGTACAGATCAGCCGCACGATTTCGTTCAATCTGGCGTTCCTGCAGGCAGAGCCTGTCAATCTGGATGAAGGGAAATTAAAATGAATGAGGATCAAGTCAAAGAAGTTACCAAAGACGCAGTTGAATTACCGCAAATCCGTGTTCCCGTCAGGGGAAATAAAACAGAGGCTGATCTGGCTGCTGAACAGGTTGATATCGAAAAGCTCCGCAAGTATGTTGAGAATGTTTTCGGAGAGATTGCGAATGTAACGGGACTTTCTGAGAAAGAGGTACTCCACGTTATTGAAGATACCCATGTGGATATGCTCAAAGATGTGCTGAAGGATAGTATCCATAATACCCATGCGCAGGCCATTCAAGAAGCTATCAAAAAAATCTCGCTTGCAACCGATCTTGATACCGAACAAATTACCCACGTATTCGCAGAGAAGAAAAACACCAACCTGAATGACATCGTTAATCGGCTTCATAAAAGAAGCCAAAATAACAGAGAGAATCTTGGGTCGCCAGGTTAAAGTTGTTTAGCGGAGTCAGGTCGGGGGGTGTAAGAAAATCCATTTACACAAAATCCAGAACACCCTCCAAACTCAGCAAGCATGACGGACAGGCATTCTTTCCATCACCAGGAGACACCTATCATGAAACTTGAAAAATTCGCCCGTAACGCCCTCATTATGATTGCATTGATTGCCGCGATATCCGCTTGCCAGAAGCCGGAAGGCCCGGCAGAACATGCCGGCAAGGCAATCGACAACGCCACAGAGAAAGCCGGATCACAGATTGAAAAAGCCGGTAAAGACATCCAGGACACCGCTAAAGGCGACCATAAGTAAGTATTCAGCCTGGCTGGCATGAGCCGGTAAATTAACGTATCCGTCAGTAAAACTTTAGACTTACAATTGATCTGTCTATTTTTTCCCTCTTTGAAAAAATGCCGATCTCAATTATGACCATGACCCCTCTGCAAGTCACACGTGATGATCAGCTTTGACCGCCACCTGTGGCAGCGCTTCAGGACAATAGCCGCTCCCTACTGGTCCGGTGACAAAAAAGGGCAAGCCTGGGGTCTGCTGGCCCTGCTGATACTGCTGCTGTTGGGGCAGACGGGTTTCGCCGTGCTGTTCAACCAGTTGACCGGGGAATTCACCTCGGCACTGGCGGCAAGAGACGCAGGAAGATTCTGGACTGCCATCAAGGAGTGCTTAGCCATCCTGATCGTGGCTGTACCCATTTATGCCTTTTACTACTATGTGCGGGACAAGCTCGGCATTTACTGGCGGCGCTGGCTGACCCGACATTTTCTGGGCCGTTATTTTGGCAATCGGGCCTATTACGAACTGAATGCCAATGCCAAGATCGACAATCCGGACCAGCGAATTGCCGACGACATCAATACCTTTACCCAGAAATCCCTCTATTTTTTGCTGGTGCTGATCGGCGCCGTGCTGCAGCTCATCGCTTTCTCCGGCGTGCTCTGGTCTATTTCCACTGAATTGGTCTTTTTTCTGATCATTTATGCCATTGTCGGCACCGCAGTCACCCTGCTGATATTCGGCAAAGTGCTGATCGGCCTAAATTTCTACCAGCTCAGGAAAGAAGCCAACTTCCGCTTTGGCCTGGTGCGTATACGCGAGAATGCCGAAGCCATCGCTTTTTATCGCGGCGAAGAACAGGAGTCATGGCAGATCGGACGGCGTTTCAATGAAGCCTTCAGAAATTACAACAAACTCATCCGCGCTCAGTTGAATCTGAACCTGTTCCAGTATGGCTACAGTTTCATGACCATCATTTTGCCCAGCGCCATCATCGCCGGTCATGTATTGTCAGGGGAGATGGAAGTCGGGCGGGCAATCCAGGCAGCCGGCGCTTTTGCGGCCATATTGAGCGCGCTGACGGTGATCGTGGATAATTTTGAAAGTTTAAGCCGATTTGCCGCGGGGATTGATCGTCTCGACAGCTTCGCCAAATTCCTGGCAAGCCGGGACGCTGGAATACCAAAGCCAGCAGATCGCATTGCATTGGTGGAAGATCCCCGTCTGTCCATCGAAAACCTGACTTTGCAGACGCCCGGGTATGAGAGAACATTGATCAAGGATTTAACCCTCGCGATCAATCCGGGTGAGGGCGTGCTGATCATGGGCGCCAGCGGTTGCGGAAAAAGCTCGTTGTTGCGCGCCATTGCCGGCCTGTGGAGTTCCGGCAGCGGTCGCATCATCAGGCCGGATACCCGTGAAATGCTGTTTCTGCCGCAACGCCCTTACATGCTGCTGGGCAGTCTGCGCAGCCAGCTGTTGTATCCTAAGCAGGACAGGGTCATTGCGGATGATGAACTGCTGCGCCTGCTGGAACAAGTCAACCTTGCTGATATCGCAACACGGTTTGATGGTCTTGATACCGAGCTTGACTGGGCAAAAGTATTATCAGTGGGTGAGCAACAACGCATCGCCTTTGCACGCGTGCTGCTCACCGCGCCCCGCTACGCCATCCTCGATGAAGCGACCAGCGCACTGGATATTGCCAATGAAGATAGCCTGTATCGACAGCTGGCGGGCAGCAATACAACGCTGGTCAGCGTCGGTCATCGCGCCTCCATCCTGAAATATCACCGACAGGTGCTGGAACTCGACGGCCAGGGCGGATGGCGGCTGTATGCGGCGGACGACTACCGTTTTGACCGGTAACCTGCCTTCCGGTTTAATTTTTTCGCCCGAACAGGCGTCGCGCGAGCAGGACGGGCAGGCGCAGCACAAAACCTGCAAACAATCGGGTGTGCATCCAGGTTAGCAGCACGTTATCGCGCAGGTAGCGAAAATGCGACACACCGCCCTCATCCGCACGGTAATAACGCACGGGTGCCGGCAAGTTGACTGGTTTTACGCCGCGCCAGCATAGCCGTACCACGGCCTCCGGATCGAAGTCAAAGTGACGCATCCATCGTTGCCCCCGCATTACCTGCCGCAAGGGTTCGACCGGATACACGCGAAACCCGAACAGAGAATCGCCGATGCCGGCCCACAGCGTTTCGAAATTGGCCCACCAGTTGGATATTTTTCGCCCCTGCACGCGCAGGGCCGGCGCATCGGCATCGAACTTTGGCACACCCAGTATCATCGCGCAGGGTTGCTGCATCGAGGCGGCCATGAAAGCCGGAATACGTTCAGCAGGATGCTGTCCATCCGAATCCATGGTCAGGACATAGCTGTACCCGGCAGCTGCCGCCTCATCCAGCCCATGCAGCACCGCCGCCCCCTTGCCCTGATTGCGCGGCAGGAGCATCACGCGCAAACCTGCATCGATTGCCGCCATCGCCAGCAATCCTTCTGCGCTGCCGTCGGTACTGCCATCCACCACCACCCACACCGGGTTCCAGTATTGTCTTGCCGAACGCACGGTTTCATAAACCTTGGCGCCGGGGTTATAGCTGGGAATGAGGACGAGATGCGTATTCGAGACGGTCATAGTTCAGGGTTTTGATGAGGATTAAACGCGGTACCGGTCACCAGTTCATACGCAAAGTAGTGTTCCAGTTCAGCCATGAAGCGCTTGGTATTCTGCGGCGGATCAAAACGGCGTCCCAGGCTCACCCGGTAATGAATCGGCATGACCGGTTTACGGAACAGCGGCCAGCCTTTGCCAAGATACTTTGAGTCAGTTTCGATCAGTATCGTCTGCACCGGCACCTCTGCATGGTGCGAAATCAGGCCGATACTACCCTTGAACGGATTGACCGGATGCGAGGTGGTGCGGGTGCCTTCCGGGAACAGCAACAGATGGCTGCCGCAGTTGAAATCGTCGGTTGCCAGCTTGACCATCTGCCGCAGCGGATCATTGCGGATGTAGCGCGCAAGCCTGGCACCGGCGCCTAAGAAAATATTGTTCATCAGTTCCGCTTTGAGCACACAGGCGACATTGGGCAGGCGTGAGATTACCATCACGGCATCCAGCAGACAGGGATGATTGGGTGCGAGTATCAGCGGCGGCTCATCGCGCAATGCATCGAGCGCCGTCAGGTCAAAGCTGCAACGGCGCGACAGGCTAAGGCTGGCAAGGTATAAACGAAATGCCGCCGTGATCACCTGGCGTCCGAGCGCTCGCCCCCTGTTTTCGGATAACAGAGGATAGGCAATCAGCGCTGCCGGCGTCCATGCAAGGCACAATATCCCCAGCCACAGCAGCCCCAGATACAGCACCAGATAATCGTAAGCATTAAGCAATACCCGCAAGACGGTGCGCATGATCATTCCACCGGTCCTGACGCCAGCACGCCGGTTGCCTCGATTTCCAGCAGCAGATCCTGACGGCACACATCAGCCTGCAGGAAGACTGCCTTGAGCGAGTCGCCCACACAGCGCGAAAGTTCCGCACGGATCTGTGTCAGATCCGCAGGGTGGCGCACGTATACCTTGTAGCTCAGCGCGGCCAGGTCAAATCCGGGCAGTGCGGCATGCCGGTTGGCCTCGCTCAGCACAGCCTCGATATTCGTCATGGTTTCGCGGGTTTGTGCCACCGCATCGCCAGGATGTAACGTGGCATGGCCGACTATGCTGGCTGTGCCCGAGATGAACAGCACTTTTTCCTCTCCGATACGCACCAGGCTGGCACGGGAAAATGTCGGACTGCGCGGACCATATTGCGGCGGATACAGGCAGGCACTGATCTGACGGGGATTTTCCAGGTTCAGCGGCGGCACTATTCCTGCCAGAAAGGCGATCGTCAGCGGTCCTTCGAGATATCCCAGCGCACAGGCGGCAGGCGCATTGCCCGCCACATCCCGCCCATGCGCAACAAAGGCATCCTGCCGCCCCCGGTTGAACTGCTGATAGCGCTCCAGCCCGAAACTTAGGGTATTGATGTCAGCGATGTAATTCCAGACGCGGAACAGATAGGGAAGATGTTCCTGATCCAGCAATTCAAATATCTGGCGATAGGCTGATTCGGTGGCCTGCTGCAGCGGCGTCCTGACGTCGTCGGTTTGCAACGGCATTTCTGGCAATACCATCACACCGAACAGCAAACCGTCATCATGACGATAATCTATATCGCCAAACCTGCCTTGCGCCAGCGGCCCTCTTCCGTGCCAGACTTCGCAAACGCGCTCTGCGTTATCCAATCGCCGCATGGGGACATTCAGGCAAGGAATCGCAAGCTTACCCGGCATGTCAGGTACAGAAAAACAGATCGCACCCAGCAGGTTTTCCTGTTGTTGCAAAAACTCGGCAACAGACAGGTTGTGCGAAATGGCTGACGTTTCACGCATCAGTTCCCCGCAGTCTCGCCCACGACCTGGATAGTGTGTTTTTGCATCCGCGGCGCCCTGAATATGCGCTGAAGTTCAGCAAGACAGTCGAGACAGCCTGCCTGTCCCCGATTACCAGCGCAGTCGGAATTATGCTCAGCGAATGCCGTACCGGGAGTATTCATGGATTAACCACTGCGTTGATATTCATCTGGCTCGATTGTATCGTATCGCCATGTCCACCATGGGTGATTTTACGTATCACCGCGCATTTGAAGACTGAGGCATCATGGTTACAATACGATACCACGCAGCCCAGGCATACGCACGGCAAACATATCAGTTCAGCGCAGACGCAGCGACAAAAACACCTCGTTAGCGCCGCTCCACCCACCACAGCATAAACGCACCGACCAGCAGGAACAGGCCTGTCATCGCGGTGGCGCTGAGCAGCGGATACCAGTCATTGAGCGCACCCAGACTGGCAACCAGTCGTCCGGTAAAGTGAAAAACAAGGCCCAGCACGATCCCCATAAACACCATCACACTCACACCGCCTGAGCGGCGCTGATAGGAAGCAAACGGCAGCGCCAGCACCATCATCACTAATAACGCAAACGGATACACCAGCTTGTTCCACATCGCAATTTCATATCGCGCGCTCTTCTGCTTGTTTTCTTTCAGATGGTTGGCATATTTGTACAGATCATAGGCAGACATCTGTTCCGGCACCACCAGCATCACGCTCAGAATACCCGGTGTCAGTGCGGATTGCCATGCCAGATTCGGCAGCGATGCTGTACCGACGCCGGAGGTTGCAAAACTGGTCTGTAACACGTCTCCCAGCATCCATTTCCCCGGTCCAAGATAGCTGGCGCGTTTGGCGGCGACAATGGTCTTCAAATGAAAAGTCTGATCAAAATTATAAATATCAATGTCCGACAAACTGGTGTCCGGCATCACACTCTTGACGTTCACAAAACTATATCCGTCCTTGACCCATACGCCCGAACGAAACGCCTGCAGGGAAACCTTGGTATCCAGCGCCTGAAGCCGCAGTTTCTGCGCCATGCGCTCGGACGGCGGCGCCAGCAGTTCGCCGCAAAGAAAACTGATGATAATCATGGGCAAGGCGATTTTGCACAATGCGCCCAGCATCTGCGCGGTCGATGCGCCGGAGGCGCGATAAATGGTCAGTTCAGAACGGGAGGCCATTTGCACCAGCGCCAGAATCGTACCGACCAGCACGGCCACCGGAAACAGCTCATAAATATGTCCCGGAACGGTCAGCAACACGAAAAGCAGCACATAGCCCAGGCTGTACTTGCCATATCCCATCACGCTCAGCTCATGAATAAAATCGAGAAACGCAAACAGCATGAGCAGCGCGGAAAACACCAGCACCACGCTGGAATAGATTTCGCGAGCCAGATAACGGCTTAACAGATTCATTTATTGAACACCCTGCGCCAGGAAAACAGCGCCATACGCTTATAGAACAGCAGCACCGTAACCAGCAGCATCAGCGCATGGATACCCCACAATCCGATACCCGGAGATATTTTCCCCTGCCCCACCCACGCGTTGGTCACGCTGATCATATTGCTGTACAGCATGTACAACACAAGCGCGAGCACCAGATTAAACGAGCGCCCCGCACGCGGATTGACATAGCTCAAGCTGATCGCCAGCAGGGACAACACCGCCGCGCTGATCGGCAGACCCAGCCGCCATTCGAGTTCGGACAGATTCCAGGTGGTCGGATGACGCCATAACGACGGGGTCGGCAGCGCACGCAAATTAGGCAATTCCTGTTTGACCGCCACGCTGTTGATGCGCATCGCATAGCGCTCAAAATCCACGATGCGATAGTCGCGTTGCCCCGGCGTACCTTCATAGCGCGTGCCATTTAACAACACCAGAAAACGATCACCGTTCGGCATCGTTTCCTGCCTCCCCTGACGCGCCACCATGGTGCCCAACTGACCGTTCTGTATGGAGCGTACAAAAACATTGCCGATCAGACCCGATTTTGCATCCACGCTCTCGACAAAGTAAACCCGGTCAGCCTGTCCTGACTCGTGGAACGCGCCCGGTGTCACCGTCGCCATTTCATCGCGGTTGTCCAGCTTGTTCTTATATTCATCGGATTTGCGCAGCGCCCAGGGTGACAAGACCAGGCTCAGCAGCGCAATCACCACCACCACCGGCGTTGCATACCACAGCACCGGTCGTATCCAGCGAGTCAGCCCGATTCCGGCAGAAAACCACACCACCATCTCGCTGTCACGATAACAACGCGACAGGGTCAGCAATACGGAGATAAACAAGGCCAGCGACAGCAGCACCGGCAGATAACTCAGCGCGCTGAATCCCAGCAGCGCCAGCACGCCGTCCACCGCGAGCTTGCCGCTGACGGCATCGCCCAGATAACGGATCAACTGACTGATCACCACGATGCCCAGCAGGGTGGCAAATACCAGGAATCCATTGCCGGCAAACTCGATCACCAACGCGCGCTGAAACAGGCCGTGGCGAAACAACTTTGACTTTATGTACGTAGTTTGCGGATAATCAGGCATCGGAACGAAAATAAATAGGGAGCAACGCATGGAATTTAGCATAAAACACAGCAACCCGGAGCATCAGCGTAGCGCTTGCGTGGTACTGGGCGTCTTTGACGGCGGTCAGCTGGCCCCTTCCGCACACGCGCTTGACCAGAGCGTCAACCATCAACTGAGCGATTTGATCGCACGCGGCGACATGACCGGCAAAGCGGGCAGCACCGTGATGATACCCGCACTGTCCGGTGTGACTGCCGAACGTGTCTTGCTGGTGGGCCTCGGAAAACCCGAAGAGCTCAACGCCAAGCAATATCTCGACATGCTGCGCGCAACCTTTGCCGCTCTGCACAAAACCATCTGCAAGGACGCCGCGTTATACCTTGCCGACCTGCCTGTCGCCGGCCGCGACGAAGCCTGGAAAATCAATCAGATCGTGCTGATAGCCTCTGAATCCGTGTACCGCACGGACGGGCTCAAGAGTAAGCCCGCCGATAAGCCCGCTTTGCGCAAGATCCTGATCGGATGCGCCAAGAAACCCGACAGCGCCGCACAGGATGCGCTGCATCAGGCCATCGCCATCGCGCACGGCATGAAACTCGCCAAGGACCTGGGCAATCTGCCCGGCAATATCTGCACACCGGCCTATCTGGCCGAACAAGCCGGCAAAATGGCGGATACACACAAGCTGAAGCTGACCGTCCTGGAAGAAAAGGACATGGAAAAACTGGGCATGCATTCCTTGCTGTCCGTCACACGCGGCAGCCGTCAGCCTGCCAAACTGATCACACTGGAATATCGCGGCACAGACAAGAAACAAAAACCCGTGGTACTGGTCGGCAAAGGTCTCACCTTTGATTCCGGCGGCATCTCGCTCAAACCCGGCGCCGAGATGGACGAAATGAAATACGACATGTGCGGTGCAGCCAGCGTACTGGGCACCCTGCAGGCGGTTGCCGAAATGGGCTTGAAACTCAACGTGGTCGCGGTCATTCCGAGCAGCGAAAACATGCCGGATGGTGCGGCCAGCAAGCCCGGTGACATCGTCAAAAGCATGGCGGGCTTAACCATCGAGATACTCAACACCGATGCCGAAGGTCGTCTGATTTTGTGCGATGCACTGACTTACGCCGCGCGCTTCGAACCGGAGACCGTAATCGATATTGCCACGCTGACCGGCGCCTGCGTGATCGCGCTGGGCAGTGTAGCCAGCGGGCTGTTCAGCAATCAGGACGCCCTGGCGCGCGAGTTGCTGGATGCGGGCGATTATGCAAACGATAAAGCCTGGCAGATGCCGCTGTGGGACGAGTACCAGCCGCAACTGGACAGCAATTTTGCCGACATGCAGAACATCGGCGGCAGAGCGGCCGGCAGCGTAACCGCAGCGTGTTTCCTGTCGCGTTTCACCAAGGACTACCGCTGGGCGCATCTGGATATCGCCGGAACCGCCTGGAAATCCGGCAAGGAAAAAGGCTCAACCGGTCGTCCTGTACCTCTGCTCACGCAGTATTTGATTAACCGCTCGAATGCAACAAAATAATGTCTTGTAGGAGCGTGATTTATTGCGCCCGTCTTTTTGTGAACACAACAGGGCGCGATGAATCGCGCCCCTACAATTGATTGCGGAATGAACCGATATGACCAAGGTCGATTTTTATACGGGCTCCACCGACAAGCTGCGCACCGCCTGCCAGTTAAGCCACAAGGCCATGCAGCATGAATTGCATACCGTCATCAGCCTGCCTGATCTGGCAAGCTGCGACGCGCTGGACAAGCTGCTGTGGCAATATCCTGACACGGCCTTCATCCCGCACGCCCGCTGTGGCGCACCTGATGCGAACCAAGTACCCGTAATCTTGAGCCACGACAATGACACATTTCCGTATTACGATATGCTGATCAGCCTGCATGACGAATGCACGCCGTTTTTCAGCCGCTTTGAACGGGTCGCCGAGATTGTCGGCACCAGTGAAGAGGAAAGCCGGCGTGGGCGGGAGCGCTTCAAGTTTTATCGTGATCGAGGCTACGAACTGCGCCATTTCGACCTTGCCCGCGGAAATCAGTCATGAACAGCGTGGATACGCACGATGAACTGCCCCTGTTGACCGAAGTCGCCGGTGACTCGGAAACAACCGTGTTGCCGCTGCTCACGGAGATCATTCCAACTTATGAGGCGGCCCCGCATGCACCCAGCCATCGTGACCCGCCGCCACGCACATTAAATCCCGAGGAAATGCATCAACTGGTGCAACAACTCGAAGTCCATCTCGAAACCGTATTCACCCGCAAGCTCAACACCCAGCTCGAACAACTGCAACGGCTGGCCGTCGAACTGGCGATCAGCGAATTCAAGGCCGAGCTGCCGCAACTGCTGCGCGAAGCGCTCGCAGTCGTTAGTCGTTAGTCGCAGGTCGGGATTTTACCAGCAGCTTGCCATTTATGGCGTAGCGTTGGTTACGCAAAGCCATCCCGATTTTTCTCGCTCCCACGCAACGCGTGGAAACGCGTAAAGTTCAACGTACGACGCGTCAAATCACGGCCTCAAAAAACTCAAGATTCGGCGGGCCGAGATAAACATTTCTGGTTTGCCCGGCCTGTGCATGGGCCAGCCTGAATGCCTCCGAGTGCGTCCAGTCCTCGAAGGCCTGACGCGAGTCCCACACCGTGTGCGAGGCAAACAGCGTATGTTCTTCGCTGGACGCACCCTGCAACAAATTAAAACTTCTGAATCCGGGCACGCCACTCAGGTGACTGTCGCGTTTTTTCCAGATGTCGATGAATTCGCTCTCCTTACCGGGAACGATTTTGAAACGGTTCATTGCGATAAACATGGCGTTCCTTTATTTGACAGAGCATTCATTATAGATGAGCCCGATGAATTAGCTAACAGCTTGCGACTGCCCTGTATAATCACGTCTTTCACAAAATTCTACACTGGCTATCTGCCACAAGGTATTGCAATGGAACTGACCAAAAGTTTTGAACCCAAAGACATCGAAGCGCGCTGGTATCCCAAATGGGAAGCATCCGGCTATTTCAAGGCAAGTCTCGATCCTGCCAAGACAGAATCATTCTGCATCCAGCTGCCACCGCCCAACGTCACCGGCACCTTGCACATGGGCCACGGTTTCAACCAGACCCTGATGGACACGCTGACCCGCTATCACCGAATGCGCGGCGACAACACGCTGTGGCAGCCGGGCACCGATCACGCGGGTATCGCCACGCAGATCGTCGTTGAACGCCAACTCGATGCACAAGGCATCAGCCGCCACGACCTGGGACGCGAGAAGTTCATCGAGAAAGTGTGGGAATGGAAGCAGTTTTCGGGCGACACCATCACGCGCCAGATGCGCCGTCTGGGCACCTCCCCTGACTGGTCGCGCGAACGCTTCACGATGGACGAAGGCCTGTCGCAGTCGGTGACCGAAACCTTCGTGCGGCTGTTCAACGAGGGCCTGATCTATCGCGGCAAGCGTCTGGTGAACTGGGATCCGAAACTGCACACCGCCGTATCCGACCTGGAAGTCGTGCAGGAAGAAGAAGACGGCTTCATGTATCACATTCATTATCCGCTGGCAGCGCCTGACACCGTACACGGACTGACTCACCTGACGGTTGCCACCACAAGACCTGAGACCATGCTGGGCGACGTGGCGGTGATGGTGCATCCGGAAGATGAGCGCTACAAACATTTAATTGGCCGTGAAGTCGCACTGCCGCTTTGCGCGCGTACGATCCCCATCATCGCGGACGACTATGTGGATCGCGAGTTCGGCACAGGTGTTGTAAAAGTCACTCCTGCGCACGATTTCAACGACTATGCAGTCGGACAGCGCCATCAGTTGCCGATGATTTCCATCCTGACACTGGATGGAAAAATCAACGATCAGGCGCCTGAAAAATATCGCGGTCTGGACCGCTTTGAAGCGCGCAAGCTCATCGTCGCCCATCTGGAAAAGGGCAGGTTGTTCGACAAGGCCGAAAAACACAAGCTCAAAGTGCCCAGAGGCGACCGGACCGGCGTGGTGATCGAACCGATGCTCACCGACCAGTGGTTCGTCGCAATGAGCAAGCCGGGCGACGGGGGGGTTAGCATCACCGAACAGGCATTGGCTTGCGTGGCAAACGGCGAGATCAAATTTCATCCGGAGAACTGGGTGAACACCTATAACCAGTGGCTGAACAACATCCAGGACTGGTGTATCTCCCGCCAGCTGTGGTGGGGCCATCAGATTCCGGCCTGGTATGGCGTGAACGGCGAAATATTCGTCGCTCACGACGAAGCGGAGGCGCGCCAACTGGCTGACAAAGCCGGTTACGCAGGACAACTTGACCGCGACGCCGACGTACTGGACACCTGGTTCTCTTCCGCGCTGTGGCCATTCTCCACGCTGGACTGGACCGGCGATGACGCAAAAGACAGTCAGAATCAGTTCCTGGAAAAATATCTGCCCTCCACCGTGCTGGTGACAGGTTTTGACATCATCTTCTTCTGGGTCGCGCGCATGGTGATGATGACAAAACACATCACCGGCAAAATCCCGTTCAAGGATGTCTATGTGCACGGCTTAATCCGCGATGCGGAAGGCCAGAAAATGTCCAAGTCCAAGGGCAATGTGCTCGATCCGATCGATTTGATCGACGGCATCGCGCTCGAAGAATTGATCAAAAAACGCACCACCGGATTGATGAACCCGAAGCAGGCGGAACAGATCGAAAAACGCACCAAAAAAGAATTCCCGGCAGGCATCCCCGCCTTCGGCACCGACGCGCTGCGCTTTACCTTTGCATCCCTTGCGTCCCCGGGGCGCGACATCAAATTCGACATGCAGCGCTGCGAAGGCTATCGCAACTTCTGCAACAAACTGTGGAACGCCACGCGCTTCGTGCTGATGAACTGCGAAGGCCACGACACGGGACTCGACGAGTCGCTACCGCTGGAATTTTCCGCCGCTGATAAATGGATGATCAGCCTGTTGCAACAGGCTGAATCGGAAATGGCGCAACACTTTGCCGATTACCGTTTTGACATGGCCGCCCGCACCGTGTATGAACTGGTGTGGAATACCTATTGCGACTGGTATGTGGAACTGGCGAAGGTTCAGTTGCAGGATCGAGGATTGAGGATTGAGGATGCAGAAACACAGCAACGTGCAACGAGAAGCACGCTGGTGCGCGTGCTGGAAACCATCCTGCGAATGGCGCATCCGATCATCCCGTTCATCACCGAAGAGCTTTGGCAATCCGTCGCACCGCTGGCAGGGAAATTCCTCCCCTGCCCCCCTTTGTCAAAGGGGGGGGTAGAGGGGATTTCCATCATGCTGCAAGCCTACCCGAAAGCCGATATCAGCAAGATTGACACAGTGGCAATCGAACAGATTACGCTGCTGCAGGAAATGGTCAACGCCTGTCGCCGTCTGCGCAGCGAGATGAACCTCTCGCCTGCCGCGCGCGTGCCGCTGATTGCCACAGGCGACGCCGCAACGCTCAACTCCCTCTCCCCTTACATCAGCAGCCTTGGCAAACTCTCCGAAGTGCAGATCGCAAGCGATCTGCCTTCAGACGAAGCTGCGGTCGCCATCGTCGGCAATTACCGTCTGATGCTCAAAGTCGAGATCGATGTCGCAGTCGAGCGTGAAAGACTGGATAAGGAAATCACGCGCTTACAAGGTGAAATTGCCAAGACAGAAGCCAAACTGGGGAATAGTAGTTTTGTGGATCGTGCACCGGCAGCGGTCGTGGAACAGGAGAAAAAACGCATGAGTGACTTTAGCGCGTTGCTGGTGCAACTCCAGGCGCAACGCACAAAACTGAGCTGAGCAGGAAAAAGTCACGCTTCAGGCAAAAAAAACCGCTGGCGATCGCTGATGCCAGCGGATGGGTTCATGCTAAAAAATCAGCTATTCAGTATGGCCTGACCTGATATAGCTTTGGTTACTTATCTTTCCGTGAGCAACACCACAGCCGGTAACACGATGATAGCAATGAAAATCCATTCTGCAACGCCCATATCAGTCTCCCATGAAGTTGATTAACAGGAATTCTTGCACGCTTCGTTTCTGGTAAAAGGCAGCCCTGCAAAAATACCCGTAGCGATTGTACGCCTATTTTCTGCAAAAACTTAAAATTTATAAGGATATTATTCGCGCGCGTTCAGCGACGGCGCAGATAGAAGGTAAATTCGCCATCTTTCTCGCTGCTCGACACCAGCTCATTGCCGGTCTGGCGGCAGAAAACGGCAAAGTCCTTGGGCGACTGTTTGTCGGTTGCCAGTATCCTGAGCACCTCGCCGCTGGCAAGTTTCGACAAGGATTTTTTGGCGAGCAGAACAGGCATGGGACACGCCAGCTGACGCGCATCCAGCTCGGCATCAAAGTCGGTCATGATGAAACCGGCAACCCTGCATGCGCCCAGGCGGTGATGCCGCCTTGTAGGTTATACACGTCGGTAAAGCCGTTTCCTGCGGCAAATGCGGCCGCCTGCGCCGAGCGTCCGCCCATCTGGCAGTAAAACACGATCGTTGCAGACTTGTTCAGTTCGCCCAGTCGCAAGGGCAGCAGATGCAAGGGCATCGCGTCCCCCTGCGGAATTTTCCCCCGCGCGATTTCCGCAGCGGTGCGCACATCGATCAACTTTACATCATGCTGCTGCAACTTCGTCTGTAATTGCTCGACGCTGATATTCTTGAAACCGCTCATCTGTTAATTCCCGTTTGGTGTTGATCTGCCAGCAGGAGCGAGATACGTTCATTGGCAACCGCCAGCCGTTTCACCAGCAAATGCAAAAAAGCATCGCCAAATTGAAAACGGCAGCCGGTGGTGGCATGGGTCAGCGCATCGGGATCAATTTCGATCAGCATGACTTCGCTACGCGCGATCACATCGGAGTTGCGAATAAAATCGTCTTCGCCGAGATGGGCCATTTCGCCAAAACAATCGCCGCGTCGCAACAGCCCCAGTAATTTACCCTGTTTAAGCACATGCACCACACCCTGCGCCAGAATGTAAAAAGTACGTCCGCTCGCGCCATCGCGCAAAATATGCTCGGAGTCCGGCACTTTGCGCCATTCACTGACGCGCAAAACCTCCCAAAGTTCCACATCGCTGAAATTTTTGAAAAAAATCAGGTTGCGCAGGGTCTCAAACTTTTCGGTATCAAAGATTTCTTCGTGGGACGGCGCAACATGACTGAAAAATACCGCCAGATCACTGGCGAACTCATCCCAGGACTGATAACGCTCAGTGGTCGATTTCATCATTGCACGACGCACAATCGCATCCATTTCCGGCGGTATATCGGCGCGGAACGTGCTGGGCAACGACGGTTCAACATTGAGTATGTGGTAAACCATGCTCAAATTATTGCTGGTGTCGAACGGCAACCGGCCGCAAAGCAACTTGTACATCACCACACCCAGCGAATAAATATCGGTCTGATGCGTAAGCGTCGACTCCTCGATCTGCTCCGGCGACATATAGGCCGGCGAGCCGACCCCCGACACCTGCGTGGTGCTCTGATTGCTTTGCAGCACGGCGGCGCCAAAATCGGAAATCTTGATATTGGTCTTGCCCTGCAGCAGGATATTGGCCGGCTTGATGTCGCGATGGATCACGCCCTGGCGTTGCGCATATTCCAGTGCCTTGCAGCACTTGTAGATAATTTCCGCAATCGTGCTGATGGGCAGCAGCTTGTCCACTTCGGCATAGAACTCCAGCGTGCTGCCTTCCACATACTCCATCACCACGTAGTTGATATCGCCCTTCATCACCGCATCCTGTATCTTGGCGATATGCGGATGCGACAACTTTCCCGCCAGCGAGGCCTCGGTCATCAACAATTTACGGGAAATTTTGGCGCGCTTGGGATCCTCAAGATTCTTCAGATCGAAGAGTTTGACGGCGACCTGCTGGCCGCTGAAAGGATCAATAGCAAGATAAACCGTACTGGTCGCGCCAGTGCCGAGTACACGCACCACTTTATACTTGCCGATTCTATCCATCTACCCGTGCATGCGGCTTTAACGTTAAAGACCGAATTCTGCGTACTTTTGCTTACAAAGTCCAGCGCTGCATCGCTACTAGGTTCGCTGAAAACCGTTTATCATGTCGTCCATGAAAATATTGCCGCTACTTTTACTGCTGATCTTTTCCCCTAGTACGCTGGGAGACGGCTTGCCGGATCTTGGCGACGTCTCGCAGGCTGCGCTCAGCCCGCTACAGGAACGCGAAATCGGCCAGCAGAGCATGATGCAGATCAAGGCCGGCAAACAATTTCTCAACGATCCGGAAATCAACGATTATCTCAACCAGATCGGCGGAAAACTGGTGCAGTATTCCAATGAACCCTCGCTCGATTTCGAATTTTTTGCCGTCAACGATTACAGCATCAACGCCTTTGCCATGCCGGGTGGCTTTGTCGGCGTCAACGCCGGCCTGCTGCTGATCACGGACAACGAATCCGAACTGGCCTCGGTGCTGGGTCATGAAATCTCGCACGTCACGCAGCACCACCTGGCGCGCATGGTATCCGCCACGCAAGGCGACTCGATTGCAGCCATGGCCGCCATCGCCATCGCGATCCTGGCCGCACGCAGCAACCCGCAAGCCTCGCAAGCCACCATGGCCGGGGTTCAGGCGCACGCCATGCAGAAACAGCTGGATTTCACCCGTGTGCACGAACAGGAGGCGGATCGTCTGGGTCTGGAACTGATGCAAAAAGCCGGTTTCAACACCCACGCCATGCCGGAATTCCTGCTGCGTCTGCAACGTGCCACCCGCCTGATCGACGGCAACGCACCCAATTACCTGCGCACCCACCCGATCACCAGCGACCGTATCGCCGATATTGAAAACCGCGTGAGCAAACAGCCTTACCGTCTGGTGCCCGACAGCCTGGACTTCGATCTGGTACGCGCAAAACTGATCGGCGGCCAGAAAACGCCCGTTGATGCCATCAGTTATTTCACTGATGCGCTCACCACCCACAAATTCGGCAACCCGATCGCCCAGCAATATGGACTAGTTACGTCGCTGCTGCGCGATAACCAGACAGAGCGCGCCAAAACAGAACTCACAGATTTGCTGAAACAGGCTAAAACCGCACCGGAAGCGCAGAACGACGCCATGCTGGAAACACTGGCCGGACGTGTGAAACGCGCCGCAAAAGATCCCGACACGCTGAGTTTTTACCAGCGCGCCGTAAAAAACCACCCTCAGTACCGCGCGCTGATTTACGACTATGTCGATCTGCTGCTGAACAATCAGCAGGCGGATGTCGCCGTCAAACTGCTGACCGAGCAGGTCACCCTGCACCCGACCGACACTACGCTGTACGACTTGCAGGCACGCAGCTATAACCAGCTGCACAAACCGCTCGAACAACATCAGGCGCAGGCCTACAGCTTTGCCTGGAAGGGCGACCTGCATGCCGCCATCGGGCAACTGGAACTGGCGAAACGCTCGGGCGGCAGTTTTTATCAGCTCTCCATCATCGAGTCCGACTTGCGCGAACTGCGTGGCATGCTGGATGTGCAACCCAAAAAATAAACTGCCGCATGGATACACCACCAGACCTTTGCCGACACTGCACGCATTATTTCATTACGCATGAAATCAATTTCAGATACGGTTGCCGCGCGCTGGATTTCAAAAGTATGCGACTGCCGATTCTGGATGTCATCGAAAACTCCGGACAGACCTGCCACTTCTTCCAGGCAAAAAACCTGCAAGCGAAACGTAGCTAACTCCTGTCATTACACGCTTGCGTAAATGGATCCAGGTATTGTTCGGGTGCGCAATAAAAATAATGGTCTTGATCTCAATTCCGGAATCGCGGATACTCGAACCAGTCCATTTGAATTACTTAACCTTCGACGTTTCGCCCACATTTCAGAATCCAGATCGCCATGAATGAATCCTTGTACGACATCCCACTTAAAAGCCTGGAGGGTCACGTCATCAACCTGGCCGAATTCAAAAATCAGGTATTGTTGATCGTCAATGTGGCGTCCCGATGCGGATACACAAGTCAGTATGCAGGTCTTGAAAAATTGTTTGAAACCTATCATGAACGCGGCCTGCAGGTTCTGGGCTTTCCCTGTAACGACTTTGCAGCCCAGGAACCCGGCAGTGCTGAGGATATCAAGAACTTCTGCACCACAAACTACGGTGTCCGGTTTCCGATGTTTGACAAGATCAACATCAACAGCGAACCCCGGCACCCGCTGTATGTGAAATTGATAGAGGCTCAGCCAAACGCGATGCCCTCAGGCAACAGCGATTTACGCGACCAATTGGCTCAGCTTAAACTCTTGCCCAGTCAGGCTACCGATGTCATGTGGAACTTCGAGAAATTTCTGGTCGGCAGAGATGGCAGAGTCCTGAACCGATTTACGCCGGACATAACGCCCGACGACCCGAGACTGATTGCGGCCATTGAAGCCGCATTGAGCTGACCAAGTCTTAGTGATTAACGACAAGCAAATCCATTATGTTCATATCTAATACCGGCGTATGCGAGCCTGGCGATTCGGCAGAGTTGGCCATGCTCGATATCTACATGCCCATGATGAAATCCGCGGCCATCATCTCAGCCGGGCGCTTAGGCGTGTTCGAGGCGCTCGCCCGGGGGCCCCTTACGCTTTCCCTGCTGGCCGAGAAGATTCATTCAAGTCCTCAGGGCACAACGACCCTGGTCGATTTTCTGGTGGCGGTGGGCTATCTGGAGCAGCAGGGCGAGTTCATTCGCAATGCGGCAAGCACACAACGCTGGTTCACCAGTGTGGGCCAGGTCGATTACACGCCGGGCTTGCTGTGGACGCAAGAGGCCTGGTCCATGATGGGAACCCTGACCGACGCGGTGCGAAGTGGCGCACCAGAGAAAACGCTTTGGGACGCGATGGTGGAAAAGCCCCATCTCGGTCATTTATTCTCGTCTTATATGGGCGCGTTTGCGCTGGATCTGGGCCCCGATCTCTTAAAGCACGTACCCGTCGCCCCCGGGCATCATCGCCTGCTTGATCTGGGCGGGTCACATGGCCTGCATTCAATCCGCTTTTGCCAGCGCTATCCGAATCTTAACGCGGTCATCGTCGATCTGCCCAGCGCCTTGACGGAAACCGGCTCGACCATCGCGCAACAGCAACTGTCAGAGCGGATTCGCTTGACTCCTGGCAATCTGCTGGACCACGACTGGGGCGCGGGACTTGATCTGGTGTTTTACCTCTCGGTCGCGCACAATCATACCGAGGAGGAAAATCGCCAGGTCATCCAGCGGATCGGTGAATCACTCAACCCGGGGGGGTTGCTGGTGATACATGAATACCTTGCGGAGACTCAACTCAGTCAGTTTCACGCCGCGTTTCGCCTGACACTCCTGCTTGAAACCGGGACTCAAATCTATCGTCATGAAGATTATTCCAGCTGGTTGAGTGCAGCCGGATTCACCTCCGTCACGCGTATCGACCTGGATCCACGCGAAAAAGGTTCGCTGATACTGGCGCAGCGTTAGGTTCGAACACCAGGAGCCTGTCGGACTTCTTTCGTGAGTGCGAAAGAAGCCTCGCAGGCTCCCAGCGGTTTCAATTTGGAACCTGGCGCAGAATCATCAGCTGGAATTCGACAACTGCATCACGACGGACTTGCCTTTTAGCGGCAACATCCGGCCCATTCTGGCCCGTTTGCCGAAATGCGCCTGCAACTCGTTTTCAGACAGGCGTATCATCTGTTCGCGTCCCGTTGCCGTCTGGATCGTGACAACGATCTTCGCTTTATCGGTCACCATCAGCGCCGCCAGCGCATCGTTATCTTCCAGCCCCATCACGATCACGCCGCGCCCGCCCGCCGGCAGCCGCTTCATCTCGGCAAGCGAAAAGGCCAGCATACGTCCCGCTGCGCTTGCGGATACGATCCACGACTGTTCAGTTGGCGTAAACAGAAGCGGCGGCAGAATCTGCTCTTCGCCCTCAAGGGTGATGAACTGCTTGCCCGCCTTGTTGCGCCCGGTCATGTTCGCCATCGTGGAAATAAACCCGTAACTGGCTGTCGTTGCGAGTAACACGCTCTGATCAGCCGCGCCGCAGATCACCTGCACGATTTTGCTGCCTGCCGCCAGTTCGATCAGCGTGGTCAACGGCACGCCATCGCCGCGCCCGCCGGGCAACTGGCTCACGGCAATACTGCACACCCGGCCATTGCTGCAAATGACGATGCACTGATCGGTGCTGCGGCACTCAAAAACACAGAGCTGGCCGTCACCCTCCTTGAAAGCAAGACCCGACAAATCAAGGTTGTGCCCGACACGCGCGCGTCCCCAGTATTTTCGGGAAATAATCACGGTGACCGGCTCATCAACCACCTGAATACCCGGCACGACCCGTTCCGCCTGCTCGATCAGCGTGCGCCTGTCATCCCCGTAGGCCTTGATGTCATCCTCAATTTCGCGGGACACGCGACGGCGCATCAGGGCATCGGACGCCAGCAATTTATCAAGATCCGCACCCTCATCCTGCAAAGCCTTGAGTTCGCGCTCGATCTTGATGCCTTCCATTTTGGCCAGCTGGCGCAGACGGATTTCCAGAATGTCCTCAGCCTGACGATCGGACAAGTCAAAGCGCGCAATCAGCGCCGCCTTGGGATCGTCGGATTCGCGTATCAGGGCGATGACTTCATCCAGATTGAGGAAAACGATCATGCGCCCTTGCAGCACATGCATACGGTCGTTGATCTGGGCAAGACGATGTTCGCAGCGGCGGCGTACCGTGGCAAGACGAAACTCGCTCCACTCACGAATGATCGCGGCAATGCCTTTCTGCTTCGGCCTGCCGTCGATACCGATCATCACCATATTGATCGACAGCGAGCATTCCAGACTGGTATGCGTCAACAGAATCGCCATCATCTCATCGACTGACTGGCGTGAGGTTTTGGGTTCGAACACCAGACGCACCGCCTGATCCTTGTCCGACTCGTCGGCCACCTTGTCCAGCACTGACAGCATCAGCTGCTTGTTTTGCACCTGATCCGCCGACAAGGTTTTCTTATTAATCCTGATCTTGGGGTTGGTCAGCTCCTCGATTTCCTCCATGATCTTCTTGGAGGACGTGCCGTGCGGCAACTCATACACGGCCACGCGCCACTGTCCGCGTGCCAGCTCCTCGACCTGCCAGCGCGCACGCATTTTCAGCGAACCGCGCCCGGTGCGGTAACATTCACGTATCTCTGCCGGCGAGGAGATGATCTGCGCACCGCCGGGCAGATCAGGGCCAGTGATCTGACCCAGCAATTCCTCATCCGTACACGCCGGATTCTTCACGCACAACGCCGCCGCACCGCCCACCTCACGCAGGTTGTGCGAGGGAATTTCGGTTGCCATGCCGACCGCGATACCGGAGGCGCCGTTGAGCAGCACCATCGGCAGGCGGGCGGGCAGCATCGCGGGTTCCTGAAAATGCCCGTCATAATTCGGGATCATGTCCACCGTGCCCATGTCGAGCTCGGAGAGCAACACCGCAGAAATCGGCGTCAGGCGCGCTTCCGTGTAACGCATCGCAGCCGAATTATCGCCGTCCCGCGATCCATAGTTCCCTTGTCCGTCAACCAGCGGATAGCGCAGCGAGAAATTCTGCGCCAGTCTCACCATCGCGTCATAGGCGGAGGAGTCGCCGTGCGGATGAAACTTACCCAGCACTTCACCCACCACACGCGCCGACTTGACGAAGGTGCTGTTGTGCGTCAGCCCCATTTCGCGCATCGCGTACAGAATACGGCGCTGCACCGGTTTCTGTCCGTCGCAGACATCCGGCAAGGCACGCCCTTTCACGACAGAGACTGCATACTCCAGATAGGCGCGCTCGGCATATTGAGCCAGCGGCACCGAATCGCCTTCCGGCAGTGCGGGCAGCGGCAAAAACTGGCGGGCGCCCGCTACCGGCAACACCACTTCAGGCGCCGGCTTTTCTCCCGGCACTTCGAACAATTCATCCTGAATATCAGACATCGCCTGTTACCTCATTACCGTGAAATTCCAGCCACTCCCGCCGCGAGCCGGATTCCTTCTTTGCCATCAGCATGCTCATGGTCTGTTCGGCCGCGCCAAAAGATTCCGCATCCAGCGCTACGCACAACGCGCGCCGGGTATCCGGGCACATGGTGGTTTCCCACAACTGCAAGGGATTCATCTCTCCCAGACCTTTAAATCGCGAAATACTCCAGGAGCCCTCGCGCACTTTTTCCTTGCGCATGCGATCCTCGATCGAAGCCAGTTCATCGGTATTCAGGGCATACAGTTTGCGCAGCGGCTTTTTCCCCTGGGCCGGCACGTCGATGCGGAACAGCGGCGGCTGAGCCAGATAGATATTACCGTTTTCGATCAGCTTCGGAAAATGCCGGAAAAACAGCGTCAATAGCAGCGTGGCGATATGCGATCCGTCCACGTCCGCATCGGCCATGATGTAGATGCTGTGATAACGCAGGCCGGACAGATCGACGTTGTCATCCAGACTATGCGGATCAACGCCGATTGCGACCGCAATGTCGTGCACCTCGGTATTGGAAAACAGGCGGTCACGATCGACCTCGAAGGTGTTGAGCACCTTGCCGCGCAACGGCAGTATCGCCTGAAATTCCTTGTTGCGTCCCTGCTTGGCAGAGCCGCCTGCCGAATCCCCCTCGACCAGGAACAGCTCGTTGCGTGCGGGGTTAAATTCCGCCGCATCGGTCAGCTTGCCGGGGAGTACCGCCACCGACGAACCTTTTTTCTTTTCGATCTTCTGGTTCGATTTCATCCGGCTTTGCGCCTGTTTGATGGAAATCTCGGCAATTTTTTTGCCATACTCAACGTGCTCGTTCAGCCACAGCAGCAGCGGGTCGCTGACCATGCCGGAGACCAGCTTCAGCGCATTGCGGGATACCAGTTTTTCCTTGGTCTGCCCCTGAAATGAGGGGTCAAGCAGCTTGGCAGACAGCACAAAACTCACGCGGTTGAACACGTCGTCGGAGGCCAGCTTGATGCCCTTGGGCAGCATGTTATGCAGATCGATAAAGCTTTTTACCGCGTTATAGATGCCGTCGCGCAAACCGGCGTCATGTGTGCCGCCCGACCAGGTCGGAATCAGATTGACATAGGACTCACGCGTGATCGCACCTTCTTCCGCCCAGGCGAATGCCCAGGCTGCGCCTTCCCCTTCGACATAACTGTCGTCCCCGCCACGGGCGATATAACGCTCGCCGGTAAAGATGGGGGCCGCCAGCGCCTCATCGCTTAACGCCTCCGCCAGATAGCCGCGCAGACCGTCAGGATAGCTCCACGATTTACGCTCCTGCGTTTTTTCGATGTTGAGGGTAATCGTCACGCCCGGCAGCAATACCGCCTTGGCGCGCAATGCGCGTTCCAGTTGCGCAAGATTCACCGCAGGACTGTCGAAATACTTCGGATCAGGCCATGCGCGTACCATCGTGCCGCTGCGGCGTTTGGCGCAACTGGCGACCTGCGCCAGCGGACGGGTGGCAACGCCGTGCTCAAAGCGCAGATGATGCTCGCCGCCATCGCGATAAACCGTGATTTCAACGGCTGTCGACAAGGCATTGGTAACCGCAACACCCACCCCGTGCAGACCGCCCGCAAAGCGGTAAGCGCCGCCCTTCTCCTTGTCGAATTTGCCGCCCGAATGCAGCACGGTAAACGCAACCTCAACGACCGAGACGCCTTCTTCAGGATGGATGCCGACCGGGATGCCGCGCCCTTCATCCGTGACCGACACCGACCCGTCTGCATGTGCCGTAACGGTTATGTTTTTCGAATAGCCCGCCAGCGCTTCGTCGCAGGCATTGTCCACCACTTCGGTGATGATGTGATTCGGATTATCCAGCGTGGTGTACATACCGGGGCGCTGACGCACGGGTTCCAGACCGCGCAAGACCTTGAATGACGATTCGTCATACGTTGAACTCACTCACAACTCCTTTTGGGGTAATACAGAGATATGCACAGCTGACAAGTTGCCGGACATATTTTAAAAATTACATACAAATCAAATAATTATGTATTTCAGCACGAACAGGGCCGACCCGGGTCGGCCCGTATTCGCTAATGCAACGTCACCTTGGGCAACACGACGGCTGCCAGGCTGGCATTATTCTGCAACATGCCCGCTTCGTCGCTCAGGATATGCGCGGATTCATTCAGCAAAACGTCCTTTACACCTTTCCTTGCCTTCTCCCGTGCCAAATCCGTGTTGAGATTGCGCTCGTTGGACTGCAGGCCATCGTCCTCAAGTGCTGCGCTCAAATCCTCAGACTGATCGTTTGCTTCACGCAATTTCAACTTGGCCTCCTGCGCTTCCCGTTCCTTGCTGCGCACTGCCTCGTTGAGCGAAATCTGATTCTTCTTGCGCTGCGCGTCAAATTCGGTCACATCCTGACGCAAATACTGATAATCCTTTTCGCCCGCCACGCGCATATCGTGACTTGCCATCAACGTCGGCAGTATGCCATGCAGATCGCCAGACGGAAGATAGTCCGCGGCCTTGATCTGTGACCAGGGCAACGCATTATCGTAGCTGGATTCACCAAAATCCTCGTCGTCGCTCATCATCGGCAAGCTGATGTCCGGCGTCACGCCGCGCAGTTGCGTAGTTCCGCCATTGATGCGGAAGAATTGGGCAATGGTCATCTTGAGTTCGCCGTATTTGGCTTTATCGCTCTTGACCAGATTATCCAGATTGACCACGGATTGCACCGTGCCCTTGCCGAAACTGGTGCCGCCAAGTACGAGGCCGCGCCCGTAATCCTGGATGGCTGCGGCAAAAATTTCAGATGCAGAAGCCGAGCCGTGATTGATGAGCACAGCCATCGGCCCGTTCCAGGCAAGCCCGGCATGGGTATCGCTTTCTACACTGATGCCGCCTTTGGAATCCCGTTGCTGCACCACAGGCCCCTTGTCGATAAACAGCCCGGTCAGTTCAACCGCTTCATCCAGCGAGCCGCCGCCGTTGTTGCGCAGATCCACCAGCACGCCATCCACCTTGGCTTTCTTGAGTTCCGCAAGCAGGCGCGCTACATCCCGGGTTGCGCTCTTGTAATTCTTGTCGCCATGCTGGCGCGCCGCAAAATCCTGATAGAAACCAGGCAGCTTGATCACCCCGATGTGGCGTGTCGTATTGCCGTCCTTCACCTCAATCACCGATTTGGTGGCGGCCTGTTTGTCCAGCGTAATTTTCTTGCGTATCAATGAAATCAGCTGGTGTTTACCGTCCAGCCCCGCTTCCGCCGGCAGCACGTCGAGGCGCACCACGGTATCTTCGCCCCCCCGTATCAGCGCCACCGTATCATCGATACGCCAGCCCATCACATCAACCACCGGCGCATCCGCCCCCTGACCTACCCCCACGATGCGGTCCCCGGCTTTGAGCTTGCCTGACAGGGCGGCAGGCCCCCCCGGCACCAGCTCCCGGATGGTGGTGTATTCATCCTTGTCCTGCAACACCGCGCCGATGCCGACCAGCGACAGACGCATGGAAATGTTAAAGTCTTCGGATGCGCGTACGCCCAGATAATTGGTGTGCGGATCGATCGCCATCGCATAGGCATTCATAAAATCCTGGAATACGTCATCGCTCTTGGTCTTGGCGATGCTGTTCAGCGTATTGTCATAACGCTTTTCCAGCGTCTCGACGATGCTTTTATCGTCCTTGCCGGCAAGCTTCAGACGCAACCAGTCATTTTTGACGCGGCGACGCCACAGATCATTCATCTCCGCCTCGCTTTTTGCCCAGGGCGCATCCTTGCGCGTGTATTGGTAGCTCTCGTTTTCGTTGAAATTAAAGCCTTTTTTCAGCAGACTGCGCGCATAGGTCACCCGCTCGGTCATGCGCTGCTGGTATAAATTGAAAATCGCAAAAGGAATGCTCAGATCTTCCTTGAGGATGGCATCGTCAAGTTTGGTTCGCGCATCGGCAAACTGATCGATATCCGATTGCAGAAAAAAAATCTTCTCGCCATCGAGCTGTTTCAGATAATGGTCGAATATTTTTGCCGACATCGCATCGTCCAGCGGGACGCGTTTGTAATGATAGCGGGTCAATACTTCCGCAGATAATAGCGCCGCCTGAGTCTGCTGATGCAGCGGTTCCAGCGCCTGAGCAGCCAGCGTTGTATTGAGCGTAGCCAGCAGTAACGCCAGCAATGTCCACAGTAGCTTGTTTTTCATTTTATATCCTCAAAATCGTCGGGCATTATAGCTCTCTAACCGTGTTCAGCGCAGCCCTGTCAGTCCAATACAACACAAAGCCTGCATTCCGACGAAGACGAGCGGCAATATGACCATCCGCACACCTCAATAGTTCACCCGGCGCACCGCCAATAAAAAAGGCCTGCATCGCTGCAAGCCATGAACAGTCAGGATGGACCAAGCACTCACGCTATTGGCTGCCCCGGACGCTTTGCGGCGCGTTGCAATTCGGGCAGGCATAGGTATACGTCTTTAATTTTTGTTCCACAAAAATAAAGATCACAAACACCACCGCCGGAATCACCATGCGCAGCGTGTAAGCGACGGTTTCATTTTTTGCGAAATAGGAAAACAGAAAATACAGGGCGATTACCGCATACAGAATACGCTCACCTGCCAGCAGCCCCGGTGATTTGAGAGCGTGCAGCAAACCCATCGTGCCCTTGTAGCCGCATCCCGTACATTGCAGCTTCGTCCGGCTGAAGCGTTTATAAGTTTGCAGCTCGGCGCCTATGTCAGCATCGTTTTTGATCATCATCTCATCGCATCGTTAAAACAACGGCTGCGCCCAATCACAGAAAAAACAAGGGTTTCATTGTGCCGAGGTTTTAATATTTTCGCAACGTACAGGTACGCAAAGGAGAATTAATTTCATCTCAATCTGTAGTCCACCAGAGTTTAAAATTCGGTTTTTACCGGCAACGTCGCAAATTTCGCTACGGTTACAGGCTTGGAGGACGGAGAGCTTGACGGCGATTTTCACCACTATTAAGACGGTGGATTTATTGAACTGCAACGCTGCTTAATGAGCGTGAAGCCTGTCTGACGAGCTTGACAGACTCCTGGGTAACCAACTGATTTTATGGTTAAAAATATACCGAATTGTGCGGAAATTCCGTTTTATGCAGATTTCCTGTTGCGCCAGGAGGTGAAACCAATCAAACCCAGACCCAACAGCAACAAACTGTAAGTGGCTGGTTCTGGTACTTTGTTGATAGTGGTGCTGAAATAGACGGTATTGAAATCGCTAGATGCCTTGCTATAATAATTCCATATCCATGAGGGATTGAGCGCGCCGTAAGCCGCTTGAAAGCCCCAAGGTCCTACGCCATTCACGCCTTCGTTGACAGCAGCTGCGTAGGCATTTCCAAAACCGCTCAGATTCTGGCCCCAGGCCGAATCGCCTGTCAGCAGACTGTTAGTCCCGTTAGCAAACACAAAACCGGCATCACTCAATGTGAAGGCGCCCAGAAACCCGCCGGGACCTCCCGCATTTGATGCAACAATGTGCAGGTATTGTGTCACACCGGAGGTAAGGACCGCACTATAACTGTTCGTTACGCTCCAATTTGCGCCGCTGCCGATCAGTGTTCCGAGCGTGGCATCACTCGTGCTGATATAAGCATTAAAACCATTATCGACGTTAGTCAGCGCGTTGATCACCGTCGCCGAAGCCGAGCAGGACACGGAAAGCATTAACAGCATAAATGCAATTTTTTTCATTTTCACGCCCTCAGCACGCCTTGATTTAGGCTATCGGTAAAATTGTTGAATTAGGGGTGATTGTAATGCTGAACTTCATGCAGTCGCAAGCCGTTTTTTTATAATGATTTGATTCAAGGCGTCAGAACCAGGACAGTCCGTGGCGAAAAATGGCACAGCATCCTGGCAATAAAAAAGCACCTACATTTCTGCAGGTGCTTGATTATTTGGTGGGCCCTCACGGACTTGAACCGTGGACCAAAGGATTATGAGTCCTCTGCTCTAACCAACTGAGCTAAGGGCCCGTGACTGTTAACCTTCGCTGTCGAGGAAGCTTTTCAGCTTTTCGGAACGAGAGGGGTGGCGCAACTTGCGCAGCGCTTTGGCTTCGATCTGGCGGATGCGTTCGCGCGTTACATCGAACTGCTTGCCGACTTCTTCCAGCGTGTGGTCGGTATTCATCTCAATACCGAAACGCATGCGCAGCACTTTCGCTTCGCGCTGCGTCAGACTGTCCAGTATATCCGAGGTCGCACTGCGCAGGCTCTCATAAACCGCCGCATCAATCGGCACGGTGGTGTTTGAGTCCTCGATAAAGTCGCCCAGATGCGAATCGTCGTCGTCGCCGACCGGCGTTTCCATCGAGATCGGCTCCTTGGCAATTTTCAGAATTTTGTGGATCTTGTCTTCCGACATTTCCATCTTCTCGGCCAGCGTCGCCGCATCCGCTTCCTGCCCGGTTTCCTGCAAAATCTGACGCGAGATGCGGTTCATCTTGTTGATGGTTTCGATCATGTGCACCGGAATACGGATGGTGCGCGCCTGATCCGCGATGGAACGCGTGATCGCCTGACGTATCCACCAGGTGGCATAAGTCGAAAATTTGTAACCGCGACGGTATTCGAATTTATCCACCGCCTTCATCAGACCGATGTTACCTTCCTGAATCAAATCAAGGAATTGCAATCCGCGATTGGTATATTTTTTGGCGATCGAAATCACCAGACGCAGGTTGGCCTCGATCATGTCGCGCTTGGCGCGGTGTGAACGCGCTTCGCCGTTGGTCATGCGGCGATTGATTTCCTTCAGATCGGTGATCGGCAGCCCCACGCGTTTCTGCATGTTGACCAGATTCTGCTGCTTCTCGATGATCGCGTGCTGGTAGCGCTGCAACAATTCGCTGTAAGGCTTGGCCGTCTTGATTTCCTGCGCCAGCCAGTCCATATCGACTTCGTGGCCGATAAAACTCTTGATAAAATGCGGACGCGGCATTTTGCTCTTGGTCACGCAGATTTCCTGTATGCCGCGCTCGTTGTTGCGGATTTCCTCAACCAGTCCGCGCATGGTATTGCACAACGCATCCACTTGCTTGGCGGTAAAACGGAACGCCATCAGCTCTTCGGTGATACCGGCCTGATAGGTATTGTATTGCGTGCTGAGATAACCGTATTTTTCGAAAGCCCGGCCCATCTTGTTGAACAGATCGGCGATCACCGCAAAACGCGCCAGCGCATCCGCCTTTAACTGGGCCAGATCCGCAGCAGCGGCCGCTGCACTCGCAGCAGCAACCGCCTCTTCATCCTCGTCATCTTCTTCGTCATCCGCGGCCCCATCGTCATCAGCCGCATCATCTTCGTCTTCTTCGTCCTGATCCTGATCGTCGCCCTCATTCAGCGCGGGCTCTTCCTCAAGTTCAATTTCGACAAATCCGTCTATCAGTTCGTTAACGCGGATTTCGTCGGATTCGATCTTCGCCGCCAGCGAGAGAATTTCAGCGATGGTCACAGGACAGGCGGAAATCGCCTGGATCATGTTGCGCTGACCTTCCTCGATGCGCTTGGCGATCTCGATTTCTTTTTCGCGTGTCAGCAAATCCACCGTACCCATTTCGCGCATGTACATGCGCACAGGATCGGTGGTACGTCCGAATTCGGAATCCACTGTAGACAGCGCAGCTTCCGCCTCTTCGGCGGCATCATCATCCGCCGCCGTGGGCGCCGCATCGGTCATGATCAGCGCTTCAGCATCAGGCGCGACATCGCAGACCCGGATGCCCATGTCGTTGATCATGCTGGCCACGCTTTCGATCTGCTCGACTTCGAGCATATCCGGCAAATGGTCATTGATTTCAGCATAGGTCAGGTAGCCGCGCTCCTTACCCAGCACAATCAGCGCTTTCAGGCTGGTTCGGCGCGCATCGATATCCTGCTGCAACTCAGCCAAAGGCAGCGCGATAATGTCTTCCGCTTTTTTGTCTTGTTTCTTCTTGCTTTTTTTAATCGTTGCCATATTCATGTTTCCAATTGCGTAAGACTTACATTAGCGTCTAGCGTCGCAGAAAAGCGCACCATTATACCCGAATACACCAACTTTTTTTAACCTTTATGGATGGTTAGCGTTGCAGCAATCGCAAATACTGCTCACGCTCTTCAGGCGTCAGGCTGGACAAGCCGCCCTGCGCCGTTTTTCCCTGCAACGTCTGAAACTGCTCACGCCGCTGCCCTTCATCGAGACGACCGATAAGACCTGCAAATTCCGCCGCCACATCAAAGGACTCACCCCAGGTCAGCATATCCGCTTCGGCCTGCGCCAGCGCGCCTGCATGAACCGTTCCTTCAAACATCTGCATCAGCGCCGGGCTACTGATCGCAAAGCCGACTTCACGCAATACCGACAACACGGCCGCAATGGCTTCCGCATCCGCCCCTTCGGCATGCCAGTCTGACGGCATCTGCACCGCAAGCGCAGGCTGCGCAATCAGACATTGCAGCAACAGGCGCTGCACAGGAAATGGGGTGCGTACCGCCTTTTTCAAGGCCGGTCTCGGCGCATGCGCAACCGGCTTGATCTCGAACAGCGCTTCCAGCTCCGCCTGACTGATACCTGACAACGCCGCCACTTCCTTGCGCAGCAGCAATGACGTCACCGGTGACGCAATCGCCGTCAACAGCGGACGCGCGCGGTGCAACAGTTGATTGCGCCCTTCCTGACTCTTCAAATCCAGATCGCTGCTGATTTCGCGCAACAGATAACCCGACAGCGGCATCGCATTCGCCACTTCCCGCTCAAAAACATCACGGCCGAATTCCCGGATATAACTGTCAGGATCATGTTCCGTCGGCAAAAACAGAAAGCCGATCAGCTTACCATCCTGCAAGTGCGGCAAGGCATTTTCCAGTGCACGCCAGGCTGCCTTCTGCCCTGCCTTGTCCCCGTCGAAACAGAATACGATCTGCTCGGCTAAGCGCAGCAACTTCTGGATGTGAAACGGCGTGGTTGCCGTGCCCAGGGTCGCCACCGCATAGTCGACGCCATTCTGCGCGAGCGCCACCACATCCATATAACCTTCCACCACCAGCACGCGCTGCCCCGCCCGTATGGCTTTCTGCGCCTGATACAGGCCGTACAACTCGTGACCTTTTTCAAACAGCGGCGTCTCGGGCGAATTGAGGTATTTGGGTTCGCCCTTGTCCAGTATCCGCCCGCCAAATCCGATGACCTGAGCACGCGCATTGATGATGGGAAACATCACGCGGTCGCGGAACCGGTCGTAACGTTTGCCCCCCTCACCCGCAATCACCAACCCCGTTTCCTCCAGCGCAGCGCTCTGATAGTCCGGGAAAGCTGCCGCCAGATTCTGCCAGTCATCCGGCGCGAAACCAATGGCAAAGCGGGCGGCAATCTCGCCGCTCAAACCACGTCCCTTCAGGTAATCAACCGCGCGCGGGGATAATTTCAGTTGTTCGCGGTAATAGCGCGTGGCAACCTGCATCACCTCATACAAATCAGGCGCAATTTTGCGCTGCGGCTCGGTGGCCCGCTCCTGCGGCACGGTCATGCCCGCATGCTGCGCCAGATCTTCGACAGCCTCGACAAAACCCATGCCCATATGCTCCATGACAAAGCCGATCGCCGTGCCATGCACCCCGCAGCCAAAGCAATGATAAAACTGCTTGGATTGACTGACGGTAAATGAAGGGGATTTTTCGTTGTGAAACGGACAGCAGGCGACGTAATTTGCACCGGCTTTTTTAAGAGGGACGTAGCGCTCGATCACATCGACGATATCAAGCCGATTGAGTAAATCCTGAATGAAACTTTTTGGAATCATACCGGCTTTACCCTTTTCGTCACGACAAACAGCGTCACGAAGACGCTCGTTGCTAAAAAATTACACGGGACTATTTAGATAACTGCGCTTTTATCAACGCCGACACTTTACCCATATCGGCAACGCCGGCAAGCTTGGGCTTGAGATACCCCATCACTTTACCCATATCCTGAGGGCCGGTCGCACCGACAGCCGAAACCGCCTCAACCACGGCCGCCTGAACCTCGGCATCGCTCAGCTGTTGCGGCATGTAGCCCGCCAGCACGCTCATCTCGAACTTTTCGACATCCGCCAGATCCTGACGGCCTGCCGCTTCGTACTGACTGATGGAATCACGACGCTGCTTATTCATCTTTTCGATGATCGTCACGACATCTGCATCCGACAGCTCGATGCGTTCATCCACTTCCCGCTGCTTGATAGCGGCGAGCAACAGACGAATAGCCGAGAGACGCGCCGTATCCTTGGCACGCATCGCGGCTTTCATGTCGTCGGTAATTTGCTGCCTGAGATTCATTGCCACGCTTTATGAAAGCGCAGTTTAGTAAAGCTTGGGCGGCAAAGTTTGACTGCGCAGACGCTTGTAGTGACGCTTGACAGCGGCAGCCAGCTTACGCTTACGTTCAGCAGTGGGCTTCTCGTAAAATTCACGGGCACGCAAATCCGTCAGCAGACCGGTCTTTTCTACGGAACGCTTGAAACGACGCATTGCGACTTCAAACGGTTCATTCTCTTTAACACGTACGGTTGTCATCTACGAACTACCTTCTACCAAAAAATTGAGGGCGCGATTCTAGCAAAAGCAACCTCGCATAACAACTCATATTTCAACATGAGCGCAAATAAAACCAATCAGACAAGCGTAATCCGGGCGAACTTGCGTTTTCCCACCTGCGCCACCAGCACCCGGCCGACTGCCGCCGTATCGTTTTTATCATTCACACGCTCCCCGTCGAACTTGACCGCGCCCTGAGCGATCATGCGTATCGCCTCGGAGGTGCTGTCGACCAGACCGGCAGATTTTAACAATTGCGGCACGGCGATATTGCCATCGGGCGCGGCCACCGAGATTTCCGGCATATCGTCCGGCAGGGCCCCGCGTTTAAAACGCGCTTCAAATTCATCCAGCGCGCTTTGGGCATCGCGCTGCGTATGAAAGCGTGCAACGATTTCCTGCGCCAGCATCACCTTGATGTCGCGCGGATTGCGGCCGCCCTCGACCTCGACCCGCCAACCGGCAATTTCGCTCAAACTGCGGAACGACAACAATTCCAGATAACGCCACATCAGCTCGTCCGAGATCGACATCAGCTTGCCGAACATCTCCTGCGGCGCATCCGTCACGCCGATATAATTACCCAGTGACTTGGACATCTTGTTCACACCGTCCAGACCTTCGAGCAGCGGCATCGTCAGTATGCATTGCGCAGGCTGGCCGTAGTGCCGCTGCATCTCGCGGCCCATCAGCAGGTTAAATTTTTGATCGGTGCCGCCCAGCTCGATGTCCGCCTTCAATGCCACCGAGTCATAACCCTGCACCAGCGGATAGATAAATTCGTGTATCGCGATCGGCTGGCTGCTTTTGTAGCGCTTGGAAAAATCGTCGCGTTCGAGCATTTGCGCCACCGTATGGGTGGCCGCCAGACGGATCAGATCCACCGCGCTGAATTTGTCCATCCAGGCGGAATTAAACACGACTTCGGTTTTTTCAGGGTCCAGCACCTTGAACACCTGATCGCGATAAGACTGCGCATTTTCCAGCACCTGCTCGCGCGTTAACGGCGGACGGGTCGCATTCTTGCCGGTCGGATCGCCGATCATGCCGGTGAAATCACCGATCAGAAACAGCGCATGGTGACCCATATCCTGCAACTGCCGCATTTTATTGAGCAAAACAGTATGCCCCAGATGCAGGTCCGGCGCGGTCGGATCAAAACCCGCCTTGATGCGCAAGGGACGTCCCAGCGCCAGTTTTTGTTTCAGCTCGGCCTCGACCAGCAACTCGTCTGAGCCCCGTTTGATCACTTCCAGCGCCTGCGTCATATCATTCATATCTTTATTCATTTCTGTTCAATCATATTAACCATTCATCTGCCCGCCAAACCGTCCATCGGACCAATATTAATACCGGCAATAATATTTATTGCCATTTGTCAGTTTGGCCTTTAAGTGATAGCGGGTTTCTGGTAAAGTTCGCCCCAGTTCATAAAATACCACAGGCGCCACCCGCATCAGGCTGCGCCCGGAGACCCGAATGTTAACGCAAAACATGCTCAACCAAGAGCGCAAAAACAAATTGCGCTGGTTTGTCACACTGTCCACGATGCCACTGCTGGGCGTATTGACCGCCTTCGGACTGGTTCCTTCCGACAATCTCGGCCTCAACAGCGGCACCGTCTCCATCGAACAACTCACCCTGCCTAACCCGGCACCCGTTGCAACCAATACCACCACCTTCTGGCACACCGAACGCGTTGAACCCGGCGATACCGTTGCAGAATTGATGCAGCGACTGAACATCAAGGATGCAGCCGCCAGCAATTATCTGCGCAGCAGCAAGGAGGCGCTCTCATTCCGCAAACTGGCTGTGGGCCACGAAGTACAAGCTGAAACCGACAGCAACAGCGCACTGGTATCGCTGAGCTATCTGGGCGATCAGGGCGCGCAGGTGATCATCAAGAAACAGGGCGACGCCTTTGCCTCTTCGGTTGTCGCCGCACAACTGGAAAAGCGCTTGTTCGTACGCACCGGTGAAATCAAGACCAGCCTGTATGCAGCGACCGATGCCGCCGGCATGCCGGAAGCCGCCGCCAACCAGTTAACCCAGATTTTCAACGGCGACATCGATTTCCATCACGATCTCAAGCGCGGCGACAAATTCACCGCCGTGTATGAAATGACCTACAGCAATGGCGCGCTGGTCAAGACCGGCCAGATACAGGCCGCCGAATTCATCAATCAAGGCCATGTATACCGTGCCGTGCTTTTTCAGGCCGACGCGACCCACAGCGACTACTATACTCCCGAAGGCCGCAGCCTGAAAAAGGCCTTCCTGCGCTCGCCCATCGCTTTCTCGCGTGTCAGTTCCGGCTTTTCCATGGCGCGCTTTCATCCGGTATTGAACAAGTGGCGCGCACACAAGGGCGTGGACTTTGCCGCCGCCATGGGCACCCCTGCCAAAGCCACCGCCGACGGCGTGGTCGCCTTTGATGGACAGCAAAGCGGTTACGGCAACGTCGTGATACTGAATCATCAGGGCAACCTCTCCACGGTTTACGGCCATCTGTCGCGTTTTGCAAAAGGATTGCACAAGGGTGAGCGCGTCAGGCAGGGCGACGTGATCGGCTATGTCGGCATGACGGGTCTGGCCACCGGCCCGCATCTGCACTATGAATTCAGGGTCAACGGGCTGCAACACGACCCGATGAGCGTCGCACTGCCCAATGCATTGCCCATCAGCGGCAGCAACAAGGTTGCATTCAAATCGCTGGCCGACAAGTTTATCGCCAGCCTGAATCAGCTGCGCAATACCAACCTCGCCAAGCTTGACTGACAATCAGCTTTATATCGGGCTTATGTCGGGAACCAGCCTGGACGGCATAGACGCCGCCCTGGTTGATTTCAGACCGGACGCCGCCCAACTGCTCGGCAGGTTCTTCCTGCCCTTTGACGACACGCTGAAATCTACGCTGCTGGCGCTGCATCACCCCGCTCACAACGAACTGCACCGCGCACAACTGACAGCCAACCAGCTATCCCGCCAATACGCGCTTGCCGTCAACACCCTGCTTGCCCGGTGCGGCTACCTCCCTCAGCAGATACGTGCGATCGGCTGCCATGGACAGACTATCCGTCACTGCCCGGAACACGGCTATACGCTGCAAATCGGCAATGCCCCACTGCTCGCCGAGCTGACCGGCATTACGGTCGTCAGCGATTTTCGCAGTCGCGACATCGCTGCCGGCGGACAGGGTGCGCCGCTGGTTCCCGCATTTCACGACAAGGTGCTGCGCCATCCCGACATTCATCGCGTCATCGTCAATATCGGCGGAATCAGCAATCTGACCAATCTTGCGCCCGGTCAAGCCACTTCCGGCTTTGACTGCGGCCCCGGCAACCTGCTGATGGACGCCTGGTGCATGCAACACCAAAATCAACCCTACGATGCGGATGGCGCGTGGGCCGCCACCGGACACGTCTTGCCCGCACTGCTGGCAAGCATGCTGAACGAACCGTTTTTCGCACTGGCGCCGCCCAAAAGCTGCGGTCGCGACCTGTTCAACATGACGTGGCTGCAAGGTCATTTGCGAGGAGGCGAATCTCCCGAAGATGTGCAAGCCGCCCTGTTGGCGCTCACCTGCACCGCTATCGCGGACTCCATAGACCGTCAATGCCACGGTGCTCGTGAGATCTACCTGTGCGGCGGCGGCGCGCACAACAGCGCCTTGCGCCGCTGCTTAGCCCGTCTGCTGCCCGATTGCAGCGTACTGACCACCCATGATCTGGGCGTAGACAGCGACTATCTGGAAGCGATCGCCTTCGCCTGGCTGGCACAACAGAACCTGCTGAGACTTCCCGCCAACCTGCCGGCGGTCACGGGCGCCGCTCACCCCTGCATCCTCGGCGCGGTTTACCCGGCATAGAGGCAAACTGATCTGACCGGCGAATTACTGCTCTCCGTCAAGAAGTTCTCATCCCGTACATCTGCAACGTTGGGAATACGGCTTTCATTCATATTCATACTACATTGGATAAGGCTAAAAACGTGTCCACTCGGCTTGGCAATATAATCTATTTGAAAGTAATTTTTTTTATATTGGGCTTAGTTGAATCATAATCAACCTGGTGATTATAGGAATAATTATGTATCGACAAACTATAGGTGTCGTTAGTCTCATCGGTAAATGCAAAATCCAGAGCGTTGTTATACACGTGCCAATCTGTAGTTACGTACGCCGCGTAATTGTAATATCCGATATTGTTTGTTAAGGATATGTCCTTGATGTTTCGATTGGTTATCGTGTTAATGTCGTTCTGAAATACTTGAATGCCACCTTGCTGGTAGGCCATCAGGCCACCCGTCAAAGTGACCGTGCCGCCATTAGCCAGACTACCGGAATACAAAAAGACGGTCGTATAACTATTGCAACCACTTGTACCTGACCGTACATTTCGTTCGGGGGAAATACTGCCATTGTTTACCATTGCAATCAGATTGCCATTAATTTGCGTATTGCTGATTTCCCCGGTACCGATAATATTTTTTAACGTTGACGTCAAGGAGACCGCCTTTAGACTATCCAATTGACTCATATAAGCCAAAAGCGATCCGGCATTCGGTTTGAAATGTCCGCTGCAAGTGTCCATATAAACAATTTTACCGTTGATGACATCAATCTCGCCGGCGGCGATCACTGGATTGCCGACTCCATTCGTACGGCCGGCAATTTGCGCATGGTTAATGAAATTCTGAGAACTGATGTTGCCATATTGATCAGTGCTGTTCAGTTGAAGCGGCGATTTTCCGCAGGACTTGACCAGAAGCATATGATCCGGGTCACTTTTCAGGACTACGTAAAAAGTCGTGTAATAAGCCCGCCAACCCAGATTCGGTATTATACAAGCCGAGGTATTGGCGGCAGATGCAACAGTGGACGAAGTGGACTGTGGACGAAATGAATTGAATATATTGCCCCTATCATCCACCAATTGACCGCTAACAACATGAACCTTGTAAATGGGCAGCGGAGTTGCGACCTGTGTTCCGTAATCTGCGGGTGGTGCAGTAAAAGTCTGAATCGAAATTGGTTGCGCAAATGCTACACGCGCCTGCATCAGGCTCGCTATCATGACGCAGCTCAAAATAGTCGTTTTACAAAGCGTCCGGGCTAAATTGGTAATAATCATAAACCACCTCTGGCAGACTTTTTTTCTTTGAAGAATACGTCAACATCTACATGCAGGTATTCTGGCACCTGGCTTTTAACCCAGTTTATATCGTTGCAACGTCTGTGCTTGAGCACTTTCTGGGCATTGATATCGCCAACCATAAAGTCATTCGCGTAAAACACGCCAATCTCGGCTTTGTCATCCTTCGGGTCTTGGTACTCGATCGTCGCCAGATTACACAGTAAGCCCTCATAAGTAACATGACTGACCATTTTTACCGTAGCCATGCCTTGCAGCATTTTAAGCCGGTCCCCCGGCTTGAGTTCCATTGCCGATTTTGTCGACGTTTCTGTAAAGAAAACATGGTGGTGGCTTGCCGTTATCTTTGCTCCCGTGTCGGTTTCGACAAGTATCACTGGGCCTTTGTGGGCGCCCAGATTTGTCCATTCAACCGGGTCAGAGTCGCCTTGATTATTGATCCTGACCTGCTCTCCGGCGACAATATCTTTAATAATTTTATTGGAACCATCCGCCATAGCCACCAGCGAGTCTTCCGCGAGACAATGCCAGATAAAATCGATCGGCATAATATAGGCAGTTCCATCCATCGGATCCGGATCGGGTGAATCGCTGCTCTGGATATAAGCGGAAGCGGGCACCCCGCCAGTGAGAGCGACATCGATTTCGCAAAAGAAATATGCCTGGATATCCGATAGCCACGGCACTCGACCAAAAACAATCGGATTGCCCGGATCGCTGGTGCTTACGCCTGCAGGAAGGCTCCAGTTGAGTTTGGCGGGATTAGCCGTATCGATGCTGAATGCAGCGGCGATCAGGGCGTAATCGGACGGTAAAAGTTGCGTCCCGCCGCCGCCTGTCTGGTCGGTGACATAGACGTTCAGCACAAGACTCTCATTAAGGATCAATGGCGACATGATGGCCGCTGAAAAGACAACGCTACCGACAAATGGGATCTTGCCCTGGGGGCTCTGTCCAGGCGGGGGAACAGGTTCGTTCCAGGCGTAATCGAACTGGGAATTGCCGCCCTGATCAGTCCAGGCGCGTCCCAGGCCGATATTAACCGCTTTGGGATTATTGGGTTTCGTGGTCGTTCTTATTGGCGCACTGACAATCGGGTCGCCATTCACCGCATTGTTTTTTACTCTTTTGACCACGCCTGAAAAAGGGGGGGGTGCCAGGGCGGAGTTTTCGGACATCCCGTTGGACGTCCCGTGGTAGTGCATATAGGCATCGACGTCGATTTCAGTCGATGTTGAAGGCAGAGTGCTAACAGTCAGCATGGTTTGGGTAAAATTATTTGCAAAGCCGTTCGCAACGAATTTGCCCGAACTCCTGCTGATCACCATTAAACTCAAATTCATGCTGGAGTAGCCACCCACAATCGTGGCCATGCCGTTCGCGGCTAACGTGCCGTTTTTAGTCAAGTTCAAGCCCGGAATGGTGAACATGTTCTGCCACCCCGTTGTATCTTCAAGCATGGCTTTGGGCGGCCCGTTTTTTTCGTGAGAAGCTTTGGCAAGCGCAAGACTTTGGAGCATGCCCGGATATTTATCGACGTCACCCGTCAGTTCAATCATCATTCTGGCGAAGTCATACTGTTTTGCATCCCTGAAATCGTATGCCAAATGACCGTTATCCGAGATAAGCTGATCTATATGGGCAAAAAGCGCTTTTTGAACTGTTGTTAATGCAATCATCTGAGCTGTCCTTATAAAATGGTCTCTGATTTAAAACCGATTTAATGAAATCAGGCAGTCCGCTGCCTAATCATTCGCACCTGCTCCTGAAGGCAAAACTGACCTGAGTAAAACTCAAATCCAGTTCCGTGAGCGATTTCAGTCTAGCCTAAAGCTATTACTAGTTCAATCTTCGGTTAATCTTCTGCGGTGTTAAAATGAGTGGAAACAGGTTCAGTTGCAAAACGTTATTTGATGGGTTGAATCTCTCCGGTTTCCGTTGAGGTTTTTTATTTTACGTTGCTGATGTAGTTCCTCCGGCAAATTGTCGTTTATGGAACCTTGCTGCACGCCACAAACAACGGCTATCGGGCGATAAATTCATACCGTAATTCATTCACGCCGCATCGAAACACGCATGGCGGGCAAAAACGATTAATTCAGTGTAGCGATGAAAACCATAGTCCCAACCAGCAGCCGTTCCGAAAATAAAACAGGGGGAGCATGGCCTACACGCTACACTCCCCCTGTTTTTACAGCCAGATACTTAAGCTGTTAAACCCCGAACGAGGAACCGCAACCGCAAGTTGTGGTGGCATTCGGATTCTTGATCACGAACTGCGAACCTTCCAGACCTTCCGTGTAGTCGATTTCAGCGCCTGACAGGTACTGAAAACTCATCGGATCGATCAGCAGCTGTACGCCATTTTTGTCCAGCACGGTGTCGTCTTCATTGACCACTTCGTCGAAGGTAAAGCCATACTGGAAGCCGGAACAACCGCCGCCGCTGACGAAGACGCGCAGTTTCAGATCGGTATTACCTTCTTCTTCGATCAGTTGTTTCACCTTGGCAGCCGCGTTGTCCGTGAAGATCAACAGGTCTTGTGCTACCGCCATTTCAGTCATTGCATTCATAATATCTCCTTAATAATTAAGCATTGCTTGTTTTAAATGCTACCACTTTTTCCTGATCGGCGGCATTTATATTCATCAGACGCCCCTCTAAAATGGCGCCCACCTGTATCTCCAGAATCTTGTAATGCACATCGCCGCTGATTCTGCCCTTGGAATGCAGCTCCAGATACTCACTCGCCGTCACCGGCCCGCTGATCTCGCCATTGACGACCAGATGAGTAACATCGATTTTCCCCCGGATATGCCCCTGCTCACTCAACACCAGCGTGCTGGGCTTACCCGCAACGGCTGATACATTGCCATTGACCTCGCCATCGATGCGCATTCCGCCTGAAAAACTTACATTTCCGTCGATGACGGTTCCCGCCCCGATCAGTGTATCGATGCGGTTCTGCGGCTTACTGTGTTTCTTGTTGAACAACCGTCTCTCCTTACGAAAGATTCACACTCTGCCTGACGCGGGGTTCAGCCACGCCATGCTCGAATAAACGCACCTGAATATTTTGCAATTGTACATCCTGCGGCAACTTAAGATTCTGCTCCAGACGCTGATAATACTTGAAATTTACGCCAAACTGCTCATCCCCTGACAACGAAGAGGGAAATAGCCGGGTTGATTTCCGTCCATTCTGTATCACAGTCGCCACCAACTGATACCCGCCGGTGAATTCCTTGACCCGTTCACCACTCTGCACCAGCAACATGCGCACATGATATTCACCGGGTATTTTATCCCGCTCCAGACTCAGGCGATGAATAGCCAGCTCGCCTTCCTTGCCGTTTTCGGTCGTCAGATTCTGGAAAAAGCTCAAGTCCTGCTGCAGGCGCGCATTTTCATCATTCAGACTTTGCAACTGGCGCGCCGTTTCCTGATTACTGCCTTCCGCCATGGTGATCTGCTGCCGGTATTGCGCAGACAATTTCGCAAGCCGTGCATTCTCCTCCGTCAGCGCAACCAGCCTTGCGCGCAAGTCGCTTAATTCGCGCTGCGTTTTAACCCGGTGAAAGCCCGCAAGTTCCAGGCCGCTGTTGTAGGAATACCACACCAGCGCCAGCGCTGCCAGCACAAAAGGCAACAGCAGACTCCAGCGCAAATACCAGGCGACATGCGGGCGCACCGACAGACGCGGCGCCGAAATGCCGAACCTGCGTTTTGCCCGACGCCACACTTTCAATGCCCGCCGCCTGTCATCACACGGAGGCTAACATTGGGTCAGGATCGCACATTTCAAGGCAACAGCGGAACAATGTTCAACGCTGCATTCTCGGCGAAACCGAACATGATATTCATATTCTGTACCGCCTGGCCTGCCGCCCCCTTGACCAGATTATCGATTACCGACAATACCACGACCGTATCTCCCCCTTGCGGTCTGTGCACAGCGATACGACATTGATTCGAACCGCGCACCGAGCGTGTTTCAGGGTGACTGCCGGCCGGCATCACATCGACGAATGCTTCATTGGTGTAACGCTGCTCGAACAAGGCCTGCAAGTCCACGTCTTTCGTCAGCCGGCCATACAGCGTGGCATGAATACCGCGTATCAGCGGGGTTAAATGCGGCACAAAGGTCAACCCCACCTCACTTCCCTTCACCCCCGCCAACCCCTGTCTGATTTCCGGCAGATGCCGGTGACCCGCCACGCCATATGCCTTGAAATTATCACCTGCTTCCGCAAACAACGCCGGAATTTCCGCCTTGCGCCCCGCACCCGACACCCCCGATTTGGCATCCGCAATCAGACTCGTCGTATCGATCACACCGGCTTCCAGCAAAGGGATAAAACCCAGTTGTACCGCCGTCGGATAACAGCCGGGATTGGCGACCAGTTGCGCAGATTTAATTTTCTCGCGATTCACTTCAGGCAAACCATAAACCGCTTTTGCAACCAGATCCGGACAGGCGTGCGTCATGCCATACCACTTTTCCCACGACGCAATATCCTGCAGACGAAAATCCGCTGCAAGATCAATTACCTTCACGCCCGCATCCAGCAGCGCGCGGGTTTGCTGCATCGCAATGCCATTGGGCGTGGCGAAAAACACCGCGTCGCACTGATCAAGATGCGCTTCATCAGGATGCACGAACAACAGATCAACCAGACCGCGCAGACTCGGGAACATCTGGCTGACGGCGCTGCCCGCATCGGCGCGCGACGTAATCACTTGTAGAGAAACTTGAGGATGCAGCGCCAACAGGCGCAGTAATTCGACGCCCGTATAACCCGTACCACCTACTATGCCAACCTTAATCATCGCAACTCCTAACGGGCATGGCATGTAGCCACCCCTAATAATGAAATTCGCCATGCCCGCTCCCCTCACCCAAACCCTCTCCCGGAAGGAGAGGGGACAAACGGACGCTTACGCGAGTTCCACGTTAACGAATGTCACAGTATGATAATGCAAAAACCGCCCGAAGGCGGTTTTTGTAATTCTACCCGATCGCCCTTCGTCAGGCTCAGGATAAAATTAACGCTTGGAGAACTGCTTCCTGCGGCGCGCTTTACGTAAGCCCACCTTTTTACGTTCAACTTCGCGTGCATCGCGAGTGACCAGTCCGGCTGCTTTAAGCACAGGCTTGAAATCCGCGTTGTAGTCGATCAGGGCACGTGTGATACCGTGACGCACTGCACCCGCCTGGCCGTTTTCACCGCCTCCGGATACGTTGACCATGATGTCGAACTGATTCAGTGTTTCGGTCAGGTTCAATGGCTGGCGCACGATCATACGGCCGGTTTCACGTGAAAAATAAATATCCACTGGCTTGTCGTTTACCACGATGTCGCCCTTGCCGGCCTTGATGAATACACGTCCTACCGCGCTTTTGCGGCGACCGGTACCGTAGTTATAAGCAACTGTCATGATTAAGCCTTCAACAAGTTAATGAGTGTCGGTTGCTGTGCTTCATGAGGATGTGCAGAACCTGCATACACCTTCATTTTGCGCAACATCGCGTAGCCCAAAGGGCCTTTTGGCAACATGCCCTTGACGGCTTTTTCCAGAACGCGGGCCGGATGACGACCTTGCATCTTGGTGAAGTTGGTCGTGTACAGACCGCCGGGGTAACCCGTATGGCGATGGTACAGTTTGGCTTCAGCCTTGTTACCTGTTACTCGCAATTTATCCGCATTGATGACGACGACGAAATCGCCGGTATCCACGTGTGGGGTGTAAATTGCTTTATGCTTGCCGCGCAGACGCGAAGCAATTTGTGCTGCCAGACGGCCGAGCACTTGATCTGCAGCATCAACCAGAAGCCAGTCATGCTGGACTTCGTGTGCTTTTGCGGAAAATGTTTTCATATCCACTATCCCTAAAAATTCTATAACCTCGAAGGGCGCGCATTCTAGTGCACAGGACTCATAACTGTCAAATGATATTTCGCTTATCGCCGCAGAACGCACAGCCTGAAATCATCCTGCAACAGGATAGATGTTATATTCCAACCCGCCATTTGTAATAAAATGTCACCCTGATAAACAACACGTACCCCTTCATGTCCTGGTTCGCCATCAATCTGATCAGCGCCTTCCTGCTCCCGCCGCTCAGCCTGCTGATCTTATTCGGCGCAGGACTGTTTCTTTGTCGCGGCAAAGTAGCGCGCATCCTGCTGATCAGTTCATTCACCCTGCTGTGGCTCGCCTCCACGCCTTTTGTCGCGGAAGGCGCGCTGCATCAACTGGAATCCAGCACCGCCCCGCTGGCCGCGCATCCGCAAACGGCGTCCGCCATTATCATACTGGGCGGCGGCAGTTATTTCCATGCGCCGGAATATAATGGGGAAGACACCGTCAGCCGTGAAACGCTGGAGCGCCTGCGTTACGGCGCAAGACTGCACCGCGAATCCAAACTGCCTATCCTGGTCACCGGCGGCAAACCGATGGGCAACAGCACCTCGGAAGCGCAGCAGATGCGCGCCGTGCTGGAGCAGGATTTTGTAACACCCGTGCGCTGGACGGAAGATGCGTCCGACAATACCCTGGAAAATGCGCGCAACTCCTACCAGTTATTACAAAAATCCGGCATTACCAAAATTTACCTGGTCACCCACGCCTGGCACATGGTGCGCTCGGCCGCCGCTTTTCGCCAGGCGGGATTTGACGTGATTGAAGCGCCGACTGCCTATACCACGCGTTACCGGATTGATCTGTTAGCCTTTGTGCCGCGCGCCAGATCCTTACTGGACAGTGAACTTTTTGTCCATGAAGCGATCGGTATATTCTGGTATCGGGCGAAATCTCTATTCACAACCAAGGAAAAATCATGAAAGCACGCGTCAAATGGGTGGAACAGGTCTCCTTTCTGGGGGAGACCGAAAGCGGGCACGCGGTGCTGATGGACGGCGCACCAGCGGTAGGCGGCCGCAACCTGGGTCCGCGTCCGATGGAAATGTTGCTGCTGGGGGCGGGCGGATGCACCAGCTTCGACGTCATCAGCATACTGAAAAAGGGCCGCCAGCACGTCACGGACTGCTACGTCGAAATTGACGCTGAACGCGCGGAAACCGACCCCAAGGTTTTTACCAAAATACACATGCATTTCGTGGTCAAGGGACGCGACATCAAATCCGATCTGGTTGAAAAAGCCATCAATCTGTCCGCAGAAAAATACTGTTCCGCTTCCATCATGCTGGGCGCTACCGCTGCCATCACGCATGATTTCGAAGTTATACAGGAAGCGGTCTAACTGATAACACGCCACCATGAGCCAGATCTTTCTCTACGACACCACCTTGCGCGACGGCACGCAGCGCGAAGACATTTCACTGTCGGTTGACGACAAGCTCGCCATCGCAAAACGTCTGGCCGATTTTGGCTTCCACTACATCGAAGGCGGCTGGCCGGGCTCCAACCCCAAGGATGCCGAATTTTTCCAGCGCGCAGCCAAACTCGATCTGGGTCAGGCAAAACTCGCCGCATTTGGCAGGACGCGCCAGAAAATACTGACCTGCGAACAGGACAGCAACTTACAGGCGCTGCTGGAAGCCGCAACACCCGTCGTCACCATGGTGGGAAAAAGCTTCGATTACCACGTCAAACTGGTGCTCGAAGCCACCCTGGAAGAGAACCTTGCAATGATCTCGGACAGCGTTGCCTACATGAAAGCGCAGGGGCGCGAAGTCATGTTCGATGCGGAGCATTTTTTCGACGGCTTTCTGGCCAATCGCGATTATGCGCTGGCCACCCTCAGAGCCGCCGCCGATGCGGGCGTTGACTGGCTGGTGCTGTGCGAAACCAATGGCGGCAAGCTGCCCTGGGAAGTCGAAGAAATCGTGCGAGAAGTAAAAAAACATATCAGCACGCCGCTGGGCGTACATTGCCACAATGACAGCGGCTGCGGCGTTTCCAATACTTTGTCCGCCGTGCGCGGCGGTTGCACGCAGGTACAGGGCACCATCAACGGTTACGGAGAACGCGTCGGCAATGCCAATCTGACCACCATCATCCCCAATCTGCAACTCAAAATGAGCAAGCCGGTGGTAACGCCCGCACAGCTGCATGAACTGACTGCGCTCGCCCATTATGTCGCGGAAGTCGTCAACCTCAAACACTACAACCACGCACCCTACATCGGTTACAGCGCCTTCGCGCACAAGGGAGGCATCCATGTCGCCGCGATGATGAAAGCCGCCGACACCTACCAGCACATCGATCCTGCGCTGGTCGGCAATCAGATGCGCTCGGTGGTTTCTGAATTATCCGGGCGCGGCAACATCCTGTTCCACGCCAGAGCGCTGGGCATCAATCTGAACAATGAAGATGCCCAGCAGGTACTCAACCACATCAAGCAGCTGGAACACGAAGGATTCACTTTCGAGGCGGCCGAAGCCAGCGTGGAACTGATGTTGCAACGCCTGCGCCCGGACTACGTCCAGCCTTTTGAATTAATCGATTACAACGTGATTACCGAACGACGCCAGAGCCGCGGGTTACTGTCCGAAGCGACGGTCAAGGTCAAGGTCGACGGCGCCGTCAAGTTTGTCGCCTCGGAGGGCAACGGTCCGGTCAATTCACTGACCGGCGCCCTGAGAAACGCTCTGGAAGGCGCGTATCCCATCCTCAAGACCGTGCGCCTGACCGACTACAAGGTACGCATCCTGGACAGCGCAAAAGGCACCTCCGCGCAGATACGCGTGCTGATCACCTTTCAGGGCGGCGGCCTTGTCTGGACCACCGTCGGTGCCAGCACCAACATCATCGACGCCAGCTGGCTTGCGCTCTCCGACAGCCTGGAATATGCGCTGTTAAAACTGCAACCGCCAGCCACCTGAGCACAACCGACTCGCACTCTTATCTGAACAGCCCCTTCAAACTGTTCTTGAGCTGATCCTGTACTTTAGTTTTGACTTCCTCTTTTTTGGCTTCGATCTTCTGTTTGGCCGCATCGCTCACCATCGCGCCAAAATCCAATTTCAGATCGGCGAACGGGCCGGAAATCCGTACCGGCACAGTGATCCCGCCTACGCTATCCTTGCCGCCCTGACCTTCGAGGGTTTTAGCCAATGTGGCTTTCGCCAGATAATTCATGCTGTTCTGGCCAATGTCGATATCCCCTGCCCCGCCCAGACGCAACAACGGAGATTTCAGGGAAAGATCATCGTTATGCGCCACGCCGTTGTTGACCTTGAAAGTCGCTTTGAGTTCGGAAAAATCCGTCTTTTCATTCTGATTGGCGGCCTGCGTCTGCGACTTGCCGAACATACCCTGCGCATCACGCAACTTCTTGGCGACATTGATGCCCTTGACCGCACCGTCGGCAAGATTAAGCGACAGATTGCCGTTCATGGCCTTTTTCATCGCCGTCACCGTATTGCCCTGCATGGACAGATTCATCGCCACCGCACCATGACCTTCCAGCGTATCAAACCCTGCGGCGTCTTTAGTTAACGCGGCAACATTGATGCCCTTCAGGTTCTGATTGATGCTGACCTGCGGCGTCGCTTGCGCATTCACGCTCAGGCTGCCGTTCACACTGCCCTGATACAAATTGGCGGACAACGGGCTGATATTAACTTGTCCCTTGTGCGCCTTCACATCCAGACGCACCCCGCTGGATTTGATATTCGCCACCTTGAGTTGCCCGATACGCAGACTGCCCTCCAGATTGAGCGCACGCAGGGCGGACAGATCGAACGGCTGCTCGGGCTGGTTCGATTTAGGTTCCGTCTTTTTAGGCAGATACAGATCGGCATCAAACTGATCCACATCCACGTCGAAATTGATCGCCGGATTGGCAAAGCCGTTCACGCCAATTTTCGCCTTGATGCGGCTTTGCAACAGCCCACCGGCAAGATTCGCCCGCACCGTTTGTTTGGTCGCATCCACCTGCACACTGCCTGCCATCTCGCTGCTCACCGACTTGCCGGGCAACTTGTCTGAGGTGGCATTTACCGCCAGTTTGAGATCGCTTAAATTGAACTGCTTCTCGTTGAAATTCCCCGACAAGGGTGAGGTCAGTTTGACCTTAAACGCCTGATCGGGCATCTGCGCAGAGAGATCCAGCGCCAGACTGCTGACCTTGAAAGCCTGCGCATTGCCCGAAATATCGGGCAGCGTGAGCGCCGCCACGATATTGCCGCTGTCCAGCTTTGCGTTTAGCCTGACGTTTTCACCGGAGTATTTGTCTTTGGCAAGATTTAGCGCAGGGGCATTCAGCACCGCTTCGAAAGGCGCTTGGGCGCGATTGCCCTTGGCCGTCAGCTCAAACTTGTTCGCAGAAAATTCCTGAGTGGCAAGATTCGCCCCCGCATCCCCGCTGGCCTTGATATCCAGACCGGTGATATCCAGCGCCGATCCGGCAACCTTCAAGTCCATGTCTTTTAACTGGTATTGCTGCTTCTCAAGATCAAAGGTCAGCGTGGTCGCAAGCTGCGTGGTGATATCCAGCTTGGGCTGATTGGCCTGTATGCCGACCGACAAGTTGATTTTGCCGGGCACCCCGTTGGCGATGCGTCCGGTTTTAAGGTTTAAATCCTTGATGGCGTATTCGGCGCCCGAGCCTTCATCACGATAGGTCAGGTTGGTTTTTTCAATATGGACGGAGGCAATATCAAACTTGACGGACTGCTTGCTATCCGAGGGATTTTGATCCTTGTTGAGCAGATCGTCGATGTTGGTCGTACCGTCACGGTGTTTGATCAGTGTCGCCGAAAGGCCGCTCACCGTCACTTCATTGACGACGACCTGTTTAGAGAGCAGCGGCAGCAACGCCAGTGAAACCCTCGCAGCATCAACTGAGGCGAAGGTCTGATCGCTTTTAAATTCGGACAAGGAGACTTGACCCAGATTCGCACCGATGCTGGGGAAAAAGCTCAGCTTGATGTCGCCATCCAGATGCAGCGTGCGCTGTTTGCTATCCTTAACGGTCTGGATGATCTGGGCTTTGTAATCATTGGGGTTAAAGGTTGCCGCAAGGTAGGTGCCTACCGCAACTGCAACCCCCACCACCGCACCCGCACCCAGCAAACCGTATTTGACGACTTTGTTCATGACCGCACCCGTTAAAAAGTCAGGCGTGGATTATAGCCGAGACAGACGGCTTTGCAGATTACACCTCAAAGAAGATATGGAACGATGCAAACTCAACGACAAAACCAAATAACTCATCGCCTCCTTAGCTTGCCGGGCTTACTGCTATCCCCATTCTGTTTTGTGCAAAATTCAGGACACCCTCCTACAAGACCATCCCACAGCAACTGTCTGTTTCACCTTCCACAGTCAGAGGACATTTGACCAATATTTACAATAAGTTGAACATCAATGGCAAAGCCAGCCTCGTCGCCGAGATCGGGCGGATGACGCACTAAAAGTCTGTCACACAACCTACGCTGGCCATGCCTGGGATGTGTGCAGCACTCGCCAGATTTCGATACGTTTGGCTCGCAGCTTGACACGATAAACCACAACAAAGTTGGTGTGATTGATGACCAGTTCGCGTGTTCCTTGCCTGCGACCAGGTCGTCCAATTTCAGGATGCTGTAACAGCAAATCGGTTTGACTCATTATCTCATCAAGCTGATTTACTGCTGCAGTTACATTTTCAAGGGCTATGCGCTCAATGGCTGCGTGGCGCTCTTCTCTGGCCCTTGGCATCCATAACAGCATCATCATTTAGCAGCGGCAGAAATTCTTGCTTGTAACAATTTTCGCTGAGCCGCCATCTCTGCCTTAACAACCTCGTGCGGTATCCATTGTGTGTTCGGGTCGTCTGCTTCTATTTGAGCTTGATCAACCTGCTCGCAGAACCACTTGTCATAAGCTGCTGCATCGTGAGCCGCCGTCATCCGCGCGCTGGCAACCTCGCTGCGACGCGTACTTTTCAGTGCAGCCGGGTCGAAGCCAGTTGCATCCACCTGATATTTAACCACCCCGATCGCCTTGAGGTAGCTCACCAGTGTTTCAAACTTGCGGAAGATGCGGATAGAGCCGCGTTTTGCAGCCAAGGCGCGTTCAGTCATTCCGTACTTAATGACAATGCCCCAGCCTCCGGGTTGACCAATGATGCTTGCTCCACTCACGGCGTTGGCTTCGACGAGTCGAGACAGGGTTACATGGTCTATGGTATCGAGAGTAATGGCCATTTCTTCACCTATTGAAAGTTAATTCGCAGGGTGAATAATGCCCGCAATCTAATAAAATGGCAATCCTCATCTAAAAAAACGGGTTTCCAGCTTACGAAAAACTGAAAACTGTTTCTATAGTTAAATCACCTTCGAGTAGCGCGCATGCTCGGTGCGGGTGCGCAGGTATTTATCGAACACCATGCAGATGTTGCGTATCAGCATGCGCCCCTTGGGTGTCACGCTGATCCATTCACCGGATATTTCCAGCAACCCCTCGCGTTCGTATTCGCGTAATTCTTCCAGTTCGGTTGCGAAATAGCTGTCGAAATCGATCAGATAGGCGGTATTAAACGAGTCCTTGGACAGCTCGAAGTGACACATCAGCGCCTGAATGATCGCACGGCGTACCAGATCGTCGGCATTCAGTTCCAGACCGCGCATGACGGGTAGCTGGTCATGATCGAGCGCATCGTAATAGTTTTCCAGATCGCGGTAATTCTGGCTGTAAGTCGGCCCGATCTTGCCAATGGAACTCACTCCCAGCGCGACCAGATCGCAGTCCGAATGCGTGGAATAACCCTGAAAGTTGCGGTGCAACCGGCCCTGGCGTTGCGCCACCGCCAGCTCATCTTCGGGCTTGGCGAAATGATCCATGCCGATATACACATAACCAGCCTCGGTCAGCTTGTTCACCGCCATGCTCAGAATATCCAGCTTGATCTGCGGTTCCGGCAAATCTTCTTCATGGATGCGGCGCTGCGGCTTGAACAGGGTCGGCATGTGCGCATAATTGTAAATCGACAAGCGATCCGGATCGGCGGCAATCACACGATCCAGTGTCACGCCAAATCCGTTCAGCGTCTGTTTGGGCAGACCGTAGATCAGATCAATGCTCACCGATTTGAAACCGTTGGCACGCGCCGCCCGTATCACGCGCAGCGTCTCTTCCTCGGACTGGATACGGTTCACCGCGCGCTGCACGTCATCGTCGAAATCCTGCACACCGATGCTGATGCGGTTGAACCCTTCTTTTCCCAGCAACGCGATGGTCTCATCGCTGACCTTGCGCGGATCGATTTCGATAGAATATTCGCCCTCCTCCACCAGCTTGAAATTCTCGCGTATCGCACCCATCACCCGGCGAATTTCGTCATCCGACAAAAAAGTCGGCGTGCCGCCGCCAAAGTGCAGCTGCTCGACCACCTGACCTTTGCCCAGCAACTTTGCCTGCATCGCCATTTCCTTGATCAGATAGCCCACATACACATCGGCCTTGCTCTTATCCTTGGTGATTACCTTGTTACAGGCGCAATAAAAACACAGCGTGTTGCAGAACGGAATATGAATATACAGCGACAGGGGGCGACTGACGCCGCCGATTTCGCGCTTGGCCAGCCACTGGCTGTAGGTTTCGGCATTAAAGGCCTCGACAAAACGATCTGCGGTCGGATAAGAGGTGTAGCGGGGGCCGTTTTTGTCCAGCCTGCGTATCAGCTCCAGATCCACGACCAATTGATTAGTGTTCAACATGAATATCGCCACGATTTGAAGAGGGTGGCATTATGCCAGCGGGCGCCGGAAATTGCTTTGATGTAGGTCAAAAAACATATCATCTATCCGGCAAAGTACGGTGGTAATACAATCCAACCGACATGGCGCAAGCTCCACCCTTGGGCATGATGTGCTTGCACCGGTCGGTTCCCTCACCCAAACCCTGATGGAACGATTAGCCATTCGACTAAGCCATCACAAGACGATGGCAAAGTCGCTGGTTATCTCCCGATGGAGAGGGAACAAACGAACGCTTGCTCGAGTTCACGTTACAGTCCCCGGTTCCTGTTATTATCTGTCCCACCATTGTCTTAAGGTTATGCGACGTGCCATTGAACGCTCCCGCCCAAAAATCCGCCTGTTCCAGCTGCAACCTGGCCGAGCTTTGCCTGCCTATCGGCCTCAGCGCTGAAGAAATGCAACGGCTAGACGAACTCAGCATGCAAAAGCGCAGCTTTTTGCGCAGCGATTACCTGTATCGCAGCGGGGACAAATTCCGCTCGCTGTTTGCCATCAGCAGCGGCTCTTTCAAGACACAGATTCTGCACGACGACGGGCGCGAACAGGTGACGGGGTTTCAAATGGCCGGAGAAATCATCGGTCTGGACGCGATCAGCAGCGACATACACGCCTGCGAAGCGGTCGCCATGGAAAACAGCAGGGTATGCGAACTGCCGTTCAACAAGCTGGAAACCTTAAGCCGCGACATTCCGTCGTTGCAGCGCCATTTGCACAAAATCATGAGCCGCGAAATCGTGCGCGATCAGGGCATCATGCTGCTGCTGGGCTCGATGCGCGCCGAAGAACGTCTGGCGGCCTTCCTGCTCAACCTCTCACAGCGTTACGCCACGCGCGGCTTATCACCCACCCGCTTTCAGCTTTGCATGTCACGCCAGGAAATCGGCAGCTATCTGGGACTAAAACTGGAAACCATCAGCCGCGCTTTTTCGCATTTCCAGGAAGCCGGCATCATCAAAGTCAGGGTGCGCGCCATCGAAATCATCAGCCTGAGTGAGCTGAAAGCCGGCATCAACAGTTCGTGCTAAACAAGGAGACCGATATGCAAGCGACCATCGAAATTATGGGCAAGCAAGTCGCGGTGGAGTGGAGTCGCGCCGCCGACAAGCAAATGCAGACACTGACCGAGCCGCTGGCGGTTGAAATGGAGCTGTATTTCAGTTGCCTGATCAGAAAAGCGGTGCGTTTCGGCGCGGAGGCAGAAGCGGCAAACTTTGTCTTTGCCAACCCGCAACTGAAAATCGGCTTCCGTCCGGTAATGACCTCCTCCTGCAACGTCAACGATTTCAAGGACGAGCCGCCCGTGACCGATTTCCCGATTGTCAAACCCGAGGCCTACGTGCCGAAACGCCTCACACTGGACTATAAAAACGGCAACTGGATCGGCGATTTTTTCCTGCAAAAAAACCGCTCTGCGAATTGAAGAACGGCGCGCCCCTTCCGTTTATCCGGACAGTCCTGACGCAGCGTCGCGCTTTTCCACGGTCCTGAGCATCAACAGCAGCAGGGTGCCAACAGCCATAAATCCGCCAGCCAGATAAAGACCTGCCGAGTAGCTGCCCAGACGGGTCGCCAGCCAGCCGGTGATCGCAGGACCGATGATCTGCGCCGCACCATACGAAAGTGTCATCTTACCCATCATCTTGGCCGGGCGCGTCGGGTAGTATTGACCTGCCATCGTCAGCACCAGACTGACGATACCCATCACGGTGCCGCCAAACAGTACAGCTCCCGCAAGCGCGGCCATCAAACCGCCTGCCAGCACCGGCAGCATGATGCCGACTATCTGCAACAGGGACGCTGCAATCAGCGCATTCAGTTTTCCGACACGGCGTGCAACCCGATCCCAGGCGATGCATGAAGGTGCAGCGGCAGCGCCGATGACGAAAAAAACCAGCGTTCCGTTGCCCTTAAGTCCGGGCATATGATCAATGATGGCGACGATAAAAGTAGCACTGACTACGTAGCCGATACCTGCGCAAAAATATGCAAACATAAATAGTTTCATGAACAGGGTACTGGGCGGGGCATCCTCCATTTTCTGGCCCGTACGGGTCACGCTACTGCGGTCCGGTGGCGGCAACCAGCGCAGTGCCGGAATCACCAGCAGACAACCCAGCAGCGTGAGTGCGAACCACTGTTCTCTCCAGTTAAACCACTGTGTCATTAAAGACACCACCGCGGCCGAGCAGGCGATCCCAAGACCAATACCTGCAAAATGCAAGCCCAATTCGCTGCGATGATTATGGCGTATCAGCCAGTTAAGGATCAGTCCGCTGCCCAGCATCAAGGCAGCGGCACTGCTCAGTCCTGCGACAAAGCGGGACAAGGCCCATAAGGTAAAATCGGTGGTCAACCCCATCATCGCGGTGCTGATGATCGCCAGAATCATGCCGATACGATACAGCCTATCCTTCAACACCATGTCGCTGATCAACGTGGCAATCAGGGCGCCACTCAGATAGCCGGCGTAATTGATCGCCGCCAGCCAGCCTGCGGCAGCGACCCCAAGCCCTGCCTGATGCTGCATCAACGGCAGCAACGGGGTATAGGCAAAACGCGCAATACCCAGCGCCAGCATCAGGCTGAAGATGCCGGCGCTTAACACTTTGATCTGCGGCTCCATCATTCTGCTCAGTGCGCCTGCAGCAAAACCTGAAACTGTTCTATCGGCATCGGCTTGTTGAAAAAATATCCCTGATACGCCATGCAACCCAGCTCCTTCAGGAACATCAACTGGGTTTCGGTTTCCACCCCTTCGGCGATCACATTCAGACGGAAGTTTTTCGCCAGATCGATGATCGTTTTGACCATCACGGCATCGTTCTGATCAGTCACCATATTACGCACAAAACTCTGATCGATCTTGATCTGATCGACCGGCAACTGCTTGAGATACGCCAGCGAGGAATACCCCGTTCCGAAGTCATCTATTGACAAGCCGACGCCCAGCGCCTTTAAGGCATGCATCTTGGCGATCACGTCCAGCACGTCATTGAGTACCACGCTTTCCGTCAATTCCAGCTTCAAACGCGACGCATCGATCCGGTGTGCATTCAACAATGCAGCTATCTTGTCGACAAAATCAGGTTGCTTGAATTGACGCGCGCTCACGTTCACGGCCAGCGTCAGATCGCGGGTTCGCGGATCCGCAGCCCATACACCAAGCTGTCTGCATGCCGTGTCCAGTACCCAGTCACCGATACTGATAATCAGCGCGCTGCCTTCCGCGACGGGAATGAATTGTGCGGGCGAGACCATGCCGCGCTCCGGATGCACCCAGCGAACCAGCGCTTCCGCACCCAGCGGGCGCAAATCGCTGCCTATCTGAATCTGATAATACAAATGCAATTGCCGGCCGGCGATGGCCTGGTGCAGATCCGCTTCGATCGAGCCGCGTTGCTCGACAATCTGCTGCATCGCCGGATCGAAAAAGCACACTGCATTACGCCCTGACTCCTTGGCCTGATACATCGCCATGTCGGCCTGTTTGAGCAGGGTATCCGCCGATTCCTCATCACCGCAATACAGGGTCACGCCGATACTCGGCGAACTGTGCTGCTGATTCCCCCTGAGTTGATAAGGCGCTGACAGTGCGGCGCGAATTTTTTCCGCAATTTGCGCAACCTTTTGCGAAGCAGTCCCGGCGTTTTCATCGATCTCCTCGATCAGCACCACGAACTCATCGCCCCCCAGACGCGCGACCGTATCCACTTCCCGCACACTGGAATGCAAACGCTGCGCCACTTCAATCAGCAACAGATCACCGTAGGCGTGCCCCAGCGTATCGTTCAGCGTCTTGAAACGGTCCATGTCCAGAAACAGCACTGCGCCACAATAACGGCTGCGCGCAGAACTAGACAAAGCCTTGTGCAGACGGTCCATCAACAGACGCCGGTTCGGCAGTTGGGTAAGCGCATCATAGAATGCCAGGCTGTGAATTTCCTCTTCCGCCAGCTTGCGTTCTGTAACGTCCTGCACATAACCATGTGTACGCAACGCGTTTCCCGCAGTATCAAAATCCGACACGCATTTTTCATGCACCCACTTGACGCTGCCATCCTTCATGAGCAGTCGGTAGGTGGATTCACAGGGCAATTTGTTTTTAAGCGCGTCGCGGCAAACCTGCCTCACCGAATCAAGGTCATCAGGATGAATGACATTCAGCAGATGCGCGATACTGACACTGGAACGGTTGGGATCGATTTCAAACAAATGAAATATGCCATCCGAACAGATCAATTCATCACTTGCCCTATCCAGTGTCCAGTTACCCAGACGCGCGACATGTTCTGCATGACTCAGGCGATTCTCACTCTCACGCAATCTGCGTTCTGATTGATGAACCTCTGCAAAGGGTTCGCGCATGCTGGTCACAAAGTTGGCCCAGTACAGCAACCCATAAGCCAGCAGTTTATAGATATGCCCGAAGATATTCTGAAAATCGGAAGGCTCCACATAGGCGGTGAATGCGATTTCTCCGATGCCCATCACAAAACTGGATAACGCCATCAGATAATAGCGCGACCGCCCGCTGCGCTCGGCGCGCGCCCAGAACAACAACGCGACGGCGATATTCAAAAAGCACAGCACATACTCATACCCGGCTTTGAACGATGTCACGCCCTCTCCAGGGATGAACGTGAGGGGAAACGCGTCGATGTGGTAGGAGCCGAACCAGATCAGCACGGCCGATATGAGCAAGCCTGTGCCCAGCCAGAATTTTCGCGTCCAGGGCAATTCCCATCCCAGCGCGACCATTGCCATGGTGGCCACTTCAAATGAGCGTCCCATCAGCCAGAAAAATATCGCGCGCGGTGTGCTGCTCTCGGCAAGAAAGGGCGGCATCCCCTTATAGGTCAGCGCATGAACCACATCGCAGCTGGCGACGATCAGAAAACCGCAAATCAGAATACTCGCGGAACCCGTTGAGCGCGCATCGAAGGTATGCCACGACACGGTCACGATCAACATCGCGATGACCACGGCAAACAATTCCATCAGCAAGTGCACGGACAGCATGCTGGTCGTGCCGCTCAGCAGATTCGAGAAGGCTGGCATCATCATCATGGCGACCAGCGAAACAACGGCTAACGCGGCAACCGATTTGACTCTGCTTTTCAACTTACTGCGCACGATGTCATCTATCATGATAAGTCGCTGATTTCAGTGCGCAGCCAACCGCACCAGTCTCATCGATTGAGGGGGGTGGAATAATGACGCATGAAATTGACCGGAGAGAATGCGCATGAGCCGCATCATAGCAAAGATGTGGGTTGCGTTGCCACCTTCCCTGCTGAACAACGATGCAGAATAAAAGTATTTTTGAAATCCACTATTTAGGGCGGCGGCGCTCGGGTCTCGCATTTGCGAAGCCTTCGTCCCTGCGGGATAAACCTGCGTCTGTCCTGCGCTGGCAGTGCCAGCTTGTGCTCGTCTTTCGCTTACGAAAGGCTCGTCCCTGCCGGGACCGCGCTTCGCGCGTCCTGCGCGAACGGTGCTCGCTGGTCGAACCCAGGTGGGTTGCGTTCACACTCCCCGCACCAATAATACCGTAGACTGATTATGGAGTGACCGACTGTTCAAGCGTGGCGACAGGCAGATACAGGCACAGCGGATTATCCACGCAAGCGATGAATCCCAGCTTCACATAAAACGCACGGGCCTTGTCGTGCTTGGCATCCACTATCACCGCATACAAACCCACCCGCTGGGAAAATTCCACGGCCAGGCGTAAAGCGAAAGCCAGTAAATCCTGGGCGATGCCACGGCCCTGATAGCACCCGTCAACCGCCAGGCGGCCAATTCTCAATATAGGTGCGGGATAACGTGGCAATTTCAACTGGGCGGGCAAAGCCGTCGTGGCAACTTGTCCGGCACTAACCGTCACAAATCCCGTTACTGTCACGCCATCTTCGGCAACAGCCACATAGGTTTTGCCAAAACCGCGCCGTTGTTGCTGCCCGGCCTGTCGCAACAGAAAATCATTCAGCGCGGCCTCGCCGCAATCGAAGCACTCGCGTCTATGCTCCGAACTCAACAACCGGATGCCAGCCATCATTTAGAAAAATCAAGCGTAGTTACACGATTGCCCCCTCGCCCTCTGGGAGAGGGCTGGGGTGAGGGAACGAACATGTCAAACTTTACTCTTTGAAACGTCATCATTGCCGTGACCGTTAATGGCGCGCCATCAGTTTGCGCAAGGCGGTCTTGGGTTTGGGGGGATTTTCAATGGAGGCGGTGAATACCTCAAAGTCGCGCTGTGTCAGCAACAACGTGTCGGTCTCCGACACAATCCGGCGCGCCGCCTCAAAAGCGTTCTGCAACATAAAGCTGGAAACCGTCGTTCCCATCAAGGCGGCGGCACGCTCGATCATCGCCTTCGCTTCAACACTGGTGCGCAGATTTATACGGGCTGATTCATTGGCAAGGGTTGTGGTCATGGCAAAGTCTCCTAAAACAGATGCCGTAATTGTACGTCAAATTTACGCACAGACCATTGGATACCGCCTTTAAATTTTCTGTTCAAGATCGGTGTAGCGGGTTTTGCGGTGAAACTGAAAACGACGAGGTGATACAGCCAATGTATCCGTTAACCAACCATCAAATCCAGCCGAAAAACCTGATCCGGTGAATTTTTACCATTCTCATCCTGCCGGATAGTCATAAAGCGCCCGTCGCTATCCCGCATCGACATCATCGGGCGTTTATAGCGCTGGTGGCTCGCCAGCACTTTGTCCAATGTATCGCTGCTATTCAACAGATGGTCGCCCTTCACTTCAACCAGCAGCAAGCCATCGCCTTGAAGCCTGCCTTTTACTTTCAACACAAAATCCGGAAAATACTGCGCACCGTTCGGCAAAATCAAGCCAATAGACCACGGTTTGCGCGGCTCATTACGATGCCACCATTCCACTATTCCAGACAAATCACTGTCCAGCATTTCAGCGAATGCCATTTCATCGCGGTTCAAATCTGGCGGCATCACGCCATAAACATTTAAGCGCGAAGTTCGCGCACCCAGTGGCAGTTCGACAATCTCCGGCAAAGGTGCGGCATCCATCAATTCCGAATATTGCGCCGCACATTCCCGCGCAGCTTGACGAATCAAGCTTGGGAATGCGGCCAGAATCAAATCCAGAACCAACTCCAACTCACTATCCCCATATTGAAATCCACGCGCATCGTATTCAGATTTCAACCGCACAATCAACACCGCGTGTAAATCACGCGGATCAAGATAATCCGGCTCAAACAAAACGCGTTGCGCACGTCTTGCGATTTCGGTTTCGGATATTCGCGCCTGATATTTCGTATCTATCACAGCACGGGTAAATATCTCCTCCTCGCGTCGGATGACCGTCGTTTTAGCGCGCCGCCCTTCGTTCAATTCGCGTTCGCCAATTGCAACCTTGCCGCCTATACAGGCCAGCAGCGCATCGGTTCCGAGTGGCAGCCGTTCGATTTTGAATACCAGAGAGGGTATCTTCAGCGTGAAACGGGTTGTGCCAGAAAGCGACGCCAGAACGCGCCGCACTTGCTCGTTCTGCGCTCCCGGCATAGACAGCACGAAGCCTTCCAGCACGTTTTGCATCGCACCGGAAAGCGCGCCTGTTGCGGCATAAACCGCCGGCATGACTGAATCTTGCGCGGTATTCACTGCGACTGGCATTTCCGGCACGACTGGCAGCATCGTGCTTTGCCCATTTTGCACAATCTGCACCTGATTCCGTCCGGCGATATTTACCACCATCGTATAGGGGCTGATTTCGGAAAGTCCGGTGCGAATCGCATTGATCTTGTCCGCCGCACCTGTCAGCCCGGTTTGATTTTCTGCATCTGCCAGAAAAACATAGCCGTTACGCAGCAACTCCGGTACATCACGCCCCTGTAAGCGGCGATGCACTCGCAGAATCCGACCCACTACCTGAATACCAAAATCGGTATCCTTCGCGCCGCGCATGGAAACCAACGTAAAGGCGCGGGGCGCATCAAATCCCAACGCCACGGCTATCTTGAAAATCAGAACCTCTTTCGTTTCGTCCAGCGCAACCGCCAGCAAGTCGTCCGAAGGCTCTTTCGCCGTATAAGACGCTATCGCTTCCTCGCGAAAACCCAACAGTTTCAGGTTTTCGCGCGTCCGTGCCACATCATCGTCCTTCTCAGTGGTTGCCACCTGCACCAGCATCAACGGCATCAGATTGATGCCTGCCGCCTGCAACTCCTGCTTGATGCGCTCATGCACGGCCTTGGCGTCGGTTAGCGCCGCCATCTGAAAATCCACCAGCGCTTTCTGGTCGTCCGGTGCGAGATAGGCCACCGACTTGATGCCCGCCTTAATCATTCCGGCATCTACGGCATCCTGACGGCTCACAGTGATGCGGTGCAGTTCGGCAATGCCCGTGGTGCGTTTGAACTTGTCCACGTCCTTATCGTCAGGCGTGGCGGTTATCAGCAGCGTGAATTCCGGCTGCATGACCTCGGTATAAAAACGCACCGCCTCGGTTGCACTACCGAAGGTGTGATGCGCTTCGTCCACCACCACGCCGATATGAAACCCCAGTTCACGCAATGAAGGTATCAACGCATCCAGCGAAAGCGACAAATCCCCGTCACGCCGTAAACGCCGCGCCTTCTCGTTGTTTGCTGCCACCGCCGCCCAGGTGGAAACAAACACATCGCCGCTACGCGTTCCCATTGCCAGCCGGTCGCCCTGAATGTCTCGCACACGCAAGCCACCAAACTGCTTCTTGAGCGCAATACTGGCCTGATCCACCAGTCCAGCGAACGGCGTAAACCAGAACCAGACAATTTTTGCTTCACGCGAAAATGCTTCTGCAATCATACCGGCCATCATGGTTTTGCCAGAACCCGTCGGTGCTTGTATCAACGCACAGCCGTTATACGCTGCCGCCTGCTTGCGATTTGCCTCATCGGGTGCAGCCTCAATTTGCTGCAAGGCATAGCGAAAAATAGACAGTGCGTTGTCACTGGCTTCTTTTTGATACCGGTTTGGAGATACGATCATTGACCGCCTCTTTGATATAACCCGTTTGCAAAAAAAGCGTTAAACATCACGCACCCAGCAGACGATTCAGCGCCTGTTTTATCCGTCCAGCATCTTCTGCATCAAGCTCTCCCAGCCTTCCATGCACCAGACGATGATCCAGCGTGAATAGCTTAAACCGCACCTTGGATGGCGCAGGCAACCCGGCGGCGTGTAAATTGCGCACCACACAATCCAGCGGCCAAGCCGAATGCGCTTCAGACGTAATCATCGCCATCACCGAATGTCCTGCCGGCGCATTAAATATATCCTCATCCGACAAAACCAGCGCAGGCCGGTTTTTGTTTGCCTCTTTATCGCTGAACGGAAAGGGCACACGCACCACCTCGAATTGTTTATAGGCCACGGTAAGCTCTCTCGTCCGCCTCGCTAGACCACTCACTCAGGCTTTGTTCAATCCCGGCAAGGTAGGCCTCACCGTCAGTGGTTTCATCTGCATACTCGCGTGCCGCCAGAAATTCCACGAAATCCAGCACCTCTGCCATGCGCTGGTCGCTCAGCTTCTCCAATTTTTCATCAATACGTTGCTTCAACTGTGCATTCATTTTTCACCTCGCGTTAAGCTCACATAATACCGGTTAGAAGAAACGATCACGATCCCCCTTTAACGAACTCCCCCTTTGACAAAGGGGGTTGGGGGGATTTGAGGGGGTTAGGGGGATTTCTTTTTTCTGCAAACTCAACAATCATTGTCAGCACAGACTCTGTTTCCTTCATCACCTGCAAATTATCAAATCGCATCACACACAATCCTTGCTGCCGGAGATACTCATCCCGTTGCTGGTCATATTTCATTGCCTCCGGCTCAAAATGTTGCCCACCATCCAGTTCAATCACCAAATCAAGCGCGGGCGCATAAAAATCCACTATGAATAAACCAATCGGCTTTTGCCGGTAAAACTGCACGCCCAGAATTTGCTTGCGTCGCAGATGCCTCCACAACAACTGCTCTGCATCGGTCATATTACTGCGCAGCCGACGAGAGTAGAATTTGAGGCGCGGTTCATACTTCAGCATTAATTTCCCCTCCGCTAAAATCCCCCCATCCCCCTTTGATAAAGGGGGCTTGTTAGAGGGTGGAACGCCCTCCAAAACGATTCATCAGAAATTCGGGGATTCTTTCAAAGACCACATTGGACGCTTCCACGCGCTGCCTGATTTGCCCCGGCTGCCATGAATACACCACCAGCCGCCCACCCAAACCTGCCTGCCGTGCTACTTCCTCCAGCACAGGTTCAGAGAGTTTCGGCACGTACAACAACCTGTCATCAGCATTACCTGCCAACTGCAGCAGCGCACCCTCGTTGTATCCCGCTAGTGGCAACCCGTGGGTCAGTTGCAATGCTCTCCACACCTGCTCGTGCTGAATGTCATTAAAGACACGGGAAACCGGAATTCGATTGGTACGCAGATAAGCAAACCCGCCACCCAAGCCTTCCACCGCCTCGCCCTTCTTGTTGGTATAGCCATTCGCCACCCGCCGTACCCGCTCCGCGCAAACATCGCGACACAGATTCTTTAAATCCCCCTCCGCTTCGCCCCCCCCCCCTTTGTAAAAGGGGGGATGGGGGAAAGGACTCCCCCCTTTGAAAAAGGGGGGTTGGGGGGGATTTAGTTTCCGCTTCGGTGCTGGATACCAGAATATAGCGCCGGTTGCCGCCATCCTCAGCGTTCAACTTCATCACCGCGTGTGCTGTCGTGCCGGAACCGGCAAAAAAATCCAGCACCAAGTCGCCGGGTTTGGTAGCCTGTTCAACTAACTCTTTAATTAATGATGATGGTTTTGGAAAATCAAAAGACTTTGACTCAAAAATATCTTCTAATTCCCTTGTGCCGTGATAGGTAAAGACACCGTCACCTACCAACGATGAATACCCTGTAAACTCAGATTTCATCTCATTCAAAAATACCTTTTGGCGTGGACGACCGTTAATCTTTGTTGGCCACAAAACTCGACCTTCAGCAATCATTAAAGCCATCCGATTTCGATCGAATCTCCAACCTTGTCGTGGTTTTCCATAATTGATTTCTGTTGCAGGGTCTATCAATTCATAGTGCAAATTCGGCCTAGCATTTTCATCGGCTAAACCAACCATATTGCCGCTGGTCCACGCTCCACGCGGGTCATGATCTGGGTTGTTAAATTGCTCCTCATTTCGACGATCACCTCGTAGGGTTGAGCCGTAAACAAGAACATATTCATGGTCAATGGAAACCCCATTTTTTGTTCGATTATCCTTGTTTTGTCGGCTCTTCCATACAAGTTGCCCAATAAATTGCTGCGAACCAAATATCTGATCCATCAATAATTTCAGATGACACGCTTCTTCTTCACCAATGGAGACAAATATCACCCCATCCTCGGCCAGCAAGTCTTTCGCCAGCGTAAGCCGTCGATACATGAATTCCAGCCACTTGGAATGCCGGTAGGCATCGTCCTTGTCCACGAAGTGGTCGTTGTAGATGAAATCACGGTTGCCGGTATTGTAGGGCGGGTCAATGTAGATGCAATTCACCCGTCCGGCATGGGTCATGCGCAGATAGCGCAGGGCATCGAAATTATCGCCCTCGATGATAAGATTTTCAAACGGTTCCTCGCCACATGACAGACCGGGATCAAGATCGAGCGCCACGAAATCATCGTTCAGACTCTTGTCATGTTCGATCTCGTTGCGTTCCCACACCAGCCCGAATCTCGGCTTGCGGTCGCGCTCGCGCAACAAGCGCAAAAGTTCATCCTTGCTGTACTGATCGTAATTATCTGCCACCCTAATCCGCCCCGTTTTTATATTTTCGCGCAAGTGTATAGCATGCCGCCCACCCCGTAAAATCGGGCTGATATTTGCTAACGGTACAACTTTGAAATATAAATAAAAAACCCGCCTAAGACCGGGGGGTGGGATTGTTCGTGCGTCGCGTTGCATCCGCGATGCACTCATCCCTCGCAATGCTCGGGACCGCTCTTCAAGCGTCCTGCGCGAGCAGTGCTCGCTGGTGCTCGGGTATCGCATTGCCTCTGCCCCTCGTCCCTCGTTTCTCTCGGGACCGCGCTTCGCGCGTCCTGCGTCGTCCTTCCATTGGTCAGACTCCTGGTCGAACCCAAGAGGGTTCTCACCCGCCACTCTCGCAAATTAAAAAGGACACCCTGAAGGATGTCCTTTTTAATTTGGCGGAGAGGGAGGGATTCGAACCCTCGGTACGGGAATACCGTACGCCTGATTTCGAGTCAGGTACATTCGACCACTCTGCCACCTCTCCGGGACGCGAATTCTACCAGTAACCGGCAATTTCGTGCAGAATGTTATTATGCGCAGACACCACCTTCTGATCAGACTATTACAATTCGGCGTTTTCCTGGCGCTGATGCTGTTCGGATATACCCATCTGAACAAGCCATTGTCATTGGTTTTGCCTTCCTGGCGCGACGACGAACTGGTCGTGGTCGTCTCCCAGGACACCACCTTGTCTGACGAAGAATTTTCAAAACAACTCGCGCAACAGTTCGCCAATTACCTGTATGTTCCCGTCAAGATCATACTGGCTCCGGCGGATCAGATCGAAACGGTACTCAACAAACATCAGGCACATTTTTCCGCCAGCGGCTTCAGACTGGACCAGAAAAACAACAACTTGCTGTATGGCCCCGCCTATCAGACCGTGCATGAACAGGTCGTATTTAATCAGGATCAGGATCAACCCACACCACACAAGTTAAGCGATCTGGTCGGCCATCACATCGCAGTGATCGCCGGCTCCAATCACGAAAACACCCTGATTGCACTGCGCCAGCAGATACCCGGGCTGACATGGGAGTCACGCACCAAACAGACGGTCGAGGATCTGCTCAAAGAGGTCGCGCAGGGAAAACTGGAATATACCCTCGCCAATCACGAACAGATCGAACAGATGAATAACTATTACCTGAATCTGGCTGTCGCATTTGACGTGGGCAAACCCGCCAAGATCGCCTGGGCTTTCCCCGCGAATGCAGAGAATGCGCTGATCGCCGCATCTGAACAGTTTTTTGCAGAAATCGAGAAAAATGGCGAACTGGACAAACTACTGGATCGCTACTATGGCCACAACGACCGACTCGCGCCGCTGGACGCCGCCGAATTTATCGCGCAAACCGGCAAGACCCTGCCGAAATTTCGCCGCCTGTTCGAGGAGGCCGGCAAAGCCATCAATGAAGACTGGCGACTGATTGCCGCCATTGCCTATCAGGAATCGCACTGGAACCCGCTGGCCACCTCGTTTACCAACGTGCGCGGCATGATGATGCTGACCGAGGCCACTGCGGACCAGATGCACGTGACGAATCGCCTCGATGCCCGCGAGAGCATACTGGCAGGCGCGAAATATCTGGAACTGATCAAGAAACAGCTACCGCCCCACATCGAGGAACCCGAGCTGACCTGGCTGGCCTTATCCGCCTACAATCAAGGACAAGGCCATCTTGAAGATGCCCGCGTGCTGACACAGCGACAAGGGGGGGATGCAGACACCTGGCTGGAAGTAAAACGCTGGCTGCCTTCCTTAAGCAACCCGCAGTATTTTGAAAAACTGAAACACGGCTATGCACGGGGCGGGGAAGCCGTGGTTTTCGTCGAGAATATCCGTGCCTATTACGACATGCTCACCCGGCTCACCGGCGGAACAGATAACGTACAGCCACGCGATTACCAACTGGTCAGCACAAGCAACAATCCCGCATTTTCCCTGCACGCCAAATCAAAAATCGCGACGGACAAAGAACAGGCAGCTTCTTCCTATTCATTGTCCAGACAATAATTCAAGTAATCAACTTGCGGACAGTATTTCCAAACCGCCCATATAGGGTCGCAGCACCTCTGGAATGACAATACGGCCATCAATCTGCTGATAGTTCTCTAAGACAGCGACCAGCGTACGGCCGACAGCCAGACCCGAGCCATTCAGGGTATGCAGCAATTCCGGTTTGCCGGCGGCATTTCTGAAACGCGCCTGCAAACGACGCGCCTGGAACGCCTCGAAATTGCTGCACGACGAGATTTCACGGTAGGTGTTTTGCGCGGGCAACCACACCTCGATGTCATAGGTCGTCGCGGCGGAAAACCCCATATCGCCGGTACACAGTTTTACCACGCGATAGTGCAAGCCCAGCTTTTGCAATATCGTTTCTGCGTGTCCTAACAATTGCTCCAGCGCGGCGTAGGACGCATCCGGATGCACCATCTGCACCAGTTCAACTTTTTCGAACTGATGCTGACGGATCAGGCCGCGCGTGTCGCGTCCGGCAGAACCCGCCTCGGAACGAAAACACGGCGTATGCGCCACATATTTCAACGGCAAGGATTCCAGCGGCACGATCTCGTCCCGCACCATGTTGGTCACCGGCACTTCGGCGGTGGGGATCAGATAAAAATTCTGCTCGCCCGCCTCGCCCATCTGGCGCGGCACGCGGAACAAATCTTCCTCGAATTTCGGCAATTGCCCGGTGCCACGCATGGACGCCGCATTCACCAGATACGGCACATACACTTCGGTGTAGCCGTGACTGTCGGTATGCGTATCGAGCATGAACTGCGCAAGCGCACGGTGCAGGCGCGCAAGCGGCCCTTTCAACAACGAGAAACGCGCACCGGAAATCTTGGCCGCCGTCTCAAAATCCAGCCCGCCCAGATTTTCACCCAGCTCGACGTGATCCTTCACCGCAAAATCGAATACAGGCAGGCTGCCGACTTTACGCACTTCGACGTTGTCCGCCTCGGACTTGCCGACCGGCAACCCCTCATGCGGCAGATTCGGCAAACCTTCCAGCATCTGCTGCAATTCACCCTGCAACTCACCCAGTTGCACCTCGATCAGCTTCAGTTCTTCACCGACTTGTGCGACTTCTGCCATGATCGCCGAGGTATCCTCGCCGCGCGCCTTGGCCTGCCCGATCAACTTGGATGAACTGTTACGCCTGGCCTGTAATTCCTGCGTGCGCATCTGTATCGTTTTGCGCTGCGCTTCCAGCTCGTTAAAACGCGCCGTATCCAGCACAAAACCACGTGTTGCCAGACGCGTTGCCACGCCGTCCAGATCACTGCGCAAAACCTGAATATCCAACATACTGTATTTCCTTAAATTAACATAAAACCCGCGCAAGCGTTCGTTCGTCCCCTCTCCCTCCGGGAGAGAGTTTGGGTGAGGGAGAGCGTAGCGAGGGTGCCCGTACATAGCAAGTTTGCGAGCTATTACCCACAGTGGAAGAACCCTGTGGGAATCAAATGAATTATTTGATGTAGCTGCCTGCTATGTTCGTTAAACCCAAGGCAAGCGCCTCAACAGGCGCGGATTTTACCGCACCGCTCACCCCGCGTGAAATTATCTTGAACCCGGTTCACAATATTTGCGCCGCGCGGTGTCAAGCGCCATCTGCGCGATCTCTGCTTCATCCTCACCGTGCGTGTCGCGATAGCGCACATGACCGCGCCGGACAGCGGCAAGCTGATTTTCCAGCGTGGCCGGGTTTAGCAAAACACCGAAATCGTCCGGCAGTTGTTTAACGGCTATGCCTGCCATCCTGTCCAGCAGCAGGTTGCCCAACGCTATCGTGTAGTGCGACGAATCCGAATACCAGCGCATCGCGCTTTTCATGTCGCCCTCAGCAGGAACTGCTTCCGTGCTGATCGCGTTGTAACCGCTGAAATCCCACAGCGGGAACGGTGCACGACGGGCGCGCTGCGCCTCCTCAGTGTTGATCTGCACCAGTGCGCGCTTCCAGTTTTCCCAGCTCTCCATCAACCCGGCGGTGGCAATCACTTCCCACTGGCGCGCATGGGAAGGGGAAATAAACAGTGTCAGCGCGATGTGTCGGGCATAGGCCTGCGCAATGAGGCTGCGCATATCCTGCAAAGTAGAGGATTGTCCGGTCGCTGAAATGGCAAAGCTGCATGTCGGGGCGGGCAGATATTTCGATTGCAGATACAATTTTTCGCTGTTCATGAAATGGCTGCGGTAATGCCCCACGACCGGTGGCGTGGGCAGCCGTGCGCCGTTGCTGTAACAGCAGTCTCCCGGTTGAGGTGTTTTCTGTTTATGGTGTTTCCAGCTATCCAGCGTTGTGCTCACGGAAAAGGCCAGTTGAACGGGGCGTAGCGCCGCAAAATTATCCGCGACAAAGTCGGAGGGCATGGGGCGCAGTGCATTAAAGGTAAAAAAATCCAGCCCGATCACGACCGATTTCAGATCGCGCTGCGCTGATGCCAACTCAAAAAGACGCAACGTCTCGTTGATCGGCTGATCGAAGGTGGCCAGATTCGCTGCACGCCGTCCGTCTGTTGCAAGATGTGCGGGGTCGATACCGATATCCGCACGCGACGTGCCCAGCACCACCACATCGAGTTTTTCGCGTGCCAGTCGCACGCTCTTGAACACCCGCTCGTTCAGGATCAGCAGCGGCTTGATTTCACCTTTCGCCAGCAAGCCCTGCGTCTGAAAAATACCATAAGGATCAACCTTCCAGTTGATGGCAGCCAGCCCCAGCGCCGTGCAGAGTGCGGAAACAACAAAATAGACGAGATAACGGCGCATGGTCAGAACTGAAAATACAGAAATTCGCTGATCTGCGTCAGCGAAAATACCGACCAGGCAAACAGCATGCCCAGCACCATGGCCTGCAGCAAACCGGGACGCCAGGCCAGCAATTTCATCAGCCAGCCAGTCGGCTCATCCATACTAGTTACCTGCAAACTTTCCCAGGTCGGCCGGTAACGCTGTGTCATCTGTTCCACGTTCGGCAACAGCCAGACGATCATCAATCCCAGCACGATCAGTATCATCGCCTTGTCAGGATTGATCCTCGATAATGGCGCCAGCCCGCTGAACATCACGTTGAGCTGTTCCAGTTTCTGCGCATAGACCCCGAGATGGTTCCCCGCTGAGTCGGACAGCGAAATGCCGCGCGCACCCGACATGCCGGTCAGAATAGATAGTGCAGCGCTAAAGCTGTCCGCCCTGAAAAACACCCACGCGATCACCACCGACAAGAAGGTCAGCCCGCCCGCGAAAAAACGCGAGACAACGCCGCCAGCGCCCCAGCCCATGCGCGCCTTGAATGCACGCCACGCATGATTGATCAACAGATAAAAACCATGCAAACCGCCCCACATCACGAAGGTCCAGCCCGCGCCATGCCACAACCCGCCGAGCAACATGGTTGCCATCAGATTCGCATAGCGTCGTACCGTGCCACGGCGGTTGCCACCCAGCGCGATATACAGATAATCCCTGAGAAATGCCGATAGGGTCATGTGCCAGCGCCGCCAGAACTCAATGATGCTGGTGGATTTATAGGGGGAATTAAAATTCAGCGGAAGACGCACGTTGAACATCAAAGACAGGCCGATGGCCATATCGGAATAGGCTGAAAAATCAAAGTACAGTTGCAGCGTATAGGAGAGCGCACCGATCCACGCCTCAAAAAACATCGGCTGTCCGCCCTCCCTTGCGATATCAAAGACCGGCGAAGAAAATGCCGCCAGAGAATCCGCCAGCAACACTTTTTTGGCGAGCCCCAGCACAAAGATGCTCACGCCCAGCGCGATATTTTCCCAGTGCACGCGATAAGTTGTCAGGCGCGCGAACTGAGGCATCATCTGCGCGTGATGCAATACCGGTCCTGCGATCAGATGAGGAAAGTAGGTCACAAACAACAGATAATGGATGAAATCGTATTCCCGCACCTTGCCGCGCCAGGTATCCACCAGATAGGCGATCTGCGTGAAGGTAAAAAACGAGATGCCCAGCGGCAGAAAGAATTCGCCGATCGGCATCGTGGTGCCAAACAGTGCGTTGAAATTGGTCAGGAAAAAATTGGCGTATTTGAAATAACCCAGCAGCGCGAAATTGACCGCAATGGCGCCTGCCAGCCAAAGGCCTGCTGCCTTGCCACGCTGCAAACGGTGGCCCATCAGGTAGCCCGCCGCATAGTTGAATACAACGGATGCCATCAGCAGGCCGACAAAGCGCGGATTCCACCAGCCGTAGAAGAACAGCGAGGCCGCGACCAGCCAGAGTGCGGCGAGACGGCGACTGACGCTGCCCAGACGATAAAAGCCCAGCAAAACGACCGGTAAAAACGCAAAGATGAAAATATAGGAATTAAACAGCATGCGGCTTATTTTTTAGCTTGAGCGTCCAGCTCACGCAGATGGGCCAGCTTCTCGGCGATCTTGCCTTCCAGTCCGCGATCGGTGGGCTGATAAAAATTAACCGGTGGCATATTATCAGGGAAATAGTTCTCACCGGCCGCATAGCCGCCCGCTTCATTGTGCGCATAACGGTAATCGCGGCCGTAATCGAGCTGCTTCATCAGTTTGGTCGGCGCATTGCGCAAGTGCAGCGGCACTTCGCGCGAACCGTCCTGCGAAACGAAGGCTCGCGCCGCGTTATACGCCGCATAGCCCGCGTTGGACTTGGGCGCACAAGCCAGATAAATCACCGCCTGCGCCAGCGCCAGCTCCCCTTCAGGCGAACCCAGTCGTTCGTAGGTTTGCGCCGCATCGTTGGCCAGCTGGATTGCCCTTGGGTCGGCAAGACCGATGTCTTCCCAGGCCATACGCACGATGCGTCTTGCCAGATAACGCGCGTCTGCACCGCCGTCCAGCATGCGCACCAGCCAGTACAGCGCCGCATCCGGGTTCGACCCTCTGACCGACTTGTGCAGCGCGGAAATCTGGTCGTAAAACGCCTCGCCGCCCTTGTCGAAACGGCGCAAATTCTGCGCCAGCGTGTTGTCGAGAAAGGCGCTGTCGACTTGGCTGATGCCCGCTGTTTGTGCAGCGGTCTGCAATTGTTCCAGCACGTTAAGCAAGCGGCGCGCATCGCCATCTGCGTAACCGATGATGCGTTCCCGCGCCTCGTCGGTAAATGCCAAAGATTCCGCAGGTAGGTCGGGTTTTAACCCGACACTCAAAGTTTGCCTTGCGCGCTCGAACAGCTGCCCCAGTTCTTCTTCGGATAGTGCGTGCAGCACATACACCTGCGCGCGCGACAGCAGCGCGTTGTTCACCTCGAAGGAAGGGTTTTCGGTGGTCGCACCGATAAAAGTTACCAGACCCTGTTCCACGAAGGGCAGAAACGCATCCTGCTGCGACTTGTTAAAGCGATGCACCTCATCTACGAACAAAATGGTGTGGCGACCGTTTTGCTGCAACACCTGTTGCGCCTGCGAAATCGCTTCCCTTATGTCTTTCACGCCGGACAGCACGGCGGACAGCGGCATGAATTCGGCGTCAAAAGCCGACGCCATCAACCGCGCCAGCGTGGTCTTGCCCACCCCCGGCGGTCCCCACAGGATCATCGAGTGCAGCTTGCCGGACTGAAACGCCAGCCGCAGCGGGCGACCTGCGCCCAAGAGATGCGACTGACCGATCACCTCGTCGATATGTTTCGGGCGTAGCCGCTCGGCCAGCGGCGCGTCGGGTTGCGCGGTGGCGAATAAATCAGACATTGCTTTTCCCGGCTACCGCGCTCAGCTTCTTGACCGATTCATTACCCAGCAAGGATTGCATCTGACTGATGGCAATATTGTTCAATTTCGTCAAGCGCTCAGACTCGCTCCTAATTCCCTCGAATTCGGGGGAATTAGAATTAAATTCAGGATTGTTGAGTTGCTCCCACACACCCAGAAACAGCACCGTATCCTTGTTCTTGAGCCATTGTTCAATCAAGGCGCCTCCACCATCGAAGTTCTTCACCATATCGGTGAGCGAGATGTAATCTTGCTCTTCGCGGCTAACAATAGCGATGTCACCGCCCTTGACGTTGATGATGCATTTCTTCATTGGCACTCCTTCCATCCGCACCTGAATACGTGTTTCGCGGTCTCGTGCTTGTAGAGCAGGAACTCGCCGCCTGGCACACCAACTACAGTGGATGTCGCCGGTCTTCCTTTTTCGCTCATGCTTACCACAGCTTCACCTTCCGAATCCAAGCAAGTTCGAGTTTTTTCGGGTAACCCGGCCCTTCAATAAATCAAAATCAACAACCATTATTACTTTTCTCCTCCTTTTGGCTTGGCTCGTCCTGCAATTGCAACAATGGCATCCAGTTTTTCAATGACCTCAGGATCAATCTGCTGTTTGGATAAAAATCCAGTGAGCAAGTGGTACTCTCGCTTGCGGAAAGACAAAGGCAATTTCATCTCTTTGAAAAAAACCCTAAAAATACGATCCAGTACTTCGTCAGAGGCTTTAACATCAGGAGACCAAGGGGATTTCTCGTCAATCTCCAGCAGATGAGTTACTTCGGCAATCGCCCTTTCCATTAGTTGCTGACGATTATCGCGTTCGGCAAGGCCAAAGAGATCATCCGCAATATCATGTGCAGCCCACGCATTCAATACATCCTTTGTACAAAAATAGTTTTCGATTTCCCTCTTTTCCCACATAATTTCATTGAGGTTTTCAGTTGGCTGAAGTTGGCGGTCAAGACGGTCAAATATGGCAATACCTACTAAATCGTTTTTTGCTTCACGCAATCCGTTAAAGTGGTCGCGTGACTTTTGAGGTAAGTTAGTTGACACATAGTGAACAAATGGCATTTCCAGTAACGATTGAGCCGGGTGATCCAAAATCCTGGCAAAAGCCTTAAGAATCGCCAAATCCGTCGAGTCCTCGACATACAGCACCCAGCCGGTTTGCTCTGCCTCATAGTATTGATCCCAGCCCAAGTCTGTCAGCGCCTTCATCACTTGGCTACCACGGTCATTCAACAAATGTGGCTTACCAACAAATGCTACTACTGTGCCACGATTTGCCGCTTCTGCAAGCACCACTTCAGAATGGCTCGCAGCGATAATTTGCGAACCTTTTTTTTCGGCAAGATCGTTAATCAAATGATAAGTCTGTCGTTGGCGTAACACCTCAAGGTGTGCATCAGGTTCGTCAAGCAGTAACACCGTTTGAGGATTAGCGTAGAGATGCGCAAGAATCAACAAGGTTTGCTGCAACCCTCGACCAGAAGACGAAAGGTCAAGACGCGTTCCCGACTTTTCCTCATACTCCATGACAATCTCCCTGCGTTCCGCAATAAACTTTGGGTTAAGTAGCTTCACGCCAAATAGATCAACTAGCTGTTTCGTCAGCGCAAGCCAATCATCAGATGGCTTGGTAGCGCCTTCAGTTGACCAACATACCCGATAGCACATGTTGCGCAGCACCTGCGCAGTCTGACCTTGACCTATCAACACCCCAATTTCCCCTGGTTGTTTGATAAACTCACGATCAGTTAATCCAGACATTGGCGGCAGCAAAGCCACCTTTGCTCTAGTGGACAACTCTGGAATAAGCATCCTGTCCGGTTTTTCCGCGTCATTTAGCCGGAGTGGTCTGCAATAAAAAGACTCCTCATTTGCATAATCAAACTCAAGTCCACACGACCAAGCTTGATCGTCAGTAATTCCCTCCACCAATATGTCTACGCGAACATTTTGCGTTTTTTGCTTCCCTTCTTGCCGTTCCACATTGCGAACATGCAAGTCGCGCCAAAGAAGATTAGCCGTCGGCACAGGAAGTGCCACCAAATCTCGTCGGTTAATGGCCACACCTTGGCGCTGAAGCGCTGTTGATTTTCCTTGGCGTTTCTCAGTCCAACGACGCAAACCAAGCTCCCAAAGAGCAAGTGCCTGAAGCGCTGTTGTTTTACCTGAATTGTTCGGCCCGATAAATACAACGGACTTCCCCAAATCAATTTCAGCATCCTCAAAACGCTTAAAATTCTTTATAGTTAATTTAGTCAGCATTCTTATTCCCTTCGCTACATAATGCGAAAAAAAATCGTCTATTCGACGACCAAAATCTGTTGATCCCAATGGCTGTGCTTTCCCGATGGAAAGTCACGGCGACCTGGAAAAAACTCATTCAATATCTGCAAATTCTGCATCGCGGAAATTTTAAAGCGTCTCCATTCCGGTACAGCGCCACTACTACTGCTTCCACGAGTTTGATAACCGAGTAACTGCTGTGAGCCTTCGTTAATTCCATATACATGCGGCTCCACTATTCTGGCGTGTCCGCTGTATATGAACGATAAAATTTTCTTTTCCTTAATTGCCGTAATGATAGTGTTTTCCATAACGTCCCTTTTATGCTTTTGGTGCATCCAGTGCGTGCAGCTCCAGCCCCTCTATCTCCTGCAACGACTTCCCGGCGATGCCCTGCAAGTCGCCGTACATCTCAACCGTCGCGCCCATCACGCGCTCAATCTGTTCCTGACGCTTGGCCCGCTGCCCCATGACAGCTTGACACTCTTAGGAAAGCGCTGATTTATTCGGTTTTGTCGTTCCCGCGAAGGCGGGAACCCAGTTAAATAAAGGCGCTGGATCCCCGTTTTCACGGGATGACGAATAAATCAGCGTTTCCTTAGCTTAGTCCGCTTCCTATTCATTTACCACAAACGCCGCCTGAATATCGCGCGTTGTTGCTCCGCTGGCGATAAGCGCACGCACGATCAAATCAAGCGAAACCGAAGAGTCGCCGGCTTCGATTTTAGCTATGCGCGACTGGCTCGATTTCATACGTTGCGCGAGGTCAATTTGCGAGAGTTTGCGTTTGAGGCGTGATTCTTTTACAGCGCTGATCAGCGAGAGCTTGAGTGCAACGAGCCGCGCTTCTTCATCGCTTAATTGCAGAAAACCCTCTGCGTTGCCGACTTTCCAGCCAGTGGCCTGGAGGCGCGCTAATTTATCAGTCTTCATGGCATTTATCCTCGTGCTAAATTGAGTTGTAGTGCTTCAATCTCGCCTTGCAAACGTCAATGACCGTCTGGGGCGTTTGGCTGGTGGTTTTTGCAAACACGTCAAGAATCACAATGGCTACCGTATCAACGTAATACACAATGCGCCACGTGCGATTGGCGTCGGTGATTCGTAATTCATGACAACCGCGACCGATACCGGACATTGGTCTTGAGTGTGGCAGCGATATGTTGATGCCTTCTTGCAGCTGTCGTAATAAAACGCCCGCTTCTACTCTTGCCTCAGCAGAAAAAGGTGGCGTTTTGACTTCACCATGCAGCCATACCAGCGGTTTACGCGGCTTGCTCATGCGATGAATTTTATGTCGAAATTGACATATACGCAAGGCGCCTGTACATAGGCGACGGTCTTATCATTTTTGTTGCCGATGCCTGTTGCCATCATTCCGCCAGATTGTTTGCAACTGGCGCATCCAATGCTTGAAGGCTTAGCCCCTCTATCTCCTGCAACGATTTCCCGGCGATCCCCTGCAAGTCGCCGTACATGCCGACCGTCGCGCCCATCACGCGTTCGATCTGCTCCTGACGCTTGGCCCACTGTTTCATGATCACCTTGCGTTCCTTGTCCAGGTCTTCCTGCATGGTGGAAAACGCTTCGACGATGGCCTCGACGCGCTGCCTGAAGCGCGGGCCGGTGAGATATTGGTAAACCATTTCGGTCTTGCTTTGCTGGCCTTCGGTTGACTGGCGCGCCAGCGCAAGTTCCAGCAAAGACTGACGCAAGATCATCGCGACGGGCAAGGCGGCACGCGGATGCGTCACCCAGACGCCCTCCAGCAACTCGAAGGTTTCTACGCCTTTGGGCAAGGCTTGCGTGACGATCACCGCGATTTCCGCCTTGGCGGTGCGCTGGTCCTCGCGCAGTTTCGATAGCCAGCCATCGCTCCAGCTTTTGGTGCGCTTGGATTCCCACAGGATCGTGCCGCCCGGCTGCCCGCCCGGGTTGCGGACCCGATGCAGCGCATCGCCGCCGAATTCACCCTTGGGCACAGGTTCGATGAGATCAAAGGGAAATTTGCTGCGCAACAGGTTTTCCAGTTCCAGTTCCTGCACTTCTCCCTGTAATTGCTGCGACCCCTGTTCTGCGCGGCGCTTGAGGTCTTCGATCTGTTTCTGCATCGCGCTGATGGTTTGTTCCTTCTCCATCACCTTGAGCCGCTGTTCGTCCTCAGCTTCCTTTTTTGCGACGGTACGAACCTCGTTTAATCCGACCTGCACGCGCTTTTCTACTGTGAGTTCCAGTTCGCGTTTTTCGTCATCGAGTGCGCGCTGCTTCTTGATGAGATCAGCTTGCGCCTTCTGCGCCTCTGCCAGTTTCTCGTCGCGGAATTTAAGCACTTCCTGCAAGTCAGTCAATTCACGCGCCTTGTTTTCCAGCTCGGCGGCGCTCGCCAGCTTGGCCTTCTTCGATTCCTCGGCAATGACACGGGCGCGTTCCGCCTTCAGCTGCGCTGTAACTTGATCCGCCACCTGATCGTCGAGCTCGCGCCTGGCATCATTCAGCTGTTTTTCCTTGTCGCGCATCGATTGTTCACGCTGTGCAATGTCGCTATCCTTTTGCGCCAGTTGCTGCTCGAACTGTTTGCGTGTCGCGGCAATCAGCGGCGCTGCCAGCGATTCGTTGAGCTTGATCTCGGTCTTGCAGTTCGGACAGGTAATCGTAGGCTCAGTCATGGCAATATCCTTTTTGAATATCTAACGGGCATGGCGACTATGCTCCCCTGATGATGAAATGACTCTCGCAGGGGAATTGCCTGCGGGCAATAGTTCGCAAACTCGCGGTGTCCGAGTACATTCGTGATGCGTTCCCTCACCTCAATCCTCTCCCGGAGGGCGAGGATGAAGACCTTACGATCGAATAAAGAATTGTCAAATATTATTCAGTCGCTGACAACATCCGCGCCCTCGGGCGGGGTGAACTTGAACTGCCCGGCCGCCAATTTCGGGTTGGCCTGCATACCGGAAAAACGCAACACGGTTTTGTGACCGAACGCATCGTTGAGCTCCATGACCACCAGCCCGGCCTTGGCATCGAAAGCCATGTAAACGGCAGAAAAACTGCTGTCCGAACCTTTCGGCGTGGCCTGCAACCAATCCAGTCCGTCGCGGTTGCCGTTTTCCTTCAGCGTAAAGCCTCGCTCGATCTCGTTGCTGCCGGCAAGCAGCGCGGCGGGACTAGTACCTAAAGCCGCATCAAGCTTCTTCACGGACACCTGATTCAAATCCTTGTCGTACAGCCAGAATTTTGCACCATCTCCTACGATGATCTGCTCATACGGTTTCTGGTAGGTCCAGCGGAATTTTCCCGGGCGCTGGAACTGCATCACACCCGACGCGCTCTGGATACGTTTGCCGTTCTGATCCAGCACCTCCTGAGTAAAATTCGCCTGCGCTGCATGCGTCGCCGCGATAAAGGTTTTCAGCTTTTCGATTGCACCGGCCTGGGCGGAGAAAGGCATCAATAACAGCATTAAAACGGTAAAAATATATCTCATTACTTTCCTTTGTATAAATGGGGGCAATCTAGGATGGAGGATGGAGGATTGAGAAAACCACGCTGTCCCGCACTTAACTCTATCCTCACTCCTCAATCCTGATTCATTCCTGCCTCTGAGGTGCAATCACTTCGCGATTACCGTTGCTTTGCATCGCCGTGACGATACCGGCCGCTTCCATCTGTTCAACCAGACGCGCGGCGCGGTTGTAGCCGATGCGCAAATTGCGCTGCACCAGCGAGATCGACGCACGGCGCGATTTGACCACGATTTCCACCGCCTGATCGTACAAGGGGTCAGCCTCTGCATCCAGCGTCGGCCCGCCGTCGCCACTGGCGTCACCTGAGTCTTCCAGCGAATTGAGCACGCCGTCGATGTATTGCGGCTCGCCGTGTTCCTTCAGGTATTCGGTGATGCGGTGCACTTCCTGGTCGGAGACGAATGCGCCATGCACGCGCTGCGGATAACCGGTGCCGGGCGGCAGATACAGCATGTCACCCTGTCCCAGCAACGCTTCCGCACCCATCTGATCGAGGATGGTGCGGGAATCGATTTTGCTTGATACCTGAAACGCCACGCGCGTCGGCACGTTGGCCTTGATCAGCCCGGTAATCACATCGACAGAGGGGCGCTGGGTCGCCAGCACCAGATGGATGCCGGAGGCGCGCGCCTTCTGCGCCAGACGCGCGATCAGTTCCTCAATCTTTTTGCCGACCACCATCATCAGATCGGCCAGCTCGTCGATAAATACCACGATCAGCGGCAGCTCTTCGAGCGCCTCCGGGTTATCCGGCGTGAGCGTAAACGGATTGGTCAGCGGCTTGTCCGCCTTGGCCGCTTCGCGCAGTTTCTGGTTGAAACCGGCGATATTGCGCACGCCAAAATGCGACATCAGCCGGTAACGCTTATCCATTTCCTGCACGCACCAGTTAAGACCGGAGGCCGCCTGGCGCATGTCCGTCACCACCGGACACAACAGATGCGGGATGCCTTCATAAATCGACAGTTCGAGCATCTTGGGATCGATCAGCAGCATGCGTACCTGCTGCGGCGTCGCCTTGTACAGTATGCTGAGGATCATCGCGTTGATGCCCACCGATTTGCCCGAACCCGTAGTACCCGCCACCAGCACATGCGGCATCTTGGCAAGGTCGGCCACAACCGGCTTGCCGGAAATATCCTTGCCCATCGCCATGCTCAGCATGGAATGCATGTCGGCATACACCTGCGAACTCAGAATTTCGGATAACTGCACCATCTGCCGTTTTGGATTAGGCAGCTCCAGCGCCATGTAAGTCTTGCCGGGGATGGTCTCGACCAGCCGGATGCTCACCACCGACAACGCACGCGCAAGGTCTCTCACCAGATTGGTGATCTGGCTGCCCTTCACGCCGACCGCCGGTTCGATCTCGTAGCGCGTGATCACCGGCCCCGGATAGGCGGCGACCACTTTGACGGACACGCCAAAATCCTGCAACTTGCGCTCGATCAGGCGCGAGGTGAATTCCAGCGTATCGGGGGACACCGTCTCAACCTGTTTGGTTGCCGGATCAAGCAAATGCAGCGGGGGCAGGGGTGAATCCGGCATTTCCTCGAACAGCGTGATCTGTTTTTCTTCGGCAACGCGCGCGGATTTGACCACTTCCGCGACCGGCATTTCGATGTGTATCGGCTGGTGCACCTCGACGCGCTTCTTCTCCACCTCGACTACCGCACTGCGCTGGCTGGTCGCCTGAAGACCGATACGCCGATCCTGACGGGTCTGCCAGAATTGACGTATCCAGCAGTAGGCGTTTTCCAGCTGCGCGCCCAGCCAGTCCATGAATCGCAGCCACGACAATCCGGAAAACAGGCTGAAACTGGCCGCCATCAGCGCCAGCAGCAGCAAAGTTGCACCGGTAAAGCCCAACCAGCGCGACAGTGCGTTACCGATCACCATGCCGAACATGCCGCCGGGGGCCAGCGGCAGAGCCACCTTCAGGCTGTATAGCCGGATCGCTTCGAGCGCGCTGCTGGAGAGTAGCAACAGGACAAAACCGATGACGGCAACCCACAGCTCTCTTTTGCAGAAAACGCTGTCCAGACGCAACCTGCGATAGCCCGCCCACACCTGCTGGACGATGAACAGCACCAGCCACCAGGCGGATACCCCGAACAAGTAAAACAACAGGTCGGACAGATAGGCGCCCAGCACGCCTGCCGGATTGCCGGTTTTTACCGCTGCGCTGGAGTGCGACCAGGCCGAGTCGGCCGGGTTGTAGCCCGCCAGTGCAACCGTAAAATACACCGCCAGCGCAGCCAGCAACAGCCAGCGCGATTCACGCAGCAAGCCGAATAGCCTGTTACCCGGCAAGTTGTCTGCGGCTTCAGCCATTTGACGCCCCAATTAATGTAAAGCTCGCATTGCGATTCGTTCGTCTCCTCTCCCACCGGGAGATAACCAGCGACTTGGCTGCCGTCTTCTGGCAGCTTAGTCGAATGGCTAGTCGTTCCATCAGGGTTTGAGTGAGGGAAACAGGCATGGCAAGTTTCATTATCATAGGTGATTACTTGCCGTGCCTGTTAGTCCCAGATGCCCGGCAACCCGCGCCGCTTCCAGACGGCTGCTGACTTTCAGCGTCTGATAGACCGCAGCCACGTGTATCTTGACGGTGCCTTCCGCCAGATTGATGGTGCTCGCGATTTCCTTGTTGCTCATCCCGGCGCACAGATGTTGCAAGACTTCCATCTGACGCGGCGTCAGCCCGTAACTGTTGGTATACAGGCTGCGCTTGTCCGTATGCCCGTTATCCAGCGCATGGTAGCGCAGGATTTCCGGCGGCACGTACACACCGCCCGACAGCACCAGATTCAGCGCACCCAGCATAGTCTGGGCAGTGGCACTCTTACTGACAAAACCCGACGCCCCGTAATTCATGACCTTTTCCATATTTGAACTGGCTTCCTCGCCTGACACCACCACTACCGGAATATGCGGATAACGCTGATGAAAATAACTGACCGATTTCGGCCCGTCGCTGCCCGGCATATGCAAATCCAGCAACGCCAGCTCCAGCTCGGGATGCTGCTCGGCCAGTTTTAATGCATCCTGAAAATTCCCCGCTTCCAGTATTTCCGCCTCATCTGACAGCTGCTGTAACACATAGCGCATCCCCTCGCGGAACAGCACGTGGTCATCCGCAAACAAAATCTTCATACTTTCCCCCCGGATAAGCAGCCTGATAAAGGCACCTGCTCATCATAACATCCGGGGCGCTGAAAACCCATGACAGCAACAGCAAACACGCATCAGCGCTGCCTCAACAATCGCAAATCCAGCAACTGCGCAACATCGCGCGCATCCGGACTCGTCTGATATCGTGGCACCACACCCAACAGTGGCGCCGCTATGCGCTGTCGCAGGGCAGCGATGTTTTCGTTGAGCATGGGCATATTTTCATCCAGACAGTTCGCCACCCAGCCTGCCAGCGGTAATCCCCGATGCTCGATGGCTTCCACCGTGAGCCGCGCATGATTGATACACCCCAGACGCATGCCCACCACCAGGATGACCGGCAGATCCAGTTGTATGGCCAGATCCGCCATATCCTGATCCTCATTCAGCGGGACACAAAAGCCGCCCGCGCCTTCCACGATGACCACATCCGCCTGTGCTGCCAGTTCGCGATAAGACTGCACGATGCGATCCAGATTGATTTTGACGCCGACAAATCTTGCCGCCAGATGCGGAGCTACCGCCTTTTCGAAGCAATAGGGATTAATCTGACCGTAACTGGCCTGCACGTTACCCGCCGCACGCAGCCGCCGCGCATCTTCGTTATGCCCGTTGTGGTCGCAATCGCCCGCCGCCACCGGTTTAAATCCGGCTACCTGACGCCCCTGCGCGGCAAAAGCATGCAGCAGCGCACAGCTGATCAGCGTCTTGCCGACACCGGTATCGGTTCCTGTCACGAAATAGCTCATACTGTTTTACAGGCTTTTAGCACAACAATTCTAGTTGCTGTGCAATTTTTCCTGTAGCCACACTTTGATAAGTGACTGATAGGGCACATCGCGAGAGTTCGCCGCGGCTTTGATGGAATCCAGAAGGTGCTGAGGCAGTCGCAGCGAAATCGTTTTTGTCGTGGGCTTCAGGTTGGGCAGCACGACCCTTTGGGCTTTCGTCCAGTCCAGATATTCCGTGGAATCACGTTTCTGCCAGAAAGCCTGTTCTTCAGCTTCATTGGCAAACTCCGGAATCGGTTTAATATTCTTGTTCATAAATTGTGCGCTCCTTTTTGTGCATATCTCTGGCAGAGATAACACGAATTTTCCCGCCGTCATGACGCAACGTAAAAGTGATATGCAACGCTCGCCCTTCATCTGTTTTTCCCAACGCATGAAAGCGAGCTTCGCTCAGACTGTGTTTCGTGTCGACAATCAACAAAAGTGGCTCATTGAAAAAAACCTGTTCTGCTTCAGCCGATGAAACACCGTGCTTTTCGCTTTTACGGGCGTTCCCGTCGTCCCAATCGAAGCCGTGAATTTTGCTTAAATCAATCATGGTCGTATATTATAAAGATATACACACGTTAGCAAGCGAACCTGTACAGTTCATTTCACTCTGAACGATGTCTTGATGATCGCAGCGCCATCGCGGGTCACGCGCGGGGTCGGTTTCCAGGCGTGTCCATAGACGATTTCATAGGTCGCAGGTAGCTTGCCGTCGCGGCGCAACTTCTCATAATTTTCCAGCAACCGGCCATACGCGTTCTTACCCATCAGCCCCTGAGCGCGCCCCGCGGTAGTGTTATGCGCGCCGATGGCTTTCAAATCCTGCAATACCCCGCGCACGTCGTCATAGGTCAGTGTCATGTATTCCATATCCATCACCGGCTCCGCAAAACCCGCCTGCATCAGCATATCGCCCACGTCGTGCATGTCCGCAAAACGATTCAGATGATTGTGTCCGTCCACGCCATTGAATGCCTGCCGCAATTCTTTCAGGGTGTCCGGCCCGAAGGTGCTGAACATCAGCAGCCCTTCCGTTTTCAGCACGCGGTGCAGTTCGACAAAGGTTGCCGGCAAATCGTTGCACCACTGCACGGCCAGATTCGACCACACCATCTCAAGGCTGGCAGGCGGCAAAGGCAAGGCTTCCACATCCGCGCACACCGCCATTTGGCGGCCGCCGCCGAACAGTTTTTTCCACCAGTTCGAGCGGCTTTGTGCGGTCTGCAACATGCCGATGGCGATATCCAGCGAGATGAGCTGCGCATCGGGGTATTTTTCTGCCAGCTGTCGCCCGCCCCAGCCCGTGCCGCATCCCGCATCGAGGACTCGGGCAGGTTTCATCTTGATGTAGGCTAGCCGCTCCAGCATGCGCGTGCACACTTCACGCTGCAACACCGCCGATGCGTCATAGCCCGCTGCCGCGCGTGAAAAGGCGCGGCGCATCATCTTCTTATCTATCACAAACTCATTCACGTTAACCTCTATAAATTCATTTTACTGGCGAATCGCGGCGTCACGTGCTCGCTCATTCCTCGCCTATCTCTGTGATATGTCTTGTCATTCGCTGCGCGGCTCCTTGCGCTTCATCCAGAAACTCTGAATTTTTAGAGGTTCCCTTAAGCAAAAATTCCGCAACGTATTTTACAAACTCATCCGAATGGGACAGAAACGGCGCATGCGCCGCACCTGCTATGGTTGCCATCTGCGCGGCAGGCATCTGCGCCGCCATGTATTGCGAGGCGGCCAGCGGTGTCAAGGTATCGCGGTCTCCCGCGATCAGCAGCGTTGGCTGCGCAATCTCAGGCAAGGCTGCGCGCAAATCGACATCACGCAGGATTGCAAGTCCGGCCTGCAAGGCCGCCAGATCCGGTTCACCGCGGCTCATCAGACTTAGCCGCAACATCTGCAACTGTTCATTCTCCTGCTCGCCGCCCCGCACCTGCAACGCCAGAAAGCTGCGCAAGGTCGATGCATAGTCCTGTTGCAGGGCGGCAGAAAAGGCTGCCAGCGTTTGTTCTGCCATCGCACAAGGCCAGTCTGCGCGCTGCACAAAGCAGGGCGTGGACGACACCAGCAGCAGTTTTTCTACCTGCGCAGGATGTCGCTGCGCCCAGCGCAATGCGATCTGTCCGCCCAGCGACCAGCCGCAGACCGTCAGCGGCCCTGAAAACCGAATAGCTAGTTTATCAACAATTACATCAAGCGCACCCGCCTCAATCCGCAATCCACGATCCTCAATCCTGTTGCTAAACCCATGTCCCGGCAAGTCCACCGCCATCACCTGCAACTGTCCCGCCAGTTTTTCCAGTACGCCACCCCACATGCCGCCGTGCATGCCCCAGCCGTGAATGAACAGCAGCGGCGCGCCAGAATCCCCGTAACGATCAACGTGCATGGCCGACATTTTCAAATACCATAAAAAAGCAGTCGGCCAAGCACGTTGACCGCTCCCAATTGCCCCCTTGCTTCGCTCTCCCCCCAGCAAGCAGATACCCTCTCCTCAATCCTCTCCCGCAAGCGGGCGAGGAGACGAACGTGTAAAGCAATTTAAAATTCCTGTGCCAGTTCATGCAGCGCCTCCGTCAGCCTATCCACATCGGCCACCGTGTGCGCGGCAGACAGGGTGATGCGCAGCCGCGCAGTGCCCGCAGGCACGGTGGGCGGGCGTATCGCCGCAACCCAGATGCCCCGTTCGCGCAGCGCGCCGCTTAACTCAACCGCCGCCTGATTGTCACCTACAAGCAACGGCTGTATCGCCGTACTTGACTCCATCAACCTCCACGGCAAACCGTGCAGACCTTTACGCAACTGAGCAATCAGCTTCTGCAAATGAGCGCGCAGTTCATCGCCCCCGGCAATGAGCTGCAAGCTTTGCAGCAGCGCAACCGACAGAGCCGGCGGAGTTGCCGTGGTATACACATAACTGCGTGCGTTGTTGATCAAGGTATCGATTACCACCTGTTCCGCAGCCACAAACGCACCCAACACACCGGCCGCCTTGCCCAGCGTCGCCATGTAAATGATGCGGGGAGAATTTAAATCCCCCTTCCATACCTCCCCCCTTTCGCAAAGGGGGGCAGCGGGGAGATTTTGAAACAACGAGCCGCGTCCCTGCTCACCTGTTACGCCAAAACCATGCGCATCGTCCACCAGCAGCCAGGCGTCGTATTGCTCGCACAAGGCCAGCAAGGCCGCTAACGGCGCCCGGTCGCCATCCATACTGAACACCGCATCGGTCAGTATCAGCTTACGCCCGCGTTTAACGTAAGGCTCGCGAAGCGACGAGCAGTACCCCTCGCCCCCCGGGATAACCAGCGACTTGCCCGCTTGCGGGCTTAGTCGAGTGGCTAGTTGTTTCACTAGAGGGGGAACGGGGGTGAGGGAACGATCATGGTTCGTTTCATTATCAGGTGTGGCATTTTTTCCATGATCGTTTGTTTCTCCCAGCATTTTTTCCAGCTGCGCCATGTCGCAATGACCATAGCGCCTGACCGTTGCACGCGATAGCAGCATCGCATCGTTAAGCGATGCGTGATTGAGCTTGTCAGCAAAAACTGTATCACGACGGCCCGTCAGCGCCTGCGCCACACCCAGGTTCGCCATATAGCCAGTGGAAAACAGCAGCGCTGCGGGTTTATCGACGAAGGCCGCCAGTGCATTTTCCAGCTGTTCGTGCGCCGCAAAGTGACCGCTGACCAGATGCGCCGCTCCCGAACCCACGCCATGACGTTCCGCCCCCAGCTTTAATGCCTCAACCAGTTTTGGATGACTGGCCAGCCCCAGATAATCGTTGCTGCAAAAAGACAGGTACGGCTTGCCGTCCACCACCAGCTGCGTGCCTTGCGGGCCTGAGACGGTACGACGCTGACGCAGCAAACCCAGCGCTGCGCGCTCGTCAAGTTCGGATTGAAGTTCAGAAAAAGGCATTGAATGCGCAGCAACTAAACTGCTTTGTCATTCCCGCGCAGGCGGGAATCCAGCAAGATAAATATTCCACGAAGTGGACCTGATCCGGAAGAATTTGCCCCGCTACGCGAGGATTGTTGAATCAACTGGATTCCCGCCTGCGCGGGAATGACTCTATTTTTTTCATGCATTTTTCAGTGTTTCTCGGCGAACGGATACATGCCCAGTTTGTCCATCAGCGCGCGGTCGCGTTCAACCTCCGGGTTGCCGGTGGTCAGCAACTGTTCGCCGTAAAAAATCGAATTCGCGCCTGCCAGAAAACACAAAGCCTGCACCGCATCGGACATCTGTTGCCGTCCTGCCGACAACCTCACGCGTGCGGTCGGCATGGTGATGCGCGCCACCGCGATGGTGCGCACGAAATCCAGCGGATCGAGATCGGCCTCATCGGCCAGCGGTGTGCCTTCCACCTTGACGAGATTATTGATCGGCACGCTTTCCGGATAGGGTTCCAGATTCGCCAGCTGCGCAATAAGCCCCGCGCGCTGCGTGAGATTTTCACCCATGCCGACAATGCCGCCGCTGCACACATGCATGCCGGCGCGACGTACCCGATCCAGCGTGTCCAGCCTGTCCTGATAATCGCGGGTGCTGATGATGTCGCCGTAAAATTCGGGCGACGTATCCAGATTGTGGTTGTAGTAGTCGAGCCCCGCTTGTTTCAGCTGATCGGTCTGTTCGTCGTTGAGCATTCCCAGCGTCGCGCAGGTCTCCATACCGAGGCCTCGCACCGCCTTGACCATCTCCACCACGCTCAGCATGTCCTCTTCTGAAGGCTCGCGCCATGCCGCACCCATGCAGAAACGATCAGCGCCTGCCTGTTGCGCGGCGCGTGCAGCCTTCATCACCTCATCGAGCTCCAGCATTTTGCGGTTTTCCACGCCCGTTGAATGGAACGCCGATTGCGGGCAATAGCCGCAGTCTTCCGAACAGCCGCCGGTCTTGATAGACAGCAGGGTTGAAAGCTGCACCTGATTCGGGTCAAAATGTTCGCGGTGTACCTGTTGCGCGCGGTACAGCAAATCGGCAAACGGCAGCATGAACAAGGCTTCCACTTCCTCGATGCGCCAGCGCTGGGCCGTCGTGGATTTTTTTACGGGTTGCAGAAATTCGATAGTCTGAGTATTCATCTTTAAACGGGTATCATGCCAAACAGGGCCGCACATCATCGTGGAAAGGCATACATCTTGTCAATTTTCAGCCAGCCAAATCTGAACACCCGCTCAATATTTGATCAAATCTTGCCCGATCAACCCTGCATGCTGTGCGGCAGCATGAGCCCCGGGCTCTGGTGCGATGCGTGCGATGCGGCCCTGCCTTATCTGAACGCGCCGCATTGTCCGGTCTGCGCGCTGCCCACGCCGCAAGGAGATGTCTGCGGGCATTGTCTGAAAAAACCGCCGCTATTTACCCGCACGGTAGCTGTATTCGGCTATCGTTTCCCGGTAGACCGTCTGATCCAGCAGATGAAATACCATGAACAACTCGCGCTGTCCCGCGCCTTTGCCGAAAAATTCGTGCAACGCGTTGACAGCTTGCCGGACTGCCTCATTGCCATGCCGCTGCACCCGGCCAAACTGCGCAGCCGCGGCTTCAATCAGGCGCAGCTGATCGCAGCACCCGTAGCCCGCGCGCTCAACATCCCGCTGCTATCCGCTTGCCAGCGCCTGCGCGATACGCCCTCGCAAAGCTCGCTCCCCTGGCGCGAGCGCAGCAAAAACATGCGCGGGGCGTTTGCCTGCAATAGCGACTTATCCGGCCAACATGTCGCGCTGCTGGACGACGTGCTGACCACCGGCGCCAGCCTCAACGCACTGGCCGATGCGGTCAAAAAACGCGGCGCAGAACAAATCAGCGCGTGGGTGATCGCCAGAACCCTGACGCATGACAGCTGACTGGCCGCAAACTTTAAGCTGCGCATTTATCACCGACACGCGATAATCCAGCCTTTTGATGGCTACCACATCTGGCAAACCATGTTCCACGTCATACTCTACCAGCCCGAAATTCCACCCAACACGGGCAATATCATCCGCCTGTGCGCCAATACCGGCTGCCGGCTGCACCTGATCAAACCGCTGGGCTTCACGCTGGAAGACAAGCAACTGCTGCGCGCAGGGCTCGATTATCACGAATTCGCCAGGCTGCACGTCTATGAAGCGTTAGCCGATTGCCTGTCCGCCTTCGATCCCGCACGCATATTCGCGCTCACCACAAAAGGCTCGCAACCCTTCCATGAAATCCACTATCAGCCGGGCGACGCCTTTCTGTTCGGCCCCGAAAGCCGCGGCCTGCCGCCCGATGTGCTCAGCCAGTTCAAGGCAGAACAGCGTGTCAGACTGCCGATGCTGCCCGATAACCGCAGCCTGAATCTGTCCAACACCGTCGCAGTCGCGGTATTCGAGGCGTGGCGGCAACAGGGATTTGCGGGCGGCGCGTGACCCGCCGCACGATTTTCCTGATCCGTGATCAGTAAAATTTTCCCATCGCGAGAATGAGTGTTGTAATATCTGTATTATGAATCTATCTTTTAAATTCTTTTGAGCCGCCAACCATGACCCGGAATAAAGCGGCCGGCATTGCCTTCCTGGCCATCCTCATCCTGGCCGCCATTTTCAGCTACCCGCACCTGTCCATTTCGTGGCGCAATGCGCATGACACGGCTGCCGCAGCCCCGGCCCTGCCCGGCATCAATCCGGCAGGACAGGGCAAGGTCTGGGTTTGCCCGATGCATCCTGAAATCATGCAGGATCATCCCGGCACCTGTCCGATCTGCGGCATGGATCTGGTGGAAGCCCGCCATCACGCAGGACACGATCATGGCCTTCAGGTCGACAGCGCCACCCTGCAGAAACTGGGGGTGCGGCTCGCCGTGGTCAAAAAAGCGCCCATCAGTCTCGATGTCAATGTCTATGGTAACGTCTCGCTGGACGAGGGCAGGCTATACAGCGTACACAGCAAGTTCGACGGCTGGATCAAAAAGTCGTATATCCATTCCGTCGGCCAGCGCATCGAAAAAGGTCAGGCGATCTATGAAATTTATTCGCCTGATCTGGTCATGCAGCAGAAAGCCTATCTGGCCTTTCTGGTGCGGCGCAACCAGATCATGCAATCCATAGGCGACGCCCGGATGGAGGAAAACGAATTCGTGATGGATCTGCTGCAAGACCTTGCGCGCGAACGCATGAAATTCCTCCATGAAAATGTCAGCCTGGACACCGTGCAGCGACTTGAGGACACCAGAATGCCCATCGACGTGGTCAAGATCGTTAGTGATGAATCCGGTGTTGTGACGCAGATCAACGCGCGCGAAGGCAGCGCCACCCCGCCCTCCGCCACGCTGTTCACGCTGGGGGAAGTCTCCCGTGTCTGGGTCACCGCCACCCTGTATCCGGATCAGGCCGCCGGCGTAAAAGTCGGTGACGAGATCACCCTCACGGGCGCGGACGGCCAACGCATCCAAAGCCGTCTGGACTTTTTGAGCCCGCTTGCCGACAACAACAAGGTCACTGCAAGAGCCTCCGTCGTCAACGGGCATCTGCGCCCCGGCAGCTTCGTCGACGTGACCATACACACGCAACCCAGAGTAGCGCTGGTGTTGCCGCGTTCAGCGGTGATCCACACAGGACACGGCGACATGGTGATGATCGCCCGGGGAGACGGGCATTTCCTGCCCGCTTACATCGACACCGGCGTCGAAACACAGGACAACATCGAAGTCACCGACGGCCTGCAGGCGGGCGCAAAAGTGGTGGTCAACGGCCAGTTCCTGCTGGATTCGGCAGCCTCGCTGAACGCGGCCGCCCAGCGCATGATGTCGGATCAACACACCAAACACGATGCACCATGACAACACCCTGATCAACGGGCATGACGGAGTTGTCATCCCTGATGACGATAATAATGCCCGTTTCCCTCATTCCAATGACCCCCTCGCTACGCTCTCCCCCACGCAAGCGGGGGAAAGGGCAAACGCACCGCTACGCGCGTCTCACATTACGCGGGTCATCGACTGGTCTTTCCGCCACCGGTTGCTGGTTCTGCTGTTCTCTCTGGCGCTGCTGGCCTGGGGCGTCTGGTCGCTGGGCGAAATGAAGATAGACGCCATCCCGGATCTCTCCGATGCGCAGGTCATCGTCAAGACCTCCTATCCGGGACAGTCGCCTGACATCGTCGAGGATCAGGTCACCTACCCGCTGACTTCGGCGTTTCTCTCCGTGCCGGGTTCGACCGCGGTGCGCGGCTTCTCGATGTACGGCGAATCCTACGTTTACATCATCTTCAAGGACGGCACCGATCCGTACTGGGCGCGCTCGCGCGTGCTGGAGTATCTGAACCAGATTTCCTCAAAACTGCCGCAGGGCGTGACACCTGCGCTGGGGCCGGACGCCTCCGGGGTGGGCTGGGTTTTCGAATACGCGCTGCGGGACCGGCACCATCGCTACGATCAGGATCAGTTGCGCACCTTACAGGATTATTATTTGAAGTATGAGCTCCAAAGCCTGCCCGGCGTCGCTGAAGTCGCAAGCGTAGGCGGCATGGTGCGCCAGTTCCAGATCGAGATCGATCCCAACCGGCTCGCCGCCTACCGCATCAGCACGGAGCAGGTCGCGAAAGCCGTGCGCGACAGCAATTCCGCCGCCGGCGGCGCGGTGATCGAAATGGGGCGTTCGGAATATATGGTGCGCGAAAGAGGCTATCTCAAATCGCTCGCTGATTTTTCAAGCATTGCCGTAGGCTTGGGCGAGAACGGCGTGCCGGTCCTGTTACGCGATGTCGCGCACATCGGCATCGGCGGCGAAGCCCGGCGCGGCGTCACCGACCTCGACGGCGAAGGGGAAGCTGTGGGCGGCATCGTGGTGATGCGTTACGGCGCCAATGCGCTGGACACCATCAAGGCCGTCAAGCAGCGCCTTGCCGAAATCCGCACAGGCCTGCCGGAAGGCGTCGAAGTCGTGGTGACTTATGATCGCAGCGGATTGATCAAAGATGCGGTGCATACCCTGAAAAGCAAACTGATCGAGGAATCGCTGGTCGTGGCGCTGGTATGCCTGATTTTCCTGCTGCATTTCCGTTCCTCGCTGGTCGCCATCGCGACCCTGCCGGTCGGCATTCTCACCGCCTTCGCGGTGATGAATATGCAGGGCGTATCGGCCAACATCATGTCGCTGGGCGGCATTGCGATTGCCATCGGCGCGATGATCGATGCGGCGATCGTGATGATCGAAAACATGCACAAACACCTCGAACGCGAGCACGCCAATCGCTGGCAGGCCGCCCGGGTCGCCGCGCATGAAGTCGGCCCCGCGCTGTTCTTTTCGCTGCTGATCATCATGGTCTCCTTCTTCCCGGTCTTCGCACTCACCGGGCAAGAAGGAAAAATGTTCACCCCGCTCGCCTACACCAAGACCTATGCGATGGCCGCCGCAGCCCTGTTGGCCATTACGCTGACCCCGGTGCTAATGGGCTATCTGGTGCGGGGGAAAATCAGAACCGAGCGACAGAATCCGCTCAATCGTGCATTGCAGGCCGTGTATCAGCCGGTGCTGAACCGCGCTCTCAACCATCGCAAGACCACGCTCGCGCTGGCCCTGCTGCTGTTGCTGAGCGCATTCTGGCCGGCGGGAAAAACCGGCAGCGAGTTCATGCCGCCGCTGTACGAGGGCGACCTGCTCTACATGCCCACCACGCTGCCGGGTGTGTCGATCGACGAAGCGGCCAACATCCTGCAAATCACCGACAGACTGATCCGCTCGATGCCCGAAGTCGAACGGGTCTACGGCAAGGCGGGACGGGCGGACACCGCACTCGACCCGGCGCCCCTGTCGATGTTCGAGACGGTGATACGCTTAAAACCCAAAAGCGCATGGCCAGCGGGTGAAACTACAGATGAGCTGATCAAGAAACTCGACAGCACCGTCAGCCTGCCGGGGCTGACCAATTCCTGGGGCTACCCGATACGCACCCGCATCGACATGCTCTCCACCGGCATCCGCACGCCGTTAGGACTCAAGATCACAGGCACGGACGCTATGGAAATTTCAGCGCTGGCGCAGCAGATCGAAACGGTATTGCGCGCTATCCGCGGTACGCGCAGCGTGTTCGCCGAACGCATCGAGGGCGGGCATTATCTCGACATCGAAGTGGATCGCAGACAGGCGGCCCGCTACGGCATCACGGTCGCCGCCGTGGAACTGATGATAGAGGGCGCGGTCGGCGGAAAAAGCATTTCCTCTATGGTCGCGGGGCGCGAGCGCTATACCATCAATCTGCGCTACCAGCGGGCTTTCCGGGATTCCGTCGCGGCGCTGTCGCAAAGCCGGGTGATGATGCCAAACGGTGACAGCGTGACGCTGGGCAGTCTGGCGCGCATCAGTTTCCACGACGGCCCGACCGAGATCAAGAGCGAGAACGGACGTCTGGTCGGCTACGTTTACATCAATACCGAGGGACGCGATCTGGGCGGCTATGTCGAAGAAGCCAAGGAACTGATTGCAAAATCGGTCAGGGCCAAGCCGGGTTATGCCATCGCCTGGTCGGGCCAGTATGCCAATCTCGAACACGCCCGCGCGCGCCTGACCCTGCTGATCCCGCTGACCCTGCTGCTGGTTTTTGCGCTGCTGTATTTTCATTTCAGGGATTTCGGCAAGGTGCTGCTGGTGCTGCTGTGCCTGCCTTTTTCGCTGGTTGGCGGTGTATGGTTCATCTACCTGCTGGGCTATCCGGTCTCGGTGGCGGTCGTGGTCGGCTTCATCGCACTGGCGGGTGTGGCCACCGAGTTTGGCGTCGTGATGCTGCTCTACCTGGACAAGACGATCGCATCGTTCAGGCTGGAGGGGAAACTGACCGATGCGCGCATGTTAAGGGAGGCGATCATGCAGGGGGCGGTGCAGCGCCTGCGTCCCAAGTTGATGACGGTATCCGTGATCATCGCGGGCCTCTTGCCGGTCATGTTTGGCGATGAAACCGGCACCGACGTAATGAAGCGCATCGCAGCCCCGCTGATCGGCGGCATGGTGACCGCACCGCTGCTCTCCCTGATCATCATCCCGGTGGTATACCTGTGGTGGCAGGAAATAGTGCTGAAAACACAGCAACGCATGCCGGGGAAAACCACATCGCACAAAGAAGCAGAAAAAACCTAAAAAACGCAGTTGAACTTAATAAAAAACCGCCCATGCTTCGACAGGCTCAGCACGAACTGTCTATAAATCGCTCACCTGTTTGCTGAACAGTCCGTTCGCCCTGATAACCAGCCACTTGGCAACCGTTTTGTGGTTGCTTAGTGGAATGGCTAGTTGATTCATCAGCAGCCCGCGCTGCGGGTGCAAACCTTACTTGTGACATACAGGAGCCGCCTGTTCTTTTTCCTCGTTCCAGGTCGACAACCAGGCTACAACCTCATCCCCGGTCACATGCAAACCGTTTTCCTGAAAGGCATTCCATGCATCCAGTGCATCCTGCCGAAACGCAGCCCGCTTTTCCTCGCGCTCGACATACTGGCTGATCGCCTCGCGCATCAGCCAGTGCGCGGTTCGCTGACGCGCATCAGCCAGTTTTTGATGTATCCCCGGACATTCTGGTCGATCTTGCTTGCGACAGGGCGCGTAGCGGCGGTCGTCATGGTGCGCTCCGATTGGGTATAAAAAGGTATTACCTTATCGTAATTCACGCATGTTTTACCCGCATCACCCAAATGACGTGTGTCTGTGTCGGTATTTTTCACTGATGCCTAACCGACATGGCGCAAGCTCCATCCTTGAGCATATAAAGTGCTTGTGCCGGTCGGCTCCCTCATCCCATCCTTCCCCCGGTGGTGGAAGGTGAGAACGAATCGCTACGCGATTTCACGTTAAATTATGCGGTTTCGCGTAAAATGCGCGTTTTATGCTTTCAGGCGCTGCCATGACCCAACTCACCGCACTCTCCCCCCTAGACGGACGCTATCACGGCAAAGTGGACGCCTTACGCGGCTATTTCAGCGAATTCGGTCTGATCCGCTTCCGCGTGCTGATCGAAATCGAATGGCTCAAAGCACTCGCTGCCCAATCCGACATAGCAGAAGTCGGCCCGTTCTCAAAAGAGACGATCGCGCAGCTCGATGCACTGAACGCCAATTTTAGCGAGAAGGATGCGCAAGCCATCAAGGACATCGAGAAAGTCACCAACCACGACGTCAAAGCCATCGAATACTGGTTGCGCGATCAGTTGTCCGGCAACCCGGAAACCGCCAAGATTCTCGAATTCATTCACTTCGCCTGCACCTCGGAAGACATCAATAATCTGTCGCACGCGCTGATGCTCAAAAACGGCCGCGATGCGGTGATGTTGCCCGCGTTAAAGCTGATCATCAAGCGCCTGACCGACCTCTCCCATCAGCTGGCCGACCTGCCGATGTTGTGCCGCACTCACGGCCAGACCGCGACACCCAGCACGCTGGGCAAGGAAATGGCCAATGTGGTGTATCGCTTGCAACGCGCAGAGCAACGCATGGCATCCGTTGAAATTCTGGGCAAGATCAACGGCGCGGTCGGCAATTACAACGCGCATCTGGCAGCCTACCCCAATGTAAACTGGGAAGCCTTCGCGGAAAGTTTTGTCACGAAGCTTGGCATTGTTTTCAACCCCTACACCATCCAGATCGAACCGCATGATTACATGGCGGAATTGTTCGACGCCTTTGCGCGCATCAACACCATATTGATCGATCTGAACCGCGACATCTGGGGCTACATTTCGCTAGGTTATTTCAAGCAGAAAGTCATCAAGGGCGAGGTGGGTTCCTCCACCATGCCGCACAAGGTCAATCCGATCGATTTTGAAAATTCCGAAGGCAATCTGGGACTGGCCAACGCCTTGCTGCGCCACCTGTCCGAAAAGCTGCCGGTCTCCCGCTGGCAGCGCGATCTCACCGATTCCACTGTGCTGCGCAACATGGGCGTCGCGCTGGGTTATTCGCTGCTCGCTTATGAGTCCTGCCTGAAAGGTCTGAACAAGCTGGAAGTAAATAGCGCGCGCGTCAGCGATGACCTGAACGCAAGCTGGGAAGTCATGGCGGAGCCGATCCAGACCGTGATGCGCCGTTACAACATCGAGAACGCCTACGACAAACTGAAGGAACTGACGCGCGGCCAGAGCGGCATCAATCGCGATTCGCTGCGCGCCTTCATCGAAACGCTGGCCATCCCGGATGACGAAAAACAGCGTCTGCTGCACCTTTCACCCGAGACTTATATCGGTAAAGCGGCGGAACTGGCTAAACGGATTTAACCATTTACACCGTCATTCCCGCGCAGGCGGGAATCCAGTCAGTTAAAAAAGCTACCGCATAGCGGTTCAACAGTTTTTTGTCCGCTTCGCGGATTATTAGCTTATCTGGATTCCCGCATGCGCGGGATAACCAGCGACTTGCCAGCTTGCTGGCTTAGTCGAGTGGCTAGTTGTTTCATCAATGACGAAATTACTGGTCTCACAGCAACAAATTTAAAGTAGCCCGTGTTCTGCAAACGACAGCGTCTGTCCTGCCGCCACCACAAAGTGATCCAGTACACTCACATCGACCAGTGCCAGCGCCTGTTTCAACGCGCCGGTCAGCAATTGGTCGGCCTGACTGGGCTCCGTGACACCTGACGGGTGATTGTGCGCGAGGATCACCGCTGCGGCGTTATGCGACAGCGCACGCTTGACCACTTCGCGCGGATACACACTGGTCTGGCTCAACGTGCCGTGAAATAACTCTTCCGAGACTATCACCCGATGCTGCGTATCCAGAAACAGCACCAGGAAAACCTCCTGTTGTCGTCCTGCCAGCAGCAACTGCAAATAGTCGCGTACCGCGCGCGGCGAGTTGAGCACATCGCCATTTTGCAAATCCTCCCGCAAGGCGCGCCGCGACATCTCCAATACAGCCTGCAATTGCACATACTTGGCGCTTCCCATGCCGCGTGTTGCACAAAAATCACCCCTGTCCGCGGCGAACAACCGGGTCAGACTGCCGTATTTGCCCAGCAGCTCACGCGCCAGATCCACCGCACTCTTCCCCGCCACCCCGGTACGCAGAAAAATCGCCAGCAATTCCGCGTCAGACAAGGCGGCCGCCCCGCGTGTCAGCAATTTTTCCCTTGGGCGCTCACCCTCCGGCCAATCGGCAATACTCATGTCACCTCCCGCATTCCGGAACAAACAAGTTATACACGAATCCATAAACCGAAGAAACCTGATCGGGTGAGTTGATTATGACACGGGCGCGGCTTGTTGCAGATTGGCTCAGACTCGCCTATGCTACCCGCCCGCCATCATCCATGCTGTGCCGTGTTCAATTTCAACTATTTCGTCCCGTTTGTTCTGATCGCGCTAATGACGGGTTGCGCCAGCACGCCCGAACGCCCCTTACCCGAAACATCAGCCCAGCCTGCCCCGGCGAAACCTGAAGCTGTTCCAACCCATACCAGAGCCGCTGCCACACCCGCGCCCTCTGCCAGAGCAACGACAGCACCTGCCCGCGCGGCGCTGAACGCGCAGGATACGCACGGCCTGATCCTGAAACTCCTGCCGGCCAAACTGCGTGACAAGGAGGGCTGGGCTACCGATTTGCAAAGCGCCTTCAATGCGCTGCAAATTCAGCCTGACTCCGCACATATTTGCGCGGTCACCGCCGTCATCCAACAGGAATCCGGTTTCCAGGCCGACCCGGTCGTGCCCGGACTGCCTGCCATCGTGCGGCGCGAGATTGAACAGCGACGTGAAAAATACGCTATTCCGCAAACCGTGGTGAACTGGATGTTAAAGGCCGCGTCCAGCGACGGACGCAGTTATGAGCAGCGCATCGCTGCTCTCAAGACCGAGAAGGAGTTAAGCGATCTGATCGAGGAAATCGTCGCCCGCGTACCCGGAGGGCGTGATTTGTATCCCAACTACAATCCGGTGCATACCGGCGGGCCGATGCAGGTGTCTGTCGAATTTGCCGAAAGCCATGCCAAGGTGCGCCCCTACCCTTATCCCATCCACGGCAACCTGCGCAACGAAGTTTTTTCCCGTCGCGGTGGCCTTTATTTCGGCAGCGCCATTCTGCTCGATTATCCCGCCCCCTACGACGACATGCTCTACCTTTTTGCCGATTTCAATGCAGGCCGTTACAGCAGCCGCAATGCCGCTTTCCAGCATGCCCTGTCGCGCCTCTCCGGCAAACCGCTGGCCACAGACGGCGATCTGCTGCGCTACCGGAACGGCAATATTTCACCGGAACCCAGCGCCACGCTCAATGCGCTGCTCGCCTTGAGACCCGCATTGCAGATGAACGAAGCGGAGATACAGCGCGACCTGCGTCTTGAAAAACTCGCCAGCTTTGGCAAAACAGTGCTGTATAACCGCCTGTTTGCGCTGGCCGGCAAGAATCAGCCGAAAACCATCCTGCCGCAGATCGACCTGAAAAGTCCCAAGATACACAGAAAACTCACCACTGAATGGTTCGCCCGCCGGGTGTATGGTCGTTATCAGGGCTGCCTTCGACAGACTGTATCTCAGCATTAAAACCCGCTACCTTGTTAAAACAGCGTGCTCGTTAGTAGATGTACCGACGGGTTTTCTTGTAAGATGCGCAGCATGAACACACAACACATCCTGCTCGGCATCAGCGGTGGCATTGCGACATACAAGTCGGCCGAACTGCTGCGCCTGTTGATAAAGCAGGACTTCTCGGTACAGGTGGCAATGACCGAAGCCGCCTGCCATTTCATCACCCCCACCACAATGCAGGCGTTGTCCGGCAAACCCGTCTACACAGACCAGTGGGATGCGCGCATACCGAACGGCATGGCGCACATCGATCTGGGGCGCTGCGCGGAGGCCATTGTAATTGCGCCTGCGAGCGCCGATTTCATCGCCAAACTGGCGCATGGCCTGGCCGACGATTTGCTCTCCACCTTATGCCTTGCACGCAACGGCCCGCTGCTGATCGCACCTGCGATGAACCGCGAGATGTGGCAGAACAAGGCCACACAACGCAACATCGCACAGCTGATCGCGGATGGCGTGCAGGTGCTGGGCCCGGATGCCGGCATACAGGCCTGCGGCGAGACGGGCATGGGCCGCATGCTGGAACCCGAACAATTGGCGCAGCACATCGTGACATTTCTGAATAACGCCCCCCTCTCCTCCCCCACGCTTCCCGCAAGCTGTGCAAGGGAATTGAGCGGTGTAAAAATCCTGATCACCGCAGGGCCGACCTATGAAGCCATCGATGCGGTGCGCGGCATTACCAATCGCAGTTCCGGCAAGATGGGTTACGCCATCGCACAGGCAGCCAGCGAAGCAGGCGCCGAGGTGATACTGGTTTCGGGCCCCACCGCCCTGCCCTGCCCGCTGAACGTTCAAAGAACTGATGTGCAAAGTGCCGATGAAATGCGCGCTGCCGTGATGCAACGGGTTGCTGCCTGCGATATTTTTGTCGCGGTGGCGGCGGTGGCTGACTATCGCGCAGCCCATGTAAGCGCGCAGAAAATCAAGAAAAGCAGTGCGCCGCTCACCCTCGAACTCATCCCCAATCCGGATATACTGGCAGAGGTCGCAGCGCTTGAAGAGCCGCCTTACTGTGTAGGATTCGCCGCCGAAAGTGAGAATCTGGCAGAATATGCCGAGCAAAAACGCCGCGCCAAAAAGCTGCCGCTGCTGGTGGGTAATATCGCCCAGCAGGCCATCGGCAGCGACGACAACGAACTGATTTTATTTGACGATGCCGGCATGCACCCCCTGCCACGCGCCGACAAACTCACGCTGGCAAGACTTCTGATACACCATATCGCGCAACGTTATAAAGGAGCAGGTCAATGAAGCATCCCGTCGTAGATGTCAAAATACTCGATCACCGCCTGCACGACAACATGCCGGCCTATGCGACCGCAGGATCCGCCGGCATCGATTTACGCGCCTGCATCGATCACGCGCTGGTGATACAGCCCAAGCAATGCGAACTGATCCCCAGCGGCATCGCAATACACCTGGCCAACCCCGGCTACGCCGCGATGATATTGCCGCGCTCAGGACTGGGGCACAAACACGGTATCGTGCTGGGCAATCTGGTCGGCCTGATCGATTCCGACTATCAGGGGCAGGTATTTGTCTCGTTGTGGAACCGCAGCCAGATGCCGTTCACGCTGATGCCGATGGAACGCATGGCGCAACTGGTGATCGTGCCGGTGGTACAGGCCAAATTCAACGTGGTCGAAGAATTCCCCTTGAGCGAACGCGGCAGCGGCGGCTTTGGCAGTACCGGAAAACACTAAAAGCAGTCGTTAGTCGTTAGTCGTTAGTCGTTAGTCGTTAGTCGTTAGTCGTTAGTCAAAAAGTATAAGCAATAAAAAACCCGCCGGAGCGGGTTTTTTATTTCGGGCAGGAGACTTTGAAACCATCGTTCTGTTCAAACCAACACCCAGCTGCTTGCCTTATTCCTTGGGGTACATTTCGTTAATCACGTATTTTACGCCCGGGACCTTTTCAGTTGTCACCGCAGCCTTGAAAAGCTGCGCGCCGGTATCCGGGTGCCCGGCAAGTGTCACAGTGCCGTCCTTGTTGGTTACGTTCAGCTCGACACCTTTCAATGCCGGTTCAGCAGCAAGCGCCGCTTTCACATTTTCGACCAGCGGATCGGTTTCCGCAAAAGCCATAGTAGAGGCGCCCAGCGCGAGAACAAGCAATGCATACGATGTGATTTTTATCATTTTAATTCCTTCTGTTAAATTTTATTATCATTCAATGAGATAATTACTACAACCTGTTGCAACATGGCCCCCAAACATTTCAGATACTCACCGCTTGGGTTGCTTGAAACATCTTATACTTAAACTATTAAATAATTATTAAATGAACTTCGGTAATCAACTGAAACGACAATTGATCATACCCGCCGTTAACACCCCGCAGAATTCGTTATATTTTGTCGTAAGCACACACGAAAAAAAACCCGCTCAAGGCGGGTTTTTTATTTTCTACTTGCCACTTACGACTTACCACTCACTGTTCTTATTTTTCCAGATTCAGTTCTAGTTCGGTGTTGTCGCCGCGGCGCACTGATACTTTTTCGCTGACCATGTTAAAACCCGGCAGTTTGACGCTGATCGCATGTATGCCCGGCTCAATTTCCAGACGCAGCGGCGACATGCCGTAATACACGCCATCCAGATACACTCGGGCGCGGGGCGGCGTGGTATTCACCAGCAGCAGGCCAGCAGTGTCACTGGCATGCGGGCGATACGTTGACGCCGGCACACCACTGTCCTGTGCAACGCCATAAGCGGGTGCCATGACAGGCGCCACAGGCGCTGCCTTGGGCAGCTGTGGCGCAACATAGACCGTCACACCCGGAATCGGCTTGGTGCCCGGCGTCAGATTGAACAAATCCGGACGCGATGCCATCAGCGAAGCACTGATCGCCTCAACCGTCTTGGTACTGGCGATGCGCAACTCCTTGTTAAGATACGCCATCACATCGCTTTTACTGTCCCCGGAAACACCGGCAAAGCGATCGTTTTTCTCGGTTACCAGACCCGACCACACCACTTTTCCGGTCGACGCGTCTTTGAGCGTCGTTTCAATCGCAATCGAGATGTAGTCGCGCTCCTTGATATCCAGCGTCAGTTCCTTTATCACGCCGGTTACCTCAAACAAGGCCTTTTCATTGCCTTCCATGACCTGGAATCCTTCGGCATCGAAACGCTTTTTCATCGCAGTGGTGGCAATCAGCGCCACATCCTGATCCGCAATCAGTTCATTGCCGCGCAGGCCGCTCACCATGGTGGTCATCTGTCCGAGCCGGCGTGGATTGCCCATTTTACGCTGATCGACAAAATTGTTTACCCGTAACGTTGCCGCATACTTCAGTGTAGACGCGGCATTACCCGGTTTTTTATCGGACTTGGCTGTATCCAGCGTGTTGTCTGAACTGCCGCCCACCCAGCCTGTGACGGTATTTTTGGCGTCATTGATCGTAGAGCAACCGCTGACTGCCGCCAGTCAAACCAGCAGCGCAATACGTTGCGAAAATGAACTCATTAACAATACCTCTAAATTTTTAAATGGAATCAACTGCCTTGGAGCCAAACTTGACAACAGACCATGCCAGTTTCCCTCTCCTCAACCCTCTCCCGCAAACTGGCGAGGGAGCAAACGTACGCTACGCGAATTTTAAGTTAACCGTGTGGAATAATTGCTTCGATCTCGGCAAACGTATGCGCCAATTCAAAACTGTGCACCTGAGCACCCAGCTGACGGGCGATTTGCGTGACGGAGAACAAGCCGCAGACTACCTGACGACCGTCCGGACCTTCAGTCACCACCAGTGCGTGCTGCCGGTGCGCTTTTTTCATGGTGGCCACGATGTCGCCGACCTTGGCCTGCTGCACATCGGCATATTTCATGGCGCTCAATTCGCGCAGCGTACTCATGATGTCACGCACCATGATGTCGTCATGCGTGCCGCCCATGTTTTGCAGGAAACGCATCGGCTTTTCACCCAGCACATCGGTCGCCGTCAGCAAACCGGCTACCTGTTCGTTATCATCCAGCACCAGCAGCATACGCACGCCGTAACGGATCATCTTGGCATTGGCCTTGTCCATCGAGGTCCGGGCGCGCGTGCTGACCACGGAAACTTTAGTCAGATCCGTCATCACGCTGAGTGCGGAGTCCGTCAGCTTGACGCGTTCAGGCAAGGTTTGCACCGGGCGCACAAAGGTAGATCCCGATTTCAGGGGGACGGACTGCAATTCTGTATATTCTTTAACCATAGTTCACTCCAAAAATTTCACAACACTCACCTGTGCATCTGCAACGAGTAGTCATGCGCACAAGGCGTACATTTATTCCGGGTCTCGGGAAGATAACGGACCAGCTCGTTCAGAGCTTTGGTATAAACTTCGCGCTTGAATTCGATCACCGCCTGAATATCCAGCCAGTAATCGTTCCAGCGCCATGCATCAAACTCGGGATGCGCACAGGCACGCAAACAGACATCACAATCACGTCCTACCAAACGCAACAAAAACCAAATCTGCTTCTGTCCGCGATAACCGCCGCGAGTCTCCCGCCGGGTCCAGCTTTGCGGAACTTCGTAACGCATCCAGTCACGGGTACGCCCCAGGATTTCCACATGTTCCGGTAACAAGCCGACTTCTTCGTATAACTCACGATACATTGCCTGCTCGGGATTCTCACCATGCTGGATGCCGCCTTGCGGAAACTGCCAGGCATGCTGCCGTATTCGCTTCCCCCAGAAGACTTGATTTTTATCATTCGTGATAATGATGCCGACATTCGGGCGGTAGCCGTCTCGGTCTATCATTTGCCACTCTATCAGGTTAATTACAATAAGCGGATTCTTTCACATTTCACCTTTATTGAAAAGCGAATATGAGCTTTATCATTAGTTCCTTATTTAACTTCTCTGCGCACTGACAGAAAAACCGGCAACAGAAAATGCGCTGCGTGCCCATTCGCTGTAAAATCAGATGCTCAACCTAACAACTCCTTATTTCAAACATCATGCGCGTTTCACAATTTTTCATCTCCACCCTCAAGGAAGCGCCTTCCGAGGCCGAACTGCCCAGCCATATCCTGATGATGCGTGCAGGCTTCATCAAGAAACTGGCCAGCGGCCTGTATACCTGGATGCCGCTGGGTTTGCGCGCCCTGCGCCGCGTGGAAGCCATCGTGCGCGAAGAGATGAATAACAGCGGCGCCATCGAGTTACTGATGCCCGCTGTACAACCCGCCGAACTGTGGGAAGAGACCGGCCGCTGGGCGGTATTCGGCCCGCAGATGCTGAAAATCCGCGACCGGCACGACAATTCGTTCTGCTTTGGCCCGACGCATGAGGAAGTGATCACCGACATTGCACGCCGCGAAATCCAGAGTTACCGCCAGTTGCCGGTCAATTTCTACCAGATCCAGACCAAGTTCCGCGACGAGGTGCGCCCGCGTTTCGGTGTGATGCGTGCGCGCGAATTTCTGATGAAGGACGCCTATTCGTTCCACGCCGACTTTGCCAGTCTCGAAAAAACCTACGCGATCATGTATGAGACCTACAGCCGTATCTTCACGCGCCTGGGGCTGAAATTCCGCGCGGTGGCCGCCGACACCGGCGCCATCGGCGGCAGCGGCTCGCATGAGTTTCACGTGCTGGCCGATTCCGGCGAAGATGCGCTGGCCTATTGCCCGACATCCGATTACGCCGCCAACGTGGAACTGGCCGAAGCGCTCGCCCCTGCCGCCGCGCGTATGGCGCCCAATGAGACGATGCGTAATGTCGACACACCCAAACAGACCACCTGCGAGCAGGTCGCCCAACTGCTGGAGATCCCCTTGCAGCGCACGGTCAAACTGCTGGCCGTCATTTCGGAAGGGAAACTGCACATCCTGCTGCTGCGCGGCGATCACAGCCTGAACGAGATCAAGGCGGCCAAACTGCCGGGACTTGCCGATTTCCGCTTTGCCAGCACTGAGGAAATCCGCGGCTTTTTCAACTGCCCTCCGGGATTTCTGGGGCCGGTCGGCATCGACCGAACAAAGGTCAGCGTAATTGCCGACCATGCCGTGGCCGCTATGAGCGACTTCGTTGCCGGTTCAAATACCCCCAAGTTCCACACTGCCGGCATCAACTGGGGACGCGATTTGCCGGAACCTGATCTGGTCGCCGATATCCGCAACGTGGTCACCGGCGATCTGTCGCCTGACGGCCGTGGCACGCTGGAAATTTGCCGCGGCATCGAAGTCGGCCACATCTTCCAGTTGCGCACCAAATATGCCGAGAGTATGAAGGCCACGTTTCTGGACGCACAGGGGAAAGCGCAGACGCTGGAAATGGGCTGCTACGGCATCGGCGTATCGCGCATCGTGGCGGCCGCCATCGAACAGAACTTTGACGAGCGCGGCATCGCCCTGCCGACCGCCATGGCACCGTTCCAGGTAGCCCTGGTACCCATCGGTATGAACAAAAGCGAGGCCGTACGGTCTGCCGTCGAACAGCTTTATACCGAACTCAAAGCTGCGAGCATCGACGTGCTGCTGGATGACCGCGACGAGCGACCCGGCGTGATGTTTGCCGACATGGAACTGATCGGCATTCCGCACCGCCTCGTCGTCGGCGACCGTGGTCTGAAGACCGGTTCAATAGAGTATCAGGGAAGACGCGACACGGCCGCACAAGCCATCCCCTTGCAAAGTGCGCTGGAGTTTGTTAAAAGCAGGATTGAGGATTAAGGAGAGCGAAGCGAGGAGTGGAGGATTGAGGATTCAGGGGAGCGAAACGAGGAGTGGAGGATTGAGATGAGTGGGCCACAGATCAGGAATCAAGGATTGAGCAAACTGCTGCGCAGAGGTTTTCACTCGATCCCCAATCCTATCTGCTCAATCCTGTTCGTGGCGCTATTCGCCACTAACGCCTATGCCGGCGCGCAAGCCTATACGCCGCTATCCGCCAGTGTTCGGGCGGTACTGCAACAAAGCGTATCAGATCAGGCGGCCCCAAAACTTTCCTTTGCCTCGCCCTATGAGGCCGATGCCTGGCTGAATGAAATGTCGCTGCGACTGGAAAAACGCCTGCCGAACCGAAATTACCGCATCGATTTTTTAAACACCGTGCATTACGAAGCCACCCGTGCGGGGCTGGATCCCCAGCTGGTATTGGGCCTGATCGAAGTGGAAAGCGGTTTCAAAAAATATGCCGTCTCATCGGCTGGCGCGCGCGGCTACATGCAAGTAATGCCATTCTGGGTCAATGAAATCGGATCAACAGAACAGGATCTGTTTCACCTGCGCATCAATCTGCGCTACGGCTGCACGATACTGCGGCACTACCTGGATATCGAAAAAGGCGACCTGTACCGCGCGCTGGGGCGCTACAACGGCAGTCTGGGCCGGCCCGAATATCCTAACATGGTAAAAGCCGCCTGGCAGAACCACTGGGCGCTGCGCAACACTGTCAGAACCGCCTCCAACTCCCCTGATTAAAGATAGACTCGCACAGCCAGCCAGAAGTGTTAATATTTGGTCGTTCAACTACGTCTCAGCATAGTGCGCTCCCTCCCCCTCAAACTCCTGTTTCTCCTGTTGATCCTTGCCGCAGGCTGGCTGGTCTTCGATGAATTGCATACCTCGCGATTTCAGGCTGGCTATTTTGCAAAAATCGCAGGCAAACTCAACTTTGAACTGGCAAACGGCATCAGCCCGGCCATACGTTTTCCGAAATTCGGCCCCTATGACGAGCGCATGGGTTATACCCGTATCCCTGAATATATCGACCTGCTGACCCGTCACGACTTCTTTGTCGCCAGACAGGCGCGCATGTCGCCCGCCCTGCTGAATTTGCAATTATCGCCGATATATCCTGAGAAAGATCAGGCAGGACTGACGCTGCTGGACAGCAAAAAACAAACACTCTATTCGGTTCGTGCGCCGCAACAAATCTATGCCAGCTTCAATGCCGTCCCGACACTGCTGACCCGGACGCTGCTGTTTGTGGAAGACCGGGAATTACTGGATGAACGCTACCCGATGCGCAATCCTGCCGTCAATTGGAGCCGTCTTAGCCGTGCAGTATTCGATCAGGCGGTACACGCTGTCATCCCGTCACATGACACACCCGGCGCCAGTACGCTGGTGACCCAGATTGAAAAATACCGGCATTCCCCGGAAGGACGCACCACTTCCGCCCGTGAAAAACTGTTGCAAATGGAGTCAGCGTCGATCCGCGCCTATCTGCACGGCAAAAACAACCTGGGCAGCCGCCGCCAGACCGTGGTGACCTATCTCAACACCGTGCCCTTGTCCGCCAAGGCGGGTTACGGCGAAATCAACGGATTTGGCGATGGCATGCGCGCATGGTATGGCCGCGATTTTGCCGATGTCAACGCCAGGCTCAACAGCACAGGCGACAAACAGGCGGAGACTTACAAACAGGCCTTGTCCCTGATCATCGCCCAGCGTCGCCCTTCCTACTATTTGCGGGAAGGTGCACCCGCCTTGCTGAAAACAACCAACAGCCATCTGCGCCTGCTGGCTGCCGCAGGCATTATTTCTGCCGATTTGCTGCGTGCGGCCTTGCCGCTTCCGCTGCGCCTGAACCAGAAACCGATCAGCGAACCTGCGACTTCCTTTGTGTCACACAAGGCCGCAAACGCACTGCGCACCGACCTCTCCGCGCTGCTGCACGTACCGCATCAGTATGACCTGGACCGGATCGACCTGACCGTACAGACCACACTGGACGGCAGCGCGCAACGCGCCGTATCCGCCAAGTTGCAGCAGGTCAGCAATCCTGCGGCGGCCCGCACGGCCGGATTGTACGGCCACAATATGCTGAGCCCAAAAGACGATCTGAGCCATCTGGCGTTCAGCTTCACCCTATATGAGCGCGGCGAACATGCCAACTTATTGCGCGTGCAGACCGACAGTCTGGATCAACCTTTTGACATCAACAGCGGCGCCCGGCTCAACCTGGGCTCGACCGCCAAACTGCGCACCCTGATTACCTATCTGCAAATCATGACCAAACTGCACAGCCTGTATGCAGAAACCGGCCCGCAGGAACGGGGCATGATCAAGCTGGACAGGCATGACGTATTAAGCCGCTGGGCGCTGGACTACTTCGCCGCACACCCGCACGCAAGCCTGCCCGACACGCTGGACGCCGCCATGATGCGGACCTATTCCGGCAATCCCTCGGAGGCGTTTTTTACCGGTGGCGGTCTGCAAAAATTCGAGAACTTTGAGCCTTCTGAAAACACGCGCAACATGACGGTGCGCGAAGGCTTCCAGCATTCGGTCAATCTGGTTTTCGTGCGTCTGATGCGTGACATCGTGTACTACTACGAACATCAGACGCCCAGCGCAGACATACAAAACCTGGCAGAAGACGATAGCGAGGCTGCCGCCCCGACGCCAGATTCTGTCAGGCAGGCGACTTTATCGCGTTTTGCCGACAAGGAAGGGCGCGAATTTCTGGTGCGTTTTTATAAAAAATACAAGGGTAAAACCGGCATCGAGGCCGAGCAGATGCTGATTGACGATGTGCGCGCCCAGCCCAAGCGGCTGACCATACTGTTCCGCAGCCTGGAACCCGATGCAGACTTCCGGAAATATGCCGCCTTCATGCACGCGCAATTACCGGAATCCGAACTGCGTCTGCAAACGTTGCAAACGTTGTATGACAAATTCGGCGTCGATCAATACTCTCTGACGGATCGCGGCTATCTGATTGATGTTCACCCGCTGGAATTATGGCTGGTCAGTTACCTGTACAAGACGCCCGGCGCCACGCTCTCCCAGATCATCGCAGCCAGTCGCGAGCAGCGTCAGGAAGTCTACGCATGGCTGTTCAAGACGCACAACAAAAAGACCCAGGAGTCGCGCATCCGTCAGATGCTGGAACTGGAAGCCTTCCAGGAAATCGCCGCCAACTGGCGCGAGCTGGGTTATCCGTTTGAAGCGCTCACGCCGTCCTATGCCAGCGCACTGGGCGCCTCGGGCGACCGGCCTGCATCGCTTGCCGAACTGATGGGCATCATCAACAACAACGGGATCAAAATGCCGGTCCTGAAACTGCAAAGCCTGAAATTTGCGCAAGGCACGCCTTACGAGACCGATTTCGAACACCGCTCCGCTGCCGGCATCCGGGTGCTGCCCGAGGAAATCACAGCAGTTGTGCGCCGCTCACTGATCGATGTGGTGCAGGGCGGCACGGGCGTACGCCTGAAGGGCGGATTTACGCAAAAAGACGGTACGAACATTGCAGTTGGCGGCAAAACCGGCACCGGCGATCAGCGTTTTGTCACCTATGCGCCGGGCGGCAAACTGCTCGAATCGCGCGTGGTCAACCGCTCGGCCACCTTCGTATTCCTGATCGGCGATAAATTCTTCGGTACGCTCACCGCCTATGTCCACGAACCGTATGCGGCAAACTATACGTTTACCAGTGCGCTGATGGTGCAGCTGCTCAAATCCCTGATACCCGCCTTACAGCCTGTGGTGGCGGGTCACTGAGACAGCGCCTCAACAGACGACCGCGTCGCCATACATCTTTCAGCGCCGGTTTTTGATGAAGCGCTCGTGCTCTCCCGCGTTACGGCGCCGCCTCATCTGCCAACTTTACAAATCACCCGCCCTCTGAAACCCTCAGGCCGGACGAGCAGACATCACGCAAAAATTGCCGTACCCGCAGCGTTTAGCAAGGCACGTTCAAACTCAGCCAAAGGCACGGGTCTCGCAAACAGATAGCCCTGAAATTGCAGACAGCAGTGCGCGATGAGAAAGTCTCTTTGCGCCTCCGTTTCCACACCTTCCGCAAATAACTGCATGCCCAGATTGTTCGCCATGGCGATGATGGTCTGCACGATAATCGCGCCATCCTGATCGAGTGCAATATCGCGGACAAAGCTCTGATCTATCTTGAGTTGATCCAGCGGCAGCTTCTTCAAACTGGAAAGCGAGGAATGCCCGGTACCGAAGTCATCCATCGCAAATTTTACGCCGACCTGCTTGAGCGCCTGCATTTTATCTATCGTCTCGGCGATATTGCCCAGCACCATGCTTTCGGTAAGTTCCAGCGTGAGGCGTGCCGGATCGATATCTGTTTCACGCAGCACCGCACTTATCTGCTCGACAAAGTTTACCTGCTGAAACTGGCGGGCGCTCACATTGACCGCAAGATGCAGGTGCGACTTGTCCGGATCAGACGCCCATAACTTCAGTTGACGGCAGGCCGTTTCCACCACCCACAGACCGATTGCAACGATAGCGCCGGTCTCTTCTGCAACCGGAATGAACTCATCCGGCATGATCATGCCGCGTTCAGGGTGCATCCATCGCAACAACACTTCGGCGCCAACGATCTTGTCCGTGTTATCTACCTGAGCCTGATAATAAAGGATGAACTGTTGTTGCGGCAGCGCCTGCTTTAACGCTTCATTAAGAGATGAACGTTGCTCAACGGCGGACTGCATCTCGGGATCAAAAAACCGGATGGCATTTCGACCGGCCTTTTTGGCTGAATACATGGCGATATCCGCACGTTTCATCAACTCATCCGTGGAGAGGGTATGGTCAGCGAAGGTGGTCACACCGATGCTCGGCGTGCTATGGCGATCATGTCCGGCGAGCTGGTAGGGCTGATTGAGCATATCCAGAATCTTTTCGGCGAGCGCTTCAACCTGAAAGACAGCTTCCTGCAGATGATCGCTCAGACAATCCAGAATTATGACGAACTCGTCTCCGCCCAGACGTGCAACCGTATCGCCCGCTCGCACGCAGGAAACAAGCCGTCTGGCTACCTGCTGTAACAACACATCCCCTACGTCATGACCGAGCGTATCGTTAATGGTCTTGAAATTATCCAGATCGATGAACAGCATGGCGCCCCGCTGGCCAGTTCGGGCGCTAAATTCCAGCGCCTGTCCAAGCCGGTCGATGAACAAACGCCGGTTGGGCAGGCCGGTGAGCGTGTCATAGAAAGCCAGGTTTCTGATTTCATCTTCGGCAGCGCGGCGATCCGTAATATCAACGGCGGTCCCGATGATGCCCGCAGTTCCACCTGCATCATCACGTAATTTGACCTTGGTTATTTCCAGATGATGCTGTTTACCATCGACAAAAATCATTTTTTCCTGCGATACATGCGGCATATCCTGCCCGAGACACGCATGATCCGATTTCAGGAACTGCCCGGCTGCTTCCAGCCCGATAATGTTGGCCAGTTGCCGTGCTTCGAGGAAGTCTTTTTCCATTATCCCTATGGCATTGCAGAAAGTCCTGTTGACCACCTGAAATCGCCCGTCTGTCCCAGCCAGCCAGATTCCGATAGGAGAATTATCAAGAATAGCTTGCAGTCTTCCCTGACTTGTCCGCAAATGCATTTGCGCAGACTCCAGCTTGTAATTCATGTCTTCGAGCAACGCATTTTGTTCGGTTCGTTCCTGTACATTCAGCTGCAATGCCTTGTTCACCAGCTCCTGAGAACTCATCTGCTGCATAGCTCGCGCCTTTTCTTCGGCCAATAACTTTATTTTAAAGGCCAGCGCAAAGGCCAGCAGAATCCCGTCCAGCGTGCCGCCCAGCAATGTAAACAGCTCGGCGTTACGCACGACTTCCGGTATCAGCCCGAAATTGGCAGGCAAAATGATCATGCCGGGTATCAACAGCGCGCTGAAAGCGGCTACAAAATAGCGTGCGGGACGAAAGCCGCTCATCATGCTGGCAACACCGCAGACCAGCGCAAGCGCAATCCACAGTGTAATGACGATCGTCGCCAGCAGATGCGCATAGGGCAGCGCAAAAAAGCAACTCGGCAGCAAAACAAGCGGCAGCACGATATTGATCCGGCTGATTGCGGCAAGACGGGGGAAATTCGATTTTAATTCCAGAAACTCAGTGTAAAACAGGGTGCTCAATACGGGGAGGAGAAAAAACCAGATATAGTGCAGATGCAGATCATGCCAGCCGAGCAACTCTGCCGGCAGCTGCAACGTAAATGCCCACGCAATGAAGTAGTCGATCAGATAGAAGGCATAGTAGAGCAGCGCGCGGTCGCGTGTAATGGTGTAAATAAAAAAATTATAGAGCGCAAGGGCAATCAGCGCACCCAGCGCTGCGATGATCATCACGTCTTCCAGAAGCACAAGATGCTGATAGGTTTGTTTCGGATACAGCCTGACTTTCGGCGTGGAAGGGTAATAGGGGCTATCGAAGCGAATCAAAACGCTCGCACTCTCCGGCAAACGCACGTCATGACCGTAATGCAGCATGTACTCGCGCTCTGCCAGATAGCCGCTCGTAAAGTGTTGTACGGTTTTATCCTGCGCATAAATTCGGGCATCGATCCGTTCAATCAAGCGGTTGCCAGGTTCGAGAACCCAGTGTTGCTCACCTGAAACATGGGCGATTTTTGCATAAAACCAGTAACCGCCCCCCGTCGGGCTGACGCTTTTGACTTCATGAAGTTTTGCTATCCAGGCAGGCAGCTCATCCGACGATGCAGGCGGATTTTCACCGTCTGCCTGATACAGACGGCCCTGCAAAACAGTCGCTTGTCCAGTCGGGACGGCCTGCACAGCCTGCCCATATAGCAAGAACGCTGTCAGCAGCATACGCAGGAAAAATTTCATCAGCAAGGGCACAGTCAGTTCAGCAATCGTGGTTGGTATCGCACGCCAGTGTAAACTCATGCATAATACACCCTCGCCACTAAAAATCAGTTTCGCCCTTGATGGTCACAGGATAGCCTGTCATCGCACGCGAAGTCTGCATTCCGGCCATCACCGCCGCCTCGACACAACCCGCGTTCAAGCCTGTCCTGATCCAATCGCCGGTCAGATACAGGTTGGAAAAACCCGATCCGTCTGTTGCAATCCGGTAAGCCGTACTGCCCACAACCGACAATACGTATCTTTCCGACGGGTCGATGTTGGCCCGCCAGTACTGTGAGTCGAAACGCGCGCGACCGCATGCGTCGCTGGCGTCTACCAGCCAGTCCCATTTGAATGAACCTGGCGAGCCCGCATTGGGCCAGAGTGCCGTTATACTGACTTCAAGTTGATTGATCGCGCCTTCTTTCGCCTGCTCGGCACAACGTAACGGAAAACCGTAATCCGTTACCGGCGGGAACGAATCAATGGGCATCGCACTGCAAAGATAGGATACATTCCTGGGTGAGAGCGGCAGCGGCCAATCCTCACGACATAACAACTGATCCATCGGTGCCCAGGTATCATAAGGCTCGGTAAAACCACTCAGCACCGGCTCCTGACCTTCCGGACGGTCTGCCCAGCCCATTTGCTCAAGATCCTGATTCAACCAGACCTGATAAGCTTGCGTCACCACCGTTTTTACTTTCTCTGTTGTCGCTCTGAGTGCTTCGCTTTGTTCAAGCAACTTCGGACATAACTGCGGCACTCCGGCTATGGAGATGCCAAAAACGACGCGATCAAAATCAACTCCTTTTTTAAGCGTCAACTGAGGCAGTGGTTTCCCGAATGCGTCCTGATAAACGACCGACCAGTCGCTCCAATTGGATTCGAGATTGATATGCTTCGCTTTGAGAAGTTCGGCCTCCCTGGGGTTAATCTGGGCATAGTTGGGTACGCTGGGCCAGCAGGCCAATCCGTTAACTTCAACGAACGGATCGTAGTCATCGGCAACAAGCTCGACCTGACGGGTTAGCCTGATTTCACCGACGGTATCGCCATCCGGCAACAGCTCCTCGACCTTGTGGAAGAACTCGAATTTCACACCGCGCGCCTTGAGAACCTCGTAAAAGGGCGTAAAAATCGTATCTCCCATGCCCGCCTGCATCTTGTACATGATCGAACCTTTGTAACAGATTCCGATACGCATCATGGCGCGCAATAAGGTGCCCGCTTCAATATTAGGCTTGTCAAAATCGCCCCCTTCATAGGCGAACACCAGATCATAAAACCCGCGGACAGGCGCGGAATTCACCGTAACAGGTACATTTGCGCCATGTTTCGTCAGCCAGCCCCTGAAATCCAGATCATTGATCACATCGAATCCGTATACGAACACACCGTCTTCGAGCATGCCACGCAACACCGTGACGCCCAGATCCACGCAAATATACAGACGCCTCAACTCATCGCTGACGCCAATTTTTTCCAGAACTGCTTTTTCCAGCCATGCCTTGATTCCCTGCATCGCCTGCGCAAACAGATCACGATCTGCTCCGGAATCTGCGGTAGGCTTCTCCGACATGACGATTGCAAAAACATGCAGGGATTGCGCAACCTTTTCGATATCGCCACCCAGCAGATCCACATTCTGCCCAACTGCATGTGCCTGCTGAATTAGCCAGCTTTCATGCTGCCCTGGGCGGGAAAGCATCACGCCCACCTCATCTTTCAGATGCGTCGCGCGAATCTCGGACAGCCACTTTTTTACCCAACCCCACATCGCGATGAATGCCTGCCACAGCGTGATGTTTTCGCTACCCACGCCGGGCTCACCGGGTAGAACCGGAAAAACAATAGACCACATTTTCCAGTCCAGGCCGATATGCTCCGCCAGTGCGACATAATCGTGCGGCTTAAAGGCCTCCTCCCAGGTCGCCAACGGCGCACCGGGCGGACGATCCATCGCCGCATAGGCTTCCTTGATCATGGCGAAAGCATTTTCGTAAAAACCAAACCAGATATGCAAGCCGTGTTCTTCTATGCGTTCTCCGTATTCGGCGTTACGTCCGCTCGCGCCTTTACCACCCAGACGCCAACCCATCTGATAGACAGTGATGTCGTATTTATCCTGCCAGCCGGATTGGCTGGTTAAATAAAAAGCGGCCGTCATCGCACCCACGCCGCCGCCCAGAATGACGATTTTTTCCGGCTGAATCTGCGAGTTGTCTACAAGCTCCTCGCCTGGCGTGACGGTAAAATCAAAATACAGATTGAACGGCAGAATGACCGGCGACTCCCCGATCGGCAAGCCCAGCGTCTGATCGAGCGGAAAACTTGCATACGGATGAACGGTGGCCTTGTATTCATAACCCAACATTGCACCACTGTGCAGGGTGTCCACAACCGCAGGCGCCGCGATGAGCGCCTGATATACCGCCTTTTCACCCGCAGAATCGGGAAATTGTTTGAGAAATATCTGATCCGTACGCGGCTTGAAGAGCAGAGAAATCACTTCCTCGCAAGCGGCCACGTCCATATTCAGAAAATCCGGCGCAGACCTCAACAGTTCAAAAGCTTGCGCCAGAAAATCAAGGAAATTCTTCACCGGTCGGTCCGGGTTGATTTTCCTGACCGCGTTGATTTCCATCAACGGATGCATGGCTATTTTGGTGTCGGGCGAAAACGGCTGAAACCCCTTGACCGAAACGGCGCAACGCAGCGGCTCTGCGCCAAGCTCCGGTATTTCATATTCGCATTGATACTTCGGATAGCCGAATAGCTCGCGACCGTTGATGAGCGCCATGCAGTCATCTACAAAAATATGGCATGGATACCAGTAGATATGGTCAAGCTTGCCCTCATCATCCATTTTGCCGACCATAATCCAGGTGACAATATCGACCTCGGTAATCCAGCCCTTGTCTCTGTCTACAGGCACAGCGGAATTAGCGTGACCTACCCGGGTGTAAGTCGTCATCACATAGGGGGAGAGCGCCTTGAAATTCATACGCCCGGCAGCGACCCGGTTGAGCGTTTCGTCTAGGGTGTTCTGCAATATGGCAAGATCACCCTTCAAGAAAAATCCATACATATTGGCCTGCTTCAATTGCAGCGGAGAATGCATTACAGCTGATCCTCCCGTGTAGATGTACTGCGGTCTTCTCATCACGCCCCCGAATGTATAATTTGACAATATCAGCCCCCCGCAGACAGCATGCTACAGGCAATTCATTACATTAAATAGCAACCGTTCCGCAGCTCAGACCCTCAGACATTCGGAAGCTACCTGAAAACCGTAACTGTCCACGAATCGGTTTTTAGCATATATCGGCGCTTACCTGAATCAAATCAGTTTTAGAGCTGATTCACTCAGCGATTCCATTGTTATTCCAGAAACCGATTCTGTATTTCAGCATCAATCCTGATTGATCTGTCGAACACCCTGTCAGCGTCGGCTTTTGATGAAGCTCTCGATGTTCTCCCGCGTTATGGCGCCGGCTTGGGCTGCCACCTGTTCACCCGTCGGGCTGTACAGATAGCTGGTAGGCAGCGCCTCCATCTCGCCGATTTGCGCGAGTATCTTGCTGTTGCCCAGCACAATCGGATAGTTGACGCCGTGCGTTTTGACGAAATCGGCGACCAGTTTGCCGTTGGCATATTCCATCGCGATGCCGATCACCACCACGTCTTTGCGTTCATTGTGCAGGCTGATCAGATCGGGAATTTCCTTCAGGCAGGGCGGACACCAGGTCGCCCAGAAATTCACCAGCACCCACTTGCCGCGATAATCGGACAAATGATGCACCTTGCCCTGCATATCCTGCAACGTAAAATCGGCCGCCTGACCCACTAACGGCAGACACAACAGCAGACCCAGCAATACTTTCCTGAACTTAATGACCATGATCTTCGGACTCGTTAAATTAAAATTCGCGAAAGCGTTCGTTTGCTCCCTCTCCCTCGGGGACAAAGGCGGGATTTCGGGAAGCATGCTTCCCGCCGCCTGCGTCGGCTGGCTGTGTAAAGCCAGCCGTGGGGCGCGAAGCGGGGTTGGGGCGAGGGAGACGGACAAAATGCTTTTATTCATGTGTGTTGCTCTCAACACCCTGTCCGTCTGAACTGTTTTCTTCTTTTGCGGTGCCGTGTTCAGCCGCATGACTGAAATACAGGGCCAGCGCAATCAGCGTAATGCTGCCCCCCATGTAGATCAGATCGAGCGGCGTACCCAGCTTCATGTTGAGCGCTTCTTCAAACAGCGTGACGATCATGATCATCAGGATTACCTTGGCTAAACGGCCTTTCAAGTCATCCAGATTGCGGATCACCAGTATCTTGCTGGAGGCGCGGCTGCCATGCGCCTGATCGATGTCGCTGATGAACAACTCATACAGACCGAGGGAGAAAATCAGCATCACCGTGGCCAGCAGATAACCGTCCACCACTTCGACGATATGCGACACCGTACCGTCATGCAGCGCCTTGCGCGCCTCATCCGGCAGGCTGGCGTAGTGCAGCGCATGCTGAAGCAGGAAATACACGTCCACGGTGGCCATGTAAAAAATCACGAAACCCGCCACCAGACTGCCGATGACAGCAAACAGAATGACAAAACGGCTGTTCCACAGTGCGCCTTCAAAGAGATTTTCAATAAATTTCATGCTGAACTGACTAAGATTAAATGTGGCGCCTATTAAAACTTAAATAGCCACATCGGGCAAGCGCTACCTATGCAGATGCTGATTTATCCGGTTTTATTATTCCCGCCTGCCTGTCGGCAGACAGGCGCAGGCGGGAACCCCGTTACACAAGGCGCTAGATCCCCGCTTTCGCGGCTTGATGTAAATCAGCATTTCCCTATATCCTTGGGCAGATTGACAGCAGAGACGCAAGGGGCATACGATGCATCTCATGTCCTCACTCTATCTGGATCACTTCGGCCTTCATTCGCCACCGTTCTCCATCATCCCCGACCCCGGCTTTTTCTTTGAGGGGGAAGATCGCGGGATGTTCATCGCGGGCCTCATGCATGCCACCTTGCAAGCCGAGGGCATCATCCTGGTGGTCGGCGAAGTGGGCAGCGGCAAAACCCTGATGAGCCGCATCCTGCTCTCGCGTCTGCCCGACACCGTCGATACCGTCTACCTCCCCAATCCGGTTTTTTCGCGCGACGAAATCATCGACATCATTGCCCGTGATCTGGGCCTGGTGGCCGCCACTCAGGGCATGCGCCTTGAAGCGCTTCAGCAGGCGCTGATCAGTCGCCATGCGGCGGGCCGCAAGGTGGTCGTGCTGATCGACGAGGCGCACGCCATGCCCGCCGACTCCATCGAGGAAGTCAGACGGCTCTCCAATCTGGAAACCGATAACTGCAAGCTGGTGCAACTCGTGCTGTGCGGACAGCCGGAACTGGACACACTGCTGGCCGCCCCCGCCTTGCGTCAGGTGCGCGACCGGGTGGTTTACCGGCTTGTGCTGCACAATTTTTCGTCTGACGACGCCCGTTACTATCTGGATCACAGACTGCGCATCGCCGGATGGCAAGGCGGCCGGCTGTTTTCACGCACAGGAGAATGGCTATTGCTGAATGACGCGGGCGGGCGTGCCCGTCGCCTCAACCTGATCGCCGACAAGGCCCTGCTTGCGGCGTACGCTGCGGGAAAACGTCATGTCGGCGTTCGTCATGTGTGGCAAGCCATACAGGATGCCGGCGCCAATTTCTCATCCGCAGGCCGGCACGGCGTCCTGTATGTCATCCTTTCGCTGGCCGTCATCAGCCTCATCTGGCTGGGCTTCAAAGCCCTGTAAGCAACCCGCCCCTCAATCCTTCATTGATAAAACAACTCAATTCCTGCTAAGCGATAAATCACTTGCAGTCATTGATCAGCAACAGGAGCTTTCATTCAAAAACAACGAGCGCGTAGCGCGACTATGTTTTGTGGGAAGCCCCCTGCGGGTTTATCGCCTTATATTCCGTGGGAAGACCCCTGCGGTCTCAATCCTCAATCCTCAATCCTCAATCCTCAATCCTCAATCCTCATTCCTCAATCCTCAATCCTCAATCCTCAATCCTCAATCCTCAATCCTCACTCCTGGTTACCTAGGCCAAAGTACCTATACCTTTTGGCATATTGACGGCACATCTTTGAAGTGAAAGACTGCCCCCAACACAGCGCGTTAACGTGAAACTCGTGAAGCGACGAACCGTACCCCTCGCCCTCTGGGAGAGGGGGAACGGGGGTGAGGGAACGATCATGGCGAATTTCATCAGCAGGGGTAGCTTTCTTGCCATGATCGTTAGATCAGCACGTTAAGCGAACATAAAATCGGGGAGAAGATCATGCTTGAATCGCAACTCTGGTACGTGTTGATTGCACTGTCCGGCGCTCACACACCGCAACCCGCACCATTAACCCCCCTGCCCGCCCTACGGCATTTTGCAGCCCTGCGCCCTTGCCCCAACGCAAACATAAGCCTGAAGAGCACCCATACGCCTGATCTGCGAAGCACCGCACCACAGGCCAGCAAGACACTCTGTATACGTTGAATGTTGAGATGGCTGTCACAATAACCACAAAGAGGAACCGGCAATGTACCCCGCTCCCGAAACAAAACTGCTCGTGCTGGCCGCGCTCTGCCTTTCCCTGAGTTCGTGCAGCAATCTGCCCAAGTATATCCCGCCCTCAAGCCAGCACCTTGCACTGCCTGCGCCGCCGCCCCCCGGCAACATCCCGCCGCTGGTTGAAACCGCTCCCCTGCCCCCATCGCCCAAAGCCACCAGGGCCGCCGAGCGCTACAGCGTCGTGGTTAACAATGTGCTGGCGCAGGAAATCCTGTTTGCGCTGGCGCGGGACGCAAAACTCAACATCGAGATTCACCCCGGCATCACGGGAACCGTGACGATGAATCTGATCAACCGCACGCTCCCGGAAATACTGGATGCCGTTGCCCGTCAGGTGGACATGCGCTACGAGCTCAATGGCGGCAATCTGGCCATCATGCCGGATACACCGTTTTTGAAGAGCTACCAGATCGAATACCCCAACGTGGGCCGTGATGCCAAAAACAGTATTAACATGTCCACCAATATTGCCGTAATCGGCAAAGGACAAGGCACCGGTGGCGGCAGCAACGGCTCTGCATCCAGCATCGACAACACATCCAACAACCGGTTCTGGGAAACGCTGACCGAAAACATCAAGGATTTATTGCGGGAAACCGACAAAAAACTGCCGGAGGGTTCCTCCGAGACCGTCACCGAACAGACCAATCAGCAGCAGATCACGCCGCAGACCGGCACCACCGCGACGGATGCCACCGGCAAGAAAAGCGCGCTGGCCACCCTGCCCGCCCAGGTTCAGAGCCAGAACACCAGCCGCGCCCGCCGGGTCACTTACCGCGAAGCCGCCTATGTGATTGCCAACCCGGAAACCGGCATCATCAGCGTGCGCGCCACCTCGCGGCAACACGCATCGGTCCGTGAATTCATCGACAAGGTGATGAACAACGCACGCCGTCAGGTGCTGATCGAAGCGACCATCGTCGAAGTTTCATTATCAGACCAGTACCAGCAGGGCATAGACTGGGGGCTGCTGCGCACGCTGGGTCTTTCCCTGACGCAGATATCCCCCGCGTCGCCCACCGCCGCGATGGGCACCATCAGCTACACCAACAACGGCGCGGCGCGCGGCATGTTCAACCTGAGCGGCTCGATCAAGCTGCTGGAAACCTTCGGCAAGCTGCATGTGTTGTCCAGTCCCAAGCTGTCGGTGCTCAACAACCAGACCAGTCTGCTCAAGGTGGTGGACGAGTCCGTGTATTTCACCATCGAAGTCACCCAGGGAACCTATGGCACAGGCGGCATACTGGTCACCCCTCCGACCTACACCACCACCGTGCATACGGTGCCTGTCGGCTTCATGATGTATGTCACGCCGCAGATCGGCGGCGATGCCGAAATTACGCTTAACTTAAGACCCACCATCACGCGCATTTTAAGCTATGCAAACGATCCGAATCCCGTGCTGGCGCAAAGCAATCCGCCCATCGTCAACCGCATCCCGCAAATCCAGACGCGTGAAATGGAATCCATCCTGAGGGTGAGAGACGGCGACATCGCCGTGCTGGGCGGCCTGATGCAGGATACCCGCACCGGCAACACCAACCAGATACCGGGAATCGGCAGCGTGCCGGGCCTGGGCGAGCTGTTCAAGGCGCGCAACGACACCAACGGAAAAACCGAACTGGTGATCTTCCTGCGCCCCATCATCCTGAATCAGGAAAGCCAGTACGATGTGGTGCGCCAGTTCAAAAGCCCTGCCGCCAGCCCTGAATGGCAACAGAGCAATCAGGGAGTAAAACCATGAGCCTCCTCTTCGATGCGCTAAAACGCGCCCAGGGCAACCCGCCTGATACCGCCACTGCCACACCCAGACGGACTGAAATCAGGCTGCTGCCTTACGCAGTCGCCGCATTGATCCTGCTGGCGGGTGGCTTTTCGTGGTTTATTTACCAGCAAAATCAATACACGCCCATTTCCACACCGGCGATTCAGGCGCTTTCTGCCGCCTCGGCCCCGGCTGCCGCCTCTTCGGTCGCCGCCTTGTCCGCTGTGGCTGCCTCCGATGTGGCGCAGACGATCGCCGCCCTGCCATCCACGGCAAGCGGTGCTTCAATCAGAAAACCCTGGACGCATCCGGCGTCAAGCAAAAAACACCCTAAACGCAAAGCGCCGAAAAAAATTACACAGGTCGCAGGCGACCCCCTCAGGGAAGCATATCTGTCCTTATCCCGCGGCCAGCTCGATACAGCCGAACAACAATATCTGGACGTGCTGGCTCAGCGCCCGCATGAAAAAGATGCCTTGCTGGGGCTGGCAGTGATTGCCCAGCGCAAACAGCAAACAGATCGCGCAACCGAACTCTACCGTCAGGTATTGCGTGAAGACATGGGCAATGCCGCCGCAGCAGCAGGCCTCGTAAGTCTGTCCGAACACGCCGATCCGGTAGCCGCAGAAAGCCAGCTCAGGGAATTACTCGACATCAAACCGTCCGCCCCCGAACTCCAGTATGCATTGGGCGGGGTGCTGGCTCGGCAGTTACGCTGGGGAGAGGCGCAACAAGCCTTCTTTCGCGCCTACAGCCTGAAGCCCGGCAACGCACTCTACGCGTATAACCTGGCCGTCTCGCTGGACCGCTTGCACCAGTCGGCTGCCGCACTCACCTATTACGAGAAGGCATCCAGCCTGTCAGCCACCGACAGTCCGACGCTGGATATGAACGCCATCGCAAAACGGATAGAAGAACTGAAAAACAGCCCGTAGCGGGTAGCGGGTAGCGGGTAGCGGGTAGCCACAAGCATATTTTTTATAGTGAAGCGTGTTTACAACAAAATGAATAATCAAACACCACAGTCAGTTCATCAGCGTATCGGCGAGGTACTGATTGCGCGCGGGCAGATCAATGACGACCAGTTGCGCATCGCCTTGCAGCGGCAAAAAAGCGACAACAAACCGCTGGGCGAAGAACTGCTTGATCTGCACTTCATCAATGAACAGGCCATGCGCGAAGCAGTATCTGAAGCGGCCGGCTACAAATCCATCGACCTTGCGGGTTTCGTCGCCAATGCGGCAGCGCTTGCGCTGATCCCCAAACCCGTCGCCATCAAATACACCCTGTTTCCGATCAGCTTTGATCAGGAAGCCGCAAGCCTGGTGATCGTCGCGGCCAACCCCGACGACATCCTGGCGCGCGATGCGATTTCGCCGTTTCTGGCGCATGCCAACCAGCTTGCCGGACGGCACATCGCAGCGGAATGGCGCATCGCCCCCAGCGCGGAAGTGCTCGCAGCCATCGACCGTTTTTACGACCATGAGCTCTCCATCGAGGGCATCCTGTATGAATTGGAGAGTGGCGAACTCGACCTCAATGCGCTGACCCAGACCGGCGTGTCATACAGCCATCCCATCGTGCGTCTGACCGATGCGCTGCTCTCCGACGCGGTCAGCCGCAACGCCTCGGACATCCACTTCGAGCCGGAAGAGCAGTTTTTACGCATCCGTTACCGCATCGACGGCGTGTTGCGCCCGGTCAGGTCGCTGGCCAAATCCAACTGGATGGCCATCCTCGTGCGCCTGAAAGTGCTCTCCGGCATGAACATCGCCGAAACGCGCGCCCCGCAGGACGGCCGGGTTTCGCTCTCACTGTTCGGCCGCCAGATCGATTTTCGCGCGGCTTCGCACCCGACCATACACGGCGAGAATTTCGTGTTGCGCATACTCGATCGCAAGGCGGGCATCGTCAGTCTCGACAAACTCGGCATGACCGATGCGCAGCTTGCCCTGCTCGAACGCATGCTAAAAAGACCTGAAGGCATCCTGCTGGTAACGGGACCGACGGGGTCCGGCAAAACCACCACCCTGTATTCGATACTCAGCCACCTGAACAAGGATTCCGTAAACATCATGACGCTGGAAGATCCGGTCGAATATCCCCTGCCGCTCACCCGCCAGACGTCGATTGCCGAAACCATCAAGCTGGACTTTTCCAACGGCATACGCTCCTTGATGCGCCAGGATCCGGACATCATCCTGGTGGGCGAAATCCGTGATCATGACACCGCCGAAATGGCGCTGCGCGCCGCGATGACCGGGCATCAGGTGTTCTCCACGCTGCATACCAACTCGTCCCTGGGTTCGATCGCAAGGCTTCACGATCTGGGCATTATCGACGACATGTTCGCCTCCAACCTGATCGGCATCATCGCCCAGCGACTGGTGCGCAAACTCTGCCCGCTGTGCAAAATCAGCTACGAGCCGGATGCCGCCGAGCGCCGCATCATGGGTATCAACAAAGGTATCCGGATTTTCCGCCCGGCAGGCTGTATTGAATGCGAGCAGCAGGGCTACAAGGGGCGACTTGCCATCATGGAGTTGCTGCGTTTCGATCACGGACTGATCGAGCTGGTTACCCGCAGCGCAGGCTTGAAGGAATTAACCGAATATGTGATGGCGCATCAGTTCATCCCCCTCATCGAAGACGGCATCCGGCGCGTGAAGGAAGGCTACACCTCCCTTGCCGAGGTGCAGCGCGTCGTCGATTTCAGCGAAAGGATGGCCGAATAATGTCCCTCTATCGCTATCGTGCAATCAGCGCTGCCGGCCATATTTCCAAGGGAGAAGTCGACGCACTCAACGAACAGGATCTCGAAGCCCAGCTCAAAAAGAGCGGGTTCGACCTGATCAGCGCACATCCGCTCAAAGACAAACACCCCAAAGTTCGCAGACTGGCGCGGCGCGAGCTGATTCAGTTTCTGTTTCAGCTGGAAATGCTGCTGCGCGCGGGCGTGCCGATCCAGGCGATCCTGGCTGACTTGCGCGATTCGGCGGAATCCCTGCAAATCAAGGCGCTGTGCGCCAACCTGTATGAAAAAATCGATTCCGGCTCGACCATCTCCGAAGCATTCTCCGCCAGCCCCGGCATCTTTCCCGAGCTGGTCGTGAATCTGGTACGCGCAGGGGAAGCCACCGGACAATTGCCCGATGTGTTGAAAGAAATCGTGGCATCCCTCAAGTGGCAGGACGAACTGCTGTCCAAGACCCGCCAGTTGCTGACTTATCCGTCCTTCGTGACCGTCGTGGTGGGCGGCGTCGTGATTTTCCTGATGACCTATCTGGTACCGCAGATCGTCGGTTTCGTCGCCAATATGGGCGGCACCATCCCGCTGCAAACCAAACTGTTGATCTGGGTGTCCGCCGCGTTCGTCAAATACTGGTGGATCATCATTCCCGGCCCCCTCGTTTTGCTGTTGCTGCTGCTGTTGCTGGCAAAAGCCAATCCACGCGTCAAACGCCGGTTGCACGCCAGCGAGTTACGCCTGCCCTACGTCGGCATCATCATCAAGAAAATCATCCTCGCGCGCGTATCCGACACGCTGGGACTGACCTATCGCACCGGCATCCCGGTGCTGGACGGCCTGGTCTATTGCAGCAACATCACCGGCAACCTCGTCGTGAAGGAGGCCATTGATCTGGCACGCACCGACATCGCCAACGGCGCACCCATCAGCCGCGCGTTTGCCGCCCAGAAGCTGTTTCCCTCACTGGTCATCCGCATGATACGCGTGGGTGAAGAAACCGGCGATCTGTCCGGCGCCCTGAAAAACATTTCGTATTTTTACAACCGCGACATCAATGACTCCATCGCTCGCGTGCAGGCGCTGATCGAGCCCACGCTCACCATCATACTGGGCGTGCTGCTGGGCTGGATCATGATGGCCGTGCTGGGTCCGATCTACGACACCATTTCGAAGCTCAAACTGACATGAAAACCGTCCTGTTCATCGATACCACCAGTGCGCGTTATTTCAGACGCGAGCAAGGCTTGTGGCGATCCCTAGACAAGCCGGATGCGAAAGACAAACTCTGGGTGATCGTCAACGTGCCCGAAGAAATCCTGGAATCCTTCCGGCTGCCTGTGCTGTTCGGCAGCGACCGCAGCCATTTCATTGAAAGACGGTTGGCCGCGGCTTTCCCGCACAGCCCGTACCGCGCGGCAGCGGTGCTCACCGGCAAGCTGTTCAGTGCCACCGACGCCGTACTCAGCGGGCTTTCCACTACCGAGACGATCAGTCGCGAACTGGGCAAACTGAGCGCATCCGTCGCGGGCGTATGGGGAATGTCCATGCTGCTGACCCTGATAGCGCGACGCCTGGCTATCCGCAACGTGCTGCTGGTCATGCCCAGCGCCCATTATCTGCGCATCCTGGTTCTCAAGGACGGCATTCCGGTGATCACGCGCTGCATCCATCGCTACGGCGATGATCGGGAAAAAGAAAGCGATGCCAACGAAATTCAGCGTACACGCCAACATCTTGAAAATAAACATATTTTTGAACGCGCAACGATGCCGCCCGTGCTCTATCTGGGCAACGCCGCCGCAATCGACGAACACGACCTGCTGCCCCTGCCCGCTGCGCTCTCCCCCAAAGGCGATGCGGGCTATCTGCACCCGCTGTTCGAAGCGGTCGCCTCGTCGCCGCGCGGGCAACTGGCGCCCCTGCAATTGCGCGCCCGCCATCTGGCCGAGCGCGTGCGTCAGGCGGCATACGCGGGCATCGCTGCGAGTCTGCTGGCGGCCATCCTTTTCGGCCAGAAGGATTTTCGCGCGCTGCTCAGCCTGCATCAACGCGAGAGCACGCTGAGCGCCGATCTGCAACGCGCCACCCGCGAACAGGAAAATCTGGCAGGACGCATCGGTGCAACCGGCACCGATCCGGCACTGGTGCGTCAGGCGACAAAATTTGCGGCGCTGGAAATGGAAGCTGCACCCACCCCCGAGTCGATTTTCCAGTTCGTATCTACCACCATCGCCGATCTGCCCCAGGTGCGCATCAAGAATCTGACCTTCAGGTTTCCAAAGCCCGGCGAGCGTTATTGTCAGGGGCAGACCGTGATTGAGGTGCCGCTGATCAAGCAGAAAATCGACCTGTCCTCGCTCGGCGGCAGCCGCCCTGCTGAACCTGAGACAGGCGCACCGCTGCGCTATACCGAATTGCAGTTTTCCATATTGCTGACCGACAACCTGGCGCCCGCCGCACAAGCCGAGGTACACAAGCGCATTTCCGCCGTCATCAAGGCGGTCAACGGCGTCCAGCTGATGCAGGATCCGTCCGCCTTTGCGCTGATCAACACGCTCAGAGGCGGCATGGGTATGGACACGACCCGCACCGAAAACCTCTGGTGCATGAGCATCCCGTGGAAAAACGCCTTAGCCGCCCCTCTCCCCAACCCTGATGGAACGATTAGCCACTCGACTAAGCTGCCAGAAAACGGCAGCAAAGTCGCTGGTTATCTCCCGCAAGCGGGAGAGGGGGCAAACGAATCGCTGCGCGAATCTCACGTTAAAGGATTGCCATGAACGCCTATGAAGTGGTGCTCAAACCCGCCAGAGGCGCGCTGATCCTGTTCGCGCTGTCGGTCATCATCGCGATTGTCGTGGTGGCAGGGCTTGCGCGCTATCGCGCGGCAAAAGAACAAGCCATCCTGCAAACCGAGCAACAGTTGAACGCCACGCGCGACAACATCACCAAGCTGACGTCTGATCTCGACACCATCAACAGGCTGGCCGAAAAATACCGGAAACTGACCCGGCTGGGCCTCGTCGGCGAAGCGGATCGGGATGGCTGGGTACAACGTCTTGAAACCCTCTATCGCGACACGCGCCTGCCGCCTACCCTGCGCTATACGCTGGCGCCGCCGCAACTGATTAACCCGCAACCTGTATCGCCTGATGCGCCGTCCGTCTATCTGAACAACGTTACGCACCATGATCTGGCGCTCGAACTATCCGGCATACACGACGGCGAGTTTCTCGATTTCATGGACAAACTCAGTGCCGACTGGAAAGCCCCGTACCGGGTGGATACCTGCCAGATTTCACGCGAGGCGGAGGTGCTGACCGGCCTGCAAATCCGCTGCACCGTGCAACTGTATTCGCTACCCGGAAAGGCAGTCGTTAGTCGTTAGTCGTTAGTCGTTAGTCGAACTATTTTGACCCAATGAAAGGATGGACACCGTGAACAGCAAGATAATTTTTATGTTCGGTCTGATGCTGGTCAGCGGTTCTGTTTTCGCCCACGCCATCGGCACGCTGTTTTATTCACCCAGCGAACGCGCAGCGCTGGTCGCCGCGCGCAGCGGCATCGCACAGACCGCCATCTATACCGTCACCGGCATCACTTATCGCGAGGCGGGCAAAAGCATCGCGTGGATCAACGGTCGCGCCGTCAACCAGACCCCGCAGGATCTGGCCATCCCGACACTGGTCATTGCGCGCGACCATGTGCTGATCGAAGGTAAAGCCATCAAGGTCGGCGAATCGCTGGACATCCTGTCCGGCCAGCGGGTATTGCGCCTGCCTGAGAAAGCCGTGCAGGTAAAACCATGAAAGCGCTTATAAAACAACATGGTGTCGCGTTGCTGATATTTGTCGTGGTGATGGCAACCGCCGCTGCGGCCGTGACCGTCAAGGCGCTGAACAACGCAAGTGCAAACTACCAGATCGCGCGCGACAAGATCACCGCAGCCGCCCTTACACAGGCCAAGGATGCACTGATCGGCCGTGCAGCGAGTGATGCAAACCGTCCCGGAAGCTTGCCCTGCCCGGACATTATGACCAACACCCCAAACGGTGCGGTAATTAACGTTCCGAATGACGGAATTGCTGACTCATTTTCCGGCCCTGACTGTCCCAGTTACATCGGTTATCTGCCATGGAGGACACTGGGTTTGCCCGATTTACGCGACGGCTCGGGTGAACGGCTCTGGTATGTCCTCTCAAGTAATTTCAAGGATTACAATTCACCGCCCCCCCTCAACAGCGAATTACTCGGCTTACTCAACATAGGCGGCACGCAAACCACAAACAACGCCATCGCGATCGTCTTCTCACCTGGCAGCACACTGCCGGGACAGAATCGCTCTGCAACACAAGTCAGCAACTGTTTAACCACAGGCACACAGGTAGCCGCAAATCTTTGTGCGGCGAACTATCTGGAAGGCAGCAATGCCAACCTGAACACCCTGGCAGCGCTCAATCTTAATTACCAGACTACTACCAGCAGCGCTACTTTCAACGACAAACTCGCCTCAATTACCCCTGATCAGCTTTTTCCCGTGATCGAAAAACGCATCGGGCGGGATGTCAAAGTCTGTCTGGATGCCTATGCGAGCAGCTCATCTCAGAAATATCCATGGCCAGCCCCGCTGAGTGATGTCAGCACCTATCTTGGCAAAAAAAACTCATTTTTTGGCAGATTACCGACCGATCCATCCTTTATAACACTTACCTCTGATGCCAATGCCAATAGTTTAATCAGCGAGCTAAGCGCCTTGCAAATTGCATTAAATAATTACGCTGTGGCGCAAGCCAACTACCAGAATTCAAATACAGCGAGCAACCTTACAGCTTTCAATTCAGCACGCACTATTCTGAACAATACCGGCAATACGCTAGCACATTTTCACAATCAGGGGCTGAACCCTGTTGTCAGCAACACAAGCGTGAACACCGCTAATTATGCAGGAAATATGGCACAGGATTTGGCGCAAATCCACCCTGAATCCACAGTGAATGCTGTACAAACCGCCATTACCAACACTCGCTCCTCACTGGTTGACGATGGCTTACTGGACAGCGTCGTTACTGCCCCTTGGCCTGCCAGCTGCACTATATTTACAAGCAACTACTGGCCGAATTGGCAAAACCTAGTGTTTTACCAGGTCGCAGATGGTTATAAGCCGGGCGGCAACAGTAATTGTGACAGCTGTCTGTCGATCAGCGGTTCAGGCAATGCCGCTGCCGGTTCAGGTACATATCGCGCTGCGGTACTGGTCGCAAGACGCGCTATCGGAACACAGCTACGCACCTTCCCTGCAACCGATCCGCCCACACCATATCTAGAGGGCATCAACCCGCATTCAGGATTGACGCCTGCAACCGGTTTTGAAACGTACAGGTTATCCGACCCTCACTATTCGAACGTCAATGATCTGGTTTTATGTCTGGACGGAAGAAACAACTGCAAATAAGGACAACTCTGATCATGCCTAGCAAACTACAAATCGGCTTCACTCTTGTGGAAATGGCCATCGTGATGTTCATCATTGCGTTAATGCTGGGCGGCGGCCTGACGCTGTATTCCACGCAGGATGACCAACGAAAAACAGACGACACCAACGCCTTGCTCAGCAACGCACAGGAAGCGCTGATAGGCTACGCCCTCTCACAAACGCCACCTTATCTGCCTTGCCCCGATGCCCCACCGGGATTCGCTGTATCTGGAATCAATGTGGCAAACAATGGCATAGAGGATCGCAACGCTGGCACGGGCGTATGCGACACACAGGAAGGCAACTTGCCTTGGGTGACGCTGGGGCTCACACCTCCAACAGATGCCTGGTCCAACCGTCTGCGCTACCGTGTTACGGCGGCCTTCTCCAACAACACCGGAATGTCGTTAACTTCCACAGGCAATATAAACGTACGTGATGATGCGTCAGCCAATGTAATTGCTTCCGGCATTCCGGCCCTCATTCTTTCACACGGCAAGAATGGACTGGGAGCAATCAATGCAGCAGGCCTTATCAACCCTGCTCCTCCTGCGATAAGTCCCGATGAACGTGCCAATGCTGATAGCACAGTCAACTTCGTTAGTCATTCACTCACGCCTGATGGCGCAGTCAGCCAGTCAGGTGCAGCGGTCGGCTATTTCGACGACCAACTCGTCTGGCTGTCGCAATACACCTTGTTCAACCGCATGGTGCAGGCGGGAAAGTTGCCATGAACCTCCATCTGAACGATATGCCGCATCCTGCGCTGCTCATCGTCGAGGACGATGAGGCGCTCTCCTCCTATCTGGCGGACAGCATGCGCTGCGAGGGGTTTGATGTGCACTGCGCCCGCTGCCGCGCCGAGGCACTGTGCATTCACCCGCAACCCCTGCTGGCGCTGGTAGATCTGGGATTGCCGCCGGCGGAAAACCTGACCAGCGAAGGACTGTTTCTGATCGACGCGCTGCTGGCGAACGAACCACACAGCAAGATCATCGTGATCACCGGACAGGACGAGGAATCGGCCGCTTTCGAGGCGGTGCGCCGCGGCGCATTCGACTTTCTGTGCAAACCCGTCGCGATGACGGACATCAGGGCGGCCATCCGGCGCGCCAGCATGTTCCTGCACCATGAAACGCACCTGTCACAAACGGGCGAAGCGCGTCTGCATCTCACCATCCGGCTTTCCAGCGGCCCCAAGGATAGCGCCGATGCCGTCGAAGAACAGATCGTGCGCGGCACGCTGGCCGATAGCCACGGCAATGTCACCGAAGCCGCCCGCCGCCTGGGACTGGTGCGCGAAAATTTATATTACTACCTGAAAAAATACGGCATCCAGCCGAACCGGACATAAGTCGTTAATTAAGCATTGGGGGTCAATCACTACGTTCCCGCAAACAACATATGGCTTTAAAACGCCCCTCGCACGCCTGCGGGAGAGGGGTAGGGGAGAGGGCAATGGATAAAGGGGAAATATTAAACAATGCAAAGACGTTACGCACTCATCAAACTGATGCGGAACAACGTCTGTGGCATCACTTGCGGGCGCATCGTTTCATGAATTTGAAGTTTAAGCGACAAAAACCCGTGGGGCACTATATCGTTGATTTTGTTTGCCTGGAACGGCGGCTGATCATTGAAATTGATGGCGGGCAGCATACTGAACAGGCTCAATATGATCAGCAACGTGATGCCTGGTTACGCAACCAGGGTTACACCATTTTACGATTCTGGAATAACGAGGTGATGCAACAGCTGGAAAGTGTCTTAGAGCAAATACGCATAACACTTTCCCTCTCCCCTACCCCTCTCCCGCAAGCGTGCGAGGGGAAATGCGTGTTCGCTTTAAATTGAATGACGTCATGGAACCCTATATCAATCTGTCTCTGGTTTTCGTCGCGGCAGGACTGGCTTTGCTTGCCACCATCGCCTATCTTGCACGCCTCGTCAGGCGGCATCGCCGCTCGCTGGGCGCCTTACTCAAACTTGCCCGGATCAGTCCCGATCCGCTGCAACTGCCCGACGCGGCCTGGCCCACGCTGGTCGAAGGCGGCATCGACCGGCTGTATTTTTCCGGCAACTGGTTTGGCCAGCCTGTAACAGGCGCGTTTGGCGAAACAAACACGCACGGCAAGCCATTCGCTTTCGACATCACCGCCCATGACGATATACACCTCCGGTTTGAGCTCTGTTCAAAGGCAAGACACGGCGAAGCGCGTTTGTTCGCTGAGAATCTGGCCGGCGTATTTCATCTGTTGATGGAAACCGCCGTGCATGGAAAAATGCAGGCCCTGTCGGCCGCGCTGACCGAGCAGGCCCGCTTGTCCCTCTATCTGCAACATGATCTGCGCAACCTCGCACAATGGGTGGAATGGGTCGCAGCGGATTTTGCGGTCGCCCGCAGCGATGCGGATCTGCTGGGCACGGCTCATCATCTGCATACCAGCGCACATCATGCCGCCGCGCGCGCAAGGCGCATCCTCGATGCCACCACGCATGCACTATCGTCCCCGCTGCCTGAAGCCATCGCGCTCGCTGGTGCGATCCATCAGGCGGCCGAACATGCAGGCGTCAGTGTCAGTCTGAACACCGATGCGCGCGTGCTGCTGCGCCGCGATCTGCTCGACCGCGCGCTGGACAACCTGTTCGCCAATGCCGCCCCGCTGCTGCGCACACACCCCGGCCACATGATTGCTGTTTCAATTCGGCCAGAGGCTGGGAAGGTACGCATCAGCATCACGATGCCGCTGCTTGAAAAAACGTCTCTTCCTGAAAAACTGTTCGAACCGTTTTCAAGCGGTCGTCCCGGCGGACTCGGGCTGGGACTGTATCAGGCCCGCAAGAGCATCAAGGAAGCGGGCGGCGAGATGACTGCCGAATTGTGCGGGGACAACATCTGCTTTTGCCTGATACTGCCGGGTGTTGAATGCGGGATGCTTAATAAAGTAATATAATCTTACTTCCTTACTTTAATGGATTGCTATCATGCTCGCGAAACTGACCAGCAAAAATCAATTAACCTTGCCGAAATCTGTCGTAATGTCGCTGGGCAAAGCTGACTATTACGACGTTGAAGTCGAAAATGGCCGCATCATGTTAACCCCGGTGCGCATGCAGAATGCGGATGCCGTGCGCGCCAAACTGGAAACCTTGGGCATCAATGCAGCAGATGTTACTGACGCAATCAAATGGGCCAGAAAAAACAAGGCATGAGCATTCTCGTCGTGCTTGATACCAACTGCGTTGTTTCCGCGCTGATATTTTCAAAACACAAAATGGCGTGGCTGCGCCACAACTGGCAGTCCGGCAAAATCACGCCATTGGTCAGTAAAGACACGGCCAATGAACTGTTAAGAGTGCTTGCTTACCCGAAATTCAAGCTCACCATGGAAGAGCAGGCTTTATTGCTGGCTGATTTTCTACCTTATGCAGAAACCGTCACGGCATTTGATGTGCCGATCGACTTGCCTGTGATCAGAGATCAGGCAGACCAGATGTTTTTAACTTTGTCCGTGACGGGGCATGCGGCTGCTCTGGTCACAGGCGATAACGATCTGCTGGCAATCAAGGACAGTTTTAATACCCCGCCCATTATGACGCTCAGTGAGTTCGAGCAATGGCTGAACAATATCAAATAAATTTACCGGCACACCTCACGACGGTTGCCGATACGCACGACAAGAATTTTCAACGCGCCGTCCTCAATACTCGAAATAATCCGGTAGTCTCCTACCCGATACTTCCAGAACTCTCCCAGCCGCACCCCCTTGAGGGCTTCACCCATGCTGCGGGGATCATCCAGCGGTGCGACACGTTCATACAGAAAAGCCAGAATACGACGAGCTATTTGCGGATCAAGCTGATCCATATTTTTAAGCGCCAGCGTGGATAGCTCAATCTTCCATGCCATAGCGCTTCATCACATCATCAAGTGGAATTGTCGTGGACGTGCCTGCGCGTATCGCTTCAAGCTCCCGCTGGGCCAGGTACAAGTCTTCGAGGTCATCCAGGTGTTCGCGGATGGCCTCGGTAACATAAAATGTCTTGCTGCGCCCGGTGAGCGCAGCCAGATTTTGCAGCCGTGCTTCCACGTCGCCGGGAAGCCTGATCGAGATAGCCATATCACCTCCTTGGTTCAGCATGCGATACAAGTATCGCCCATGGCCGCAGATGCGCAAGTGACAGATGGTGGATACGCGCCCGCGCTTTGTCCACCCTACCTGACTGAATCCTGCATCCTTCACTCAGAAACAGGAGCTTTAGCTCCGTTGTTTCGCGGGAATGCCCTTGCGGCATGAATCCAGACCTTAAGGTGTAAAACTTTTTTACTTCACCGCAAGCCGTGCAACTCCTACAGTGCGAACCGTACTACCTTCACGTCAACTCACACTATCAAAGGAGAATATCATGTGGAAATACAATAAATTGCCCGACCGTCAATCGGGCTTCACACTGGTGGAACTGGCCATCGTGCTGGTGATCATCGGCCTGATCCTTGCAGCAGTGTTAAAAGGCCAGGAAATGATCGAAAATGCCAAGGTCAAGAATGTAATCAATGATCTGAGGGGTGTTTCTACCGCCTATTACGCCTACCAGGATCGCTACAAGGCGATACCCGGTGATGATGCGCACGCTGATCAACATTTCAATGGCACTAACGGAGACGGTAACGGTCTTATCTCTGGCAAATATAATGCGACCGACACTCCTGTCGCTGGAACCACCACAGAAAGTAATAAATTCTGGCAACACACGCGTCTGGCCGGTTTCATGACGGGTAGCGGATCGAATCCTCCCACCAACGCACTAGGTGGAGTCACGGGCGTTCAGAATGGCGCTACTGGCTCAGAAATCTATGGCATGATCGGCCCGACTGCCTGCGTCAACAATATCCCGTGGAAAATCGCCCAGGCTGTTGATACGGTGATCGATGATGGCAATAGTGATACGGGTACTGTCCGAGCAGGCGCTACCGGTGACACCGTAACAGGAAACTCCGCCGCTTACGGGGCATCAGGTGTCCCTAGCGCCGCAACAATGGAGGCCTTGCAAACTGTTTGCATGAAAATCTAGCCGCATCCTTGTCGCTCAACAAAACCCGCTCCGGCGGGCTTTTGTGTCGAAAGAAAAGCCCGTCAAAGTGCGGGCTTTTTATCGCTACAGACACGTCATTCCGAGCACACTGGCGGCCTTGTTCAGGCGCATATCAAAACAGGCAAAGCAGATCGACGACTGTGAAATGCGCCCGGCTTCAAACGCTGCTGCGAGTTGTATGCTGTCATAACCGCGCAGTGCGAAAGTATCGGCATAATCCCCCGCGCGTTCTACCAGCGCCTGATCAACTTCCAACACCAGATAGCGCGACCAGTCTTGCGCTAACGCCGCCTTGGCCTGTTCAATCACCGGCGCATCTGTCGGCACCTCACGCGCCCGTCGGGATAAGGCAGCATGCGCTTCAGCCCATGCAATACGGCATACGGCTACCGCCTCGGCCTGTTCTACGCGCCCCTTCACCGCATAGCTGCCCGCCTCCATGATGTAGAGCTTGAGCAAAGCCGAGGTATCACAAAACAGTATCATCCTCGATCTTCCTGCACCAGCTCGGACATCGACTTGCCGCGCTTCTGCAACACCAATGCCGCGCCTGCTGGTTTACCCCCCTGCCAGCTCGCCACACCTGTGGACACCAGTCGCGCTGCGCCCTCACCCGTCACAGGCAAAACCCCCACCAGACGCGCCACCACTTTACGGTGCGAAGTCAGCTCGACAGACTGCCCGGATTGCGCATGAACCACATATTGCGATAAATGAGTCTTGAATTCCCGAATAGACACTTGCATATATGACCTCTTTTAAATAAAAACAGGTCAATTGTGGTCACTTACAACATACAAGTCAAGCCGCAAAAAATCAAACTCGTTTCCGCGCTCCCACGCGCTGCGTGGGAGCGCCGTTCTGGTATTGCGCGCCTGCGTTACGTTCCCACGCAGCGCGTAGGAACGAGATAAACTGTTTGCATGAAAATCTAGCCGCATCCTTGTCGCTCAACAAAGCCCGCTCCGGCGGGCTTTCTATTTTAAGCACAGATGTAAAACTTTTTTACTTCACCGCGAGCCATGCAAAACATACAGTACAAACCGTACTACTTCGCGTTATGTCATGCTTGCAAAGGAGAATATCATGTGGAAATACAACAACAAACAATCCGGCTTTACGCTGGTGGAACTCGCCATCGTGCTGGTCATTATCGGCCTGCTGTTAGGTGGTGTTCTGAAAGGTCAGGAAATGATCGAAAACGGCAAGATCAAGAACCTGCAAAACGATGTCAAGGGCGTAACCGCCGCCTATTACGCCTACCGGGATCGCTATAACGCACTGCCCGGAGACGACACCAGAGCGCTGCTCCGCTGGCCAGGCATCATACCTGCCGTCGTTGCCGGCAATGGGGATGGCATCGTCGATACAATTAACACATGGTCAGCATGCGGCACAGGCGCCGCTGCTACGGAAAACTGCTCGTTCATGCAACATCTGCGTCTTTCCGGCCTGATCACGGGTGCAGCCAACCCAGCCGATCCGATCAACGCCTATGGCGGTGTGATACGCGTCGTGCAAAACAATGTTGCTGCAAATACGGGAGTGCTGGTCGGTTTGAATCTGTGCTTCGGCAATCTGCCTGACAAGGCGGCGGAAGCAATCGATGCCAGCTTCGATGACGGCAATCCTGCCACAGGAAATGTGCGCGCTGTAATAGGTGTCGGTAATATCACTCCCTTGGCTGCCGCACCTGCCGGTGGGAGTTATGTTGCTCCGAACACCTACACCGTCTGCAAACTTCTCTGACCTTCACCAAGCCCGCGCAAGCGGGCTTCATTTATACGCGCCGCCAGTTGGTCCCCGCCGCGCTGTCCTCCAGCACGATGCCCGCCGCGAGCAATTCCTTGCGGATACGGTCGGCCTCGGCGTAGTTTTTGGCCTGTTTGGCGGCGTTACGGGCGAGTATCTGTGCGGCAATCATCGCATCGTCCGAATTACCACCTTGCAGAAATTCCTGAGGGTCACGCGCAAGCAGCCCCAGAACGGCGCCCAACGCCCTGAGTTCGCAGGCTGAATCCGCCGACTGGCTGCGGTTTACTTCATTGGCCAGATCGAACAGCACCGCAATGGCTTCCGCCGTATTGAAGTCGTCGTCCATCGCCGCCTTGAAGCGCGCAGCATAGGGCTGTGTCCAGTTCACTCCCTCACCCCCTGCCCCTCTCCCGGAGGGAGAGGGGCACAAGCTTCCTTCCCCCTCCGGGGGAAGGATCGAGGATGAGGGAACGGTCTTGAGCGCCGTATACAGCCTGTCCAGCGATTTTTTGGCGTCGTCCAGATGCGCGTCGGAATAGTTCAGCGGACTGCGGTAATGGGCGCGTAATATGAAGAAGCGCACCACCTCGGGGTCGTACTGCTTGAGCACCTCGCGGATGGTGAAAAAATTGCCCAGGCTCTTGGACATCTTTTCGTTATCGACGCGCACGAAACCGTTGTGCATCCAGTAGTTCACGAACTGGCACTGGTGCGCGCCTTCAGACTGCGCGATCTCGTTCTCGTGATGCGGGAACTGCAAGTCCGCGCCACCGCCGTGAATGTCGAAATGATCTCCCAGCAGTTTCGACGCCATCGCCGAGCATTCGATATGCCAGCCGGGGCGGCCGCGCCCCCACTTCGAATCCCATTTGACTTCTTCGGCTTCCGTATCCCTTGCGTGTTTCCACAGCACAAAGTCGAGCGGATCGTGCTTGTCCGTCGTCACCTCGACGCGCTCCCCTGCCCGCAAATCTTCCAGCGACTTGCCGGACAACTTGCCGTAACCGTCAAATTTGCGCACCGCAAAATTCACGTCGCCATCAGCCGCCTGGTAGGCCAGTCCATTCGCTTCCAGCTTCGCAATGATTTCCAGCATTTCAGGCACATATTGCGTCGCGCGCGGCTCATGGTCGGGACGCGCAATCCCCAGCGCATCCGCGTCTTCGTGCATCGCATCGATGAAACGCTGCGTGAGCTGATGGATGGATTCGCCATTTTCAGCAGCCCGCTTGATGATCTTGTCGTCGATGTCGGTGATGTTGCGCACGTAAGTGATGTCATAGCCGGAGGCCTTGAACCAGCGATACACCATGTCAAACACCACCATCACGCGCGCATGGCCCAGATGACAATAGTCGTAGACCGTCATACCGCACACATACATGCGCACGGTATTGGGCGTGATGGAGATGAATTCCTGCTTGTCGCGGGCGAGGGTGTTATAAATTTTCAGCATAATCAGAATATCATGGGTTTGTTATCGTTCAAATTCAGCCAGCCTTTGACGATACGATAGGTAATCCAGCAAAAATTGGCGAACAGAATCGCCATGCCGATCATAATAAAAAAAGTCGCCGCACCGATCATCGCCCACAATAACCCGAACCAAAAGGTGCGTATCTGCCAGCGAAAATGGCTCTCCAGCCAGGTGCCGGCCACCTCATCCTTTTTTACATAGTTGATGATGATGCCGACAAGTGCGGTAATACCCGCAAAGTAAGACAACGCATACAAGACGTAGACCACTTGAGTCAGACTTCGCAGCGAATTTATTTTCACTTCATCAGGCACAATTTCGTTCATCATTTTGTCCAGGAATCCTTGAGTGTCACGGTGCGGTTGAACACCAGAAGGCGCCCCGGCTGATGATCGCGCCGGTCGGTGCAGAAATAGCCCAGCCGTTCGAACTGGTAGTGCGTCTCGGGGGCGGCATCCTTGACGGTCGCTTCCACCCAGCCCTGCACCACGGTTAAGGATTGAGGATTGAGGAATTGGCAAAAATCCACCTCCCTGTCCGCATCGGGCTCAGACACCGTGAACAGTCTGTCATACAAGCGTATCTCGGCAGGGATCGCGTGCTCGCAAGACAGGTAGTGGATCACGCCTTTCACCTTGCGTCCTTCCGGATTCTTGCCCAGCGTCGCGTGGTCTATGCTGCATTTCAACTCGACGACCTTGCCATCCGCATCTTTCAACGCCTCATCGCAGCGCATTACATAGCTATGACGCAAGCGCACTTCACCGCCCAATGTCAGGCGTTTCCAGCCATCCGGCGGCACTTCTGCGAAATCGTCGGCTTCGATATAAAGCGACGAGCTGACGGGCACGATGCGTTTGCCGAACTCAGGGTGCTGCGGATGAAAATCCGCCTCGCGCGCCAGCGCGCCTTCGAAATTGGTAATCGTGACTTTCAACGGATTGATGATCGCCATCACGCGCGCTGCACGCGCCTCCAGGTCTTCGCGGATCGCGCCTTCCATGATCGCCATGTCCACGCTGTTTTCGCTTTTGGATACGCCGACGCGTTTGGCAAATTCCCGCAAGCCTGCCGCGGTATAGCCACGGCGGCGCATGCCCTGTATGGTCGGCATGCGCGGATCGTCCCAGCCGGAAACCTTCTTTTCATTCACCAGTTGCAACAGCTTGCGCTTGCTGGTGATGGTGTAATGCAGCTCCAGACGGGAAAACTCGTACTGACGCGGATGACACGGAATGGTGATGTTATCCAGCACCCAGTCGTAGAGCGGACGGTGATCCTCGAATTCCAGCGTGCAGATCGAATGCGTGATGCCTTCGAGTGCGTCAGAGATGCAATGCGTATAGTCATACATCGGGTAGATGCACCACGTATCCCCGGTGCGTATATGGTGCGCGCGGCGGATGCGGTAGATCGCCGGGTCGCGCATATTGATGTTGGGTGACGCCATGTCAATCTTTGCACGCAGCACGCGCGCGCCGTCGGCGAACTCGCCCGCCCGCATGCGTGCGAACAGGTCGAGATTTTCCGCAACCGAACGGTCGCGATACGGGCTGTTGCGACCTGCCTGGGTCAATGTGCCGCGATATTCGCGCATTTCCTCGGCAGACAAATCCTCCACATAAGCAAGTCCCTTGTTGATCAGTTCAACGGCAAAATTGTAGAGGTGCTCAAAATAATCCGACGCCCAGCGCACCCCGCCGTCCCATTCAAAACCCAGCCAGCGCACGTCATCCTGTATCGACTGCGCATATTCGAAACTTTCCTTCTCCGGATTGGTATCATCGAAGCGCAGGTTGCACTTGCCCTGATAGTCTTCCGCCAGACCGAAATTCAGGCAGATGGATTTGGCATGCCCCACATGCAGATAACCATTAGGCTCGGGCGGGAAGCGCGTGACAATGCTGCTGTGGCGGCCAGCGGCCAGATCCGCATCAATGATGGTACGGATAAAATTTGAAACTGCTGCAGGCTGATTCACCGCGCTCATACGTGTCTTTCCTGAATCTTGATTGAATTAATGGTCAGATTTTACCCGAAATCACGCGCGCAAACCCCTGCTGACAGACGATTATGTATTAACTGTGTGAAAACATGCCGGTTCTTTGGTAGAATCTGCAACTAGCTCTATTAACGTGCATGGCAAGGTTGCTTCTCGCAATGGTAAAATCTGCCATGCCCGCCCCCTCACCTCAACCCTGGTGGGACGACTAGCCAATCGACTAAGCTGCCAAAAACGGCAGCCAAGTCGCTGGTTATCTCCCGCAGGCGGGCGAGGGGGCAAACGAATCGCTACGCGAATTTTTGGTTAAACGCGTAGCATCGCGCACCCACAGGATATGAATTACCGATGAATATATTGAATCGACTCTGCACAATCAATTTGCATCTTCCCGCCACCGTGCTGATCGGCGCGCTGTTGCTCGGCACCGCAGCCAACGCGGATGAACTGCAGGACGCCACACAACTCTTCAAGCAGGGCCAGCAAGCGCAGGCACTGAGCAAGGTCAACAACTACCTGGTCAACAAACCCAAGGATGCGCAAGGACGTTTCCTGAAAGGCCTGATTTTTACCGAGCAGAACAAGACGGCGGACGCCATCAAGATTTTCTCCGATTTGACGCAAGACTTCCCGGAATTGCCTGAGCCCTACAACAATCTGGCCGTGCTGTACGCCAGCCAGGGCCAGTACGACAAGGCCAAGTCCGCGCTGGAAATGGCGATACGCACGCACCCGAGTTATGCGACCGCGCATGAAAATCTGGGCGATATTTACGCCAAAATGGCCAGCCAGGCCTACGACCGCGCGCTGCAACTGGACAGCAGCAACACCACCACACAGACCAAGCTGGCGATGATCCAGGATCTGTTCTCTGACAAGCCCTACAACAAGTCAGGCGCACAGCGTAATCCTGCGACCCGCCCCGCTGTTGAAGCCGCCAAACCGCTCATGCCGATGCCGACCGCCAAAGCTGCTGCGCCGATCGCCGCACCGGCAGCGCCGCCTGCAGCAACGTCCAAGCCGGTTGCAAAACCCGAACCCGCCGCGCCCGCCGCTGCGGAACAGGCCGTACAGGATAGCGTTGAAGGCTGGGCGGCCGCCTGGTCATCCAGGAACGTCAAAAAATACCTGTCGTATTATGCCGCCGACTTCAAAACCCCGGATGGCGAGAGCCGTTCTTCCTGGGCTGCCAGCCGCCGCGACCGCATCAACCGCCCCAAGCATATCGAAGTCAAGTTGAGCCACATATCGGTTGATCTGACCGACAGCACCCATGCAACCGTGAAATTCCACCAGAATTACCGCGCCAGCAACTTTAAGGCGGCCGGCGGCAAAACATTGCTGATGGTCAAGTCCGGCAGCAGCTGGTTCATCCAGGAAGAACGTGCCAATTGATGCGCCTGCTCGCACTCACCCTCTGCACCCTGTTGTTCGGCACGGCCAATGCCGCACCGGACTCGCGCGCCACTGAAGAACGCCTCGCCAAAAGCCTGCTGGACATCAAGAACAACCGGCTGGATATCGCGATGAACGAGGTAAACAGCCTGTTGCGCGCCAACCCGAACTACAAGCTGGCCCAGCTGGTCAAGGGCGATCTGCTGATGGCCAAGGCGGGGGCGATCACCAGCTTCGGCAGTGCAGCGCATGCTTCGGGCGACAAGATTCAGGATCTGCGCGATGAAGCGCGCGTTCGCCTGCAACGCGCACAAGCGCTGCCGCAAACCCAGCATGCACCGCGCTATCTGTGGAAGATGAGCGACGAACAAAAATATGCGCTGGTCGTGGATACCAGCCGCTCCACGCTGTATGTCTACGAAAACGTCAACGGCGTGCCGCGCTATGTGGCTGATTTTTATGTAACCATAGGCAAACTCGGTACGGAAAAAGTTTCCTCCGGCGACCAGCGCACGCCCATCGGCGTATATTTTATTCAGGCCGACCTGCCCAAAAAGCAGCTCTCCGACATGTATGGCAGCGGCGCATTTCCGCTCAGCTATCCGAACGAATGGGACAAGAAAAACGGTCGTACCGGTAACGGCATCTGGCTGCATGGCACACCCAGCGACACCTACAGCCGCCCGCCCCGCGCCAGCAACGGTTGCGTAGTGCTCGGCAACGACGACCTGAACAAACTGGCCCCGTATCTGCAAGTTGGCATCACGCCGGTGATCATCACCAACAAGATGTCATGGAGCAGCAAGGAAGACGATGCGGACCGCAGCGCGCTGCTGCATGAGATCGAGCTGTGGCGCCGCGACTGGGCAAGTCTTAATACCGATGCCTATCTGAAACATTATGCGCACAACTTCTCCAGCGAAAACGCCAATTACGCGGCGTGGGCAAAACAGAAACAGACTGTTAATGCCGGAAAATCCTGGATCAAAGTCAACCTCGGCGAAATCAGCCTGCTCACCTATCCCGACCAGCCCAACATGGTGGTGGTCGATTTCGAGCAGGACTACAGCAGCAGCAACCTGTCCAATCACATGAAAAAGCGCCAGTACTGGGTCAAACAGAACAACCGCTGGCAAATCGTTTATGAAGGTGGCGCATGACAAAATTTCTTTCTGCATTACTCGCGCTGCTTTTATGCTTCGCGATGCAATCCTCCTATTCTTTAACTCAAGGCAAAAAAACCATGGTCAAACTGCATACCAACTTCGGCGAAATCACTCTGCAACTGGACGCTGAAAAAGCTCCTGTCACCGTCAAGAATTTTCTCGATTATGTAAACAGCGGCTTTTACAACAACACCACTTTCCACCGCGTGATCGACGGTTTCATGATCCAGGGCGGCGGTTTCGAGCCCGGCATGAAGCAGAAAAAAACTCAGGCGCCGATTGAAAATGAAGCCGCCAACGGCCTCAAGAACGACAAGTACACGATCGCAATGGCGCGCACCAGCGACCCTCAGTCAGCTACCGCACAGTTCTTCATCAATGTAAAAGACAACGATTTTCTCAATTACACCGCGCCCAACTCACAAGGTTATGGCTACTGCGTATTCGGCAAAGTAGTCGCGGGCATGGATGTCGTGGATGCCATCAAGAAGGTCAAGACCGGCAGCCAGGACGTGCCGCGCGAAGACGTGATCATCACTAAAGCCGAAATAATTAAATAAGGATTGAGGAGTGTACCCGCAAGGGGCAGGCCGTGCGATACCCGCAGCTTTCGCTGCGACCGCTACGCTCAGGAATGAGGATCGAGTTAAAAGCGATACATTGATTGCGCCTCAACCCTCAATCCTCAATCCCCAATCCTCAATCCCGTTTACTGCATTCATCTCCGACCTGCACCTCGCTGCCGACCATCCGCACACGATGGCGGCATTTGAGCGATTCATCGCAAAAATCGCTCCGCAGGCCTGCCCTGAGCCCAGTCGAAGGACCGAAGCACTGTATATCCTGGGCGATCTGTTTGAATACTGGGCGGGCGACGATGATCTGCACGATCCCTTTCACCAGCGCGTGATCGAAGCGCTACGCCGTCTGACTGACACGCGCGTTTACCTGATGCACGGCAACCGCGACCTATTGATGGGCGAGGCACTAGCCGCAGCCTGCAATGCAAAGTTGCTGACTGATCCGGTGCTGATCGATTTGTACGGCACCCCGACGCTGCTCACGCATGGCGACAACCTGTGCACCGATGACGTCGAGTACCAGCAATTCCGCAAACAGGTACGTTCCGCCGACTTCCAGACTGGATTTCTTGCAAAGCCGCTTGCCGCACGCAAGGCTTACATCGAAGCGTTGCGCAAGCAGAGCGACATCGAAAAACATCACAAAGATATGTCCATCATGGACGTGAACGATGATGCGGTCGCTGAGCTGTTGCGCCGCTTTGACTATCCGCGCCTGATCCACGGCCACACCCACCGGCCCAATCGGCACGCGCACACTGTTGACGGCCATCTTTGCGAGCGCTGGGTACTGGGTGACTGGGATACCCAGGCAAACGCGCTGTGCGTGGATGCGGGCGGTATCACACGGCAAACCTTCCTGAACTGAATTTCACCCGCCGCCTCATTTTCCCACTTTCCTTGACCACAGCCCGGCGTGCTCCTATACTTTTCCGGCAGATTTCTGCGCCGGGAGGGAGGGCCGTTCCACGATAGCCTTGCCCGATAATAATTTCTAACGAGGGGTAAACCATGAAAGTTTTGAAATGGGCAAGTGTTATCGCCATCGCCGCCATGCATTCCGCGGTTGCCGCAACGCTGCCGGGGCCGCTGGTCACCGCGCAATGGCTGAATGAGCACCAGAATGAAGTCACCATACTGGACATTCGCGACAATCTGAAGACCTTCACTAGCGAACCCAGATTCGATGTCAACAAGGAAACCGGCAAAAAAATCCTGCTCGAAACCGGCGGTCACATTGCCGGCGCCATGTCGGTGGATTTTGCAAAAATCCGTGAAGAGCATACCATCGACGGAATTAAAATCAAGGCGCAACTCCCTGTGATGGAACATTTTCAGAAGGTAATGGACGACGCTGGTCTGAACAAATCCGACAAGCCGCTGGTCATTGTCTCTACCGGCGAGACCGTCGATGCCATGGATATGGCCACACGCCTGTATTTCCAGTTGCGTTATTTTGGTGAAGCGCATGACAAGATGGCCATACTGAATGGTGGCGTCAACGCTTGGATACAGGCCGGCTATCCGGTAAGTACAGACCAGGTTGCGACAGCAAGTGGAGACTGGGTTGCAACCGGCGAGGACAACAATATTCTGGCCTCTCTGGAACAGGTCAGGGAAGGCCTGCACAGCGGCGCCGACCAGTTCGTTGATGCCCGCCCGACTGCGCAATTCCTGAGTATCGTGAAAAATCCGGTCAACAAGACAGCAGGCCATTTGTCCGGCGCACGCTCATTCCCGACCGATGCGATCGTCAAGCCTGTAGGTGCAGCCCGTGAATTCATGAGTGCCGATGACTACAAAAAAATCTACGCTCAGTTAAACATCAACCCGAGCGCACCCACCGTTGCCTATTGCAATACCGGCCATCTGGCCTCCGGCGCCTGGTTCGTTTCCAGCGAAATCATGGGCAACAAGAACGCCAGACTCTACGCCGGCTCGATGATCGAATGGACCAATCTGGGCAATCCTACCGTGGGGCAATAAACGCTCTGACACCTAGCCGCACGCCCTCTGCGGCGGCATTCAAAAGCGCCTGCATTGCCAGGCGTTTTTTATTATCACAAACGATTCACATCACTGAAACAAGCGCGTAACAGACTAGCAACAATCCCGTGTCATTCTTGGCGCATGGGAAGTTCTAATTCATTTTGCCGTATCTCTTCACGCTCGTTCAGTCTGGGCGAGCTCCCCTTCAGAAAAGCAATATCGCAGGTTCGCGCATGATTGCGCAACCGGTGCGTTCGATCTTCCTCTCGGACATCCATCTCGGCACCAAAGCCTGCCAGGCGGGCCAGTTGCTGGATTTTCTGAAAGCCTACACTTCCGACAACCTGTTTCTGCTCGGTGATATTGTCGACCTGTGGGCGATGAGCCGCGGCGGGGTGCACTGGAGCGCCGATCAAAACACCTTTGTGCAGAAAATACTGCGTCGCGCGCGGCATGGCGAGAATATTTTCTTTATCCCCGGCAACCACGACGAGGCGATGCGCGAATACGTCGGCAGTTCGTTCGGCGATGTCATGGTGATGTCCGAGCACATCCATATCGCCGCTGACGGACGCCGCTACCTGCTGATACACGGAGACGAGTTCGATCAGGTCACGCTGCACCATAAATGGGTAGCGATCCTGGGCGACATGTCCTACAACCTGCTGGTGAACCTGAACATCTACCTGTCCTGGGTGCGCCGCACGCTCAAACGCCCCGGTTACTGGTCGCTGGCAGGCTACGCCAAGCGCAAGATAAAAACCGCGCTGACCTTCATCTTCAACTTCGAGGACTCCGTGCTCCACCATGTCAGGGAACGCGGTCTGGATGGCGCCATTTGCGGACACATACACTGGGCCATGATCAAGGAAGTCGATGGCCTGACCTACATGAATTGCGGCGACTGGGTGGACAGCTGCACCGCGATCGTCGAACACCTGGACGGACGCATGGAACTCATCCGCTGGAACGCCGGCCCCGGCACTGCGCTGGCAACACTAACCTGAAAAAAGTTGATATGAAAATTCTTTTTATCTCCGACGTCTATTTCCCGCGCATCAACGGCGTGTCCACTTCCATCGAGACCTTTCGTCATGAGTTGCGCGCGCTGGGTCACACGGTTCATCTGGTCGCGCCCGATTATCAGACGGCAAACGGACATGGCAAGGTCATTACCCCTTATAGTACCCATCATGTCCGCCTCCCTCACCCAAACCCTCTCCCGCAAGCGGTAGAGGGGACAAACGAACCGCTACGCGGGCTTTTTGTTACAGCGGACGAAACCGACATCCTGCGCGTACCCGCCAAAGGCGTGCCGCTGGACCCGGAAGACCGCTTCATGAGCTTTGGCGCCGTGATGCAGCATCTGGAAAAATTCCGCACAGAAAAATACGATCTCATCCATATACAGACGCCGTTCGTTGCTCACTATCTTGGCGTTAAACTTTCCAAGCTATTGGGCATTCCCTGTGTCGAGACCTATCACACTTTTTTTGAGGAATACCTGTACCACTACATTCCGCTGGTACCGAAAAACCTGATGCGCCTGATCGCCAAACGTTTTTCGCGTCATCAGGGCAACAGCCTGGACGGTATGGTTGTCCCCTCCAACCCGATGCTGCAAGTCCTCAAAGAATACGGCATCACCACGCCGACAGAAGTCATCCCCACCGGCATCGAACCCGACAGCTTTGTGCCGGGTGATCGCACGGCCTTCCGAGCAAAGCACGGCATAGCACAGGATCGGCCGGTATTACTGTTTCTGGGGCGCGTCGCCTTCGAGAAAAATATCCGCTTCCTGCTGGAAGTAGTCTCCCAGGTCAGACGCGACACTCCCGACATCCTGTTCGTGATCGCCGGCGAAGGTCCCGCCCTGAAAAGCCTGATGCACGAAGTCAAAACCATGGACCTGACAGACAGCGTCCAGTTCATCGGCTATCTGGACCGTGCCACCGAACTGAACAGCTGTTATCGCGCGGCGGACATCTTCATCTTCGCCTCACGCACCGAAACACAGGGACTGGTGCTGCTCGAAGCCATGGCGCAGGGCACGCCCGTGGTCTCCACCGCTGAACTTGGTACGCGCGACGTATTGCGTGAGGGCGAAGGCGTGTGGATCGCCCGCGACGAACTGAGCGATTTTGCCGCCAAAGTCGTAAATATGATTAAAGATGAGGATGCACGCGTAGCCCTTGGGATTGCCGGTCGCGAGTACGCCCATGGCTGGTCGGCAGGCCGTCAGGCTGAACGCATGCTGACGTTCTATCAGGATATCCTTGCAGCCCAGGAATCAGTGCGGACGCTGGTCACCTGCTAAAGTAAAATTCGCGTTTTAATTCGTTTGCTTCCTCTCCCTCCGGGAGAGGATTGAGGTGAGGGAGAGCACAGCGAGGGTGCCCGGTTATGGCAAGTTTGCGAGTTGATGCCCTGTGGTGCATCACTGCGAGAATCATAGCATTATCAGGTATGACTACTTGCCATATCCGTTAGCAGCCACCTTTCAAGGTAATAATCGGCTGACCAGAAATTGCGGCTGAGTATCAGCAAAACAGTCAGCAACATACCCCATGACAGGTGCTGATTGAGGCCGGCAGGACTCAAATCCGCATAGGAGATCACCGCCACGCCATTGAGCATGAACAATCCCGCTGCGGCAAAGCGCCCGAACAGGCCCAGTGCCAGCAGCACGGACAGCCCGAGTTCAGCGCCGGTTGCAAGGTAAGCGGCCACCTCCGATGACAGCAAAGGCACCTGATACACATCACTGAACAGATACAGCGTACTGTCCCAGCTCTGAATCTTGGTCAGCCCGGACTTGAAGAATACGCTGGCAAGATACAGGCGCAGCGTCAGCTCAAGAAGAGGTGCAAGATATTCCGGCAGGTGTGAGGCAGCATAGTAGCGCTTGCCCAATGGCTGCAACAGTTTCATAACATCCCTTTCAGATTAAAATCCACCATTGAATGATTATCGAATAAATTCAATAACATGGATTGCAGATCAAAATCCGGATGACGCGCGATTGTTGTTTCCGTTGCCTCTCCCAGGGTTACGCCCTCCCGCATTGCCGCAAACCATGCAGCCTGTACCGGCAACAATGCGTTTACTCTCACCTCATCTTCCACGCGACTGACCAGTGCACAGCTCGCACCGCTGTCAATCTGAAAATCGCTGTCCGCCCCGCGTTGATGCGCCTGCCAGATGCTGCCCACCGGATGATCGGAATACAGCACATGACAGGACGGATGAAATTTCAGAATCAGATCGCCATAGCGTTCAGCAGGGATTTGCGCCAGATCCGAAAGTGTCATCACCTCGGCGTCCTCGGCAAAATAGGCCAGATGGCACGCCCATTCGAGCCTTGCGACATCCGGCAAATAAGCCAGCCCCTGAGCGGGCTCGAATGCCGCCAGAAAATCCGCCATTTCTGCGCCGTAGTGATGCAGGTTGCCGCTTTTTGAGGGATGTTGTCCGATATAGGTGCGCGTCAGCAATCTGAAAAAATCGCCGCCCACCAGTTGCGCGATGACCGGATACGCGCCCGCCAGCGCGTCGTGCAGATTGCCGCGGTAATTATTGCGATACACCTCAACGGCCACCGTCACGCCGTAATTCGAATACTCCGTATCGATCAGCAGCGACGGCGGCTGCCCCGTTACGACGGCCTCTGCAAAGCATGCCAGATCGTCGCTAAGCATGACAAAGCTCCATGCAGCGCTGCGCTTTTTCGGCCTCATTCAGCAAAACAGATAAAGCCGGGATATCGCTGTCCCACTCGATCAGCGTAGGCCGCGGCCCGATCTGGCTGACCGCGAATTCATACAGCTTCCATACGGCCGGATGCACGGCATGATCGTGCGTGTCCACCAGACAGCCGTCGCGTTCGCTAAAACCCGCTAGGTGATATTCCTTCACGGCATCCCTCGGCATGGCCCGGATGAAATCCTCGGCATCCACACCCAGATTGCGCGCATTCACATACAGATTTTCGACATCGAACAGGATGCCGCAGCTGGTGCGTCGGGATAATTCGGCCAAAAATTCACCTTCCGACATTTCGCTGTGTGAGAAAGACAGATAGCTGGAAAGATTTTCCACCAGCAATTGACGGCCCAGCTTTTCCTGGACCTGTTCCACGCGCCTTGTCACGTGATTCAGCGCCTCGTGCGTATAGGGAAACGGCAGCAGATCATTGATGACCCCGCCACCCGCCGCATTCCAGCACAGATGCTCCGACACGGCGGCAGGTTCGACCTTGTCGCATAAACGCTGCAAGGCGGACAGATGCGCCTGATCCAGCGGTTTTTTTGAAGCCAGCCCCATCCCGACGCCATGCAGGCTGACGCTGTATTGTTCTCGCACGCGCAGCAGCGTACGCAATGGCGCGCCACCGCCGAAAAAATTCTCGCTATGTACTTCGAGCCAGTCAAGTTCAGGCAAAGATTGCAGCACCTCACGGTAATGAGGCGCCCGCAAACCTATGCTTGCCGTGCAGGGTAAGGTTGCGGGCTGATTCATTACATACTCTTTTTCATCATGCCATTGTCCTTCATGCCACCTTCCATCATGCCGCCTGCAAGCTTGTCGCATGTACCCTTGGGGACGGCCACAAAATCCATCGAATCGCTGTTCTTGGTGGCCTGTCCTGCGCAGGCATGCGCGCTCTTGTTGCTGGAGCAATCGTTCTTGCCGGCCTTGGCAACGCCGAAGCATTTCTCCATATCCATCTTTTTGTCGGCCGCGTTGGCTGTGGTCATACCCAGAACCAGTAAAGTGCCGATTGCGGCAGTAAGCATGTGATTTGTGTTCATCGTGATATCCCTCTAGGTTGATAATATAAGCGTGTCCCGGTTGGAACAGCCTGCATGAACGACAGAAAATTTTATAATTTCTCAGCCTGTCACCCACGCAACCCTATATTCCGTGAAGATCGAAAAAAGGTTACAAAAACAAATCAGGACTAAAATTACTGAGGCCTATCTGAGCCCCACCGCCTTAAGTTCGCTGCGAAATTTCAGGTAATCCGGGCATACGTTTGCCACGACGCGCCAGAATGCCGCTGAATGATTCATCTCGCGCAAATGCGCCAACTCATGCACCACCACATAATCGATCAGGTATTGCGGCAGCTTGATAAGCTGCACATTCAGCCGCACCGCGCCGTGCGACGTGCAACTGCCCCAACGCGTCTTTGCGGAAGTGAGGCTAACCGAAACAGGGGAGACACTCAGCAGAGGCGCGTAATGCGCCACGCGGGAGAGGAACAACGGCAGCGCCATCTTTCGATACCAGGCCAGAACACGGCGCTCGATATGCAGCTCGCCTCCCTCATCCCTCACCCGCAACTCATCACCCACCTGCTGTAACGGCTTTGCAAAATCGCCCACGCGCAGCGTCAGTATTTCGCCCAAATAGGGGATGATTTCGCCATCCGTCCAGCAGGGCGTTACGGGTGTGCGCGCCTGCCAGCCGTCCAGCTTATCGATCACCCAGCTCGCCCGGCCCTGCAACACCTCGTTCAGCCAGTTTTCAGGAACACGCAGCGGCATGCTCACCGTCAGTCCTTTATCGTCGATGCGCAGCCCGATGCTGCGCCGTTTGCTGCTGCGTTTTAAAGTGTAGGTGATGTGACGGCCTTCGAGCAGCACCGCGCGCTGCTCGCTGAGTTTGGCGGCAGGACGATTAGCCGGATTTTGCAGCTTCCTGAACATCAGTGTTCCAGTTGTTGAATCTCATTCTCTATCCACGCCTCGGTGCGCGCATTGATCTCGTCAGCCTTGAGACCCTCAGTGGCGATGGGCGCGCCGATGCTCATGGTGACCAGACCGGGACGCTTGATGAAGGAATTGCGACCCCACAAACGCCCCGCATTGTGCGCGACCGGCAGCACCGGCGTGCCGCTGGACGCGGCCAGCAGCGCCCCGCCGATTTTATATTTGCCGCGTTCACCAAATGGCACGCGCGTACCCTCGGGGAAAATCACCACAAAAAATCCCTGCGCCAGCCGCTGCTTGCCCTGTTTCAGCAATTGTTTCACCGCGCTCTTGCCGTCGCTGCGGTTGATCGCGATCGGGCTGGTCATCGCCAGCCCCCAGCCGAAAAACGGCAGCCACAACAGCTCGCGTTTGAGCACCCAGGCTTGCGGCGGAAAGATGACCTGCAGGGCCAGCGTCTCCCACGCCGACTGGTGTTTGCACAACACCACGCAGGGTTGCTTCGGAATATGCTCCATGCCGACCACCTGATGGCGGATGCCGCATATCACCTTCAGCAGCCAGATCATTGTCCGCGCATAACTGGAAATCAGGCGGTAGCGCGTCAGCGGTTTAAAGGGATAGGTCAGGATCGCCATCGTCGAGAAGATCGGCGTGAGCACCAGTTGCAACAACAGAAAAATCAGTGAGCGCAGCGCCAGCATGTCAGTCCGCTTTTATCGGCGCACGCAGCAACTCTGCGGCCACTGCGGCAAGATTAGGAAAAACCCGCGTCCCTTCCGGCAAACCGCCTGCATTCAGCGTCTTCGCGCCCTTGCCGGTCAACGCCAGATAGGGGGGCGCACCGAGCGCGGCAGCAGGCAGCAGGTCGCGCAGCGAATCGCCCACCACCGGCACATCGGCCAGATTTGCGTTATAACGGGCTGCAATTTCTTCGAGCATGCCCGCTTCCGGTTTGCGGCAGTGACAGCGGGCTTCCGCCGTGTGCGGACAGAAAAACACCGCATCGATATGCGCGCCGACCATCGCACAGGCCTTGTGCATCTTGTCGTGTATCGCATTGAGCGTGGGCATGTCAAACAATCCGCGTCCGACGCCCGACTGATTGGTCGCCACCACCACGCGATAATCCGCCTGATTCAGACGCGCAATCGCCTCCAGACTGCCCGGTATCGGCTGCCATTCCGCCGGGCTTTTGATGAACTGGTCGGAATCCTGATTGATCACGCCGTCACGGTCGAGGATGATGAGTTTCATAGGTCTTTCGTAAATTGTAGGGTGCATTTCATGCACCATTAATCGCAGGGTTCTGCACCATGGTGCGCGCAGCGCACCCTACGACTGCTTTTAAACTGCCAAACGTGAAAGATCGGCCACGCGGTTCATCGATTTATATAGCGAATCAAGCAAAGCCAGACGATTTGCTCTCAAATCAAGATCATCAACATTCACCATAACATTCTCAAAGAATGCATCTACAGGAGCTTTCAATGCTGCGAGCGATTGCAAAGAAAAATTGTAATCGCCCTGTTCAAAAGCTCTATCAGATTGTTGCTTGATCTTTTCTAATGCTTTATGCAGGTCAATTTCAGCTGCTTCACTTAGCAAAGAGATATTTACTTGCACATTAAAGACAGCGGAACTTTCTATTGCTTTCTTGAGTATGTTATGAACACGCTTATTTGCGGTGGCAAGGCTATCGGCTTCTGGCAACTTAACGAAAGATCTTACAGCAGCTAAACGCTTTGGTATTTCACCCAATTGTTGAGGTAAAAAACTCAAAACAGCTTCCACTTCCTGATGACTGCAACCTTGTTCGCGTAACGAACCAGCCAGGCGTTCAAAGACAAACGTCTCAACCTCGTGATGTGCATTGCTCAGTAATCCGGCTGAAAACCCTGCGAAAGCACTGTTGATCAGTTCGCGAAGATTGAGCGGTAAGTCCTTTTCGATCAGCATGCGGATCACGCCCAGCGCATGGCGGCGCAACGCGAACGGATCTTTGTCGCCGGTCGGAATCTGGCCGATGCCGAACATGCCGACCAGCGTTTCCAGCTTGTCCGCCAGCGCCACACAAATCCCAACGAAATTGCGCGGCAATTCGTCGCCCGCAAAGCGCGGCTTGTAGTGATCCTCGATGGCATAGGCAATATCATCCGGCAGACCGTCATGCTGAGCGTAATAACGCCCCATGATGCCCTGCAACTCGGGAAATTCGCCCACCATATCGGTGAGCAGATCGGCCTTGGCAAGCAACGCTGCCTGATCGGCCTGCTGGGACAGCGCCTCCCCGCCCAGTTGCATGCCGATGGCGCGGGCAATCGCCTGCACGCGCTCCACGCGCTCGCTCTGCGTGCCCAGCTTGTTGTGATACACCACGCGCGACAATCCCTGCACACGGGCAGCCAGCGGTTTTTTCCTGTCCTGATCGAAGAAGAATTTCGCATCCGCCAGACGCGGACGCACCACGCGCTCGTTGCCGCCAATCACCAGACTTGCATCCGTCGGCCTGATGTTGGAGACAATTAAGAATTTATTTGTAAGTTTCCCCGCCGCATCCAGCAACGGAAAATATTTCTGGTTCGCCTTCATGGTCAGGATCAGACATTCGGGCGGCACTTCAAGAAAAGCTTCATCAAAAGTACCAACCAGCACGTTCGGGCGTTCGACCAGCGCAGTTACCTCATCAAGCAGCGCATCGTCCTCGATCGGCTTCAAGCCTTCCCTTGCAGCGGCGGCTTCCAGTTGACACACAATTTCGGCACGGCGTGCGGCAAAGCCGGCAATCACTGCGCCTTCATCTTTCATTTGCGCTTCGTAACTGTCCGCATCCTTGATCGCAATGGTTGCAACAGCCGCCTCGAAACGGTGGCCTTTGGTTGTATGGCCAGCCGTCAGACCCAGCACCGAAATGGGAATAATCTCGCTGCCGTGCAGTGCGATCAAGCTGTGCGCCGGACGCACGAAATTGACCACGGGCCAGCCGTCGCCGGTCGGATCAGGATAGGTCATCACGCGGGCGATCGGCAACTTGGCGAGCGCATCGTTAAGCGCCTGCTGCAACCCTTCAACGAGCGTCGCACCTTTCGCGATGCTATTGAAAAACAAGGCTTCCGCCCCGCCTGCCCTGAGCCCGGTCGAAGTGCCGTCCATCTCGCGTTTGAGTTGAGGCACGACCGACGCATCCGCGCCCAGACTTGCAAGCTTCTTGAGTAACGCGGGGGTCGCATTGCCGTCCGCATCCAGCCCGACTTTGACCGGCATCAGCTTTTGCGACACGGACTTGTCCGCCGCCTGTGCCGACACGCCGGACACATGCACCGCAAGACGGCGCGGCGTGGCAAATGAAACAACCTGTGCACCCGCAGCTGTGAGCCCCTGCGAGACCAGACTTGCAGACAGCGCAACTGCAAAACTCTCGCCCAGTTTTTTCAGCGACTTAGGTGGGAGTTCTTCGACAAAGAGTTCTACCAACAATGAGTTATTAGTGGTCATTTGATGCTCGCGATTGAATAATGCGTGATTGAACCACGTCGTCAATAATACCACGACAAAATTTATTTATATTAATCAGTCTGATGCGAGAACCAAACCCGACAAACCCCAGTGACAATGCAAGCTTTCCGAAAACTTCATCTGCGAATGAAGAAGCAATGAGCTCCACACCAGAAAAATCGATCTCTAATACATCACTGGGCACAGAAATCAACAAATTCTCAATCTTGTTTCTAATTCTCAACCCTGTCAGGCGATTTCCAAAACCAGTTGCTTCACTTGCCAAGTTCATCCTCATTAGTCCTATCGGAGTATCTCTACCATAAAGAGATTCATTGAATGGATAGCCCGGTACATTTCCCCAAAGCGCTTTTTCAATTTCTATTGGCTCAGCCGTATTTAGCTGGATATCTACAAATGTTCCCGGGAAAGGAGGGAAATCACCCTTGATATCCAATCGTTCATTCAACCACTCAACTCTTCCTTTTTGTGAATGAATTGATAGCCGACCTCCCGCGTTAATTTTTACGATTTGAAGTGTTCCCGTTAATCCTTTACCTTGACCAAAATCAGGACGCGATGTAATTCCTTCCTTTAGTGCATGAGCAATCGCATCTTCATCCAATTGTTTTTCAGGAAATGCCTTGCGAATACTTGCGGAAATACCCACACCTCCATCTGCAACTGCAATGGCCATATGATGTGTGCTTGGATGAACTACAACCTGTACCCATCCGTGCTCAACGCCAGCGTGCACCAAAACATTGCCTGCAATTTCGTTTAATGCCCACTCGAATGATTGCAGAACGCCTTCTGCATAAGTGGCTCGTTCCAGAATTTGATGAATCTGTCTGCTAATCAGATCATTAAGACTTGAATCGTCGGAAAACTGATGAAGTGCATTTGGCTTGTCAGTTAAAGGATATCCAGCGTCTGGCGATAAGTACGCAGCATAATTTGATTCGATAATATTACGTCTGCAAGCCTCATCAACTGGCAAAACAATCTCAAACTCGACACCTTGTTTCTTAATCTGTTCCAATAGTACGATCATTGGAACAAAACCATTAGGAAAGGCTCGTTTAACTTTCGAAAAATCAAGTTTAACGTCCCGGTAACATTGTTTATCTACAAGTTGAAAAAGCCTCTTCTGTACACCCTGAAATGCATGCCAATGAAACTCTTCGGAAAGAATGATTTCATTACTCATGCCGCCGCCCTCTTCTCTATCTGAGCCAGCACTTCATCCGCCCAGTTTTTAGGCGCCATCGGAAATCCCAGGCGTGCGCGACTGTCCAAATAAGCGGCGGCGACACTGCGCGCCAGATTGCGTATCCGGCCTATGTAGGCTGCGCGTTCGGTCACCGAAATCGCGCCTCTGGCATCCAGCAGATTGAAACTGTGCGCGGCTTTCAGCACCTGCTCATAAGCGGGCAGCGCCAGCTGATTTTCCATCAGATTCTTTGCCTGTTTCTCGTAACTGCCGAAGGCGCCCAGCAAAAAATCCACATCGCTGTGCTCGAAGTTATAAGCCGATTGCTCCACCTCGTTCTGATGATACACATCGCGGTAGGAGACCCCGTCGGTCCAGGTCAGATCGTAGACGCTCTCCACCCCTTGCAGATACATCGCAAGACGCTCCAGCCCGTAAGTGATTTCGCCTGTGATCGGTCGGCAGTCGATGCCGCCGACCTGCTGAAAATAGGTGAACTGGGTGACTTCCATGCCGTTGAGCCAGACTTCCCAACCCAGTCCCCACGCGCCCAGCGTCGGGTTCTCCCAATCGTCCTCGACGAAACGGATGTCGTTCTGTTTCAGATCGAAACCCAGCGCCGCAAGCGATCCCAGATACAGTTCAAGAATATTGGCGGGCGCCGGTTTCAGGACAACCTGAAACTGATAATAATGCTGCATGCGGTTCGGATTTTCGCCGTAGCGTCCATCCTTGGGGCGGCGCGAGGGCTGCACATAGGCGGCACGCCAGGGCTCGGGGCCCAGTGCGCGCAGAAAAGTGGCGGTGTGCGAGGTGCCCGCACCGACTTCCATGTCATAGGGCTGCAAGAGCGCGCAGCCCTGCTTGTCCCAGTAATTCTGTAGTGTCAGGATAATTTGCTGAAAGGTGAGCATGAACAAAAACCGGCAGGATTAACCAAAGGTCGCATTTTACGGGTTTTACGCCCTCTGCGTCAGCCCCGTGTTTACATGCGATATAAATCTGCAATTTTTTCTCGTTTTGCTGGCGCTCTGACTGCAACACTCGTATATTCCCGTCTACGACAAATCAAGATAGTTTGTCGCTAAAAACAATCAACAGGGAGAGAGCATCATGAAACTGCGCATTGCAATGATATTTTTATTAGCCTTGGGATTATGCGGGACAGCCAATGCCGCCGGCGAAATCATCATTAAATTCAGCCATGTGGTCGCTCCTGACACGCCCAAGGGGAAAGCGGCAGAACGCTTCAAGCAGCTTGCTGAAAAGCTGACCAAGGGCCGTGTCAAAGTCGAAATCTATCCCAACAGCCAGCTCTACAAGGACCGCGAAGAAATCGAAGCGCTGCAAAGCGGTGCAGTACAGATGCTCGCACCCTCGATGGCCAAATTCGGCCCGATGGGCGCGCGTGAGTTCGAACTGTTTGACCTGCCCTTCATCTTCCCCAACAGCGAAGCATTGCACCGCGTAATGGATGGCGACGTCGGCAGGAAACTGTTCAACAAAATCGAGACCAAGGGCGTGACGGGTTTGGCCTACTGGGATAACGGCTTCAAGCAGATGAGCTCGAACAAACCCATGCATCACGTAAGCGATTTTGCAGGGCTGAAGATGCGCATTCAATCCTCCAAGGTACTGAGCGCGCAGATGAAGGCACTGGGCGCCAATCCTCAGGTGATGGCGTTCAGCGAGGTGTATACCGCTTTGCAACAGGGCGTGGTGGATGGCACGGAGAATCCGGTATCCAACTTTTACACCCAGAAAATGAATGAGGTACAAAAACACATGACCCTGTCCAATCATGGTTATCTGGGCTATGCAGTGATCGTCAACAAAGCTTTCTGGGAAGGTCTGCCGCCCGATGTACGCAGCGCACTCGCGCAGGCCATGAAGGAAGCCACGGTCTTTGAGCGCAATATCGCGCAACAGGAAAACGATGATGCACTGGCCAAAGTCATCGCCGCTAAAACCACCACCGTGTATCAACTGACGCCTGCGGAACGGGCGGAATGGAAGAAGGCACTACAACCGATACAGAAGGAGTTTGAATCCAGCATCGGTGCGGATCTGATACAGAGCGCCAATGCGATCGGCGCGCAGGTCGAGAAGGAACAGGCTGCTGCTGCCGCCGCCGCCAAACCCGCAAAGAAAAAGTAAAACACGTTGAATCAAGATACTTCATTGACTTCGTCGTTCCCGCAATAGTCGGAATGACGTTTTATTGAATTTTCTGGCACCGGGAATATCAATGATCAATCGTTTTCTGAATCACTTCGAAGAGTTCCTGATTGCCAGTTTCATGGCAGCCGCCACGCTGATCACCTTTGCTGCCGTGGTGATGCGCTATACCACCGGATCCGGCATAGACTGGGCGCAGGAACTCACCATTTACCTGTTCATCTGGATGGCCAAATTCGGTGCGGCTTACGGCGTACGCACCGGCATTCATATCGGCGTGGATTTTCTGGTCAACTGGGTGCGCCCGTCGATCCGCCGCCTGATGGTCATCATCGCCCTTTCATTAGGTGTGATTTTCACCGGCGCTATCGCCTTTTTCGGCGCCCGCTGGGTGATTTTTATTTACGGCACCGGACAAGTCTCGCCCGATATGGAAATGCCGATGTGGATCATCTATCTGGCCATTCCGTTCGGCTCCGGCCTGATGTGCTACCGTTTCATGCAGGTGCTGGCAGGCTTCATCCGGCACGGCGAACTTCCGACGCACAGTTTTGGCGGACATATCGATGAGGCTGCAGCATGACCGCTATCCTGATCCTCTCCATCCTGCTGGCACTGTTGCTGACCAGCACGCCGATCTCCATTGCGCTCGGCACCACCGTACTGATCTATTTGCTGGCGTTCTCCTCGTTTTCCTTCGAGACGGTGAACATCATCTCGCAACGCCTTTTCACAGGTCTGGAGAGTTTTTCCATCATGGCCGTACCGTTTTTCGTGCTGTCCGGCCAGTTTCTGATCGACGGGAAAATCGCCTCGCGCATCGTGCGCTTTGCCAGCAATCTGGTCGGCTGGATGCCGGGCGGCGTGGCGATGGCGGCGGTCTTGGCGTGTGCGTTTTTCGCGACCATCTCGGGTTCAAGCCCCGCCACCGTGATGGCGATCGGTTCGGTGATGCTGCCTGCGATGGTCAAGGCAGGTTACCCGAAACGCTTCTCGGTCGGCGTGATCACGTCGGCCGGATCGCTGGGAATACTCATCCCGCCCTCCATCGTAATGATCATCTACGCGGTTGCCACCTCCGAGAGTGCCGGCAAACTGTTCATCGCAGGCATCGTGCCGGGCATATTGCTGGCAACCATCATGATGTCGCTGGTCTTTATACAGGCCAAACGGAAGAATTTCCCGACGATGCCCAAACCCAGCTCCCGCGAATTCTGGGAGTCGTTCAGGGATGCCTGGGGCGGTATTTTTCTGGTGGTGATCGTCATCGGCGGGATTTACGGGGGCTTATTCACCCCCACTGAAGCTGCGGCTGTTGCGGCCGTATACGCCTTCATCGCAGCCAAATTTTTCTACGGCGATCTGTCATGGAAACAAGTGCCCAAGACGTTGCTGAGTGCGGCGAACACCAGCGCGATGCTGCTCTACATCATCACCAATGCCATCCTGTTCTCATTTTTGATGACCTCCGAACAGATCCCGCAGGCGATGTCGCAATGGGTAGTCGCACAGAACCTGCAACCCTGGATGTTCCTGCTGATGGTGAATTTTGCGCTGCTCGCCGCCGGGCAATTCATGGAGCCAACCTCCATCGTGCTGATTCTGGCACCGCTGTTTTTGCCGATCGCCAGAACCATGGGGATAGACCCGATTCATCTGGGCATCATCATGGTAGTCAACATGGAAATCGGCATGATCCATCCGCCGGTGGGGCTCAATCTGTTTGTCGCCAGCCATCTGGCAAAGGAAGGCTTGACGGAAGTGTCGATCGCCACCCTGCCCTGGGTGGGCGTGATGCTGGTCTATCTCGGGCTGATCACCTATGTTCCCGCCATCTCCACCTGGCTACCGCATCTGCTGTACAAATGACCGTTCCACCCGAAAATATCCCGCTTTGGTTTAGAATGCTGAAAAACTTAACCCTCTGTCAACTGCAAGGATAGTTGCTCCACATGTTCAGCACTAACGTGATGCTCACCCTGGCGGGCCTGCTCATCGCCATTCTTGCCTCTGCCAGCGTTCGACTCGCGCAACTCGCACGCGAGTTACGCCAAAGCGAGGAACGCTGGAAATTCGCACTGGAAGGCGCAGGCGACGGCGTGTGGGACTGGAATGTCGTGCAGGATAGTGTCATTTTCTCACCACACTACAAGACTATACTGGGCTACACCGACAAGGACATCAGCGCTGACCCGGACGCATGGAATGGCCGCATCCATCCCGATGACCGGATACCGGTGGATGCCGCCATACACGCCTATCTCGACGGGCACAGCACGAACTATTACAACGAACATCGCGTCACTTGCCGCGACGGCAGCGTCAAATGGGTGCTCGCGCGCGGCATGATCGTCAGCCATACGGCCAACGGAAAACCGCTGCGCATGATAGGCACACTCTCCGACATTACCGAACGCAAAAATATGGAAGATCGCATGCGCCATCTGGCGCACTACGATCCGCTCACCGAACTGCCTAATCGCGCACTTCTCAATGAACGACTGCAACAGTCGGTACTCAAAGCGCGTCGCGACAAATCCAGCATGGCGCTGATGTTTCTGGATCTGGATAAATTCAAGCCGGTCAACGACACGCTGGGACATGAAACAGGCGATCTGTTGCTCAAACAGGTCGCGCAGCGACTGCTGAACAGCATGCGCGCCTCGGATACCGTTGCGCGTATCGGCGGTGATGAGTTTGTCGTGCTGCTGCATGCGATCGACCTGGAAAGCGACGCGACACTCGTCGCCGACAAGATCCTGCACGCCATCAAGCAACCCTTCAGTATCAACAGGCACACGATCGACATTTCCGGCAGCATCGGCATTGCCGTCTATCCGCAACACGGCGATGACGAAAAACTGCTGCTGATCAACGCCGATGTCGCGATGTATCAGGCCAAACAAAAAGGCCGCAACGGTTACCGCTTATTTGAACCCGAAGCCCTGCTTGAACTGACCGGACAGCACAAAAAAGCAATTATTAATCAATAATTAATATTGATCTATGAGCGCCTTATTCTGCCGAGTTTAGATCGCGTGCCAATGAATCCCGCACCCGCACCGGCATTTCCACCGCCTGACGGCATTCCGGGTGGTCGATGCCCGCGCGCACTGTTGCACCCTGCTTGAATGCACTGCGCATGGCGGAGGTAAGCTCGAAGCGCAGAAAATGTACGGCTGAGGTCTTGCCGTCGGTTTCCCGATCCAGATCCTCGTTGGCAATCGCGTACACCTTGCCAAATTCGCCCACCTGCACCCAGGCCGCTTTCTCGATGCCGACCAGACGAGCCAGTGCTGCGCGACGCTCGTCCACATTCTCGTATTCGATCATGAACGTCGCCTTCCAGTTGCAACCGTCCGGAATCAGCGGGTTGTAGACATCCAGCTCCTGCTGTATGCCTTCCGGCTCAAAGATGCGCTCCAGGCGCAGCATTTCCTGCACCTGATACTGCATGGTCAGGCTGTCCTCAAAATACAGCGTGGCGTGCGCGCCCAGCGGCAAGCGACGATTGGCCTTGTGTTCCATGACCTGGGCGCGAAAATCCGTGCGCATGCGGGCATATTGTTCGAGGCCGTATAATTTTTCATGTGTCAGTTGCATGATCGTTCCTTGTTAACGGGCACGGCAGAGTTGCCACGCCTGAATGATAAAATTGAACTTCGCAGGAATATTGTCCAGTGTGTAATAACTCACAAAGTTTGCCGTGACCGTTCCCCTCTCCCCAACCCTCCCCCGCAAGCGTGGGAGGGGGCAAACGAACGCTTTCGCGGATTTCACCTTATATCGCGTAGGCGCGGCGCAGCAGGGTCATCGGGTGCTCGGGCGCACGTCCGTCCTTGAGCGCATTTTCGATGTGGTGTCCGGCCATCGCGCAATCGCTGCCGTAATGCGCCGCCTCTGCCTTGTTGACCCGATCCGCCACCGGCTTGACGATCTTCATCGCGTAGTCGTGAAACTCCTTTTTCACCGCATACGTGCCGTCGTGTCCCGAACAGCGCTCGATGATCTCCACTGTCGTTTCCGGCACCAGCGACAACGCTTCGCGGGTTTTCTGGCCGATATTCTGTACGCGCTGATGACAGGCGGCGTGATAGGCGACCTTTCCCAGCGATTGCTTGAAAACCGTCTTGAGTCGGCCTTCCCGGTGGCGCAGCATCAGATATTCGAAGGGATCAAAAAAAGCCTGCTTTACCTTTTGCACATCCGCATCATCCGGAAACATCAGCGGCAGCTCCTGCTTGAACATCAGCACACAGGAGGGCACCAGCGCGGTCAGATCCCAGCCTTCATCCACGAGCTTTGCAAGAACCGGGATGTTGTACTCCTTCGCTTTGGCGACCGATTCCAGATCGCCCAGCTCCAGCTTGGGCATGCCGCAGCAGCGCTCCTGCTCGGCGATGGTCACCGGAATGCCGTTGTGTTCGAACACCGCCACCAGATCCAAGCCCGGCCCAGGCTCGTTACGGTTCATGTAGCAGGTCGCGAACAGCGCGACGCGGCCGCGCGTCCTGCCGGCGGCTTCCGCCACGCTTGCACTCTGGTGCGACGATAAACGGCGACGTAACGGGTTGCTGTGAAATTCAGGCAGCCAGGCATCGGCATGAATACCCGCGACCGCCTCCAGCCCCCGGCGCGCAAAGCCGATTTTGTTGACCGCGTTGACCACCTGAGCCACCACCGGAATACCGGCCAGCGAGCCGACCGCATCGGTGCTGGTGAGTATTTTGTCACGCAGTTTCACATCGCCCTGACGGTATTTCACCGCCTTGGCCCGCAGCATCAGATGCGGAAAATCCAGATTCCATTCGTGCGGTGGCACGTAGGGGCACTTGGTCATATAGCAAAGATCGCACAGATAACAGTGATCCACGACCTTGTCGTAATCCGCTTTTGCGACCCCATCCACTTCCATCGTGGCGGATTCGTCCACCAGATCGAACAAAGTGGGGAAAGACTGACACAGGCTCACACAGCGTCGGCAACCGTGACAGATATCGAAGACCCGCTCCATCTCTTTATGCAGCGATTCCTCGTTGTAGAAATCCGGATTTTTCCAGTCCAGCGCATGGCGGGTGGGCGCTTCAAGATTACCTTCGCGCGTTGGCGTGGCCATATTGTCGTCCTTTCGTTGATCGGTAAAAACCGGCCGCAAGCGGCCAGAATTAAAATTCACGCAAGCATTCGTTTGTCCGGCTTCGCCGTGAAAGAAACTGCGCGATTCATACTCACCTTCCCCCGCCGGGGGAAGGATGGGATGAGGGAACCGACCGGCGCAAGCTATATTCAAATGGGGCTTGCGCCATGTCGGACGGATCAGGCATTCAGCTCGTTGAGCGCCTTCTGATAGCGGTTGGCGTGAGAACGCTCCGCCTTGGCCAGCGTTTCGAACCAGTCGGCAATCTCGTCAAAGCCTTCCGCACGCGCCGTCTTGGCCATACCGGGATACATGTCGGTATATTCGTGGGTTTCGCCTGCCACCGCACTCTTCAGGTTGTCTGAGGTACTGCCGAACGGCATGCCGGTCGCCGGATCGCCACACTGTTCCAGATACTCCAGATGGCCGTGCGCATGCCCGGTCTCGCCTTCTGCGGTTGAGCGGAATAACGCGGACACATCGTTGTAACCTTCAACGTCGGCCTTGGCTGCGAAATACAGATAACGGCGATTGGCCTGCGATTCGCCGGCGAACGCGTCTTTCAGGTGCTGCTCGGTTTTGCTTCCTTTTAATTCCATGATAGTTACCTCGCTGTAATTGGAAATCGACTGAGTGACTCTGAGTCACTGCGATCATCCTACAGCGCCGGACATTTTATAAAAAACAGATTTTTTCAATGAATTTGATTGATAAAATCGATAGTTTCGATCCTCTGGGATTTGCCCTATGCATTGCACTGGATTGATCCTGTAGAAGGTGAGCCCTTCGATAAACGCCGGAGAGCACTGCCGAAGCAAGACTGGATTAAAGGTAGACCAACCGATTTATTATGCCCGCCCCTTCGACAAGCTCAGGGCGAACGCGTAATTTGTTCAGTTTTTTTCTAGCTGCTGCGTTCCAGGCGGCGAAATGCGTTTTAAGAATTCTGCCAGCTTTTCCATGGTGTTTGCGACCGGCGAGCGACGCCGCCAGACCAGACCGATAATGCGCGACGCACCGGGAGATGCCAGCGGGCGCAAAGCGACACGTGCGCCCGACTGATGGGATTGCATACCGGCCATCGCCGGCATCAGGGTCACCCCCAGCCCCATACCCACCATCTGGCGCAGGGTTTCCAGACTGGTCGCGCGTATTTCCTCGTTTTCAAGTTCGGTCAGGCGACACGCTTCCAGCGCCTGTTTGCGCAGACAATGTCCTTCCTCAAGCAGAAACAAACCCGCCTGAACCAGTTCGTCGATATGCACTTCAGCTGCCGTGGCAAGCGCATGATCGGCGGGCACCGCCGCCAGAAACGGCTCGCAAAACAGCGGCACAATTTCCAGTGCGGGGTCGTCATTTGGTAATGGCAGCGCCAGCAGCGCGGCATCCAGCTTTCCTTCACTCAGGTGGGCGAGCACATGCGGGGTCATTTCCTCACGCAAAAACAGGCGCAACTTCGGAAAGTGCTCATGCACAGGCGGCAATACGTGCGGCAGGTAATAGGGGCTCAGCGTCGGAATCACGCCCAGATGGATGCCGCGTACCATGGGATCCTTGATTTGCCTGGATATTTCGCAAATCCGGCTGGTCTCTTCGATGACGCGCCGCGCCGAATCCACGATTTCAACGCCTGCGGGCGTGAGCGTCACGCTTTTGAGACTGCGATCAAACAACGTAATACCGAGAAAATCTTCCAGTTTCTTGATCTGGGTTGACAGCGTGGACTGACTGACAAAACACGCTTCGGCGGCATGCCCGAAATGCCCCGTATCCGCCAGCGCAACGATATAACGTAATTCCTGTAGCGTCATGATTTGCCTTATTCAAAGTGGATTAACCGTTGAGTTCTATCATTCTGGGGCGAGCGGTGCGGGTTTTATGTTGCGCCATCTATTTCATCGCGCAAAAACCTTGCAACAGTTCATATTATCAATGCACACAGCGGATTCTGCGATTGATTCTGTCAATGATATCGATTGAAAAAATTCCTGACATCGCCTTTTCTGCCGGCTCCCTGCTGCAAGCCGCGTATTTTCTCAGTTGTTGACACGCGATTGATTTTCTCAATACATGCGATTCATACAATTCGTTAGCCACACGCTTCCGTCAGGTCTTAAATCGCCAACGTTGTAAGCCTGTTGTAATGTTTTGGCCTGCAACTTTATCAATAAAAACAATGAAGTAAGCGTTTAGCTTTCCATTCCCCGTAGTTTAACGGGTTTATTTCATGCATAGAGGAGAAAAACAATGACTGACTTTGACAAGATGAGCAGGAGAGAATTTTTCGGTATAACGGGCAAGGCGGGCCTCGCCACCGTGGTGGCAAGCGCGGTGGGCGTCAATTTCGGCATGGTGCAGATTGCCGAAGCCGCGGTCGGCAAAGGCAAAGTGACCCCGTTTCGTTTCGCGATATTGACCGACGCGCACCTCTTCAGCCAGCCGGATCACAAGTTTGACGAGATGCTGGCCAAGGCGGTAGACGATGTGAATAACATGAAGCCGATGCCCGATTTTGTCCTATATTGCGGCGACATTGCGCAAAACGGACTCGAAGATCAGCTCGCAAAAGGCAAGAAGATATTGTCCAAGCTGAAGGTGCCACTCAAGGTCATTCCCGGCGAGCACGACTGGTATCTGGATATGGGAGCAGCATGGCGCGGCCACTTTGGCAGTCCGACCTGGTCGTTCGATCACAAGGGGGTGCACTTCATCGGTATGAATTCCATTCTGGTGAAGGACTTCTGGACTCCGGCCGGTATGTCGCCCAAGGAACGAATGGACGTGATGGAAATGCTGGAAAGTCCGATCGCAGGTCCCTGGGGCGTGCAGGCGGAACAACTGGACTGGCTGAAAAAGGACGTCAAAAACCTCAAGCCGGATACGCCTGTCGTGGTCTTCACCCATTCACCGCTGTGGGACTACTACCCCCGCTGGAATTTCCAGACCTCGGATGCGCCGGAAATACGCGAAATTCTGTCCAAATTCGAACGCGTGATGTCGTTCCACGGCCATGTACACCAGACCGTTTACAACAAAATCGGCAATATGGGTTCGGTGGGCACGCTATCCACTTCCTGGCCGTGGCCTTACCCCGATGTCAAACTGGCCTATCCCGAATTCCAGATGCACCGCTCCAATCCGGGCCTCTTCGAGGACGGGCAGGGCAGCCAGTTTGTCGATCTGGAAAGCAACTTTACGGCCATGCATCACTACCAGCCGTTTGGCGACATGCTGACGCCCGCCATGAAAAACGGCTTCAAAATCTAAGGGAGATATAGAGATGAAACTGACTACCTTGCATCGTTTTAACGTGATGACCGGATTGATCGCACCCGTCGCCCTGCTCGGCTTGCTGGCATCCAACCCGGCCGCAGCCCGCGAACCTTATTCTGCAGCGGAACTGGCAGATCAGGAAAAAGCGCTGCTCGCCGCCGTAGACCATGGTCGCGACCTGTGGCACGGATCGCTGCCCTCCATGACCACCAATGGTCTGGCGTGCGGCAACTGCCACCCGGATGCCGCAGCCTCCAACCCGCAAACCTTCCCGAAATATCAGGCCAATTTGGGCAAGGTCATCCCGCTGCGCGATATGATCAACTGGTGCATCATGGTGCCGCAGGCCGGACAAGCGCTGGATGTGAACGGTGATGACATGATTGCGATGGAGGCATACGCCACTTACATGCACCGCGGCATCAAGCTTCAGCCAGGGCTGGCTACCCGGCAAACGACGCCGGTCGTGGTCAAGTCGGGCCCCGGCTTCCCCAAGAAAGGCTCAGGTATCGGTTACGACAAGTAAATCAGCGGGCCATGCAATAACAAACCCCTCCCGTTTCATGGCCTGCTGATCACCTCAAGCAAGCAGATACCTCTGCTTGCTTTTTTCAAACCTGCTAAAAGGAGTTGCACGATGACCGCAAAATTGCTCTTTTATGTACTGGCGCTGGGTATATCGACTGCCCGTGCCGAACAGGTATGCGACAGCCACATCTACCCCCTGTCTGTACACCCCGAACAATACCAGGATAACGGCGACGGCACGGTGACCGACAGCCGGTCTAAGCTGACCTGGATGCGCTGCTCGCTGGGCCAGAGCTGGTCCGGATCAACCTGCACCGGCACAGCGGACGTTAGCAGCTGGCAGTCCGCACAGGATAATGCGGCCAGACTCAATCAAGCGGGCGGCTATGCCGGGCGACACGACTGGCGCGTACCGCAGATTCCAGAACTTGCCATGATCGTGGAACGCCAGTGTACCAATCCGAGAACCAATCTGACCTTGTTCCCTGCAACCCCTGCCGGCATTTTCTGGACCGCCACGACACCTGCCGATCCCGGCAATGCGTATGTCCTGAGTTTCGGCGCAGAAGGCGCAAAATATAAGGGAAGGGGAGAGGCCTTCCACGTGCGTCTGGTCAGCGGCGGAAATCAGAAGCCTTAAATCGGCTCAGATCAAACTGATCAGCGCCAGCTTGCCGGCACGCGTCAGTTTCTTGATCGCCATCTCGCGTTTGGACGCGGCTGACCTGTCCTCACAGCTTTCCGTGAACACCAACTCCACCGGTCCGCGCGCACGCGTGTATTTCGCCGCAATACCGGCATTGTGCGCGGCAAGACGTTTTTCCAGATCGTTGGTGATACCGCAATACAGCGTGTCGTCTGTGCAGCGCAGCAGATAGCATATCCAGCCGGCGTTTGGTGAGGTGGTCATTGCGTTGTTTCTGTTAATTCAATCCGAACATTTTACGACGAGACTGCCATTTTGCAGCAGTATTTACAGCACATAAGGTGACAATAGGCACACACCACGCTAAACTTGCAACATGAAACCCTTTCGCTGGAATCCTGACAAAAACGAGGCACTGAAAGTTGAACGCGGCATCTCGTTCGAAGTTATCGCACTTGCTATTGAGGCAGATGGTTTACTGGATGAATTGCGCCACCCGAATGCGGACAAATATCCAAACCAGTCCGTTCTGGTCGTGGCATTTGATGATTATGTTTACCTGGTACCTTACGTTGAAGAAGCGGATTACTATTTCTTGAAGACAGTGATTCCTAGCAGAAAGGCGACCCGAAACTACTTGCTGAGGAGCAAACCTGATGAAAAAACTTGATGCATTTGAGGAAGACATTCTGAGCGCCTATGAAGCGGGCGAGCTAAAATCAACCTCCCCGTCAAAAGCTGATCTGGCTAAATTCAAGGCGGCAGCGACTGCAACCTTTATCAAGGACCGGCGTATCAACATCCGGCTGTCTTCTCCCGATTTGATGGACATTCAGGCGCGCGCTCTTGAGGCAGGCATACCCTACCAGACTTTTATTGCCAGCATTTTGCACAAATATGCCGCCGGTCGCCTGTTCGAGAAGCCATCAAACCTGACACCTCGTACCCGCACTGACAAACTGCGCACCAAAAGCTGAAATATTGCCCAAGATATCGGGCTAAAGCTAAGAAGGCTTCCATTCTTTGCTCAAACTTGATCTTTCACATGCTTCACGGCACGATGCGCTTATAAAGTTTTCTCCAACTTCGTTAACTCTCAATTTCGGGTTTACCATGAGCGAACAAGAAATCCCAATAGCCGTTGCAGCATCGCAAGTTGCGCCTCGCGCGCAACTCTCTATTTATCCTGAACCGTTTGCTTCGCGCATGAAAGGGCGAGTGAAGCGTCCTCTTGGTGATTTATTTGGCCTCACTAATTTTGGTGTAAACCTGACGCACCTGCTGCCCGGTTCCGGTTCCGCATTGCGTCATGCTCATGCGAAGCAGGACGAGTTCATCTATATCGTGCAAGGCCACCCTACCCTAATCACCAATGCAGGGGAGACACAACTTTCACCAGGCATGTGTGCGGGCTTCAAGGCCGGCACGGGCAACGCGCACCAGTTACTCAACAAATCAAATGAAGAGGTGATTTACCTGGAGCTGGGTGATCGCAGTGCGGGAGATTCCGTTATGTACCCCGACGATGACATCCAGGCGACGCTCATAGAAGGTAAATGGAAATTTGCACACAAAGATGGCTCGCCATATTGAAGAAGGTTCAGTAAGCCGGGAAAGTTCCCGCGCCGCAATCCCACACTGAATGACAGGATTATTTTTTGCCCTTAACCATTACAATACGGGGCGAACCATGAATCGTTTGATCAACACTTAAGGAGAAAAAATGTATAACACTTTCAAACCCGAACAGCCTGTCGGCCTGATGGACTTCGTCCGCGCCGCCAAAGCCTGCGTCAAGGAAATCACGCCTGCTGAACTCAAAGCCAAACTGGACGCCAAGGAAAACTTCGTGCTGGTTGACGTGCGCGAGTCGGCCGAATTCGAACACGGCCATATCGGCAGCGCGCATCTGGTGCCGCGCGGCATCATCGAAGCGGCTGCCGACACCAGCTACCCCAAGCATTACCCGCCCCTGTCAGGCGCACGCGACCAGCAGATCGTCGTGTATTGCGCGACCAGCGGTCGTTCTGCAATGGCGGCTGCCGTATTGCAGATGATGGGTTTCAAGGACGTGCTGAATCTCGCCGGCGGCTATACCCGCTGGGAATCCGAAGGCCTGCCACAGGTCAAGGAAGCCGAGTACTAAAAACAAAGACCGGAGATCAACTCCGGTTTTTTTTAATCTATTTTTGTACTCCGGGAATAATTGAGCGTATGGGCGTGTTAACCACCCTGTAACACCCATTTACTTTCATTCAAGGAGATTCACATGTTTAAACGCACGCTCGTCGCTGTCGCCCTGTTGTTCCCCCTCTCGGCCGCCTTTGCCGGTCCATCAGACGATGCTGCCTCGCATTTCAAGGCAATCGCCGCAGGCGATGTCGAACAGATCATGCACGGCTATGCCGATAACGCCACTTTCCAGTGGATTGGCGGGCCGCTGGACGGCGCCTATATGGGCAGCGACAAGATCAAGGAAGTGTGGAGCAAATTCGCCAAAGGCAATGCGCCGCTCGAAGTCACAACGAGCAAAGTTGAGGAAAGCGCCAATCCCAAGGGTGCGACCGTGACGGCCAACGTCGAATTCAAGGGGAAAAACACCATCAAGGTGCGCTACGTGCTGGTCTACCGCGAGGGCAAACTGATCAACGAAGTATGGCAAATCGACCCGAAACTGATGGCCAACTAGGTTCAGACAGGCTGATCCGTGGATAATCTGGACGGACTCATTGCCGGGCAGGTTCCGCGTCTGCGCCGCTATGCAAGGGCGCTGACGGGGGATCGCACGCGTGCCGATGATCTGGTGCAGGACACGCTCGAACGAGCGTGGAATAAGCTGCACCTGTGGCGGCGCGGCAGCGATATGCGCGCCTGGATGTTCAGCATCATGCACAATGTGCTGATGAATCAGGTCAGGCAAAACAAGATAATCGCCTTGCCGCTGGACGATGAAGCGCTGGAAATTCCGGTGCGCCCCCAACAGGCAGATGGCCTGGAAATGCGCGATCTGGCAGCGGCCCTTACCGGCTTGCCGGTAGAAGATCGCGAAGTGATACTGTTGATCGGACTGGAACAAATGAGCTATGAAGAAGCGGCGCAAGTGCTCGGTGTCCCGTTGGGCACCATCATGTCGCGGCTGTCGCGCGGGCGCGAAAGGCTGCGCGCCCTGATGACGGGCACGCCCGTGCTGCGGAGAGTCAAATGAACAACCCTGTGATGCCCGAGGCCGATCTGCACGCCTATGTGGACGAGCGTCTGGATGCGGTGCGGCGCAGCAAGGTCGAAGCCTGGCTGGCAATCCATCCGCTGGATATGGAACGGATCAACGCCTACCGCAGCCAGAATGAAATGCTGCACACGCTGTTCGACCCGGTGCTGGATGAGGCGCTGACATTGCAGATGGAGTCTCCTCGCAAGTCTTACACCCCGCTTTGGCGCTATGCCGCGATGGCAGGCGGGATGGTGATGAGCGGCATTCTGGGCTGGTCGCTGCACGGCGCGAATACAGACACACCCATGCTCGCCATGGCCAGGCAAGCCGCCATCGCCCATGTCGTCTACACGCCGGAAGTACTGCACCCGGTCGAAGTCGGCGCCGACAGGGAAGCGCATCTGGTGAAATGGCTTTCAAAACGCCTGGGCACCGAAATCAAACCACCGCACCTGCATGAGGCAGGCTTTGAACTGGTGGGCGGCCGTTTGTTGCCGGGGAATTCCGGACCCTCCGCACAGTTCATGTATCAGGACGCACGCGGCCAGCGCCTCACGCTATACCTGAGCCACAAACCTGCGGACAAGGATGAGAGCGCGTTCCGCTACGCACAGGAAGGAAAAGTCGGGGTGTTCTACTGGATAGACGGCACTCTCAGCTATGCCTTATCCGGCGAAATCGAAAAGCCGGCGCTGCTGAATGTAGCCAATGCCGTATATCACAGTCTCAACCCCTGACTTACTTGATCTTACGGCCCTGCCACAAGGCGCCTGCCAGCATCAGCGCAATCAGCAACAGTACGGCCGCATTACCCCATCTGACATAAGGCGTACTGCCGCCATAACCCTGCGCCATGCCTTGCAGCACGGCCTGTCGGTGTTGCGGCAGTTGCTGCACGATTTGCCCGTTCACGCCGATGATGGAGGTGACACCCGTATTGGTCGCGCGCAGCATCATCCGTCCCGTCTCCAGCGCGCGAAATTGCGACATCTGGTTGTGCTGCGCGGCGGCATTGGAATCCCCATACCAGGCGTCATTGGTCATGTTCACCAGCAAACTCGCCTGCGGCAACGCCCTGATGATTTCCTCGCCGAATACGTCCTCATAACAGATATCCACCGCCACACGCTGGCCTGCCACGTTCATCGGCGCCTGTGTTAAATCGCCGCGCGCCAGATCGCCCATCGGGATATGCAGCACTTCGTTGATCAGCCAGCCGAACACCGGCCGCAGCGGAATGTATTCGCCGAAGATCACCAGATGGTGTTTGCGGTAATGCTGTGCCTGCGCAAAGGCGTTTTCCGACGCCCCCAGCGTGAACACGCTGTTGTAGTAACCACCCCGATCGCGCTCGAATGCGCCGATCAGCACATCGCCGTCGTTCCGTCTGGCATTCTCACGCAATTCATCGAGCAAGGCTTGCGGTATTTCGTCTTCCATCACCGGAAACGCCGTTTCCGGCAGCACCGTCAGTTTTGCGGAATTTTGCATGATCAGACGCCGATACATGTCCAGCGTGTCATCCAGCGACTCTTCCTTGAACTTGTCCTCCTGACCGATATTTCCCTGCAGCAGCGACACCGTGAAGGGCAAACCCTGCGGATGCGTCCAGGCAACCTCGCGCAGCAATCCGCCTGCCCCCCAAAGAAGAACAAACGCCGCGAGTGCCAGCTGTCCGTGCCGGTTCCCGCGTTCATTCCATATGACTGCCAGAAGACCCGCGCTCACTGCCGCCACCAGCGACACACCATACGCACCCAGCACCGGCGCATATCCCGCCAGCGCACTGCCGCTGTGTGCATAACCTAAGGTCAACCACGGAAAACCGGTGAATATCATGCCGCGCAGCCATTCGATCAGCACCCAGACCGCCGGCATCACCAGAACACTGCGCAGCCGACCATTCTGCACCCGTGCCTGAAGATATCCCGCCAGTGCGGGAAACAGGGCCAGAAACGCCGCAAACAGCAACGTGCCGGGGCCCGCCAGCCAGGCCGGCATATCGCCGAAGTCGTGCAAGGCGATATAAATCCAGCTGATTCCGGCGGCAAACAGCCCCAGACCGAATGAAAAACCAAGAACCGCGGCAACCCGCGCAGAATCAGCCCGCCCCCACAGGACGAACAACACCGCCAGCGCCAGAACGGGCGCCGGGTAAACACCGAACGGCGCGAAGCCGAACACGCAGAGCGCACCGGCCAGCAAGGCCAGACCATATTTCGAAAAACTCATAAACCATCCCGTGTTGCAAAACCCGCGCAGCATAACCGATTCAGCGCCTCGTTAGCCACCTCCCCGTGACACGATTTCAGATGCGACAATATGCCGCATGGAATGACGCGCACTTTGCTATAAAATGCATACAACATACATTAATAATAATTTTCAAGAGGGAACCTCCATGCATCACAGCAAATCCATCCGGACACACGCGCTGCTCACCGCAACGCTGGTCATCGCAACGCTGGGAACGACGAATGAAGCGCTCGCCTGCGCCGCCTGCGGATGCACCCTCTCAACTGACTGGGGGAGTCAGGGTATCAGTACCGCACCCGGTTTTTCTGCCGACCTGTCTTATTCATATCTCAACCAGAATCAGCAACGCTATGGCAACGGCAAAGCCTCTGCGGCATTGATCAATACACTCAACGCCGCAGGCCAGGAAATCGAAGCCTATACCAGGACACAAACACTCACAGCCTCGCTCAATTACACAGGTGACACCGGTGGCGTCAGCATTCAGCTTCCCTTCATGAACCGGGCGCACGGCACCTACGGCAATCTAGCCGGCGTCACAGGACCTGTAGGAACCAGCTATACCACGTCATCTGACAGTGGCATCGGCGATGTACGCATCATCGGCAACTACACCGGCTTTTCCGCCGACAAGACTTCCGGCCTCATCGCAGGCGTCAAGCTGCCGACTGGCAATACCGGTGCGCTCTTTACGAGTGGCACGAATGCCGGCAGTGCGCTGGATTCCGGCCTGCAGATCGGCACCGGTTCCACCGATATCATTCTGGGCGGTTTCACATCCGGCGCGATCAGCAGCTATGGCTGGTTTGCTCAGGGCACCGTGCAGCATGCCGTGACAACCGATGCGGCACTGGGCGGCATGACCTATCGCCCGGGCGACGCTTACACACTGAACGCGGGTATCCGCCACGCGGAATTCGGTGCCAAGTTTACCCCGATGCTGCAACTGAATATCATCAAGCGCGAGGCAGATACCGGCACCAGTGTGCCAATGGACGCGCTGAATCCTGCCATCCCGGTCAGCGGGGGTACGCTCGCCTATCTGGCCCCCGGCGTATCGGTGCGTATGGGCGGCGGCATCTCGATGTATGGCTTCGTTCAGCTGCCCATCTACCAGAAGGTCAACTCGTTACAGCTCGCACCCCAATACACGCTGACGATGGGTATGAGACAATCATTTTAATTCATGTTGAGGATACCGCCCGTGAACATCAAAAATCGCTTCTGGATATCACTACTTGCAACCTTCCTGCTGTCGCTCTCGCTGAGCGCCGCTGCCAGCGAATGGTCGCTCAAGGACAATACGGGGGTACGTCACACGCTGTCGGGTGAACGCGGTCACTGGGTGCTGGTCAATTTCTGGGCGCCCTGGTGTCCGTCGTGCTTGCAGGAAATTCCTGAATTCGTGTCGCTGCAAAATCAGCACAAGAACTTGCAGATCATCGGCGTGGCGGTGATGTACAAGACCCGCACCGAGGTCACGGACAGCATACAGAAACAGGCAGTCTCCTACCCCATCGTGCTCGGCAACGAAGATACCGCCAGCGACTTCGGCGGCATGGCAGGCCTGCCGACCAGTTTCCTGTACTCACCCGCAGGCCAGCTGGTCGGCAAACACGAAGGCCCGTTGACCCGCGAAGAAGTCGAGCAGGCGATCGATGGAAAGACGACCACGCTGTTCGTCCGTTAATTTCCAAAAAAACACGCAATTAGCGCGATTTTTTGCATTTAATTTAACCGCACGGGCTGCTTTGTGCTTAAATCGCGCCTTGACACAATTGCCGCAATAAATTCATATGGAAAAAGTACGCCTCTCCAAACGCATGTCCGAACTGGGCCTGTGCTCACGCCGCGAAGCCGACACGTATATCGAAAAAGGCTGGGTCGATGTCGATGGCGAAACCGTCAGCCTGCTGGGTACCAAGGTTTTCCCCAACCAGCAGATCACCCTGCGCACCGCCGCGACGATCGTCCAGCAACAACGCGTCACTATCCTGATGAACAAGCCGGTCGGCTACGTGTCGGGACAGGCCGAGCACGGCTACAAACCGGCATCCGCCCTGTTCGATGAGACCACCCACTGGGCGGAAGACCCCTCGCCGACCAAGTTTCATCGCAGCCAGCATCTAGGCCTGGCACCCGCCGGACGCCTGGATATCGACTCGCAGGGCTTGCTGGTATTGACGCAGGATGGCCGCATTGCCAAACGCCTGATCGGCGAAGACTCTACCGTGGATAAGGAGTATCTGGTGCGCGTGCAGGGCAAGCTGGAATCTTCAGGTCTTGCGCTGCTCTGCCAGGGATTGAAACTGGACGGCGAATACCTGAAACCTGCCAAGGTTTCCTGGCAGAATGAAGACCAGCTGCGCTTCGTATTGCGTGAAGGCAAGAAACGCCAGATACGCCGCATGTGCGAACTGGTAGGCCTCTCTGTCACCGGATTAAAACGCATCCGCATCGGAAAAGTCAAACTGGGCCTGTTACCTGCCGGACAGTGGCGTTATCTGGGCGAGAACGAACAGTTCTGACGCGATTTCCCTGTCTGAACCCTTGCTTTGCCCTCCCTCACCCAAACCCTGGTGAAACAACTAGCCATTCGACTAAGGCATCAGAAAACGATGCCCAAGTCGCTGGTTATCTCCCGGAGGGGAGAGCGTAGCGAGGGGGGCGAAGCCGGACAGACGAACGCTTACGCGATTTTCAATTCAGGCGATCATGCCCGCCGCGACCGTATTGTTGGTCGCCTCGTCGATCACGATAAAACTGCCGCTGGCGCGGTTGCGCTTATAAGCATCCACCACCAGCGGCTGCTGCACCTTGATTGTCACATGCACAATGTCGTTCATCTTCACCTCCGGGTTAACCTGTTGTTCAAGCGTATTAACGTCCACCCGGTAATCGACACTGGCAAACAGGCATTTCGCCGTCCTCGTCGTGTGCTTGACGAGATACTTGCGTTGTTTGTCCAGCGGCGTATCCGACAGCCAGCATAACATCGCATCAAACTCTTTCGTCACCGTCGGCAGATTGTCAGCCTCCGACACGTTACTGGCGTAGCCAGCCGATTGCGGGAGGAGGCTGGAAGGCGGCATTCCCTCTCCGGACGGTTGCGCGCGCCGTATCATGCCGCCTGATTTAACGAACATGTCGCCGCGCGACACATCGATCTCGTCGGTCAGTCGAATCGCGACGGATTGCGGCGCATAAGCCGTTTGCAGATTGCCCTCAAACGTGACAATTTCCTTCACGCGTGACGTCCGCCCCGACGGCAGCACGGTGATTTCATCATTCACAGACACCTCACCCGCCTCGATTCGCCCCATGAACCCCCTGAAATCGTGGTGTTCTTCGGTTTGCGGACGGCACACCCATTGCACCGGATAGCGAAAATCGGTGGTATTCACATCGTGATCGATTTCGACATTCTCCAGCAGCTCCATCAGGGTCGGCCCGTGATACCAGACAAGATTGTCGCCTCTATCCACCAGCATGTCGCCTGCCAGCGCGGACAAGGGTACGCAGGTCACATCATGCAAACCCAGACGAGCGGCAAAGGCGAGATATTCAGCGCAAATTTCGCTATAACGCTGTTCCGAGTAATCCACCCTATCCATCTTGTTGACCGCCAGCACGATATGCGGGATGCCGACCAGGCTGGCAAGATAGGTATGGCGGCGCGTCTGCACCAGCACACCGCGGCGCGCATCGACAAGGATTACTACCAGATTGGCGGTGGAAGCCGCCGTCACCATGTTGCGCGTGTATTGCTCATGCCCCGGCGTATCGCCGATGATGAATTTGCGTTTAGGCGTCGCAAAATACCGGTAAGCCACATCGATGGTGATGCCCTGCTCGCGCTCGGCCTGCAAGCCATCGGTCAGCAGCGACAGATCAACCGCCGCCATGCCGCGTTTTGCGCTGGTTTTTGAAATCGCCGAGAACTGATCCTCGAAAATCGATTTGGAATCATGCAGCAGGCGTCCGATCAGCGTGCTCTTGCCGTCGTCTACACTGCCCGCGGTGATAAAACGTAATAATTGCATGGTGTCGTTCATTGTTGCCCCTTAATGTATTCTTGCTCAAACATTGAGCTCCCTCATCCCAACCCTTCTCCCTGAGGGAGAAGGACTAACTCCCCCTCTCCCTCCGGGAGAGGGACGGGGTGAGGGAAGTCACATCAGAAGTAGCCTTCCTTTTTGCGTAACTCCATCGACGCATCCGATGTCTGATCGTCCATGCGCGTTGCGCCTCGCTCCGTGATGCGCGTCGTCGCAGTCTCAGCGATGATTTCATCCACATTACTGGCCGTCGATTCGACCGGCGCAGTACAAGTCACGTCGCCCACCGTGCGGAAACGCACCGAACGCACTTCCACCTTTTCACCCGGCTTAGGCTGCACCAGATCCGACACGGGAATCACCGAATCGCCGCGCCGTATCACTTCCCGCTCATGCGCATAATAAATGCTCGGAATATGCAGATTTTCGCGCCCGATGTATTGCCAGATATCCAGTTCGGTCCAGTTGGAAATCGGAAACACGCGGATGTTTTCGCCCGGATGCACCCGCGTGTTGTAGATATCCCACAACTCGGGACGCTGATTCTTCGGATCCCACTGACCGAATTCATCGCGGAACGAGAAAATACGTTCCTTGGCGCGCGCCTTCTCCTCGTCGCGCCGTGCGCCGCCCATGCAGGCATCGAAACCGAACTCTTCTATGGTTTCCAGCAACGTGACTGACTGGTAAGGATTGCGCGGCAGATCGGGATTTACCATCACGATGGTGCCGCGTTTGATGGAACCTTCCAGCGAACGCACGATCAGCCGTTCGCCCAGGTCGGCAGCCAGCTTGTCCCGCGTGGCAATGACTTCCGGGAAGTTATGCTCGGTGTCGATATGCACCAGCGGGAACGGAAACTTGCAGGGGCGAAACGCCTTCTCTGCCAGGCGCAACATCACAATGGAATCCTTGCCGCCGGAAAACAGCAGCGCGGGATTTTTGCACTCCGCCGCGACCTCGCGCATGATGTGGATGGATTCGGATTCCAGCGCATCCAGATGGGTAAATATATGACTGTTCATGTTTTCTCCAGAATCTCTAATTCTTTTTTAAGGCCGCTCACAAAAGTTGAAACCCCTGTGCCGTGCGCCACGGCGGGCGCTTTGACCACATGCAATCCGCATTCTTTGCTTGCCGGATCTTCCCACCACCAGCGCCCGGCACGTATGTCCTCACCCGGCGTCACCGAACGCGTGCAGGGTGCACAGCCGAGACTGGGGTAAAACTCATCATGCAGTTTGTTGTAGGGAACATCGTTGTATCTGATGTAAGCCCATACATCCTTGTGCGACCACTCCAGCAACGGGTTGTATTTCTGCAAACCGAAATCGGCATCAAACGTTGACACCTCAAGATTGCCGCGTGTCACCGCCTGATCGCGGCGCAAACCGGTCACCCACGCCCCCTTGCCGCTCAACGCGCGGCGCAACGGTTCGACCTTGCGCACAAAACAGCAGGCACGACGCGCATCCACGCTGCCGTAAAATCCGTTCACCCCGTTTTTTGCAACGTAATTCTCGACCGCCAGCTTGTCGGGAAAATACACTTTCAAGGGCGTGCTGTAGCGTTCCGACACCGCCTGCATCAGCTCGTAGGTTTCCTGTGGCAGACGCCCGGTATCGAGACTGAATATCTCGATATCCAGCCGATATTTGTCGATCAGATCGGTCAGCACCATATCTTCCGCGCCCAGACTGCTGGCAAAGCACACGGACTTGTATTCGTTGACTGCCTGTTGCAACACGGCGACGACCTGATCAATTTTCTGTTGCATAATTTTCTCCTAAATGAGTAAGCTGCTTTCGGTCAAATCCAGCTGTGCATCCAGTTCCGTCGCATAGTTCGCCACTTTCACCGTCCAGCTGTCTACCGCCGCGCTGACAGGCGCGAGTTCCTCTGCACTGATTTCTTCATCGTTACCCAGCGTGGCCACTGCACTTGCGAATTCATCTGCAATTTCTCCGGAAACCAGCCGGCTCAACTGAGCTGCCAGTTTTTCCAGATCCTCCTCGCGGCGACCGCCCAGCAACTGCACCAGCCCCGAACCCAGCAAACGCAGAATTGCCTCATTACACTGCGCAGCCTCGTAATACTTGCGCTGGAACACCAGCGCATTGCGGTAGGTTCGTTCATGTGCCGCCTCAAAAAAGTTCGCGCCGATCAACACCTGCGTCGCCCCTGCGCATTCACCACCGCCCAGTTGCAAAACGCGGAAATCACTCAGCTCACCGTAATCCCGCATCACAGATTGCAATTCATGCGCCTTAACCTCAGCCAGATCGGCCAGTAAAGCCTTGAAATAATCAGGCTGCCTGTCACGCGCCCAGACATAAAAGCTTGCCTCACCGCTGTCCAGATGCGCCTGTTTTACCCGTTCAATGGCTTTCTCTACACGCGCTACCGGCAAGGTTGGCCCCTTAATTCCCAGCGCGCCCCTGCCCATCCCGCTGCCTGCAAAATACATTTGGTAATGCGGGACCAGCTTGCCGTGCATGCGTTTTCCTTCGCCGTAAATACCGATGTCGCCGGTCTCAGGTTGTGCGCAGCCGTTGTGGCAACCGGATACGCGTATGCGCAGATCAGCACTCCCCCCCGACAACGTGCCCGCTGCCAGCGTGCTGGCGGTAATACCAAGACGGCAGGTCGACGTGCCTGGGCATGCCACCACGCTGTCGCCTGCGGCAGGCTCATACAAACCAAGGGACGCCAGCCCGATACGCAACACCGGTAACTTGTCCTGCGGCACGTTCAGAATGGTCAGATTCTGATCCTGCGTGGTGCGTATTTCGCTCAAACCCTGTGCCCGCAGCAACCGGGCGATGCCCCGCAATTGCTTCGATGAGGCTTCCCCTATCGGCAACGCAACCGGCAACACAGACAGTCCTGGCTGACGTTGCGCATAGAGTTTGCGTGGCGCGCCCTGTCCTGGAAATTCGCCCGCCGTCTGCTCGCGCCATTCACCTTGCGGATAGGGCTGATCCGCCAGCGCCTGTTTTGTGCGTTCAAATTCCTCGCGATACTTTTCCACAAAGCCTTGCTCGCCAAAACGCTCAACCAGATACTTGATGCGCGATTTGGCACGCTTGGTACGATCTGAATATTTATTGTGCAAAGATACCAGCGCCTCCAGTGCAAACAATAGCTCTTCCTCCTCAATGAATTCCTCCACCACCACGGATTCCCTGGGTTTATGTCCCAGACCGCCGCCTGCACGCACTTTAAATCCGTGACGGCCATCTTTTTTCACGGCGATCAGACCGCAATCGTGCAGCATGGCCTGTGCGCAATCGGCTTCGCAACCCGAGAAACTGATCTTGAATTTGCGCGGTAATTGTTGATTCAACGGATTACGCAAAAAGTGTGCAGTCGCGCCCGCCACATGCGTTGCCACATCCACATGCTCCTTGGGGCAGACGCCCGCCAGCGGGCAGGCTGTCATGTTGCGGATGGTATTGCCGCACGCTTCCCGCGAAGTCATCCCCACTTCTGCAAGGCGGCGCATCGCGGCGGGCATACTGCTCAGCGGAATAAAATGCACCTGTATCGCCTGACGCGTTGTCACATGCGCAATATCGCGCTGCGCAAAGTTTTCCGTAATATCCGCGACCGCTTCCAGCTGATCAGCTTGAAGGCGCCCGCCAGGGATCTTGATGCGCAACATGTTCACCCCCTGTTGACGCTGCCCATATACACCCTGCTGAAGACGCACCGACGTAAAACGGTCTGCATCGATACCCCCGGCATTGAAGGTATCTATGGCCTGTTCAAAACGGTTGATTTCTTCCAGATCCGATAAATTTCTTGTATTCATTTCCATTTCCCCTAAGTCAAAATCATTTTGCTGCCGATCAGCATCAACATCAGCGCCAGCAACGGACGCAATACCCTTTCCGGTACGCGGCCACTCAGATGACTGCCGATATAAATTCCCGGCAATGAACCTGCCAGCAGACTGACCAATAACGTCAGATCAACCGTACCCAGCGCCAGATGCCCCATCCCCGCAACGGCAGTCAGCGGAACCGCATGGGCGATATCGGTGCCAACTACTTTGGCAGTCGACAGACGCGGATACAAAAACAGCAAGGCCACGGTTCCCAGCACGCCGGCACCGATAGATGAGACCGTCACCAGCACACCAACGACCAGTCCCGTTGCAATCGTTGCCAGCGAGCGATGACGCGGCTGTAATTCATTCAGCCCGCGACTGATGATTCTGATCTTCTCCTTGAGCAACAAGGCTGCCGCCGTCAGCAACAGGGCCGCGCTCAATACATGCGTCACCACGCTGCCCAATGCCTGTGTGTCCAGATTCAGATACTTCAGCAACAAGACGGTTAATACCGCAGCGGGCAAACTGCCCAGAGACAACAACCCGACGATCTGCCAATCCACCGTACCGCGTCTGCTGTGCACCCACGCACCCAGCGTCTTGGTCAGCGAGGCATACAGCAAGTCCGTACCGACAGCCGTCGCGGGCGACACCCCGAAAACCAGCACCAGCAAAGGCGTCATCAGCGAGCCGCCCCCCACGCCGCTCACGCCGACGATCAGCCCGACCAGAAATCCCGACAACGTATACATCCAGTCCATGTCAGCCACCCCGTGTATCCATGGAGTGCATTCTAGCGGGCGCACCTTATGCAACAAAATACTTTTATGTTAGTATCTTATAACTACTGGCGATTAAGGATCGGGCATGAATCTGCAGCAACTGCGTTATCTCAACGAAATCGTGCGTCAGGGATTAAAAATTTCCGGCGCCGCCGAGACGCTGTTTACCTCGCAACCTGGCATCAGTAAACAGATCAAACAGCTGGAAGAAGAACTGGGTATCGAGATTTTCGTGCGCAACGGCAAACGCATCGTTGCCATTACCGAACCCGGCAAAGCGGTGCTCACCATCGCCCAGCGCATGCTGCACGATATGGATAACCTCAAACAGGTCGGACAGGAGTATGGTGCGCAGGACTGCGGACATCTGACCATCGCCACTACCCACACTCAGGCACGCTATGCCTTGCCGCCGGTGGTCAAGCAGTTCATGGAAAAATACCCGGGGGTAAAACTGGGTTTGCATCAGGGCAGCCCGACGCAGATTGCCGAGCAGGTGTTGAGCGGCGATGCGGATATCTGTATCGCCACCGAAAGTCTGGCGCTCTATGACGGGCTGGTCACGCTGCCCTGCTATGAGTGGAATCATTGCGTCGTCACCACACCACGCCACCCGCTGCTAAAAGAAAAGCAACTCACGCTGCAAGCCCTCGCACAATATCCCATCATCACCTATGACTTCGCCTTTACCGGACGCGGCAAGATCAACGAGGCGTTTCAAAAAGCCGGGATCACCCCGAATATCGCGCTCACCGCGATCGACGCGGACGTCATCAAGACCTATGTGGAACTGGGGTTGGGTGTCGGTATTCTTGCGCAGATGTCCTTTATCCCCGAACGCGACAAACACCTGCGTATGGTGGAATCAGCACATCTGTTCCAGCCCAGCACCACGCGGATTGCGATACGCAAAAACGAATATCTGCGCACCTACACCTACGACTTTATCGAACTGTTCGCGCCACACCTGACCCGTCATGTCGTCACACAGGCGATGCACCTTGCGGACTTGCCTCAATAGCATAAAGGAACTCAGGTGACGCCCTGTTGCCCCCACTCATGCCGCCCCAGCCTGAGCCGCTTATAGTTGCGTATCATGATGATGGCTTTTCTGATGATAGTTTCATCGATCATGGCAACAGCAAGCTCGATCCTGAGCAGCATGTTGTCACCCGTGCCCGGCGTGATTTCCATAAAAGAACACCCGCCTTGTTTACTTCTGCTGTAAAGGCTCGAATTCCACACCACCTCACGATCATCAAATCTGCCAATAAACAGTACGTTAGCCGATTTTCCGGGTAATACTGAAAAACATAAAAATTCGCTGCCAGATTCTAGAAGTTTTGATTTGAGTAATACCGTATCAATAGCGTGCAGTTTTTGCATGACCGTCCAGAATTGATTCATGGCCTGCCATTATCATGACAAAACATTGCGTTCGCAAGAATAGCGTTGCACGATTCGTTTTCGGTGCGTAGTATTAATATCGGTCGTTAACCATGTTTTCAGAATCACTACTTGCCTGCTATGACCGCATGCTTCAACCTGTATTTATCGCACAAGTCGACAGTTAATTCGAATCACTGCAAGGTTTTACCAGGCCTCAGTTCACTGCAAATTATTGAATAATTTACAATATGCACGAAATATTGGGATTCATCTGGCCAATTATGGCCGCCTCGGCAGAGGGAATGATATTTTTGTGGATCATTGTCATTCTGGTTATTATCGGCAGAGGAAAAATTCTGCCCTCAGAAAATGCGATTACCATCGACCGAAACGGCCGGTATAAAATGGAACTGGCACAGGGCCTTAATCTTGCCCAACCCTTCATAGAGGCGATCGCCGAACAGATTAGTTTGCGCGAAGATATCAACGAGAATGGGATTATGTTGAGTTTCAAAGTTCAGGACAAAAATGTTGCTTCTCGTAAGCAACCGTTTTATCTGTTACAGGTTTCCATGCAAAACCGTTATTTGTCGTTCAATGCAAGACCTGTTCTGTATGACGCCATGCTTCCCTCTACAACGCCATTGATATACAACGACCGGACAGTGAATGTTGAAAATGCAATTCATGCGGTAGCAAAATCATGGGGAATAGGCTTGCAAACGCTTGGCAAAGCTTCATAAACTTGATGACTTGCCGCAACCCTGTTTACACTGTTGCCGGTCGTGTAAATCCGCGCAATTTTGGCGCGCCCTGAGTGTTTTGACGGCAGGCAGCACAAAGGGCACGTAAGTGCCCTTTGTCTTGTCTTGTCTTGTCTTGTCTTGTCTTGTCTTGTCTTGTCTTGTCTTGTC
>CAMTUO010000004.1:0-87065 GCA_947084955.1 uncultured Gallionella sp.
GACAAGACAAGACAAGACAAGACAAGACAAGACAAGACAAGACAAGACAAGACAAAGGGCACTTACGTGCCCTTTGTGCTGCCTGCCGTCAAAACACTCAGGGCGCGCCAAAATTGCGCGGATTTACACGACCGGCAACAGCGCCCAGGGTGAGCGCAAGGGACGTTTCGAGCAGGCGCACGGCGGCACCTTGTTTCTCGATGAAATCGGCGACATTTCGCCTGCGTTCCAGGCCAAGTTATTGCGCGTCCTGCAGGAGCGTGAATTTGAACGCGTGGGCGGCAACCGTTCGATACGCGTTGATGTGCGTCTGATTACCGCCACCAACCGCAATCTGGAGAAGGCCGTCGCCAACGGCGATTTCCGCTCGGACCTGTACTACCGGATCAATGTCGTCAGTATTTTCCTGCCCCCCTTAAGAGAGCGGCGCGAGGATATTCCCTATCTGGTAGAGCGTTTCCTGACCAAGTTCAATGAGGAAAACAAACGCTCGCTGACGCTCTCTCCCGAAGCGGTCAACGTGCTGACCAATTGCTACTGGCCGGGCAATGTCCGCGAGCTTGAAAACTGCGTTGAGCGTACGGCCACCATGACACGCGCCAACCTCATCCGTGAAATTGATTTTCCCTGCCAGCAGGGTAAGTGCCTCACCCAGGAGCTGCATGGTGAACGGCAACCGATCCCGATTATCGTTCAGCCCCTGCGCCGGGAAACACCGGCAGAACCTGCACCCGTCGATCAGGACATCGCTGAATCTGCGCCTTCAACGGAGCGGGATCGCCTGATTACGGCCTTGAAGCAGAGCGGCTGGGTGCAGGCCAAGGCTGCACGTTTACTGGGTATTTCGACGCGCCAGTTGAATTACGCGTTGTTGAAATACAACATTGAAGTCAAGAAATTCTGACGAGAATACTCTGGTAAGTGCTGACAATTGCCAGCACTTACGCTGATACACAACTTATGCGTGTATCGGTTCAGATATTCCGAAAAAGTCAGATTGACCGCTGAGCATCAGGCCGCTTGCGCCATCGCCGGCTCAATGCCCTCGGGCGTGTAACAACTTTGGTAATCGACACAGGAATTGCAGTTGCGGGTCGGACACATGATGACCTCGGCACGCTCGCACAGTTGTTTGTAGAAAAACTTCTTCCATTTCATGTTATGCACATTTTTGCGAAACAGTGCCGTGAAATAGCGCTCCAGCAAAGCCGACAAGGTACCGCGGTCTGGCAGCCCCATGTCATGATACAGATGATCGCTGCCCATGCAGCCGCTGGCCACCGCATAGGCCAGCCATTCGTTCTGCCGGGTGTCATAACTGCGATGTTCCAGCAAGATATTCACCATATCTTCGAATTCGCTCGCCAGAGGAGAAACACAAGCCGAATATTCAGCCTGGAATCCCGCATCCCATATTTCAGCACTGCCACCGGGAAAATATCCATCCAGCAATTCGGAAAACTGATCATAGTCCAGCCCCATCCCCAGGTTGGGGGGCTGTATCGCGCCCTGTGCAATTGACTGAATCACACTTGCAAATACCCGCGTCAGCTCGTCCTCCGGTTTTTTGGCGCGTGCCAGAAGCCAGCCATAACTAATCTGCTTGAGTCTTGCATTCATCACGTTCTCCCGACTTACTCGACCGCCAAGGGGCTATGCGTATAGCATTTTTTCGGACAAATCTTGGAGCACGCCATACAACCGATGCAGTTTTCCTGATGCGCGATGGTCATGACCTTCTTTTCATACTCCTCGTCGTCATCGTCATCGTCCTCGCCTCCTGCAAGGGCTACGATTTCGCCATCCTCGTCGATGCCGACCAGTTGCAGCACATCGCGGGAACAGACCTTGTAGCAGCGACCGCAGCCGATGCATTTCCCCTGATCGAGTTCAGCAACAAAATTCGGTGTCCATATTTCGCCGCTCGGCAAGGTAACGCTAAATGAGCCCATGATATTCTCCGTTATTCTGAATTCAGCCGCCAGCCGCACTCAACGTCTTGCGTGCTTCAGCAAGCGATGCATGGGCGTCATAGGCTTTCTGGGCGACTTCCATGATGCGCTCCCACCCGGTCGGCAAGTCTTCCGACAGATCGTGCAGATCCATCTTGAGTGCAGTGGCCTGCTGGTTGAGTTTTTTTACCCGAGCCTTAAGGGTATCGATGTCTTCCATGTTGTCCTCTTAACCGTAATTCGCCACTTCGGGGAACTGTTTGATCATATCCACACCGGCCGTGACAAACTTCTGCCCTTCTTCCGCCAGTATTTCCATGCTGTTGAAGCCAAAACGATGCACATCTCGCAGTTGCTTGTTGACAACGATCAACCGACCCGCGATAAGCACCTGACGACCGAAGCCCTCATGCGACATTTTCATCATCGGCGAGACCATTACGCCGGTCAGCCGCTCGATGGACAAGCCTATCGCGTTGTAAAACAACTCCAGCCGCCACAACGTTTCTGGATCCGGGTCGCCCATGATGGGCATCTCGCGTCGCTGTTCCTTGGTAATGATGTAAGGCGCCAACAATGTCTCGTCGGATTTACCCTCCCAGATACCGTTGATATCCTGTGCCCGCCATTGTTTGACCAGTTCCTGTACAAACACGGTTTCGAGCGGAGATACAGTCGCAGTTTCAGTCATTTTTTATTCCTCTTCTTCAAAATCAATCACCCGCTCCTGATCCTTGAGCAAGGCCTTACGCAGCCAGGGTGGCGGCGTTCCTTTTAATACATCCTGCAACTTATCCAGTATGTCCAGAATCACTTCTGGGCTGGCCACCTTGATCGGATGGATCTTGTTGGCAACCACCCTTGCCGCGCCTGAGCCTCCAATCGCGGCGACATAGAGAATCGCGCAATCCTTGATCGCCGCCAATTTAGGCGCCAGCTTGTCTTCATCGCCGTCCTCTTTCAGATCCCCCTCGAACGCGAAGGTCTCGATATAATCATAACCATCCGCCCTGACATCGTAGACTGCGATGTTCTTGGCCCAGCCGAAGTGCGCATCGACGCGCTGCAGGTCCTGTGTGGAAAATGCGACTTTCATGGTCTGCTCCTTATCAAAATTGTTCAATTAACCCGTTCAACGGCAGGCGCGGTCACGGCAGCAGGAAGCGGCCAGCTGTCCGGATGGTTTTCATGGCCTGAGGCTAAAAACATATTGCCGATGTCGAAAACCAGTCTGCGCGTGCCGCGATAACCCACCGATAACTGGTGTGCCGTACCGAGACGGTCAAACATCGGGATGCCCATGCGAAAAAAAGGAATATCGAGCCGTTCGGCGGCCTGTCGCCCGTGTGAGTGCGTGATCAGCAGATCGCACTCTTTGGCGCGCAGCTCAAGGTCTTCCAGATCACCGATCAGCACCTCGTCTGCGGGCAATTGGGCAAGCACAGGCGATCTGGTGGTGGTCACCAGCGCCGTCAATTCGCAGCCCATCTCGGCCAGCCAGCTGGCGGTCGCCCAGAGCAGATCAGGCTCGGCGCCAATCGCAATTTTCTTGCCACCAAAGAAAAAATGCCCATCCAGCATCGCATCCACCAGCTGGCTGCGCTGGCGACGATATTTCATCGGCACTTCTCGACCGGAAATGCGCGACAGCGTCATCAGCAAACGATCATTCGCCTCCAGGCCGGTCAGTCTGTCGAACAACGCATAGTCCACACCGGTAATCAAATGCAGCGCTTCGGCACAGCTGCGCATCTGCTCGCCGATCGCAATCGTCAGGCCCGATGCACCCATGCTGCGAACCTCGACAAGCGTCGTGCCGCCTATCGTGCTTGGACTGAAATCATCCGGGATATGCCCGTCCAGCGAGCCGGAAATATCCGGCATCATCACCGCACTCAAGCCAAAAGCTTCGATGATTTCGCGTAATTCCTCAATATCGCCGGCCGTCAGATGGCAACCCGCCAGCACGTTGATTTGTTTGTCTATTTTCAGTGAAACGGGTTCCACCAGCGCCTGTATCATCGCCAGCACGGCTTTTGCCCAGCCATCCTGAAACGCCCCGCTATAGTCCGGTGTCGATACATACACCACCTGCGTGTCGCCCAGCTCAGGATGCCTGGCGCGGATGAGCTTCAAATCGCCTGCCACATCCTCGCCCTTGGTCTCAGTCAATCCCGTCGAGCAGATGCCGATCAGATCCGGATTAGCGCGCGTCTTGATATTGATGATGCCTTTTTCAATCTGCTCCATGCCGCCCAAAATTGTGGTCGCCTCATTCATCGCCGTGGTCTGCAGCGGAATGGCTTCACGAAAATGCCGCACCAGCAGTACCAGTCCAAAACCGGTACATCCCTGCGAGCCGTGCATCATCGGCATGCAATTATTCATGCCCATGTAGGCGTAGCTTGCTCCCAGCGGCTGGCTCATTTTGAGCGGGTTCACCGTGCAGGATTTTTTCGACTCCGTGACGTTTGCCATGTCAGACCTCCCACGGTGCGGGGATGCGCACCTGTTCCCATACCGGGTTATACAGCGACTTGTCGATCTGTTTGACCAGCTCGACCATCCCTTCATAACCTGCGTAGGCGTAATGACGTTCCTGATTGATGTCCAGCCAGGGCATTTTGGCTTTGAGCGCGATGAACTGCGAACGCCCGCCCGAGAGCATGATGTCGGCGCGCGCATCCTTGAGCATCTTGTAGATGTCGCGCGGGCTCATGTCGTCGACGGCATGCGCGTCCTCGGCCATCATCTCCTTGATCTTTTCCTTGTCTTCCGCCGTGGATTTTTTGGTGCTAGTGCCCACCACATTCATGCCGACTTCCTGCAAGGCGGCCACCACCGACCACGATTTCACGCCGCCCGTGATCAGCAGCACGCGCTTGTCTGCAAGGCGCGGCGTGTAGGCCATCATGCGCGCCCAGGCGCGCGCTTCCTCGCGCTCAATCAGCGCTTCGGTGCGATCCATCAATTCGTCAGGGGCGCCCTGCTTTATCAGCAAACCGGCGATCTGGCGCAGCGAATCCGACATATCGGATACGCCATAAAATGAACCTTCGAAAAACGGAATCTCGTAACGCTCTTCCATCTTGCGCGCGATATTGATCATCGCCTTGGAGCACACCATCATCGCCGCCTTTGCACGGTGCGAATAAGCGACTTCATTGTATTTGGCGTCCCCGCTGATGCAGGCCAGCAGGCGTATACCCAGTTCATCGAGCAGCGGTTTGATCTGCCACAACTCACCGGACAGGTTGTACTCGCCGATGATGTTGATGTCGTAAGCCGTGGTGTATTCGGGTTCCGATGTACCGATCACATAATCGAGCAACGCTTCGCCACCCAGTTTATTACCCAGATTCTTGTTGCCGACAAAACCCGGCGCATTCACCGGAATGATGGGCTTGCCGAATTTCTTCGCCGCCGCCTTGCACACCGCTTCGATGTCGTCGCCGATCAGCGCGGTGACGCAGGTCTGATACACGAACACCGCGGGCGGGTCGTATTTATCGATGATTTCCTTGATCGACCGATACAATCGTTTTTCGCCGCCGTAAATCACGTCCAGCTCGCTGATGTCGGTAGTAAATCCGGTACGGTAGAGCTTGGAACCGGAAGAGTTTGCGCTGCGGTTATCCCACGAGTTGCCTTCGCAGGCAATCGGACCGTGTACCAGATGCGCCACGTCGGTGAGCGGCTGCAACGCAATTTTGGCGCCGTCGAACGCACAACCGCCCGCTGCGGCCCCCGGCGTCAATTGCTTGGTGCAGCCTTTCTTGCGATCTTTGGCAGACTTGCCCTGATTGACTTCGCAACCGGGTTCATTGAATACGTCCTGTACTTTTTCCGCAAGTGTCGTCGACATTTTCCAGCCCATCCTGACTTAAAAGCCACCGTAAATTTTCCGGGCAGATGACCTAAGAAATCGCTGATTTATTCGTCATCCCCGTGAAAACGGGGATCCAGTGCCTTGTGTAACTGGGTTCCCGCCTTCGCGGGAACGACAAAACCGAATAAATCAGCGCTGACCTAAAACTGTCTCACCTGCCTGCACTGGGATAGTCAGCAAGCATCATGCCAATGATCAGAATAAGCGCTAATCACCTGTTTATACAGGCGTGCGATTGAGCTTCGTTCCCACGGCTAACCGTGAACCTGTGTCGCAAATCTTACAAAACAGACATTTCGAAGGATGTTTCAGGAACCCGGCAGCCACAGCTGTGACTTGCGGTTTGCAGAAGACATTACAAGAGCATCATCGGCGGCTGGCTGGAAAAACTCAATGCGCAAGTGGTCAGCGAGATAAAACTGCAGGTTGATGAATTGTTACGGTTATCAGCGTATGGTTGAATAATCGCACCCAGTTCGATATAGTGCAGCCATGACTAATTCACGCATCACTCTCGACTCCGCCAGACGTGGCGGACGTCCTTGCATCCGCAACCTGCGCATCAGCGTTTATGATGTATTGGACATGCTCGCCGAAGGAATGAGCGAGGCGGACATCATCGAAGATTTCCCAGAACTCGAAACTGCCGACATTCGTGCCTGCCTTGCCTTCGCTGCTGACCGCGAACACAATTTATACACCTTGGCGGTTTAATGAAACTGCTACTCGACGAGAATCTGTCGAGACGCATTGTCCCTTTCCTGCAAACTGCGTTTCCCGGCTCTTCACAGGTTTCCTTGTTAGGACTGGAGAGCGCGAGTGATGCCGAAATCTGGCAATATGCCAAGGCATATGATTTTGTGATCGTCACCCGTGATTCAGATTTTCAGGAACGATCGCTGGTAGCAGGCCACCCGCCACAGGTAGTCTGGCTTAAAATTCCAAACCGCTCGAAAATAATTGTGCTCAATATTCTGATTGATCACCACACGGAGATCGAACAGGCATTGATTACGCAGAATCGCGCTTGCGTCGAGATCAGCCTTGGCAAACCAGAAGCATAAATTTCACAATCAGATTACGGTAAGCCCCAGCAAGCACCAGTCCTGCATGCCGCCGCGATACCACTTCAGCCGGACGGCCGGATAGCCGAGAGAAATCAGAGTGCGGATATAGTTGGGCGTCTGTCCGCACCACGGGCCGTTACAGAATATCGCAAGGGTATACGCGGCGCTGAAGTCGTACGCTCCGGCAGCCTCCTGCACGCCGTACAAATCGAGCAAGGTCTTTTTTACGCCGGGCAAATCCGTCGCACGGCCTGCCATGTTCTGCGCATAAGGGATGCTGATTGCGCCAGGAATGGTGCCCTTCACATACCAGTCTGCGGTGCGCGAATCGATGACCATGAGCTGGCGCTCCCCGTCGTGTATGCGTTTCAAGTAATCCAGCACTTCCAGTTCGCCCAGCGTTTCAACGTCCGCTGACAATCGCATGGGCTGGATGCAGTAGGGAGGACATTTTCGCGCGGTGCCAATATAGTCAGCCCGGATCGTCGCCGCCGGATTCTCCTCGCGCCGTATCGTGACGGGAATGCCTTGGTGGAGCACTTCCACCGTCGGCATATCGGCGGTTATGTTGTAGTCGCTCATGGTGTGTTCCGGGATTGGCGGTTTTGATTTTACCGCCGCTCAGTCATCATTATCGACACAGCACAACACGATAGTGCGCCTCGCCGCTCCTCAGTCTTTCGATCGCCTTGTTGATGTCCGTAAATTTGAATTTTTCGATCTCCGGCCTGATCTGGTGCAGGTTGGCGAAATCCAGCATCATCGCGATCGAGGCAGGACTGCCCACCGGCGAGCCGGACACGGAACGTTGGCCCCCTATGAGTGAGAATACGCCAATGTCCAGCGGTTCCAGTGTCGCACCGACGAAGTGCAATCTTCCGCGCGGCGCCAGTGTGCCGAGGTAAAGATTCCAATCCAGTTTCACGTTCACCGTGGAAATAATGTAGTCGAACCGGCCTGCCGCGCCCTTGATCTCATTCTCGTCGCGGGAGTTCAGCGTATGGTGCGCACCCAGACTGAGCGCTTCTTTTTTCTTGCTGGCAGACGAGGTGAAAGCCGTCACTTCGCAGCCCCATGCATTAAGGAATTTCAGCGCCATGTGCCCCAGGCCACCGATGCCGATCACCGCCACTTTGTCCGTGGGTTTGATGCCGAATTGCACGAGCGGATTGAACACGGTGATCCCGCCGCAGAACAGCGGGCCGGCCGATTCAAGATCGATACCGTCGGGGATAGTCACCACGCTGTTTGAAGCGGCGCGCACCTTGTCCGCAAAGCCGCCGTAATGGCCGACGATCGTGGCCTGTGCGTTGGCGCACAGGTTGTTGTCACCCGAAAGACAAAGCGAACACTTGTTGCAATAGCCCGCGTGCCAGCCAAGACCGACGATCTGGCCTGCCGCGAGATCCCTGACATGGCTGCCGACCTGGCTGATCTTGCCCACCACTTCGTGACCGGCCACCACCGGGTAGGTGCTTGCGCCCCATTCGCTGTCGATCACGCTCAGATCGCTATGGCAAATGCCGCAATAGTGAACGTCGATCTCCACCTCCAGCGGTTTCAATTCGCCGGGGTCGTACTCGAAAGTTTTGAGTTCGCCTTTGGGCTCGAATGCTGCATAAGCTTTGATCATTTTGTATCTCCTTGAAGTACTTTAAGAACAGTATCAGACGGATGAAAATCAGCGGAGTTTCGTTCGATGTTGAAGTCGGCTGCAATTATCTCACTTTCACACACACGGCATTTCCGGAAAATGAATGGGGTTATATTCAAATCAGGTATTGTCCCCATTTGATTCTTCAATTTTTCGCTAAGAAAACACCGATTTATTCGTCTTCCCCGCAAAAGCGGGGAACCAGCGCCTTTATTTGACTGGGTTCCCGCCTGCGCGGGAACGACAAAACCGAATAAATCGGCGTTTCCCTAAGGCATGCCTTGCCTGCACTACGCAACTTCCATATGATTCCCCTGCGCGATCAACGGATATTTAAACCGCATGCATATTTAACGCGAGTTCCTTCATCACAGGAACGAATAATCAGCAAGTTTGTTATTGGGGGGGTAACATGGTTGCAAGTTTCTCAGCTTTTTCTTTGCGCCGTTCTGCACATAGCTTTGGGGCCAAGGCATATTTCCAATGACCGCATCCACACTGCTACCGCTCGAAACCATTACGCACCGCATCCTGCTGCTGCGAGGACAAAAGGTTTTGCTGGATAGCGATTTGGCGACGCTATACGGTGTTGAAACCAAGGTTTTGCTGCAAGCGGTCAAACGGAACCTCGAACGGTTTCCCGAGGATTTCATGTTCCAGTTAAATACCGAAGAGTGGAAAGATTTGAGGTCACAGATTGTGACCTCAAACGACAAACCCGCCGGACGCGGTGGCCGCCGATATGCGCCGTATGCGTTTACCGAACAGGGCGTGGCGATGCTCTCATCGATACTGAGCAGCCCGCAAGCCGTGCAAGTCAATATCGCGATCATGCGGGCGTTCGTAAAGCTGCGCGAACTGGCCATGACACATCACGACCTTGCCAAGCAACTCAACGCACTGGAAGAGAAAACCGCAGCGATGGCGATGCAGCACGACAGCTTTGCGCGAAACACACGCATCCAGTTCAAACAAGTGTTCGATGCTATCCGGGAATTGATGACCCCGCCTGAGCCGCAAAAAAAGCGGCCAATCGGGTTTATCAGTAGAAAGGGGACGCTACCCTTTTACGGCGCTATGAATAGCTTCAAATGCATCGCTTTTTGATTTTGTGGTTTTAGTCGTCATGGCGAATTTCCAATCATCCCCTGTCATTACTTAGCTCGCAGAAGTTTCGGAAACCACTTCCGTCCACGGCCTGATCTTTGCAAGGGCGGCGGCAAGACTGTCCTTGGCACACTCGGTGTCGTAACGCACCTGTCCGCGCAACCAGTAACCCTCGGACAATCCGAAAAATCGGCACAGGCGAAGGTCGGTATCGGCTGTGATTGCGCGGCGACCAGCGACAATTTCGCCGATATGCGTGCACATCATCAATGACGGTACGACTCACGATACAAGCACTTCAAGCCCGTGCTTTTGAACCACGCGCAGCAATCTCATCGCCATACCGCTTGGCTTTTTCTGCCCTGTTTCCCATTTTTGCACGGTGGATTCGCTGGTGTTCAGGTAACGTGCAAATACCGGCTGGCTGACGTGTGCATGTTCACGGATCCGCTTGATTTCTCTGGGACTTAACTCAGGGACAGCATCCAGACACAATGCATCGTATTCACGCATCGTCGTTTTGCTGATTGCACCTGCGCCGTGCAATCCTTTTGCGGCGCTATGGATAGCTTCGAATGCATCGCTTTTTGATTTTTTGGTTTTAGTCGTCATGGCAAATTTCCAGTAATTCCTTGTCATTTAAAAGCGCAGCAATTTTCATATCACTTGCGCCACCGTAATCTTTCGCAAGCTTTTTAAATGCGGCCAATTCATCCGGGGCAATGTTCTCACGATCTTTTTTGGCATAGAGATAAACATATATCCAATGCCGACCCGCCTTGGCTATGATGATCGAACGGTGCATGTTGTCATGCAAACGCTTTTTGTATACCCCGCCGCCAATGTCATCCGATTGCCCATGCATCACTTGCCTGATTGCACGACAAAGCTCTTCGTCTGAAATCTTTGCCTTGCGTGCCTCCTTTGCAAACCAGGCAGTTTTGAATGCTCGCTCATTTTCCAGCGGCTTTGCACGATAAGGCTTTGGCAACTTTTTTAACATGGCATATCGTAGTACCTGGTGCAACCAATATCAACTCAATATTTCCATGGAAAAGTTCAGTGGGGGGCTGCTGACGCGACTGGCAGCATAATATGCGATGAAAAGAGGCTCTGATTTTATACGTTCATGGTTCGACAGGCTCACCATGAACGGTTGATTTATTCAGCGCTTTCCTAAAACGCCACCATAATTTGCTCATCGGCGATTTTGTATTCACAGGCCAGCCGCCACAGCGGCGGATGATCCGGCAAGGTTTCTGCGTAATACTGCACGTTGGAAAGTTTGCGCGCTTCCCGCAACAGATTGCGCTCCCTTTCGCTAAGCGTGATCATGCTGGCCTCGCGTTGCAATGACACGACCTTGACTGCACAGGTGCCGCAATTACCGACCATGCAGTTGCAGGGAAGCGGGATCTGGTTTTTGATTGCCAGATCAAGAAGGCTGCTGCCCGCTTCAGAGGCAACATCAACCATCACCCTGTCGGATAGTTGCATTCCTAAAAAGGTTACGCATCCCATGCTGCACTCCCCTGCTCTGCTCAGTAGTTACTTGATACCAGGCTCGCCGCTGAAGCTAACCAGAATATCTTCATCACGCGGGATGAACTGACAGGCCAGACGGTAAGTCGGCGGCATGTCGCTCACTTCGGCTTCTTTTAATTCAGCCTTGCTAATCAGACCTTCCGCAACCAGCGTGTGACGCTCTTTTTCCGTCAGCGCCTGACTCATGCGCGGCTTACCTTCCAGCGATACCACCTTGATCACACAGGAACCGCATTCGCCGTCTTCACATTCAAACGGCAACGGGATCTTGTTTTTCTTGGCAAGTTTCAACACGCTGTGGGCAGTCTCTCCGGCAACGGCATATACCGTAATATCCTTTTCCATCAGCGGAGAGGTAAAAGTAATTGTGGCCATGTTCATTTCCTTATTTAAACTGAAACTCGCGTAGCGATTCGTTTGTCCCCTCGCCCTCCGGGAGAGGGTTTGGGTGAGGGAACCGTACCTGACAAATTTCAATGTTTGTATAGTGAGCGACGGGGCACACCCGCCGCTCACAGCCGGTTAACGGATAATGTCGTAGCTGTAGTCGGTTTTCGCGGTGTCGATGGTATTGGCATCGAGCGCCTCGAAAATCTCATCCAGAATCGCAACCATCACACGCAACGAACCGTCATAGCCCCAGATCGGGAAACGATGATGATGGTGGCGGTCGAAAATCGGGAAGCCCATGCGGATCAGCGGCACGCCGCAGTCACGCTCCAGATACTTGCCGTAGGTATTACCGATCAGCAAATCCACGGGCTCAGTGAACAGCAGCGAGCGCATGTGCCACAGATCTTTCTTCGGATACACATGACAACCCTTACCGAAAGGCGATGCATCGAACAGGGCCTGTATTTTTTTGGCCCAGTCTTCACCGCCGTTGGTCGAGAGCACATGTACCGGCTCCGCGCCCAGTTCCAGCAGGAAGGCTGTCAGACCCAGCATCAGATCAGGATCGCCGTACAGTGCGAACTTCTTGCCGTGGATATGCGAGCTCGAATCAGCGATGGCATCCATCAGACGACCGCGTTCCTTTTCAAGGGATGCAGGAATCGGCTTGCCGGTCAGACGTGAAATTTCCATCAGCAGGTTGTCGGTACCTGCAATGCCCATCGGATGATTCAAAGCGACGACTTCCTGGCCCTTAGAAGCGATAAACTTATTCGTTTTCTCGGTCGAGTAGTCCTGAAAAGACAGCGTCGCCTTCGCATTCAGCGCAGCTTTCACTTCTTCCTTGGTGGTGCCGCCGTCATACATGCGGAACTCGCCATCGGTCGGTGTATTCCACACTTGTGAAGGATCGCAAACGACCGTGTAGGGTGCGTCGAACTGATCGAGGATGCGACGGATTTCAGGCATGTTGCCTACCACGTTGCCGTCAAAGCCACCGATGAAATTGATCGACTCATTAGGCGTACGTTCCTTGCCTTCCCAGAAATGTTCGAGCACACCTTTGAGCGCGTTGTCGTAGCCGGTGATATGGCTGCCGACAAAAGCCGGAGTATGCGCATACGGCACGTCGTATTCTTCCGGTACACTACCCTTCTGCTTCGACGTGCGGATGAAGGAACCCAGGTCGTCGCCGATCACCTCAGCCATGCAGGTGGTGCTGACTGCGATCATGTCCGGCTTATAGATGTTGTAGGCATTCTGCAGACCGTCCACCATGTTGTTCAGGCCGCCGAACACCGCTGCATCTTCGGTCATAGACGAGGACACACAGGAGGTCGGTTCCTTGAAATGGCGTGAAAAGTGCGAGCGGTAATACGCCACACAACCTTGCGAACCATGTACAAAAGGCAGGGTCTTGGCAAAACCCACCGCCGCAAACACCGCACCCAGTGGCTGGCAAGCCTTGGCCGGGTTGACCGTCAGGCCCTCACGGGCGAAGTTAAGCTCCTGATATTCTTTTGTTTTTGTCCATTCGCGGATTTCTTCCATCTTACTGACTGGAAATCCAAACTCGAATTCCTTCTTCTTTTTGTCGAACATTTCCACATATTCCGGCTCGCGGAACAGCATTTCATGATCGATTACTTTTTCAGCGTTTTGGCTCATTTCAATCTCCTTCTTTTGTAGGTTGGGTTAGGCGCTGTTTTGCACCGTAACCCAACATTTGCATGCATGACTACCTCTGTCACCTTATGCTGCCTTCTTGGTTTTCCACGGTGCCTTGGTCATTGCCCATACCGGGCTGTTGATCGCCATATCCATGTCACGGGCGAAGATGGCAAAGCCGTCATAACCGTGATAAGGACCCGAGTAATCCCAGGAGTGCATCTGGCGGAACGGCACGCCCATCTTCTGGAACACGTACTTTTCCTTGATGCCGGAGCCGACCAGGTCAGGCTGGATTTTCTCCACGAACTTCTCGAACTCGTAGCCGGTCACGTCGTCGTAAATCAACGTGCCGTCCTTGACATAGTGCGTGGTACGCTGGTAGTCGTCGTTATGACCGAACTCGTAGCCGGTACCGACCACATTCATGCCCAGATCTTCATACGCACCGATCACATGGCGAGGACGCAGACCGCCGACGAACAACATCACGGTTTTACCTTCCAGACGCGGCTTGTACTTGGCAACCACGGCATCAGTCAGCGCCTTGTACTTGGCAATCACGCGCTCGGCACCTTCCTTAATCTTGTCATCGAAGTGACCCGCGATTTCGCGTAAACTCGCCTCGATCTTCGACGGACCGAAGAAGTTGTACTCGACCCACGGTATCCCGTATTTCTCTTCCATATAACGCGAGATGTAATTCATCGAGCGGTAGCAGTGCAGCACGTTAAGCTTGGCCTTAGGGGTGTTTTCCAGTTCGGCAATGGTGCCGTCACCAGACCACTGTGCAATCACGCGCAGGCCCATTTCTTCGAGCAGGATGCGTGAACTCCAGGCGTCGCCGCCGATGTTGTAGTCGCCGATAATTGCCACGTCGTAAGGGGTTGCTTCAAACTTGTTCTTGTCCGGATCGGTCTTTTCAAACACCCAGTCGCGAATCGCGTCGTTGGCGATGTGGTGACCCAGCGATTGCGATACCCCGCGGAAGCCCTCACAGCGTACCGGCACGATGGTATGGCCGTTGTATTCCTTGGATTTTTTCTTGGAAACCGCCTCGATATCGTCACCGATCAGACCGATAGGGCATTCCGACTGCACCGTGATCCCTTTGTTCAGCGGGAACAGTACCTGGATTTCGTCCATGATCTTTTCCAGCTTCTTGTCGCCGCCGAACACAATGTCCTTTTCCTGGAAATCGGAGGTAAACTGCATGGTGCCGAAAGAATCGATGCCGGTCGTGCCGATATAATAGTTACGGCGTGACGCCCATGAATACTGGCCGCACCCGACAGGACCGTGGCTGATGTGGACCATATCCTTGATCGGGCCCCACACCACGCCTTTGGAACCGGCATAGGCGCAACCGCGTATGGTCATCACACCCGGCAGCGATTTGATATTCGATTTGACGTCGCAATCCGACTTGCCTTCCTCGTGAACGTTGAGGTGTTTGGCACGCCGCTTGGCGGTTTTCTCAGGATATGCCTTGAGAACTTCGTCAATCAGTTCATTGTTACGTACTTTGGTTTCTTCCACTGTAAGGCTCATTTTTTTGCCCTCCTGACATTAAAAAAGTTAAATCCGAATCCCCGAAAGAACTCTGCAAATGACGCTCCAGTTTTTCTCTGATTAAGCAGCTATCAATTACCCGCTACGGATAACCGCCATTTGCAGAGACATCACGGTATCTTGTCGTTCGTTTCGTACCGCCCGAAATCATCCGGGCGGTACGAAGCTGGCAGCTGAATTACGCTGCAGCAGCCAGTTCAGCCGCTTTCTTGCCGACTTCTGACTCATCGATTACCGGCATCAGACCGTGCGTCATCAACAGATCTTCCAGCTGATCCATGGTGATCGGCGTAGGAATCGTGCCATTGCCTGCATTTGCATGAATCTTGGCAGCCAGCTGACGGTATTCTTCAGCTTGCTTGGATTCAGGCGCATACTCGATGACCGTCATACGACGCAGTTCGGCGTGTTGAACGATGTTGTCGCGTGGCACGAAATGGATCAGCTTGGTGCCCAGCATGCAGGCCAGCGCTTCTGCCAGTTCCAGTTCCTTGTCCGTTTGACGCTCGTTACAGATCAGCCCGCCCAGACGCACGCCACCCGAGTTGGCATACTTCAGAATGCCCTTGGAAATGTTGTTGGCCGCATACATGGCCATCATTTCACCCGACATGACGATGTAAATTTCCTGCGCCTTGTTTTCGCGAATCGGCATGGCGAAACCACCGCATACCACGTCGCCCAGCACGTCGTAGGAAACATAATCGATACCGTCGTAAGCGCCTTCTTCTTCCAGGAAGTTGATGGAAGTGATCACGCCGCGGCCGGCGCAACCCACACCGGGCTCAGGTCCACCGGACTCAACGCAACGAATGTCCCTGAAACCGACCTTCATGACGTCTTCCAGTTCGAGATCCTCCACGGAACCCGCTTCAGCAGCCAGCGACAGGATGGTATCCTGGCACTTTGCGTGCAGTATCAGACGGGTCGAATCGGCCTTGGGATCGCAACCCACGATAAGAATCTTTTGACCCATATCAGAAAGTGCGGCCAGCGTATTCTGCGAAGTCGTAGACTTGCCAATGCCGCCTTTGCCGTAAAATGCAATTTGCCTTAATTTAGACATGCTTGTTGCTCCTTTTACATAGTTCAGTTGATGTTAGTAATCTAAAATTCCAGACCACCTCGCGACCAGTACAACGCCCCCCGAAAACAAATCTTCTATCCAGTGCGTCTCCGGTAAAACACTTTGGGTGCACCTGACCATAAGCAACTGCCATGCCAAAGATGATTAAAATAAGTAAGTATTTGTTTTTATTTATTTTATTTTTATAAAAAAACAAAACCACGCAGCTTATACGGCTGTTACAAACACCACAAACCGATCTGTCTCTGTCGTGAACGCGACAAGTCACCCGCGCCTCACAAAGCCATAGTTGATCCCCTGTAAAACCTGTGCATTCCTCCATTCCGCCTTGTTTTATATAGCCTTATTAAATAGCTGACAAAAGCTGGAACGGAATTTGCTTTGGCTTTTGCACAGGACCGTTGATGGTGCGTGAAAGGCACCCTACAGGGATATTTAAAGAATTCAACGAAGGAGCTGTCATGCAGATAGGTGTAGATACCCAGCGCTCGGTAGAAAACAAGCGTGTCTTCGTCATTGAAAATGATGAGATCAACAGCATGGCGCTGCAATTCATGCTTGCTGATGAAAACGAAACACATACGCTGCCCCGGATAGAGGCCGCTATCGCAAAGGCGCATGAGTGGCCGCCTCATCTGGTGTTGCTGGGCGCAGGCCTGGTGCGTTCAGAAGGCAGCGCGTTGATCAAGCGCCTCAAGGCCGCCATGAACAGCGTCAAAATCCTGCTGGTTTGCGACAGCGCCGAGGATGCCGCAGTCAGGGATGCGCTGGCTGAAGGCGCGGACGGCATGCTGCTGACCCCGCTGACGATTGAAGGCGTGCGCCGCAAGGTCAACTCGGCGCTGGGCCGGGCCATTCCGCTCGGCATCCCCGTTTTCAGACAGTGAGCAAAACATGTCTTTAATTGAGCCTGCGGAATCCGCGTTTCCGCCCGTCATCACCAACCCGCATTACCTGATGGCGGGCGGCGAGCAAGGCATACGGCGTCTGGTCGAGCGGTTTTATGCGCTGATGGATGAACTGCCTGAAGCGCGCGAAATACGTGCGCTGCATCCGGCTGATTTGTCCAATGCCAAAAGCCGCTTGTTCATGTTTTTATCCGGCTGGCTGGGCGGGACGCCGCTGTATGAAGAACGCTTCGGCCATCCGCGGTTACGCCAGAAGCACATTTCTTTTCCGATCGGAGAAGCTGCGCGCGATGCCTGGATGCTATGCATGACGCGTGCGCTGGAAGAAGTCGTTCAAGACGCCGCGCTGCGAACACAGTTAACACAATCTTTTTTCAAAACTGCAGATTTTCTGCGCAACCTTTAAGGAGTATTTCATGACCCTCATCACCGACACCCCGTTTGCCCAACTCGACGCTGAAGGCCGTCTGCTCAGCCCGGTATTCAAGGGCGCCACCAACAAGGCCGGCCGCTTCGGCTTTCGCGGAGAAGTCGCGCTCGAATTCCAGAGGGCCATGGCCGACGAAAAGCGCCCGCCCGAAATCAAGCTCGATCAGGTGATGATGGTCGCATCAAAAGGCGAGGCTACCATTCCGTTTCTGGCCGGCTTCGCGCATTCTCTGGCTCACCTGAAACTGGTGTGTGAACATTTCGGTGACAAACTCTCGCCCACCGGAAAATATTTTTTCTTTGCGGGCAATCTCGATATTTCCAAAAAATATCAGATCGCTTATGGCGGCGCGACCTTCTGGGTGATGCCACTGGATGAGGCAACCGTATATAACGAATTGCTGGACATGTTCCGCATGGAGAAAAGCACCCTCAAGAAATTTGACACCGCCGGCAAACTGGATGCGATCGCCGACAAGGCCGCCTCTTTCAATGAAAAGTGGACCGCCATCAGCTACGAGGAAGGTCTGAAAATCATGGGCCCGATCAAGATACGCGAAAACCGCCCGGTCTGATCGCCTATAATCAGGCATGCAGCACGAACAACAACCCGCTATCCTCGCTTCGCCTCCGGCAGGTGGGGATGCTGCACGCCTGACGTCACAATCGTTCGAAAAAATCCTCGCCTATCACGAGCGCAGCAAGCATCGCCTTGAACGTTACGCTGCCGGTCCCGAAGCGCTGGACTGGGACGCACAACCCAACCCTTTCCGGGAGTTTGCAGGTAGCCCGCGCATCAAGCTTCCGCTGATCGCGGACACATTGACTGCCAGCTTTGACGACTTGCATGCACCCAACGCAATACCACCGCAACCCTTCACGCTCGATCATATCTCAGCACTGCTGGAGCTGGCCTTTGGCCTTTCCGCATGGAAACAATACGGTTCTGACAGGTGGGCCGTGCGCTGCAATCCATCCAGCGGCAACCTGCATCCGACCGAAGCCTATATCATTACTAGCCAAATAACGGGACTTGAGGATGGCGTTTACCATTATCTGAGCCGCGACCATCTGCTGGAACAACGCGGCAAGTTCGCTGCATCGAACAGTCCACAGCCCACTTTACGGATTGGCCTGTCATCCATCTTCTGGCGGGAAGCCTGGAAATACGGCGAGCGGGCATTCCGCTATTGCCAGCTGGATACCGGACACGCCCTCGGTGCGCTGCGCTACGCCGCCGCAACGCTGGGCTGGACCTTGCACATCAGGAAAGATTGCAGCCATCAGCAGCTGGCGCACTGGTTGGGGCTGGATCGCGATAGCGACTTCAACAGTGCGGAACGCGAGGAGCCGGAGCTGCTGATCGAAATTTCAACGAGCCAGACGGCACTCACACCCGCCCACCCGGATTGTTCACCGGAGCACTGGTACGGACAGGCCAACATTCTGGATGCGCATCCCATGTATCGCTGGCCTGTAATAGACGAAGTGGCGCTGGCCAGCCGCAAGACATCAGCAACTTCGGCAACGATCAAGGCTTGCGAAAACTATCCGGCGCACAATCGTGATAGTGAAGCCAGCAATAATCTTTATTCTTCTCACTTCCCTCTCCCCAACCCTGATGGAGCAACTAGCCATTCGACTAAGCTGCCAGAATACGGCAGCCAAGTCGCTGGTTATCTCCCGCAAGCGGGCGAGGGAGCAAACGAATCGCTGCGCGATGACAAAACCCTTTACGCTGCAACACTGATCCGCCAGCGCCGCAGCGCACAGCGCTTCGATGCAAAATTCATCCAGGATTTGGCTAGCTTATATCAGATGCTGGATGCCTTGCTGCCCCGCCCCGCCGCACCCTGGGATGTCTGGCCGGAAGCCGCACGCGTGCATCCGGTGCTGTTCGTTCACCGCGTAGCCGGCTTAGCGTCAGGTCTCTACGCGCTGCCGCGCACTCCTGCTGCACAGATACAAATGCAATCATCCATGCGCAGCGATTTTTTATGGTCCAAACCAGCCGGCTGTCCCAAACATCTGCCGCTGTTCCTGCTTGCCGAAACCAATTCAAGTAAAGCGGCCAAGATCATGAACTGTCATCAGGCCATTGCCGGCGACAGCACCTTCGCACTGGCGATGCTGGCGGAATTCGACGCGCCGTTAACCGACATGGCGCAAGCTCCGCCCCTGAACATGCAAAGCTTTTCGCAGGGATATTGCCCTTGGGCAATAACTCGCAAAGCGCTTGCGCCAGTCGGCTCCCTCACCCAAACCCTCTCCCGGAGGGAGAGGGGACAATCGAGCGCTGGCGCGAATTTCACGTTAACTGACACACCATGGCGCTACCGGGAATTGTACTGGGAAGCGGGATTACTGGGACAAGTTCTGTATCTGCAAGCGGAAGCTGCAGGTCTGCGCGGTACCGGCATCGGCTGTTTCTTCGATGATACCTTGCATGAGCTGTTGGGTTTGCAGGACAGAACGTTCCAGTCGCTCTATCATTTTACCGTGGGCTACCCGCTGACAGATGAGCGCATCGCCAGCCTGCCGCCCTACCCGTTCATGTCGGCTAACCTCTGAAACTCGAAAGAATCTCACCATGACACCCGTACTATCAACCTGGCTGGTCGCCCACGGTTTTTCGCCGGAAGATCTGACGGCGAGCATCGCCAACAAAACCACCCCGCTGATGCACGCTGCAAGGTTCGGTGAATATGACATCGCCGCAGAACTCATTCAGTGTGGCGCCGAGCTTAACGCCGTCAATACGGACGGCAACAACGCGCTGTGGCTGGCCTGTTTCAGCGGCAATCTCAATCTTATAAATCTGTTGATTGAAAGCGGGGTAAACCCGGATAATCAAAACGAGAACGGCGTTACCTGTCTGATGTACGCTTCATCTGCCGGCAAAACCGAAGTGGTCGCGCTGCTGCTCAAAGCAGGCGTCAACACCCGCTTGCAACTGGTCGATGGCTATACGGCACTGGATGTAGCCGGCAATGCAGAATGCCTGATGCTGCTGCGCCGCGCCTGATTGAAGGAAACACTGAATAAATCACCCGTTCGCCCTGAGCCCTTCGATAAACTCAGGAGAGCCTTGTCGAAGAGGGTGATATAACAAATTGATTAATTAATATTTAATCCGATCATGGTTCGACAGGCTCTGATGAAGCCACTAAGTATTGACTAAGCACGATGAAACATGTGCCAAGTCATTACTTAACCACGAGCGGATTAAATCAGCGATTCCTTAACTTTCACACACTATGCGAAAATCCTCACTCCCGCAACGTTTAAGAGCAAAAAAACGTACCCAGACCATGCTGGCCGGTATGACCTGGTACACCGCAGAGACCTGGGCTGTGGTTAAAGCATCCGCACCCGACCCCGAACGTTTTGAAAATTCATTCCCGGAATGGGAAGCCATGGCAATTTCCGCAATCCGTGAATTGCAGCGTGCCGGCGTTCGCGCCGTCAAGTTTCAGATCGTCCCGGAAACATTTGCTGCGTGGTGTATGCTGAACAACAAACTAAACGAAGCCGCATCAAGAGCCGAGTTCGTATCGGAACAGTTAAGGAACCGCTGATTTATTCGGTTTTGTCGTTCCCGCGTAGGCGGGAACCCAGTTACACAAGGCGCTGGTTCCCCGCTTTTGCGGGGAAGACGAATAATTCAGCGGCTCCTTAACTGCCGCCGGCGATATCAGCACTTAGCCCGGCAACGCCTGTGCAACTCGGTTTCTGATCATGAGCATTGTTTTGAAAAAACTCTCTTTTTGTTTCGTGTGACGATCTGCCAGACTGAGTAAACTGCCTTTACCCAAAGCTGCAACGTCCAGCTTATTGCATCCTCACGGTCAGCGGCTTGCCCAATCCTGTCGTTCGCGAGAACCGTAAATTTTCTGATGCTATACTCACTCTGAAAAATGATCTGTCAAATTCGCCGTTTGTGCCTGAAAAACCAATGACCGGGCAAAACAGGAGTTAATCATGAAAGCATTTCGCTACTCTTTTGATTCCACAGCCACTTGTATTACGCTTTTGATGATGCTCTCCCTGCCGGCTTGCGCGCAGGACTCAACCGGGCCTGGTCATCGTCTGCAGACTTTGAGAGAGATGATGGCGAACAAGCGCGCAAACGATGCACTCAAAGTCAGCGAAGAATATCTTGGCGCACAGTCACAAAATGTCGCGCATGACAGCTTCAATGACCGCGATATGATTCTCTACCTACCCTCACACCTTCCGCCAAAAGGACAGCGCGGCATGGTCGTTGCGCTGCACGGGGGAGGAGGCAATGCGCAGAACTTGCAGGACCACCTGAAAATGGACGGCGTCGCCGAAAAATACGGATTTATCGTCGCCTACCTCAATGGCACGGATGCTTCTGCCAGGCTTCCCGAAAAAATGAAGGCATGGAATGCAGGCAATGGATGCTGTGGCGAGCCTTACAAGGACAAGGTGGATGATGTCGGCTATATTACCGGCGCCGCGCACTATCTTGTTCAGAAATACGGCGTCAATCCTGAACGTGTTTATGGTATCGGCCATTCCAACGGCGCGATGATGACGCAAACGGTCATGTGCGAAACCGGATTGTATCAATCGTCACTCTCACTTGCAGGTGGGCTGATGGCGGAAGTGGATCACTGCGCAGGCGCTCGCGGTAAAACCATACTTGCCATGCACGGCACCCTGGACGCCAATGTCCCGCCTGTCGGCGGAAAAGGCAGCAAAGGGGTGACCACAATTGATTACAAATCCGAGGCTGATTCGAAATCGATGTTCGAACGTTCAGGCGGGCAATACACCATTCTATGGCTGCAAGGCACAGACCACAGTCTCGAACACATCGCTGAAACTATTCAAAAAAATGAGGGAATCAGTCTGGCCGAAAAGACTGCGCGTTTCTTTGGCCTTGCGCAGTAATTCGATTTCGTTATGGCAGCAGCGCAACAAATTTGACCATCCGGCTTATGGCTTACAATGTCGCATGGTCACGGACCACATCGTGCTAGTTACAGTTGCTCGGATGACTGATTGCGAACAACCGCTTGCCTCCGCAAAGTAGTCGTTCAGACGACAAATAAAACGGAAAAATTTTCTTCCTGTTTATGATGAAGAACTGTCTATGAAGCCGGATGAAGTACGCATATCATTTTTTTCCCAATATGGAATCTCACCGAATCGTTCACGCATCATATCGATGAATAGTCTTACTTTTTGTGAAAGGTGCCTTCGGCTTGGATAGATAGCATTGATTGGAAAAGAGGGAGGAGTATAGTCAGGGAGCAGTATCAGCATATTTCCTTGGCGAATGTCATGCCATACATCCCAAATTGGTCGCAGGGCAATTCCCAAACCGGCTAGTATGGCCTCACGCAACGCGTCGCAGTTGTTGGTTTCAAAGTTTCCGCTGACCTTTACATTATGCCCTTTGCCGTCTGTATCGATGAAACTCCATGAGTCCATGGGGCTAGGGTTGGCGAAAAGAAGGGCGTTATGGTTGCAAAGTTCATCCGGGTGATTGAACGGGCCATGTTGGGCAATATAGTCCGGTGTAGCAACCAGCACGCGTCTGTCGATACCCAGTGGACTTGCGATAAGGCTGGAGTCGTGTAAGGCGCCGATCCGTACCGCCAAATCGTAGCCCTCTTTGATCATATCAACATGCTGGTCGGAGAGATGGAGAGCCAAACGAACTTTGGGGTAGCGACTAAGAAATACTGGAACAAGCGGCGCAATGTGCTGCCGACCGAAGGCTGCCGGAACGGTCACGCGTAGTGTGCCGGCCGGCTGATGACTGCCACGCGTAATGAGCACTTCGGCTTCATCCAGCTCCGCAAGTATCCGTACGCAATACTCATGGTAAAGCATCCCCTCATCGGTTAGGCTTAATTTCCGTGTCGACCGATTGATCAAGCGAACGCCGATACCTTCTTCCAGACGTTGGATACGTTTGGTCACAACTGCGCTGGAAAACCCAAGCGCGCGTCCGGCAGCAGCCAGGTTGCCTTCTTTGACCACCCTCGTAAAAACAAGCAGATCGCTCAAATATCTCTCAGACATATTATTAACTTTTTGGAAATTATGAATTAACAATTCAATGGCTTATCAATCTGTTGGAAATAGTAGATGATTGCCTTCATCTTAACAAGCACATAATGGAGGAAGGAAACATGAGCATCGTAGAATTAAAACAAAGCACCGAGCCGAGTAAGCTGGAGCGGGAGCATTTTAATGCTTGGTTTCGTGAAGAGTTCGACACGCTGACGCGTGAGCGCCAAAAAGCGCACACGCCAAGCTTGGCACTAATCGCAACGAAAGGAACAATGGACTGGGCCTATCCGCCATTTATTCTCGGCTCTACTGCAGCAGCGCTGGGCTGGGACGTTTCTATCTTTTTTAGCTTTTACGGCTTGGAATTGCTCAAGAAAGATTTGCAGCTTGGCGTTACGCCTATCGGCAACCCTGCGATGCCAATGAAATTTCCTGTGGGACCCTCCTGGTTGCGTAGTGTTAACTGGAAAATTCCAAATGCGCTAAAAGGAAATCTGCCTGGGTTTGAAGCTATGGCTAAATCTATGTTTGAAAGCACATTGAAGCAAAAGGGAGTTGCAAGTATTCAGGATTTGCGGAGTGTATGCGTTGAAAGTGGCGTGAGGCTGATTGCCTGTCAGATGACTGTCGATTTATTCGGGTATGATAAGAATGACTTCATTCCAGAGGTGACAGACTGGGAGGGGGCGGCAAGTTTTCTTCCGGTTGCAGCCGCTGCCGATGCCCTTTTATTTGTGTAACTTCAATATCTGCTTCCGATTCCATAGCCAACAGTCACAAGTCACAAGTCACATTGGCTATGACCGCTCTGTCTCGATTTCTGCACGTCACGAACGACTGGTTCCGGCCTATCAGTCTCAATGTCGACTGCACATTGCATGCATTCAAACAGGATTGAGAGAAACTAGCCGAACAATCCGTTGCGCAGAAATGCCTTGTATTGCTTCATCACCGGCTTGGGGATGGCAGTCTCGGCGTACACGCGCAGCGGATGAATCGCATCGATCACCCCGGGGTCGGGCTGCAGGCGCGCAGCGCTGATCGCATGGTGCACGGCATTGTCGAATAAGAAGGAACGGTTTCGCGCTCTTGTCAGGCCGCAATATCCACCTGCACCATGCCATTTTCGATACGCATCGGATATTCCTTCATCGCCCAGCCGGACGGTTGCATACACTTTCCGGTATGTCCGTCGAAAACCCAGCCATGCGCGATGCAGTACAGGATACGGCCGTTAAAATCGCCGCGCGCCAGCGAGACGTCATCATGCGGGCAGCGCGCCTCATAGGCTTTGGGTTTGCCGCCGTCGGGCCACATGATGACAATTTCCTGTTCTCCTACCTTGCAGGGAACCAGCTCTCCCTCATAGAGCAGGCTTTGTTTACAGACGTTTTCAAAGGCCATGAACATCTCCTGATTAAAAAGTCGGGATGAATCCCGACCTACCGGCAACCACAATGATCAGCCGCCACCCATGATCTGGTTGAATATCTGACGCATCAGATTCAGTTCTATCATGGGCATTTTGCGCATTTCACTGATCGGCTTGAATACGCCACCTGCCGGCTCTATGACCGAATGAGGCGCATCCAGCGTTGTAAAACGGACAAGATGAATGCGTATCGGGCCGCTGTCGCTTGTCGTCCACGCATCAAAGCTCTCATCAAGGTTAAACTGCGCGGGATTAAGCGCAAACTGTGCCACCAGCGCCTCCGACACCCCGCCCGAATCATACTGTTCGGGGACCTCATCCGGTGCGGGCATAGAAGCCGCAGATTCCGGCAAGGGTGCAGGCGCCAGGATACTGGCGCCGTAGCGGGCAAAGACCAGCGCACAACTATAGCTGTCAAAGTGACACAAAATCACACGATTATGATCGAAAACAGGGTTACTCATAGTATCCAGTCATTAGTTAATAAATTGAGCACCTGAGGAGTCGCTGATTTATTTGGTTTTGTCATTCCCGCGTAGGCGGGAATCCAGTTACGCAAGGCACTGGTTCCCCGCTTTTGCGGGGAAGACGAATAAATCAGCGGTTCCCTAACCAATTGTGATAATCAACGGTTCCAGCCCGGCGACCGTGGCTTCAATCACATCGCCCCTGACGACAGGACCGACACCTGCAGGCGTGCCGGTAAAGATCAGGTCACCGGGAAACAATTCAAGCAGATTCGACAGACGGTTGACCATCTGGGGAATCTTCAAAATCATGTCCCCGACATCGCCACTCTGGCGTATTTCGCCGTTCACCTTCAGTTCGATTTTTCCCCTTGAGATCGCCCCGGAATAGAACTCCGGCGTGATCGCGCTACAGGGGGCCGAATGGTCGAAGGCCTTGGCCATGTCCCAGGGTTCACCCTTCTCACGTGCTGCGCGTTGCATATCCCGCCGGGTCATGTCCAGACCCACGGCATAGCCGAACACATAATCGTAATCCACCTTATCGGCGGGGATGTTCTTGCCGCCCTTGTGCAAGGCCACCACCAGTTCCACCTCCGGCTGCAAATCGGCCGTTGCAGGCGGATAAGGCATGACCGAATTGTTGTGCAGAATCGTACTGGCCGGTTTCATAAAAAAGACAGGATCTCCTGCGCCCGTATTACCGCCCATTTCCTTGACATGATCAGGATAATTCATACCCACACAGATAATGCGGCGCACCGGGAACGGATTGCTCGACATGGCTTCCAGCGTGACGATGGGTGCTGCCGGACAGGCGTAATTCATTTAATCCAACCCTATAAAATTTGACTGCGGTACCTGCTCCGATCGCAAAACAGACCGACTTAGTAATATAAGCAAGAATGGTGCCGAAGCGGGCGTGTCGCCGTTTAAACCGTGCAGATCTATTCATTACCGTGAAAGTCGCAAAGCGATTCGTTTGTTCGGCTTCGCCCCCCTCGCTGCGCTCTCCCCTCCGGGATAACCAGCGACTTGCCCGCTTGCGGACTTAGTCGATTGGCTAGTTGTTTCTCCAGAGGGTTTGGATGAGGGAACCGACCGGCGCAAGCACTTTCATGCTCAGGGGTGGAGCTTGCGCCATGTCGGTTAGAGCGGTTATAACTATCTCTGGGTTAAGGGCCGCTTACGGAAAAACTAACAAAAAACTCAGAAATTTGTCAGTTTCATCACATTGCAATGGAAAAACCAGCGGATTCCGCCAGCACACCCTAACGCGGCAACATTATGGCTGTCCGGATGATCTCGTTTTATAATGAACGCGGTGCTTAAATGATGCGCTGTAGCTGGGAACAGGCGGCGAAAAACAACATGGAAAAACCTGAAGCGCAAGACTATCTTAAGTTGTTTGAGGCCTATGGCCGTGATTTCGGCACGGTCTATCTGGCGCCTGAGGATGAACGCTATCGCTTGCTGTTTGAACAGATCTGCCATCTGTTGATACAACCTTCCTCATTTAACCTGAGCATGCCCCAGGAGTTCCGCATCTCGGCTGAACGCTATCTTTCCGGTGACGAAAAAACAGTGGCTAAATTACGCAATCCGCAGAACCGGCATTTCATGCTGAGCGATCTGTATGACTATATGCATCTGCGGCGGCGTTCGGGCTAGCTGTAGGTCGGGATTTATCCCGACATGTCGGATTGAAATCCGACCTACGACGCTTCATACCAGCCGTTCATTGCCGCGATAGCCCGCATCCATGGCAAATTCCAGATAATAAATGCTAAAGTGATCTTCCATTTTCGTCTCATCCGGAATGATGGCGGTACGTTCCGGATATTGAAGAAGCAACCAGGTGCGATGTGCCGTCCACGCCTTCAGCAGCATGGCTCTCGCCGCTTCCCGGCTTTGCCCCACCCCTTTGAAGATAAAATTATGGGTAATCATTTCGGCTATATAAAACGGCGCGGGCAGCTCATTCATGCCGTCACTTGACCGAAATCCATGCCGCGAAATACCGAGCAGCGCATGAATGCCTCAGCACTGGGCGCCACTTTTTTATGATGACAGAATTTTGCCGTCAGCTTGGCCAGCCCCTTGATTTCCCGTCCGGTTGCAGTCGGAAACATGTCTACCAACTGATCAATCAAGGCTGCGTCAACCTCAAGCTCAAACTGTTCGGTCATCACCTGCCATATCTTGCGGCGCGCATCGCTTTGCGGAGGATGAAACTTGATCAGCGCGATGCAGCGCGACACGATGGCTTCATCGATATCATCGACGCGGTTGGTGGTCAGGAACAGCAGGCCGTTGAAATATTCCAGCACACGCAGAAACACGCCAACCACTGCATTCATGGTGATATTGTCGTCACGGCGTTTGACGTACACATCCGCCTCGTCGATCAGCATCAACGCACCCCAGCGCTGAGCGCGGGTCAGCACATCTTTCAGCGCGGTCTCCATCGCAGCCACGTTCAAACCCAGCTGGCCCGAGTGCACACGGTACAACGGGCGCTGGATGATTTCTGAATAGACCTCTGCGGTCAGCGTCTTGCCAACCCCGGCAGGCCCTGCACACAACACCGTGGTTCCGCCCGATTTACCGGCCACGATATCGTCCATCAGCACATCCATTTCGGCCGTCAGAATATCGATCAGATCGGTCTGCTCCTGCGGCAAAATCAGTTTCTGTTTCAATGCAGGCTGATAGGCGTAAGGCGTCATGTCATCGACATGCACCCACAGATAATGATGCAGCTCCAGATGAAACATCAGGATATAAGCATGTACCGGTAACTGGCAAAACAGGCCTTTCGGTATCGCTGCCTGAGATTCTTTCGCCTCGTCTTCGGCCTCAAACTGATTGCTCCTGGCCGCCTTGGCAAGATACGCCCCGAGAATATCGCCGGTCACTTCCAGTGTCAGGGTGCGCGAGGTCAGTATGCTTTCGTCATTGACCAGGCGCGCTGTCCCGCCGCTGCTGGAGAGCACCACCACATCCTTGCGCGACCAGTCGACATTGCGATGCGAGGAATTCGGATCCTCGGTATAAAAACCGGTGCCCTGTGCGGAAAACTGGGTACCGTACTGTGCGCGCCAGTCAAAGTAACGCGCAACCGTCTCATCGTATGCGCTGATGAGTTCGGGCGTTTCCTTCAGATAGCCTTTGACGGCGAATAGCTCGCTGATGGTTTTATTGTCAATGTCGGCAGCGGCGATGCGAAACATTGTCACGTTCAGATTGCCCTTGGCATTGGCCTTCAATTCGACCACCACTTTTCCGGCCTCATCATTCGATGACGGCGTATAGTCGAGCCGGGTGATCACATAAGGCAAAGGCTTGCTGGACACGTTCGCGGTGAACAGCCAGCCGCGTATCGCATTGTTCATCAGGTATCGCGCGATGGCCGGAATCACCATTTCCAGATCGTCCGCCTTGAAGCGTCCCCCTTCATCATTCATGGCTTTTTGCAAGGTGGCAAGCTGGGCTGCGCGCATCTGCATCGCAGGCCCCGCACCCCTGTATAAATCGCCGAGAAAACTCATCTCGATATCCGACAACTGGCTGAACAATACCTCGACCTTATTGCCAAATTTAAGCTGATCCTTCAAGGAGGCCAGGCCCGGAAAGGCATCAACCATTACATCGACATAGGGCTGTTCTATCTGTAGTTTCATCCCGGCGCGCCTCTCCATCATTCAGCTGCAAGCAACAGCCTACTCGCCTTCCAGTATTTCAAGGGACACCAGCTGATCACGCAATGCGTCGCGCGCCCAGTATCCTTCCTTGCTTTGAAACAGCGGATCATTTTCAATGGCGGCCGTCGCCTGCGTGTCAGACCAGTAAATTTTTATCTCTTTATTGCGCGTTGCAAGCGCGGCGACACAGGCATCAGTTTCGGTGACGGCATCCGTTTGAAACACGCCCAACCCCAGCAAATCGTCCGCCCGATACAACGGCGTATTCCACCCGTGTTGATCGCCAAGCCGGCAAATCGCCGGGAGCGTTTCACGCACATCGGCCGTTTCAGGTGTTTTGCCCTGCATGTCGAGCAATTCGCGCGGCGTCACCACATCAAATATCTCCCACTCCGGGCGTGTGTCACCCGCATAAATTTTGCGCATTAAATCCTGCTTATCAAATGCAAACCACGCATTCGCCCTGCCCTGTTCCGGAAACTCAATGACGTAAATCATACGTTGCTCCTGATTAACCCCGGTATCACTTTGAGTACCGGAGGGGATGTTTTGGGATTATTCAAACCTGTGAGCATAGACAACACGCGCTCGCCCGCTTCCAGCGCGCCCTCCATATAGCCGGCTGCATCCTGAGCCGTCTCCGAACCACAGAAATACAACTTGGCGTTCCATAAAGCGCGTCGCAGGGTCGCGTCGTGATAGGCAGGGTGTCTGACCGGCGGGGTCTGATCCAGCGTGCTGCTGGTATAAACCTCGGTCGCCCAATCCTGAATATGCTGTTTTCCATTGCCCGCCTCCTGCCCGAAGAGCTGCACCAACTGGCTGTCAATCAACAGATGCATGCCCAGCTGATAGGAAATACGTTGTGCAGGCGTGAGCGCCATAAAACCGGCAAGCGCGGCCCTGTCGGCCGTGTTATTGCAGGCATCGAAGGTTTCATAAAATACGGCCTGGCCATGTTCGACAAAGGCATTACCGGCCAGCCCCGCTGAACGCCAGAACGCTTGCGGATAGGTCACGACCACTTTGGACTGATCCGCCATCCAGGTATAGGTCGCGCGCATGCTCTTGCCTGTCGCCTCATCAAGCGGCGGCTCAAAGCGCACCTGTTCTTCCAGCACCCGGGGTGGCGCGGCTAACACAACCTGCCGCGCGGTGATTTTCTGCACACTTTCACCACAACGAAAATGCAGCTCAATGTGGTCATCTTGTTCTACCAGCGCAATCAGTACGTATCCGGTATGCACTCTTTCATCCGGCAGATTATCCGCCAGCGCCTCCACCAGACACCCCATTCCACCGACCAGACACTGTGCGCCTTCATGCACGCCATTACGGGCAGGATAAGCCTGCGGCGGTTTCTCAGTATCTGTGAGACTCAGCACCGTGCCCTGATTGTGCTGCGCATAGGACTCCATACCAAGCTCTGCAACAAGCCTTGCAATGCGCGGCTGGATATCCGGCCAGTACCATGAGGGCCCAAGGTCCAGCGCCATCCCCTCGCTTTGCACGCTTAAGATGCGGCCGCCCAGGCGCTCACGCGCTTCAAATAACGTAAAATCCAGGCCCCGCTTTTGTAATTGATGGGCCAAGGCCAACCCGCTTAACCCACCGCCAATAATCGCTGTATCCAGCATGATCTGATCCCGCTTGTCGTCATGCAGTCAATCCAGCAATTATCATTCCAGAAGACACAAACCGTACTAAAACAGTCGGCTTGTGACGTCCTGCCTCATTTCTGAAACCCGCAGCTCTGGCAGAAAGGCACTACGGCTGTCACTTTTACGACAAAGCAGACAGCGAAAATGTGCAAGTTATCGCAATTTTCCTATCCCCTGAATTGAAATCGATCATCTTCGATAACGCTCGGACCAGCGTTCACGGAAATCTGATAAACCCTAATAGTCCATCAGGCTGTCATTCCCGCGCAGGCGGGAATCCAGCAAAAAACAACCGGCGAAGCAGACAAACAGCGATGTTGACCCATTTCACGGGGGTATTATTTAATTATCTGGATTCCCGCCTGCGCGGGATAACCAGCAACTTGGCTGATGTTTTGTATCAGCTTAGTCAGATGGCTAGTAGTTTTACCAATGACGAAAATTTAGTGTGCAATTGAACTATCTGGCATAAACAACCAATCTCTTGTGGCATGGTTTATGCGTCATTTGTCATGCATCCGCATATCAACAGCAGGAGACAAAAATGTACGCAACCGCGCAAGCAGCATCCGAAATAGCAGTAGCAACTCAACCCACGCTGCGTATCGAAGGCCAGGATGCCTGGATCGCGCCACAGGACAGTATTATTGAGGGCCTTAATGCGGCGAATGCCGTGTTTGCCAGACACCATGCTGACCCTGTTGATTGCGAAGCCGCCAACAAGAAACTGATTAGCGGCCATGAATTGCTGAGCAAGGAAGAAGTCATGCTGAGTCTGATCTGGGAAGAGGCCGACTACGCCGCCTTCCACGCGATCACCGTCGGCTGGTTAAGCCGGGATATCGATATACAGATCGCCCTGGGTTAACAGGTAGGCTAAGGACACACTGATTTATTTGGCTTTGTCGTTCCCGCGCATGCGGGAACCCAATAAAACAAAAGCGCTGGATCCCCGCTTTCGCGGGGATGACGAATAAATCAGTGCGCCCCTAAAGCCTGAACAGTTTCAGCGATAGCCTTCTTCACGCAGCACACGCTGAACAGCCGGACGCATCAGCATACGCTGGTAATGGGCAAGGCAATTGGCAGGCAATTCGATTTTGATCTTGTCTGCCCAGAACTCGACATAGAACAGTGCCACGTCGGCAATGGATAATTTTCCGGCGACGTATTCCCGGCCTGCAAGCGCTTCGTCCATCACGGCAAAGCTCTTGATAACAATCTCATGACCTCGTGTCTTGATTGCAGCGTGTTCGGCCGGGTTGGCTGTGTAGTTGTCGGCGGTAAAGATGCGCGTGTAACCCTGGCCATGGATGGTACCAACGACATAGTCCATGGTTTCGATCACACGCGTCTGCGCCTCCAGATCCTCCGGCCAGAAACAGGCTTTGGGATGGCTGCGCGCAAGCCAGTAAGCGATTGCCTGAAACTCGGTTAATACCGAGCCATCATCGCGCACCAGTGTCGGGATTGAGGATTTCGGGTTGATGGCAACAAAATCGGGCTTGTTGTGATCACCTGCCAACAGATTAACAATATATGCTTCAAACGGCAGATCGATTTCTTCCAGCAGGATGTGAATACCCGTCGAGCAGGAACCGGGGGTCATGTACAGTTTCATTGCAGTTTTCCTTTAAACCCAGATCATCCATTAACAAAAATCACGTCATTCCGGCGCAGGCCGGAATCCAGATAATGAAAAAACTCCCACGTCAGTGGGGCAACATCTTGTTTTTGTCCGCTGATGAAACAACTAGCCATTCGGCTAAGCTGGCAAACAACACCAGCCAAGCCGCTGGTTATTCGCGGGCAATTCTGTTTGACTGGATTCCGGCTTTCGCCGGAATGACGGCCTAATGGATTATTTGGGTTAACCGCTATACAGGCACAATCAGGCCAGTAATTCCACCGTAATGTTTTCGGTGCCCATCAGTGCCTGGCAGGCCAGGCGCGAATTGGAACTGACGCCGACGATGCTGTCGAGTCTTTCGTTTTCAGGGCGCTGAGCCTTGGATAAGGTTTTACGGCCTTCTGTTACAAAAACATGGCAGGAACCGCATTCAGCCTTGGCCTCACATTTATGCAATATCGACTCTCCTGCCGCCAGCAGGATGGAAAGCAGGTTTTTACCTGTTTCGGCTTCGATGGTTTTTCCACTGTTTTGTATGGTTAACGACGGCATGTCTGACACTCCTGGGTTGGTTTTAAAAATTACGCATGCACTTCCAGCTTTTCGTCGGTTAACAGCGCGACGAATTGCTCCAGCGGCATGTCGATATGCTGGATATTCTGCTCTTCGAGAAAACGTAATTCATTGCGGGTAAGCTCGCCCGGCAACACCGCCCAGTGTTGATCCGAGGAGCGCTTCATGATCTGGCGGGCAAAGGTGCGCTGCAACTGATCGTTAAAGCGGCAACCCAGAAACAGAAAATGCCGCCCGGTGCGCAAGGCCTGAACCTTGGCCGGTATCGGCGTCTGGATATCAATCTCGGTGAGCACTTCAACATAATCGGTATCGGACACAAGATAATTACTGGCCGGACGCGCCCCGCCGATGGGTTTATAAAGCAGCGTGTTCCAGCCTGCTGCATCGGCTTCAGTCGCAGCCGCGCCTGACGCATCGTAATAGCCCGTCCAGGTGCCAAAATGCTCCGATTGCGACAGCCCCTGCACCTGCCCCCAATCGCTGCGAGCAGCCAGCGCATTCTGTGCGGCGTCGTCATACCAGGCATCGACCCAGAGCGGGATGGCCGGCAATGAGGCAATAAAGGTATGCAGCGCGGATGGGGTGACTTTCTGCTCGAAAGCGCCATTCATCAGACCCACCAGCGTTTTTCGGTGCTTGAAATTTTCGACGAATTGCGCAACCGCGGTCAGCCGGTTGCGTATCTTGTGCGGCACCGACACTTTGGCGGTCAGTATGGCCGCCAGCGCTTCCGGCGCCGCTGGCACGGGGGACCCGTTTGGTATCAGGTCGAGTACGCCAGGCCCGAAATACGGAATAACGCGCCCCGCTGTCAGGCCGCTTTGTAAATGAGGCGGTAGTGTCGTTTGCTTAGTCATGTCTGATTCCTCGATTTCTAATAAATTGCAGCTCCAGCGCCGACATTGATGGATGAATCCTTGGTGGTTTTGACGATAAATTCAATCGTATCGTCGTCGAGATGCCCGTGAAACGGCAGCGCCAGGGAGCGGTCAGCGACTTTCTCGGTGACGAACAAATTGCCCTTTTTATAGCCCAGCGTTACGTAAAAATAGTTCAGGTGCAGCGGATTGCAAAAGGCGGCCACTTCGATTTCCGCGGTGGACAGATCATTGACAACCTGGTTGCGCGCGCTGCGCGTAAAACGGGTACCCAGGTGGATCACATAGAGCATCCAGTGCACTTCGTCCACCTCGGGCGCGATGTAGGACGGCTTGATGCCTTCAAAAGACTGGATATATTTGGTGTAGTCGTTTTCGACGCGTTTGCGCCGGGCCAGAATTTCGTCCAGACGCTCCAGTTGCGCGAGACCCAGGGCTGCCGTCATATCGCTGATCAAAGCCTGGTGCGACACGCGGCTGCCGATGGAGACCGAGAAGCGTTCGCTCAAGCCATGGCTGCGGTGATAGAGCAGCTCGCTGGCAAGATCGGGATCATCGGTGACGATCATTGCGCCTTCGCCGCACACCAGGGGCGAGGGCTGCGAAAAGTCAAAAATGGACACATCGCCGAAGGTGCCGACCACCTGCCCCTGATAGCGCGAACCAATCGCCTCGGTGGTATCCTCGATCAGTTTGATGCCGTGCTTGTCAGCCAGTGCGCGAAACGGTGCCCAGGCCGCCGGATGTCCATTAGTGTTGCCGGCGACAATGGCGCGGGTATGAGGGGTGATTTTTGCCTCCGCCTTATCGACCGCCAGCGTGCCCGACCAATAGTCAATATCGGCAAATATCGGAGTTGCGCCCACCAGCGTAATCGCATTGGCGATCTGGTGCCACGAGTAGGCACTGGCGATGACCTCATCCCCCGGACCAATACCCATCGCACGCAGAGTCACCATCAGCGCAATGGTGCTGCCCGATACCGCGATGCCATAGGTGCGCCCCAGACTCTCGGCAAAAACCGCTTCGAAACGCTCCACCACAGGGCCTGCTGACAAGCGCGGCGATTTGAGCACGTTGGCAACGGCCTCCAACTCGGATACGCTGATATCCGGGTCAGTGAGGGCAATCCAGTCTTGTTCCATCATAGCTCCTTGATTAAAATCAGCTGCGCGCAGCTAACACCAGACCCGTCGCATTCGCCGGTTCGTTAATGATCTTCCAGCAAAGATTGATGGTCCCCACCATGAACACGTCGTAATTTCCCACGCGGCAAAACGGGGTTTCATCGCGCATGTCATCCGCATCACAGCGCGTTACAGTCAGTTCCGGAAAGCTGGCCCGCACGGTCGGCACAGGGTTTGCGCCTCCGGGCAACGCCACCAGCATCGTGGCAATTTTTTCAAACTGATCTTTTGAGATAGCCATTTCAGTCGTTCACCTTTCTTGCGTCTACCGTAATCGGCAACTTGGTGTCTGCCGCCATCTCGGGAAGTTCCAGTTGCCAGCCATTCGCCAGGGTAATCATACCGCCCCACATTTCCGGCTTCTCCATTTTGGAAACAGGCTCCTCCAGATCCTTCTTGGGAACGTAAGCGGACAACACGCCGGCTGCATTTTTGCGGATCATGATTTTCATACTGTCGCTTCCATTAATAATTGAGATTCAGTTTGCATCGCAACTTGCCGCGCTACGATGCCCGGTAACACAGTAAGAATTCGTTCTACATCAAAGGCCGTGCTGTACCGGCTCAGCGAAAAACGCACCGCAGCCAGTGCCTGTGCCCGTGACTGCCCCATTGCCCGCAACACGTGGGACGGTTCGGTGCCGCCGGCGCTGCATGCTGACCCGCTCGATGCACAGATGCCCGCCTTGTCAAGACGATCCAGGATAAATTCCGCTTCAAGCTCGCCAAAACGGATATTGCTGGTATTCGCAAGACGGGCCACCTCGCCGCTGTTTACACGGGCGAACGGGAACTGCTGCAAAATCCCCGTCTCCAGCCTGTCGCGCAGCGCAGCAACGCCGCTTTCTGCACCCATGGATGTTCTGACCAGATCGGCCGCCACCCCCAGACCTGCAATGGCGGCGACATTCTCGGTGCCACCGCGACGGCCGCGCTCCTGCGATCCCCACAACAGCGGCGGCAGCTTGAGCCCCTTGCGCATATACAGCACGCCGATACCCTTGTCGGCATGCAACTTGTGGCCGGACAGCGACAGCAAATCAACCGGCACATGGCGCAGATCTATCGGCAGATGTCCTGCCGCCTGCACCGCATCGCTGTGAAAAAGGATGCCCTGACTTGCCGCCATTTCCGCCACTTCCGCCACCGGGTAGATGGCGCCCGTTTCGTTGTTCGCCCACATCATGCTGATCAGGGCTGTCTCTTGTGTGATCGCAGCTTTCAGCGCCCCTATATCCGGCATGCCGCTGGCATCCACAGGGATTTCGCTGACCGTCACACCTTCAGTCGCAAGCTGGGCTAGCAATTGATGCGTAGAAGGATGTTCCACTGCGGTGGTAATCAGATGGCGTTTTGAGGAATCGCGCGCCAGCGCGCCCCGTATCGCCATATGGTTGCTCTCGGTCGCACTGCCGGTGAAAACGATCTCAGCGGGGGATGCACCCAGCAATGCGGCGACTTTGCTGCGCGCCTCCATCACCACCCGCCGGGCTGCCTCACCGATCTGGTGTTTGCTGGACGGGTTGCCATAGCAATCGGACAGGCACGCAATCATCTTCTCCAGCACCTCGGGCGCCAGCGCGGTCGTTGCATTGTTGTCGACGTAAATGGAGTTTGACGTATTCATTGCCAGAACACCCGTGCGGGGTCCTCGTTCAATTCCGCAATCAGTTCATGCAGTGTCGCTGCGGTCGAGTGCAAGACCCAGACGTCCAGCTGATGATCCTTGCGGTAGAGACGCCATTTCTCATTAGAGTGATACTTGCGAAGCGCCGAGCCGTACCCCTCGCCCTCCGGGAGAGGGGGAACGGGGGTGAGGGAACGATCATGGTTGGTTTCATTATCAGGTTTGGCATTTTTTCCATGATCGTTAGGATGATCGTATTTGATCCGTGCGATGTCGATAATGCCGCCGCTGTCATCGATATTGCGCGAACAGCACGGGCTCACCACCAGATAACCTTCTTCGATGGGTTGCACCACAGGCGTGACATAACGATAGCGCACCCTGTGTTCGAGCATGCGTGTGATGCGTTTGAGGTCAAATTCGTTCGGGTGAGGATCAACAGACATCGGGGCGCTCACCGTTATCTCCTTTATCACACGACTCATCATTGCGTAGCTCATGACGTTAGGCGAGACTAAGCTCTTCCTCAAGACACCCCACGACACGCGCGGCCTCACTGCCGATCGCAAACTCGACAATATAAACCGGCGTATCTGTATCGGTATGGCGGCCGATCTGCACGACTTCGCCCGTCGTTCCTTTCGCCACGATCAGCGCGTCCTCCTCGCATTCAGGATGGCTGCCGTCATTGAGCAGGTCGATGCCCGCAATCACGCGCTGTCCCCACTGAAACTTTTCAGCTCTCGGCTCTATCATGATTTTTCCTTTCAGACTTTTTCAGTTTGATGTTCGGCATCCCAATCAACCTTTTCCATCGATTCGAGTTCCTTGCCGCGCATGCCGACCCGGTAGCCGTGTTCGACGAATTCGACCGCATAGATATAGAACTGCTGCAAAAACGAACCGATGCTGGTGACATAGCCGATGTCGCCTTTTTTGACCAGTATGTCGCCGATTTCCTTGCCCTGAAACGTGCCATCGTTGCGCACGGTTTTAAGGCTGCGGACCTTCTCGCCATAGTTGTAATCCGGCGGCCCGCTCAATTCAACAATGTTGTCATCCCGACTGATTTTCATAAACGAACTCCCTGTTGAATGATTTGAATACCCGGCACGAACAGGCGCTTTTGTGCAAGCTCACGCACCTCTTCATCCTCATCGTCCCGCAATCCGGACAAGTGTTTTACATCGATGCGCAGTGCCACCAGATAACGCACCTGCCAGTCCTCGTCGTCCAGCAACAGCGTAAGGCGCGCCTCGGGTAATCGCTTCGCGACCACCAGCCTTACCGTGACCTCCCGGTCGCTTGCCATGGCGCACAAACCCGCCACATCGATGCGTTTGGCAACCTCCACACGCACCTCGCGATCCGCATCATGGATCATCTGTATCAGCAGCCCCGCCGGCAGGCGTCTGGCCACGATGGTGCGCACGAAGTAATCATGGTCATGCATCATGGTCTTCACTTCGCTCTCGGGCAGGCGCGTCGCAACGCGTATCCGCACTTCACGGTCAGGATCATTGCGCAGCAGCAGCAACTGGCGCTGTGTCAGTCGCTGCGCTGCACTCCAGCGCACCGTCTCGTCAATATCGTTCACCAGTTGCGCCAGATAAAACACCTCAACATACTTTGCCGCGATCGCGCGCACCTCAAAATACGGATGCTTCAGATAATATTTTGCAAGCAGCGGATTCCATTTAAAAAACCGGTCTATCCGCAAGGCATAGCGGTCAAACACACAGGCATGCTGCAATTGACAGCTTCCTTCAGCCTGCATTTTGCTGTGCACACAGCCCTCACACAGGATTGCGTGGCCCTGCCAGTCAAGCGCTTCAAAGGAGTCATTCATCATCGTCCTGCCCCATGCGATCCAGCACACCTTTCAACACCGAACCGCCCAGTTTGTCGGCAGGGTCGAGTTCCATAAGCTTGGCTAGCAAGGCTGCGCCCTGTTCGATGTCACCCAGACGCATGCTCAAATATGCGCAACCTTTTAACGTGAACAGATAAAAACGCGGCGCAACCGCATAACTTTTTGCGATGCCTGAAAATACGGCATGATCCGGTGCAATGTCGCGCCAGTCTTTCGGCAAGCCCAGATCAGCGGCCGTCTTGGCAAGACAGCGCTCCGCCACCAACCGCGCCTCACTCAAGCGATTCTTGTAGAAATAAAAACGGTATAGCGCGATATGCACCGCCGGATGATCGGGTGCACGGGCATACGCCTGCGACAAAAAACTTTCCGCCACCTCATCCAGATGGTAGGAAGCGCCCGCTTTCTGCAAATCAGCCGCTACCGCTGGAGGCAATGCGCCGCCAAGGCAGGCGCTATCCAGCCACGCCTCGAAATCCACCACTTCACCCATCGCACCTGGCAGCGAATCCGGACGACCTTGTGATGAAGAAGGCACCATGATGATTAGCCTAAGCGCGCTTGATCGCTGAAATGCTGACGGCTGCCATTGCGGGTCTCGCCGCCAAATCCGGCTTGGCGGAGGAGTCAGACGAACTGCAACAGCTTGATGCCGCATTCGGATTGAAGAAACTGAATCCGGATTCCACCGCGGTTTCAACAAAATCAACCGTGTAGCCTTCAAGCAACAAGCGGCTTTCTGAAGGCAAAAACACTTTCAGGCCGTTCCAGTCGAGCGTCACATCGCCGGACAATGGTGCGGCCGCTGATGCAAACTCGGCGGAAAGACCGGAGCAGCCGCCAGGCGACACCGTCAGCCGAAAACCTGAATCAGCCGGCCCGCCGCCAAACTTCACAATACGACGCATGAATTTTTCGGCCTTGGGTGTAATCGTAATATTCATTGTTATTTCTCCTCTGTTCTGCTTTTAGCGGGAATGCTTCAAGCAGTGACTTCATAACGCGGATAAGCCATATCGATGATGCAGGTATGATCGATCGGGCAAACCGCCACGCACTGCGGTTCATCAAAGTGCCCGATACACTCGGTGCACTTTTCAGGATCAATAATGAATACGTTTTTCTTTTCAGAAATCGCTTCATTCGGGCACTCAGGTTCACAAGCGCAGCAGCCTGTACACAGCGATGCAACAATTTCATAAGCCATGGTTTCCCCTTTAACTTAAAGTTTCTTCCGGTTTATCAGGCTGCAGCGGTGTAGGCACCCTGACGGATGTCTGCGTCGCCACGATCCACATGCACGATTTCCCTTGCACACACCCTGGCAAAATATTCCTTGAAGTAGGTAATCGCTGACTCTTCAATGAATTCATTGGCAAAGCGGTCCACCGGATCAATCCCGGCAGCCTTTAATTCATCACGCGGGCAACCCCCGATCTTGGCCACAAACACCGCATGACAATCGTTGATCGCATTCACCACGGAAGGCAATGCCTCTTCTTCGCCAAAACCGCCCTGACAGTAAAGATCCACACGCCGGTGACCGATGAACTTGGAACCGTTTGAGCCCACTTCATAAATCTGGAACTCGGTGGCATGACCAAAGTGCTCGTTGACGCGCCCCTGACCCTTGGTTGCGACTGCGATCATGATCTTGATGTCAGTGACATCCAGATCAGCCATCGCGGCTTCCTTGGCGGCCACTTTTTCCGAACGTTCCGCTTCAACCAGTTCCTGATAAGCCTTGCGCGTTGCCGCGTCGTACACCACTTCGCTCATCTCATCGATTTTCTCGGTAGTGAATTCCGCGCTGCGATCTTCGCCCAGCAACCCTACCGCGTCCGCACGGCACTGGCGGCAATGGCGCATCATGTTCATGTCGCCTTCACACGAATCCTGCAACGCTTTGAGTTCCTGTGCAGTCGGGCCGCGCTGGCCGGTCAGGCCGAACACCGTGCCATGCTCAGGCGCCGAAATCAGCGGCATGATGTTGTGCAAAAATGCGCCGCGCGATTTGACCGCCTTGTTCACTTCAACCAGATGCTTGTCGTTGATGCCCGGGATCATCACCGAGTTGATTTTGCACAGCACCCCGGCAGCGGTCAGCATCTCCAGCCCCAGCATCTGCCGCTCAGTCAGGATGCGCGCCGCCTCGATACCGGTGAGCCGCTTGTTCTTCCAGAATATCCACGGATAGATATGCTGGCCGATTTCAGGATCGACCATATTGATGGTGATCGTCACGTGATCCACATTGAACCCCTTGATGGTGTCCACGTGATCCGGTAAAGCCAGCCCGTTAGTCGACAGGCACAACTTGATATCCGGCGCGGTTTTTGCAATCAGTTCAAAGGTCTTGAACGTCTTGGCAGGGTTAGCAAGTGGGTCGCCTGGGCCTGCAATGCCCAGCACGGTCATCTGCGGAATCGCGGACGCGACGGCCAGCACTTTTTTGGAGGCCTGCTCGGGCGTCAGTTTTTCACTGACCACGCCGGGCCGCGATTCATTGGCGCAGTCATATTTCCGGTTACAATAGTTGCACTGGATATTGCAGGCGGGTGCGACCGCGACGTGCATACGCGCATAATGGTGATGCGCTTCCTCGCTGTAACACGGATGGTTTTTAACCTTTTCCCATACCTCGGGCGCCATGTCCGCCGGCCCCCCGGATGAGCCGCAACTGGCTTTGCCGCCTTCGCTGGATGTCCCGCATCCTTTGTGATCGGCGATTTTTTCAAGCAACTGTTCAAGAGGCTTGACTTCCTGAGTACTAACGCTTGCTATGGTAGATTGCATGAATGCCCCCTAGTTAAATTTGCGCAGAAAGATCTATCTGTCGCCAATCACTAAGCTAGAAACATGCCAGAAAATATTATTGAATAAAATCAGATTGATGAATAAATATATTCAGATTTAATTCGCGTCACATTCACGACAATCCGTGAATATACCCGCATCAAAACTGTCGCAAACCAAACAATTTACTCAGGAAAAAGTACTGTCCGGCACTTACCCGGGCCTCTTAAAATTATTCTCTGTTGGATACTTATTTACGATAAGGGCTTAGTTGCAACGCCAGAAACAAAATTCCCTGCTATAGTTTGACCCATCGGGTGGGAAGAGCAAATCAATCCCCTATACTGGCCCTCCACTTTTCCCGGGAGACGGTTCAGTCCAACAAGGTTTATCTGCCGCGTATGCGTTCATCGCCATATTCAAGTTGCGCTGCGCGGCAGATAAACGCTATACGTTAGACACTATAGGAGATCATCACTATGTCACCCCTCGAAGCCAAGAAAATCATTGACGCTCTTGCCAACGGCGTTGACCCGGAGACTGGTGAGATACTTCCTGCGCAAAGTACCTTCAATAATCCGCAGGTAATTCGTGCTCTCTTTGCTGCTTTGAAGGCTCTCGATAGCGCGGCGAAACGCGCAGAACGCGACAGATCACTTCCCAGCAATGCAGGACGTTCGTGGCCCGAGACAGAAGACAAAGAACTTCTAGCTATCTTTGACGCAGGAACTCCAGTCAAAGAAATTGCTGAAAAACATGGTCGCACTCAAGGAGCTATTGTTTCTCGCCTTGTCCGCCTTGGCAGAATCAAAGAACGTGCTGATGTATTTGGTAGCGTCGAACCCGCAGCTTAACCGGAGCGCGCAGTAAATAAGGAGCAGGTCTTGATATTACGGTTTTTGATTTCATAAAAGGTGAGCGATAAACCGTGATTTCAATACATGACCCCGCCTTGTGATATGAACAATTCGAAAATGTCAAAGATTCTAAATCGTACTGGCTTACGATCCATCAAACTTGCCTCTGACGAAAAAAAACAGTTTGCGCGAAATCTTCGGGTTCATCAAACGCCAGCAGAAGATGCCCTTTGGCAAGCGATTCGAGCAAAGAAGCTTGGCGTCAGTGTCAAACGTCAAGCGATCCTGTACGGATGGATTGCTGATTTCTGGATACCTGAATGCAATCTAGTGATTGAGGTTGATCAAACAGCAAGAAAAAAGGGGACGCTACCCTTTTAAGGGTAATAAAGCAGTGACTTCGTGGGCTGGTTTTGGGAAAAACCGGGGACAGGCCCTTAGCCGGAATTGAGTTGTTCTATTTGTCGTTGATACAACGACAAAATCGAATAAATCAGCGAAAACCCGAGATTCCAAACATTTTATGAATTATGTGCCAGTTCTTCGCGAATGATGCGGCGTAAATCGGCTTCGAGTACGCCGGTTTCGATAACGCGGCGCAGCGTGTCGTTGATGATGGTCTGATAACCCCGTTCGCCGGCCATTGCCTTAAAGTGTTCAACGATGGGCGCATCCAGCATGATATTGATCCGCTGTTTGCCGACGCGTGCGCGTACAGAAAACTGCCATTCAGCGCGGCTTACGTCTTTGCCCGCGACTCGCAGGCGGGCGCGGTCAAAATCCGCCTGGGTGAGCCGCGGCGCGTCGTCAGAAGTATCCGGCATTATGGTAGTAGAGGTCGATTTCATCGGTGTCCGCCTTACGCATGGAAATAATACGAATTGTCTCATCGGTTTCAACATGGACGATCAGCACCACCAGACAACCAACAGACCGATGCCGACCATGCGCTGCTCACCGTAATCTTGCCGGTTGTCCTCAATGAGCACCAGAGGCCCGGCAAAGATTTGTTCCGCATCGGCGAAATCCAGCCCGTGTTTTTTAAGGTTGGTTTGCCGTTTGGTTTCGTCCCAGATGTAGCGCATGGGACAAATTATACATATTAAAATATGCATGGCAAGAAAAATTTCGGGCGCAGGGTGCATTCGGAGGCAGAGGTGAGAAGGATCAGGCCATTACCTTATCGTCGTGTGATTTTCTGGCTCGACTACTGCGATTAACAGCGCATCCAGCCTCACACTGTCCTTGCGAACGAGCCGGATTCGACAGCGTATTTACGCCGGTAGCTGCGACTGGCAGCCGGAGTCAAACAGCAATAAATCGAGTCTAACGATCATGGCAACAATGCCACCCTTGATAATGAAACCTGCCATGATCGTTCCCTCCCTTGCAGGGCGCGTTTCAGCGGAACTGAAACCGTTCGCAAGGCGTGGAGCATGCTCCGCGAAACCCCTTGCTCACCCCCGTTCCCCCTCTGATGAAACAACTAGCCAATCGACTAAGCCCGCAAGCGGGCAAGTCGCTGGTTATCCCGGAGGGCGAGGGGTACGGTTCGTCGCTGCGCGAGTTTCACGTTAACCCTATTATTCCATTCCATTATTCCGTTAGGCACAATGTATCAAGAAGCGTTAGAATAGCGACGTAAAATCTGAATAGGACTGCGATCATGAATACGCAACTCTTACAGCAAGCAAGTGTACTCAATATCGATGAGCAGATCGAACTGGTTGAGGCTATATGGGACGGTATCGTCAGTCGCGGTGTCGCGCCATCACTGACAGAAACGCAGAAAACAGAGCTCGACCGCCGCCTCGCAGACTATCTGGCGAACCCTGACGATGTGATACCGTGGAGCGAAGTCAAAGCGGCAGCTCTTGCTAAAATCGGGCAATGAGCCTACCCATTGCTCTTCATCGTGCTGCAAGTGCAGAGTTTATCGAAGCGAGTGCATGGTACGAGAGCAAACGATTTGGCCTTGCTCTTGAATTTATCGCCGAGATCGACCGTTGCATATCACAGGCATCTGAACAACCGCTCCAGTATGCCGTTGTTCGCGATGGCATTCGGCGCGTTGTCGCCCATCGTTTTCCTTACAGCATTTATTTTCGCTCAGAAGAACATCGAATCGTTATCCTGGCGGTATTCCATGGCAGCAGAGACCCAGCCATTTGGCAGTCCAGGGCTTAATTTACGTTGAACAGAAAAAAGGACGCTACCCTTTTAAAGGTAATAAAGCAGAGGACTTCGGGAGCTGTTTTTGTATCATGGCAGAACCAGTGACAACGTGATCATCCCGGGATCTGCGCCGGCATCGGACGCAAGGTTTGTTGATCGCGTGGCGAAAATTGGCCCATGCTGCGTATGACGCGTGTTTGTTCCAGCAAACCGCGTGCAGTTGGTTTTTATAGCTCGAAAATGTTCGGCAAGTCACGACCACCGTAAACGATGCGTTCAATCCTGATGACCTCTCCCATGAGACGAAAGAGAATGGCATAATTCCCAGCGGTTGCCATACGTGCTTCCTCGCCAATGTCAGGACGAAACTGATAGATTAGCGGGTTACGCTGGTTGTCGAAAATTTTTGTGCGAATGTCCTGAATGAAGGTCACGGAACGACGTGGATTGTCCTGAGCAATATAGTCAGCGATGTTATCCAGATCACCTTCAATATACCGTGAAAATTCCAGCCGCATCATTATTCGACGTTGTTGCTGTTGGCGATAGTTTGATACTTTCGTTCAAGGCGATCTAACACGTCATCGGGAGAAATTCCGGGCGTTTTGTCGTTTACGGCTTCCTGCCATACACGACGCAATTCGGTAACCCCCTGCTGGCGTAAATTGCGTTTGTATGTCCAGTCGCGTAGCGCATCACGAATGACTTCGCTGCTTGATGCATATTCACCGGTAGCCACTGCGCCACGAACGAGATTAAGCATTTCAGGTGGCAAGGCAATACTGATTTTTTCGGCGGCGGCCATTGGGGCTCCTTCGCGCTAATGGTAGGAATAATTCGCACCATAATAGCAAATCTCAAGAAAGTGACAAGAGCCAGCGTAGCCCGGATGCAATGCAATGAAACCCGGGAAGCTCGGCACATCAAAACCCCGGATTCCGCTGCGCTGCTTCCGGACTACAGGCTTATATCGCTGAAAAAGTCAGCAAAAAGGTCAAGCATAGACAAGGTTCTGGGTAACCTTTCAATCCCGTTCAATATTCAACCCCTCAGATAGTTTGTTGCCTTCCTGACAAGCGTACAGGATGCCATGCACTGATTTCGACCAGCCGTCAAAATACAATAATAAATACCTATAATAATCAAATCATTGAAAACACAAATATTCAGGCACGCAGTTTGCTTAATATCAAGCAAGCTCTTTGCGCCGGAACGATCGCGACCTGTTTGAACATCAGGGTGATTGAACAGGCCAAACCACAAGGTCAGATTAACCGGGACAAATACTATGGCTACCGTACTGTTTTATGAAAAGCCGGGCTGCCGCAACAACACCAGGCAAAAATTGTGGCTCGCCGCATCCGGCCATACTGTATTGGCTAAAAACCTGCTGCAGGAAAATTGGAGCCGCAAGGAATTGCGCCCGTTTTTCGGCGATTTACCGGTAGCGCTCTGGTTTAATCCGGCCGCTCCGCGCATCAAATCAGGTGAAATCAAGCCGGCTGATCTCGACGCAGATACCGCGCTCAATCTGATGCTGAGCGCCCCCCTGCTGATACGCCGTCCATTACTGAAAGTGAATGACGAACCCCATGCAGGATTTGACGCAGACGAAATTCGCGCATGGATAGGCCTGAACGAAGAGAAGTCCGGCAACGACCTTGAGATTTGCCACAGTCCTGTACGCCCCTGCCCCGCACCAAAGGCAGCAGAAGCAGCGGCGAACGATGCAGCGTCATCTATTACGCCGCCTGAACGCATTATAAAAAATCACCTTAACTCAGAATTACTATCAATGGAGTTGCAACATGCCTAAAGCAAACGTCACCTTTGAAAACATCGGCATCACCATCAAGGTCCCTGCCGGTACGCGGCTCATCGAGATATCCGAAAAAGTCGGCGCCGGCATCACCTATGGCTGCCGCGAAGGCGAGTGTGGAACCTGCATGATGCGCATCGTGTCCGGCATGGAAAACATGAGCGAACGTTCCGTACTGGAAGACAAGGTGCTTCAGGAAAATATGGCCGGGCGCAACAACCGTCTCGCCTGTCAGGCGCAGGTGCTGGGCGGCGACATCGTGGTACGGCCGGGCTAGCCTATCGCTGCTGCCATGGACGCTGCGAGCCGTCCAACCATCGCCCAGTCCAGCGCCAAGACTTCCGAAGTCGTGGCGATACTAATCCCGCCATCCTGTACCGTTGCTGAAAATACCGCATCACTGGCAATCGGACTCATGTATATTTCGTGTTCCAAACTGATGCCATCGCGCACTGCAACCAGCGCAAATGAAAGGCTGGAAGCTTCCGCCTGCGTCAGCCTCAGAACAAAATCACCGGCAAACTGCAAGACTACCTGTTGACCAAAGGCGGGATGTGACCTGCTGCTCACCGTGAAGGGCATCATCTCTAGTGACCGCCGTCCGCTATTCGCTTTTTCGACGTGCGATCAGTTTAGGCACCCAGCCGGACACTCTGACCAGCAAAAGTCCCATTGCAAATCCGGCCAGCATACCAATCACCGCCCCGCCGTCCCCTAATCCCGAGGAGGAAGCCATGCCTGCGCCGACCAGCGAAAGCACGCTGGGTAACAGGTAAGCCAGCAATCCCGCCTTGAGCAAATCGCCCTCGCTCATAGTCAATTGCAGCTCGTCTCCGGCACGGATATCCGTCGCGCAGTGCACCGCGATAGCCTTGCGGTTGTTCGAAAAATATTTACCCAAACCTGAAACGCCGCAACTGCTGCGTGTCTGGCAACTGCCGCAACTGGACTGTACAGTGGGTTCTACTTGCGCCGTCCCGTTTTCGGCAAAAATGACCCGGGCAGAAGTCTCGATCATTTTTGCCATCCCTCATTATCGGCACAGCGGTTGGTTTGCTTACTAATATGGCAGGTTTGCATGATGTTCACTCACGAGTAACGATACCCCGTTCACGCAAATGCCATGCCAGATTACAGGTATTTGATTTTAAATAAATTTAACAACCAGCACCTTGTTACAAATCCAACAAACAGCCGAATGACAACTCAAACCGAGTACGGATTGTTCATCCAGTTTTTCAGCAAAGCGGCTTCACTGTCAGGCAGATAGTTAAATTTATTGTCAAGATCGCGCACAACCGCATAGGCAATCTTGGGCGGCGTGATGGTTCCTGCAACCAGATGAAAATACCAGGCAGCCGAAAATCCTGCCGCCCGGTCAAATGCCTGCAACTGCTGGGACATTTCGGTTCCGGAAAGTTCGACATTCCAGTGAAACGATTTAAGTGACCGTTCATGACAGGAAATCAGCGAAGCTGAAAGCACCGGATTTCGATAACGATCCAGATGTTCGCGCAAAGCGATGAGCCAGTGGTCACTGAAGTGACCATGCAGCGCTGCGCTGCTGTGCGACCATTCAGTGATGAGACGCGCCAATCCGTCCATGTTGCCATAGGCGAGCGTGGTTCTGGCGATGATCTGGCGTGCGTCGATCAGACGGCGGAACCGGTAATACGGCACGCCAACTGCCTGTGCATCCAGCAGCGCAGGCAGCACCGGTTCGATGAGTTCTTGTATATCATTCGGTGGATTTTCAATATCGAGCAACTGGCGATCCAGCACTTCCTGTAATTCTTCAACTTCAAGTTGCAAAAAATCCGCCGGCGCCGGACCATAAGCGGCCACAAAATAGTGGGTGCGTCCGGTGTGGCGCGTCACCAGAAGTCCGCTATCCATATAGCGCTCGACGAACTCATCGACATCATCCGAACCTTGCGCCTTGACCCAGCTTTCCACATTGTCGGCGATGCGTGCGCCATCCGCTGTCACCACCCCGCCGGGACGATACCAGCCACCACGGCTCAACGCATAGCGGAAAGCACATCCGGGCCGGATTTTGTTGGCCATTTCCAGTAACCTGCTGTGATGCGGGCGTGGCGCAAGCTTTTCGATTTCGGCTGCCAGAATCATCACGTTGTCATTCATGTCTCGTCCTCTCGCAAAAATTCCTCCAGACGACGGTGCACCACCGCGCGCACATCCGGCGCAACATCATCGATCAGTTCGATTATATGCTCCAGCGGTGCACGCCGCACAGCGTCAAGACGAATCAGCCAGTCGCTGTCCGTCAGCATCGATGATATGCGTTGATCCGGCATCCTGTCTATTCCCTTTAAAAATCAATTATCAAGACAGCGAGCGTTTATGCAACCTGCCCGTGCACACCTCCTTACGCTTTCCAGTTTTTCTCGTTCCCACGCGCTGCGTGGGAACGCAAATCATGCGCGCCGCGCCGGCGCTCCCGCGCAACGCGCGGGAACGAGACCATCAAGCCAGCGCTTTGATCACATCCTCGACCACCTTTTTCGCGTCGCCGAACACCATCATGGTCTTGTCCATGTAGAACAGATCATTGTCCAGCCCCGCATAGCCAGTTGCCATCGAGCGCTTGACCACCAGCACCGTGCGCGCCTTGTATACGTCCAGTATAGGCATGCCGTAAATCGGGCTCGACTTGTCGTTCTTGGCCGCCGGATTCACCACGTCGTTCGCCCCGATCACCAGCACCACGTCGGTGTCGGCAAACTCGTTGTTGATCTCGTCCATCTCAACCACTTGTTCATAGGGCACTTCGGCTTCGGCCAGCAACACGTTCATGTGGCCCGGCATGCGACCTGCCACCGGATGAATCGCGTAGCGCACCTTGACGCCCTTCTCTGTCAGGGCATGCGACATTTCGTTGATCGCATGTTGCGCGCGCGCCACCGCCAGTCCGTAACCCGGCACGATGATCACCGAATCCGCATTACCCATCAGGAACGCTGCATCGTCTGCGCTGCCGGAACGATAGGTCTGCTGCACGCCATCGCTTGCCGCTTCCACGAATGCCTCGCCACCGAAGCCGCCCAGGATCACGTTGAAGAAGGAACGGTTCATCGCTTTACACATGATGTAGGAGAGAATCGCACCGGAGCTGCCCACCAGCGAGCCTGCGATGATCAGCATGGCATTATTCAGCGAGAAGCCAATACCTGCCGCCGCCCACCCCGAATAGGAGTTGAGCATCGACACCACCACCGGCATGTCCGCCCCGCCGATCGGGATGATGATCAGCACGCCCAGCAAAAATGCCAGCGCCAGCATGCTGAAAAACGCCGCCCAATTCTCGGTCAGCATGAAGGTCACGCCCATGCCCACCAGTGCCAGCGCGATCACCAGATTGATCAGATGTTGCCCTGCAAACTGCACCGGCGCGCCCTGGAACAGGCGGAACTTGTATTTGCCGGACAGTTTGCCAAACGCAATCACTGAACCTGAGAAGGTAATCGCACCGATCGCCGCACCCAAAAACAGTTCCAGACGATTGCCCGCGGGGATCGCCATGCCTTTTTCCAGACCATGCAACAGGGCGTGGGGTTCAGCCACCGCCGCCACCGCGATGAACACCGCGGCCAGACCGATCATGCTGTGCATGAAGGCGACCAGTTCCGGCATTTTGGTCATCTCGACGCGATGGGCCATGATCGACCCTGCCGTGCCGCCAACCAGCAACGCGGCCAGCACATAACCCAGACCCGTCATGGAACCTGCCAGGTTATAGATCAGTGCGGCAGTAGTGACTGCTGCGATTGCCATGCCCGTCATGCCAAAGATATTGCCGCGTATCGAGGTATTGGGATTCGACAAGCCTTTCAAGGCCTGAATGAAACAGATGCTGGCAACCAGATACAACAGGGTGACGACATTCATGCTCATGATGCGCTTCCTTCTGCGGCCACTTTTTTATCCTTCTTTTTGAACATCGTCAGCATGCGGCGCGTGACCAGAAAACCGCCGAACACATTGACCGCAGCCAGGGCCACCGCCAGCACGCCCATGCTTTTTCCCAGCGTGGTTTCCGTCAGGGCCGCAGCCAGCATCGCGCCGACGATGACGATGGCGGAAATCGCATTGGTCACCGCCATCAACGGGGTATGCAGCGCGGGCGTGACATTCCAGACCACGTGATAGCCCACATAAATGGCCAGCACGAATACGATCAGATTCAACACGAATGGATCTACTACTTCTGTCATATTTTTCTCCTTGATCGTAGGTCGGGTTAGCGATTTTTGCGTAACCCGACATTGCGCATGTTGGGTTACGCGATGAAACTGCTAACCCAACCTACATTAATTCTGTTTTATTTCTTGACCGGGAGCGAACATCGCGCCGTCCCGGCACAGCAGGGTGCCGGCAATAATGTCGTCCGCCAGATCGATGTTCATCGCACCGGTCTTGTCGCACAACAGGTTGATGAAATTCAACAGGTTACGCGCATACAAGGCGCTGGCATCGGTGGCCACAAGGCCCGGCAGATTGGTCTCGCCCGCAATGGTTACGCCGTGTTTGACGACCGTCCTGCCCGCCTCCGACAACGGGCAGTTGCCGCCCGCCTCCACCGCCATGTCGATCACCACCGATCCCGGTTTCATCAGCTTTACGGTGTCCTCGGTCAACAGCACGGGCGCTGCGCGTCCCGGAATCAGGGCAGTTGTGATGATGATATCGGCCTGTTTCGCACGCTCGGCAACAAGAGCCGCCTGACGCTGCATCCAGGCAGCCGGCATCATGCGAGCATAGCCGCCCACACCTTTTGCGATCTCGCGCTCTTCATCGGTCTCGAACGGCACATCAATGAACTTGGCGCCCAGCGATTCGACCTGCTCCTTCGCAGCCGGGCGAACATCGGAGGCTTCCACCACCGCACCCAGACGCTTGGCGGTGGCGATCGCCTGCAGCCCTGCCCCCCCCACCCCCAGAATCAGCACGCGCGCAGCCTTCACGGTACCGGCAGCCGTCATCAGCATCGGCATGAAGCGCTGGTAATAGTTCGCGCCCAGAATCACCGCCTTGTAACCGGCAATGTTAGCCTGTGAGGAGAGCACGTCCATCGCCTGCGCGCGCGAGGTGCGCGGCAGCTTTTCCATCGCGAAGGCGGTAAGACCCTGTTGGGTGAGGGCGGCGACCTGTTCCGTCTGATGCGGGGCCAACAATCCCACCAGCACCGTGCCGGCTGCCATCTGCGTCAACTCTTCAGCGCTCGGTGCACGAACTTTGAGCACGATCTGCGAATCTTTGTAGAGCGTCGCCGCATTGACCAGTTGCGCACCGGCTGCCGCATAGTCTGCGTCCGGGTAATACGCGCCGCTGCCTGCGCCCGTTTGCACCTGCACCTGATGGCCTGTAGCGATCAGCTTCTTCACCGTCTCCGGGGTTGCCGCAACACGCGTCTCGCCTGCTCGCGTCTCCGCAGGAATGCCTATCCGCATACTCATGTTCTCCATTCGTTGGCCATTTCGAAAAATCGATGGCCTCAACTCATTTCACGGGCGTAACAACCATTGGCCAATACGCCACACGCTTCGCCCGCGTAAAGCCGCCAGGGACGTGCAGGCACACGTCCTGCACGACAGGCAGACCATCAGACAGGTTGACTGCACTGCCCCGTGCTATACCTATGCTTGAATAATGCACCCCTTGATCGGGCAGAGTTCCACACATTTTGGCGCGTCATACTCACCCTCGCATTCCGTACAGGAATCCGCATTGATTTTGGTAATGCCCTTTTTGGTTGCGATCGATGCGGTCGGACAATCCGGTTCGCAATCGCCGCAAGATGTACACAAGTCCGGATCAATTTTCATAGCCATGATATTTCCCTTTCAATTAATCAGCCGCAACCTTGCGCCCTGTGCGCATGACTATCCGGCTGATACTGGTTAAATGTCGTTTTCACCACCTGCACCCGTCCTTACGTTTGCCTGATTGAGCAAACACAAGTTTCAGATACTAAGCAGAAGTTGATTTGCCATATTACGTTTTCCGTCAATTACGCCACCCAGTCGCGATAGCTTCCAGACAATTAGGATAAGCGCCACCTCACAGAAACCCTCACTTGCAAACTGGATATAAGCAAAATTCACGCCACTTTCAATGAAGAATATAAGTTTATGAAAAAAATAATGAAATTAAACACAACCGAATACACTGCTGGTTAAAAACACGACAAATCAGCAAATTTTGTAGCGCTAAATACAACAATGGCACTCTTTGTAACCAGTCGCTGCAAACTGCGCGTAGCAATTCCGTCTGGCACACTGGAACGTCTGCAAACGATGATGGAAGAACTACGCAAACGTGTTCTGTTTTCCAAAAATGGACAGGAAGCACATATCAGCGATCTAAACCGCCAGCTCAAGAAAAACAAAGCAGGCAAACAGCGGCTATTGAATGCCATTACCAATGGCACTATTGAGAATGACGAATTCACGTCAACACGAAGGCATGGCGGAATGCGCTGATAAAGGTCGGCATCGAAAATTTCCGGTGGCATGATCTGCGTCATACGTGGGCAAGCTGGCATGTGCAAGCAGGAACACCGCTGCATGTATTGCAAGAGTTGGGCGGTTGGGAGTGCGTCGAGATGGTGAGAAAGGATGCTCACTTGTCCAGCGAACACTTAACAGAGTATGGGGATCGCCTGTCCAGATTGCATGCAGTAGAAGAAAAACCAAGAGAAGCGACTACGTTTGGGCTACGTTAAATAAAAAAGGATTAAGCATTTCTGCCTAACCATTTGATATTACTTCCGAATATGGTGCGCCCGGAGCGATTCGAACGCCCGACCCCTTGGTTCGTAGTTCGCAGATTTATTTGTAACCGATTGATTATTTAATATTATTAACCAACCCGACATCCCCTTCAACGACTGTATTTCAATGTTTTTAACAACCCAGTTCCTTCAAAGCCCCTTCAGGATTTAAAGTATCCTGTAAAACTATGCGGCAGCCAAAAGGCTTTCATATGGAATGCGCAGCCCATCATGCAACCGCTTGACCATTTGCAGACTTAAACGGCGCTTGTGATTCAATACCTCTGAAACACGACCGCTACTGCCAATAAATGGCTCCAGATCCTTTTGAGTAAGACCCTGTTGCTCCATTCTGAACTTGATAGCCTCAACGGGATCAGCAATGCCCATCGGGAAATACTTGTTCTCATAGGCTTCAATCAACGTAACGAGAACCTCCATCTCATCAGATTCCGGTGTCCCTTCTTGCGCTTGATACACAACCTCCAAGCGCTTAAAAGCGGCTTGCAGGTCAACATCGTTTCGGATTGGCTTAATATTCATTAACATTCTCCACATTAATTTGATCATACTGCGCATGGGATCCAATGAATTTAACCCATACAATTCCAACACGATATTGCATTTCCACGATTAGTCGATATTTGTTACCAGAAATATTGAACACCACTCGATTATTCCCGCAAATACTGGCGTTTCTATACTGGCCCTTAATATCTTGCGGTGTTAGCCAATTCGCTTTGCTTGCTTCATCAAACCAGCTTTGCAAGGCACCCTTCGAATCCGCATATTCAGGTCGTGTCCAAAATTTGACCAAGGTACTCTTTGCAACTACCCGCATAAACAATACCTCCCATTTTGGGAGATGCTATATCAATCCAACTTACAACGCAAACAAAATCACAGAGTGATGAAAAAATTATAATTTTCGTTGACGAGAACTGGATACTCGCGTCGGGCGCATCGGTTGGATTAAAAAACTTCCGCTGGCATGTGCAAGCAGGAACACCGCTCAATGTCCTGCAAGAACTGGGCGGTTGGGAGAGTGCTGAGATGGCGAGGCGGTATGCTCACTTATCAACAGTGCATCTGGCGGACTATGTAAATCGTCGTCAGGCTTTAAGTGACGTTTCGGTGACAGCAAATAAAAAAAGGTTAGACTGACAAGCCTAACCCTTTGATATTACATCCGAAACTGGTGCGCCCGGAGCGATTCGAACGCCCGACCCCTTGGTTCGTAGCCAAGTACTCTATCCAGCTGAGCTACGGGCGCAGTGTGAAACTAAAGCGACAACATTTTAACACATGTTACCTTGGCGGAGAAGGAGGGATTCGAACCCTCGATTCAGGTTATCCCCGAATGCTCCCTTAGCAGGGGAGTGCCTTCGACCACTCGGCCACCTCTCCGAAGGCCGCGCATATTAATGGGAACGCCCCCGCCTGTCAAACTATTTATACTTCTTCCTGATCCAGATCGAAGGCCTTGTGCAGGACACGCACGGCCAATTCAAGATACTTTTCGTCGATCACCACGGAAATCTTGATTTCCGAGGTGGAAATCATCTGAATGTTGATACCCTCTTCGGCCAGCGTGCGGAACATTTTGCTGGCGATTCCCACGTGCGAGCGCATACCAACGCCCACCACAGAAACCTTCGCCGCCTTATTATCACCGATCACACGGCGTGCACCGATGTGCGGCACGACCTCATTATTGAGGATATCCAGCGTCTTGTTGAAATCATTGCGATGCACGGTAAAGGAAAAATCCGTCGTGCCATCTACGCCGACGTTCTGGATGATCATGTCCACGTCGATATTGGCATCGGAGACAGGGCCCAGAATCTGGTAGGCGATGCCCGGCTTGTCCGGCACACCCAATACGTTGACTTTGGCTTCATCACGGTTAAACGCGATCCCGGAAATAATGGCTTGTTCCATTTTGTCTTCATCCTCAAAAGTAATCAGTGTGCCTTCGCCCTCTTCCTCGAAACTGGAGAGTACGCGCAGCTTGACCTTGTATTTTCCGGCGAACTCCACCGAGCGAATTTGCAACACCTTGGAACCCAAGCTGGCCATCTCCAGCATTTCCTCGAAGGTAATGCTCTTCAAGCGGCGCGCTTCGGGAACCATGCGCGGATCGGTGGTATAGACGCCATCCACATCGGTGTAAATCTGGCATTCGTCGGCACCCAGCGCCGCCGCAATCGCAACCCCTGTGGTATCGGAACCGCCACGACCCAGCGTCGTGATATTGCCATCCTTGTCCATCCCCTGAAAACCGGCCACCACCACCACACAGTCATTCTCAAGATCGGCACGTATGCTTTGCTCATCGATACTGACAATACGCGCCTTGGTATAGGCATTGTCGGTCAAAATCTTGACCTGCCCGCCCGTATAACTCTTCGATTTAAGACCAATATCTTTGAGCGCCATCGCAAGTAAACCGATCGTCACCTGCTCGCCTGTGGAAATAATCACATCGAGTTCACGCGGGTCCGGATTTTCCTGAATTTCTTTTGCCAGACCGATCAGCCGGTTCGTCTCACCGCTCATTGCTGAGAGAACGACCACCACCTGATGACCTTTCGCCTTGAATTTTGCGACGCGCTTTGCGACATTTTTGATACGGTCTGTGCTGCCGACCGATGTACCACCGTACTTTTGTACTATGAGTGCCACGATAATTTATCCGACTTAAAAAGTGTTACATTTTAGCGCAAATGGCCAAAAAAAACAGACGGGATATGCAAACATGTCATCCGGCTGTGTTATATCAGTCCGAACAAACCGCATACGCATTCAAGTGATAAACTGACACCACTTGAAAATCTCAGCACGCCATGACACAAATCACGCCACGCGAAATCCCCGAAACGGCCCTGCAACACCTGACCGATGGCGGCTACACGCCCGCCATGGCAAAAATATTTGCGGCACGCGGCATCACGGAGCCCGCCCAACTGGAAACCAGTTTTGCCCACCTGCTGTCTTTCGACAAGCTGAAAAATGCGCGAGAAATGGCCCGTCTGCTTGCTGACGCCATTGCTGCACAAAAAAAATTGCTGGTCATTGCCGACTATGACTGTGATGGCGCAACGGCCTGTGCGGTCGCCGTACGCGGTTTGCGCGCCTTTGGCGCTGACATTGATTTCCTCGTGCCGAACCGCTTTGAATACGGTTACGGACTGACCCCTGAGATCGTGCATCTGGCGGCCAAACGACATCCCGATATCCTGCTCACGGTGGATAACGGCATCGCCAGTGTAGACGGGGTAGCGGAAGCCAACCGGCTGGGCATGCAAGTGTTTGTCACCGACCATCACCTGCCCGGCGACACCTTGCCGGATGCAGCCTGCATCGTTAATCCGAACCAGCCGGGTTGCGAATTCCCCAGCAAGCATCTGGCAGGCGTAGGCGTGATGTTCTATGTACTGCTGGCCTTGCGCGCCGAACTGAAGACCCGGGGTCTATTGACAGACACACAAGGCAAAAAACTCATCGAACTGCTCGATCTGGTAGCGCTGGGCACGGTTGCCGATGTCGTCAAACTGGATCAGAACAACCGCATACTGGTGCAACAGGGTTTGCAACGCATACGTGCAGGCCGCGCCTGTGCCGGCATCAATGCACTGTTACAGGTAGCCAAGAAGGCACCCGCCAAGATTGCAAGTATGGATCTTGGATTTACCGTAGGCCCGCGCCTGAATGCCGCAGGACGACTGGACGACATGAGTCTCGGGATCAACGGGCTGTTAACCGATGAGGCATCCGTCGCCTTGCAGATCGCAAACCAGCTGGACAGTCTTAACCGCGAACGGCGCAGCATCGAGACGGAGATGCAGGAGGGCGCGCTGATCGCACTCGACGCCGTCCGTCCACAGGACAGTTTCAGCCTGGTACTGTTCGATGAGACCTGGCATCAAGGGGTGATTGGCATACTCGCATCCCGCCTCAAGGATAAATTTCACCGGCCGACCATCGCCTTTGCACAAGCCTCCAACGGCGAGTTGAAAGGTTCCGGCCGCTCCATCGCAGGACTGCATTTGCGCGACGCGCTGGATTTGGTCAGCAAACGTCACCCTCAACTCATCAAGAAGTTTGGTGGCCATGCAATGGCCGCGGGACTTTCCATCGCTGCAGCCGATTTTCCTGCCTTTGTCGCCGCTTTCGAACAAGTCACCAGCGAACTACTTAGTCCGAACAATTTGATGTTGCGTATCGAAACGGACGGCCCGCTCGATTCCTCCGGGATGACACTGTCCGCCGCGTGCCTGCTGGACGAACAGGTCTGGGGGCAAGGCTTTCCGGCACCGCAGTTCGACGATGATTTCGAGGTAATCAATCAGCGCGTGGTCGGTGAGAAACACCTGAAACTGCGGCTCGCCACCGATGAGGGCAATGAAATCGAAGCCATCCTGTTCGGACACAATGAGCCGCTGCCCGAATATATCCATGCCGTATACAGCCTCTCCATCAATGAATACAATGGCAATCAGAGTCTGCAACTCATTATCCGGCATTGGGAGTGAAAATACAGGAGTGAGGAGTGAGGATTGAGAACTGAGGATTGAGAAAAAACCGTTCGCTGTTTGTAACTCATTCCTCGATCCTCACACCTCAATCCTAAACCACATGGAAACCAGCTTTCTGCAAGTCAATGGCATCGAGACCTTGCCACAGTTCATCACCAGCCTTGCCATCGGCCTGCTGATCGGGCTGGAACGCGAACGCAATCCGTCAGCGCATGCCGGGCTGCGCACTTTCGCACTGGTCGCCGTATTCGGCACGCTGACCGCCCTGCTCTCCAGCAAACTCAACTCACCCTTACTGCTGATCGCAGGCCTGCTGTCGGTCGCCGGCATGATCGTCGCATCCTACCGACAAAAAAATGGCGAGCATGGCAATCATATAGAAAAAAGACGCCATGTCCGCCCCCCTCTCCCCAACCCTCTCCCAGTGGGAGAGGGTGCAAACGTATCGCTACGCAACTCTCGCGTTGATGAATCAAACGATCCCGGCACCACCACCGTGATCGCCTTGCTGCTCTGTTACAGCCTGGGTGCGATGATCTGGTATAGTTACAGCAAACTCGCCGTGATGCTGGCGATCGGCGTCACCGCCCTGCTCTACTTCAAGCCCGAACTGCGGGGATTTTCGCAAAAACTGACCCGCCGGGATCTGGTCGCCATCCTGCAATTCTCCGTGCTGACCTTCATCGTGCTGCCCATCCTGCCCGATCAGAGCTATGGCCCCTATCAGGCCGTCAATCCGCATCAGGCCTGGCTGATGGTGGTGCTGATTTCCGGCATCAGCCTTGCCGGATATATCGCACTGCTGATCGCAGGAACGCGATATGGCGCACTGTTTCTGGGCATCTTCGGCGGTATTGCCTCCAGCACCGCCACTACCATGATCTATGCCAGAAACAGCAAGACCGATCAGACCATGCGCAACCTTGCCGCCTCAGTCATCGTGATTGCCAGCCTGGTCGTCATCGTGCGCCTGATGGTGGTCAGCGCCGTGGTTGCGCACAGCATCTTGCCACGCTTGCTGCCGATACTGGCCAGCGGTCTGGTGACGGGTCTGCTGGTTGCGCTGTACAACTGGCGCAAAATGAGCCATGAAACCGAACTTTATGTGCCGCAGACGCGCAATCCGGCCGAACTGCACACTGCCATCGGCTTTGGCCTGCTGTATGTCGCCGTATTGCTGGGTTCAGCCTGGATGAAGGACATCGCGGGCAGCCACGGTTTGTACGCAGTTGCGCTGATATCCGGGCTGACCGATGTGGACGCCATCACCCTGTCCAGCCTGCGCTTGTTCAATCTCGGCCAGTTAAGCCAGCAACAAACCGTCACCGCCATCATTCTCGCCTTCATCGCCAATCTGGCCTTCAAATTCGGTCTGGTTTTGTTTCTGGGCGGGAAAAACCTCGCAAAACAGGTTTCCATCGGCTTCCTGGCCATCGCTTGCGGGATATTGGCAGGCCTGTTTGCGTTATAATCGCGCTCTTTTCAGCCTACTGACATAACTCTCTCAATCTTGAAAATTTGTTTTTCGGGATGAAGCGCAAGAAGCCTCACATAACCAGCGACTTGCCCGCTAGCGGGCTTAGTCGAATGGCTAGTAGTTTCATCAGCGCATGACGAGACATATCACCAGGATAGACGAGGAATAAGCGAGCACCCGACACCGCGATTCGCCCTAATAACAAATTTATAGAGAAAATATCATGGAAGTCGAACAAATCAATTCCCTTAACAACCAGTTACAGGACCTGGCACTGCGCAGCGCCGAATTACGGAGGTATCTTTGACTACGATACCAAGCAGGAACGCCTGACCGAAGTTTGTGAATTAGCAGAAGATCCTGCGATCTGGCAGGATGCTAAACGCGCGCAGGAACTGGGCCGCGAACGCAAGATGCTCGAAGGTGTGGTGCTGGGTCTGTCAAAAATCCAGCAGGATCTGTCGGATGCGGCTGAATTGTTTGAGATGTCGCAGGCGGAAAATGACGAAGAGTCGCTAAACAGCACCGCTGCGGATATACAGGATATCGAACGTCGCGTCGCCGAGATGGAATTTCGCCGCATGTTCAATCACCCGATGGACCCGAACAGCTGCTTCATCGACATTCAGGCAGGTTCAGGCGGCACCGAGGCACAGGACTGGGCCTCCATGCTGATGCGCATGTATCTGCGCTACGCCGAACGCAAAGGCTTTCAGGTGGAAATTCTGGAGCAGTCCGACGGTGACGTCGCCGGTATCAAGGGCGCCTCGATCAAGGTGATCGGCGAATACGCCTTCGGTCACCTGCGCACCGAAACCGGCGTGCATCGTCTGGTGCGCAAATCGCCATTCGATTCCGGCAACCGCCGCCACACCTCGTTTTCCAGCGTATTCGTCTATCCTGAAGTAGACGATTCCATCGAGATCGACATCAATCCGGCCGATCTGCGCGTGGATACCTATCGCGCCTCCGGCGCCGGCGGTCAGCACATCAACAAGACCGATTCTGCGGTGCGTATCACGCACATTCCGACCAACATCGTGGTGCAGTGCCAGAGCGACCGCTCGCAACACCGCAACCGCGCAGAAGCCATGGCAATGTTGAAATCCCGCATGTACGAGGAGGAATTGCGCAAACGCAACGCCGAAAAACAGGCGATGGAAGATGGTAAAACTGATATTGGCTGGGGCCACCAGATCCGCTCCTACGTGCTGGACCAGTCGCGCATCAAGGATCTCAGAACCAATTACGAGGTCGGCAACACTCAGGGCGTGCTGGATGGCGATCTGGATGATTTCATCAGTGCGAGCCTGAAACAAGGTGTATAGCAATCCAGACGGGTACGCGGAGCGTTTATTCCCGAACGCATTTGTCGGGAATAGCGCTCTCATGCTATCCTGAATTACCTTTAAAAAGCGAATACTATGTCCGTTTCCATCAAAACCCCTCAGGAAATCGAGAAAATGCGCATCGCCGGTCGATTGACCAGTGAGGTGCTCGATTACATCGGCCCGTTCGTCAAAGCCGGCATTACCACCAATGAGCTGGACAAGCTGTGCCACGATTTGATCGTCGACGTGCAGCAGGCCATCCCCGCGCCGCTCAACTACGCACCCGGCGGGCACACGCCGTATCCGAAATCCATCTGCACCTCGATCAACCACCAGATCTGCCACGGTGTGCCCAGCGATAAAGTGCTGAAAAACGGCGACATCGTCAATCTCGACATCACGGTAATCAAGGACGGCTATCACGGCGACAGCAGCCGTATGTTTTATGTCGGCGAACCCTCGATACAGGCTAAACGTCTGTGCGAAACCACCTATCAGTCGATGTGGCGCGCCATCCGCAAGGTCAGAGCGGGCGCTTATCTGGGCGATATCGGCCATGCCATCCAGAGCTTTGTCGAGCCGCTGGGCTACAGCGTGGTGCGCGAATTCTGCGGCCACGGCATCGGCGCGAATTTCCATGAAGAGCCGCAAGTGCTGCATTACGGTCGCCCGAAAACCGGCTTAAAGCTGGAAGCTGGCATGGTGTTTACCATCGAGCCGATGATCAATGCCGGAAAAAAAGACATCAAGCAACTGGGTGACGGCTGGACCGTGGTAACCCGCGACCACAGCCTGTCGGCACAATATGAGCACACCATACTGGTGACCGAAACGGGCTTTGAAGTGCTGACCTTGTCTGCCGGCTGTCCGGCGCCTCCCCCTTTATAGGTTAACCGTCATGCCGGATCAAGCCTGTGACATGGTAGAACTGCGCGACTCATTGCGCCGCGACCGGCTGGCGCTGGAACAGGATTTTTTGCAGCGGGGCAAGGCCGCACGCCTGCTCAAGGCGCACAGCAAACTGATTGATAACTATCTGCGCCGCATCTGGCAACAGATGAACTTGCCGGAAAATCTGGCACTGATCGCGGTCGGCGGTTACGGGCGCGGCGAGCTGTACCCGAAATCGGATATCGATCTGCTGATCCTGCTGAGCGGCGAACCCGATGAAGCCTTGCAGATCAAGCTTCACGAACTGGTGGCGCTGCTGTGGGACATTGGCCTTGAAGTCGGTCACAGCATCCGCACCGTCGCAGAATGCACGGCGGAGTCAAAAGACATCACGGTACAGACCAATCTGCTCGAAGCGCGTCTTTTGTGCGGAAACTCACCCCTGTTTGAAGAGATGCGGATAACGGTTGCGGAAAATCTGGATCCGCGCGAATTTTATAAAGCCAAACTGCACGAGCAACAACTGCGCCATGCCCGCTTTGACGATGCGGACTTCAATCTTGAGCCCAATTTAAAGGAAAGCCCCGGTGGCTTGCGCGACCTGCAAAACATCACCTGGATCAGTCGCGCGGCGAATCTTGGCACGCGCTGGACGGATCTTGCCAATGCCGGACTGATCAGCCACGCAGAAGCGGTTCAGATAGCACGTCACGACGCGCTGCTGCAGACGCTGCGCACGCGATTGCATTATCTGTCAAGGCGGCGCGAAGACCGTCTGATGTTTGAGTTTCAAACGCCGCTGGCGGAACAAATGGGCATTACTGCATCGCTCAACCGCCGCGCCAGCGAGCATCTGATGCAGCGCTATTACCGCACCAAGCTGGCGGTAAGGCAGTTCAATACCATTCTGCTGCAAAACCTGCATGACTACCTGTTCCGCGAAACGCCGCCCCAGCGTGTGCTGAACGCGCGCTTCCGCGCTATCGGCAGCCTGCTCGAAATACGCGATGAGCAGCTGTTTGAACACACGCCGGAAGCGATCTTCGAGCTGTTTTTAATCATGCAGCGCAACCCGGAACTGACTGACCTTACCGCAAAAACCTTGCGCGCTTTGTGGCGTGCGCAGCCGCGCATCGATGCCGCTTTTCGTCGCAATCCGCACAACCGCGCACAATTCATGGAAATACTGCGCCAGCCGCAGGGCGTGAATCATGCGCTGCGTCGTATGCGTCAGTACGGCATACTGGGACGCTACATTCCCGCCTTCGGACGTATCGTAGGGCAGATGCAGCATGACCTGTTCCATGTATTCACGGTGGATGAACATATCCTGATGGTGGTGCGCAACCTGCGGCGTTTTGCGCTGCCCAAACATGCGCACGAACTTCCCCTGTGCAACAAGCTGATGGGTGAATTTGCCCGGCCCGAAGTGCTGTATATCGCGGGCCTGTTCCACGACATCGCCAAGGGGCGCGGCGGCGACCATTCAAAACTCGGCATGAAGGACGCGCGCCTGTTTTGCACGCACCACGGCCTGAGCCGGGACGACAGCGACCTGGTGGTATGGCTGGTTGAACAGCATCTCACCCTGTCAGCCACTGCGCAAAAACAGGATCTGAGCGACCCGGAAGTCATCGCCGCGTTTGCCGGAAAAATCAAAAACGAGCGTTATCTCGTCGCGCTGTATCTGCTGACCGTGGCTGATGTGCAGGGCACCAGCCCTAAGGTATGGAACGCCTGGAAAGCCAAGCTGATGGAAGATCTGTTCCATCTGACGCGCCGTTATCTGAAGGTGGGCGCCTCCGCCAATCATCTGGCGGAAATTCGCACTCAGGCCGCTGCCACGCTGAATCTATACGCCATCGCGTCCGAGTCCTACCGTCTGCTCTGGGCGCAACTCGATGACAGCTATTTCCTCGACCATGAGCCGCAGGAGATCGCCTGGCACAGCCGGTTACTGGCTTTCAGAGTCAACAACGCTACGCCTGTCGTTAAGACCCGTTTGAGTCGCGCCGGAACCGGTTTGCAGGTGATGGTCTATTGTCCGGACCAGCGTTATCTGTTCGCGCGCATCTGTGCGTTTTTTTCGCGCATGCACTACACCATCGTCGAGGCCAAGATACACACCACCCAGCACGGTTACGCGCTGAACAGCTTCCAGATCATGGAAGTCACCCGCAGCGAAATGGCCTACCGCGACCTGATGAACTATATCGAATTTGAGTTGACGCAGAAAATCGCTGAGGCCAAACCGATCGAAACAGTCGCCGCCGGACGAGTCAGCCGGCAACTCAAGCACTTCCCGATCAATACCAAAATCAACATCGAAAAAGATCGTCACGGCATGTATCTACTCTCGCTGATCACCGGCGATCGCCCAGGGTTGCTGGCGCGTCTGGCCCAACTGCTAGACAGACATGACATCCACCTGCATCGCGCCAAAATCAACACGCTGGGCAGCCGTGCTGAAGATGTATTCTGGATCAGCGGGATGATACTGGACAACCCGCAAGAATCCAGCGCATTCCTCAACGAATTGCTGGAAAAACTTTAATCCTGTTTCAGTTGTCTTGACAACTTCAGCATACCCGGCTGATGCACAGCATCCTCCGCCTGAGCGTCCTTCGACACAGTGGGTTCAGCTTGCTTTGCGGTACGCGCGACTGGCGCCTCAGCGCGCTCACTGATCCAGTAATAACCGAACAGCGCCGCTGCCGAGGCCAGCCCCAGTGCACGGCCGGCCTTAATCAGGCGCGCGGTCCTGCGCTGACGCGCTTTCAATTGCAACGGCGCCAGGTCGTTACGCGCCTGCTCGACTTGCAAAGACAGCAGCATGGTTTCCTGCTCCTCCAGTTCGGCCCGTTGTCGCGCCTGCTGCGCGGCCTGCATTTCAAGCAAACGCTTTTCCTGCGCCTGCACAGTCGCTGTTTGTTCCGCTGAGATATGTTCCGCTGCGGCCGCCTCTAACGCCACCTCTGCCTGCCTGCGTTGCTCCGCGACAGCCAGCAACTGCTGTTCATTCGCCAGTTTCGATTGCTGCTGCGTCAGCAGTTGCTGCTGTTCATTATATTTTTGCGCAACAATCTGTTGTTCCTGTTCCGCGATAATGGCAAGTTCCGCCGTTGCCTGTTCCGCTAACCGCTCAGCCTGAAGTTTTGCCTGTGCGGCCTCCAGCACGCGCTGCTGCTGATGCATGCGTTGCGCCGCAGTCTGTACAATTTCCGCCTCAACCACATCGATTTGCCGCGCCATATCAGCCAGCTGCTGCTCAGCCTGATACCTTGCAGACTCATGAATACGTGTACCTTCCTGTTCCGCTTCAATCGCACGCTGCTCAGCTTCGATACGCGCCTGTTTGGATTGCGCATTATTTTCTGCGAGCGTCAGCTTATAAGACAACGTTTCCTGCAAAGCACGCTCCCGCTCCGCCAGCTGCCGCGCTTGTCTTGCCAGCTGAAGCTCCATACGTTCGCGTTCGATAGCGGCAAGTCGCGCTTCTTCAGCAATCTGTTCACGTTCACGCGTAGCCGCCATCGCGGCCTCTTCGCAACGCATGCGGGCCTGCTCAGCCTCATCCGCCTGGCGTTGCGTCGCCTCATGCGCCTCAGCCATTTTCAGCATTTGCTGTTCTGTAGCGATTTTCGCAAGCTCCGCCTCGCGCGCCTGCTGTTCAACGGCCCGCCGCGCCTGCAAGGCGGCAAGCGCCTCGGCCTCAAGGGCCAGACGCTGCGCAAGCTCGGCCTGCAAGCCGGATTCATACGCATGGCGCTGCTGTTCCTGTTCGAACAACTGCAAAGCCATCTGTTCTCGTTCCACAACGGCCAATCGCGCAGCCTCGGCCACCTGCATGCTTTGCTGTGCGAGTGCCAGCAGCGACGCTTCCCGAGCGACTCTGTCCTGCTCCGCCCGGGCCAGCTGACGCTGGATGACTTCCTGCTCATAGGCCTGCCGCTGGGCCTGCTGTTCGGCTGCAATTTTCGCCGCTTGCGCCTCACCCGCCGCCTGTTCCGCTTCAATCCGCGCCTGGGTCTCGCGCATCGCATTCTCCAGAAGCGATTGTTTATGCGACAGTGCAGTCTGCAAAGTGCGCTCCAGTTCGAATTGTCTCCCCTCCTGTCCTGCCAACTGATTTTCCAACTGCTCGCGTGCTTCCGCCGCCTGGCGGGCTAATTCGGCAACATGTATACGCTGTTGTTCGGCTGTGATCGCCGCCTTTTCACGGCGTATCTGTTCCTGTTCAGTAGCCTCCGCCAATAGCATCGCCGCTTCATGTGCGCGCGCCTCCTGCTGCGCCTGAAGTTCAGCCGCAATTTTAGCCTGCGCAGCCTCGCCTGCCTTTTGCTCAGCCGCTATGCGCGCCTGCAAGGCCACATTGGCTTCGGCCTCCAAGGATACTCGAAGGCGTTGTTGCGCCTGCAATTCGGACTCGTGCGCCATACGCAACTGCGCCTGTTCCGCCAACTGCAACGTCGTCTGCTCCCGCTCAACGGCTAGCAAGCGCGCTTCTTCCGCAAGCTGCTCGCATTGCTCCATCGCAAAAATCACCAGCTCTTCACTGCGTATCTTTGCCTGTTCAGCCTCACTCGCGCTTTGCTCTGCGACTATGCGCGCCTCTACAGCCGCAAGCGCTTCCGCTTCCAGGGCAGCGCGCTGCGTCAGTTGTTCGTGTAATTTACGTTCATGCGCCAGACGTTCATGCTCCTGCGCCAGCAGTTGCACCTCCATCTGCTCGCGCGCCAACGCCGCCAGACGCGCATCTTCCGCAATCTGACCGCGCTGCTGTACTGCCGCCAGCGCATCTTCTTCCAGACGGATTTTTTCCTGTTCGGCCTCAAGCAGTTGACGTTGCACAGCGGCATGCGCCATGGCCAGCTGTTCTGCCTGCTGCGCTGCCGCTATCTTTCCCTGTTCGACTGCAATTGCCTGCTGCTCCGCCTGCAAACGTGACTGCGCAGCCTGCGCGGCCGCGTCTATCACAGCAGCGCGCTGCGTCTGCTGCGTCTGCAACTCGATTTCCTCGTCCAGCAGCTGCTGCTCGCGCTCGATCAGTCGTTGCGCCATCTGCTCGCGCGTCTGGGCCAGCTGTTTGGCTTCGCGTGCGATCTGTTCCAGCTGATTCATCGCGATTATCGCCGCGTCTTCACTGCGTATTTTTTCCTGCTCGGCCTCTGCTGCCTGACGCTGTGCCTGCGCATGGGCCTGCGCCTGCTGCAACGCCTGATGTTCTATCGCAATTTTTTCCTGTTCCGCCTCGCAGGCCTGCTGCTCTGCCGCCAGACGTGACCCAAGCGCGGCTTCTGCTTCCGCAGCCAGTTCAGCGCGCAGCAGGTGCTGCGCCTGCAACTCACGCTCTTGCATCAGGCGCTGCTGCTCGCGCTCGGATAGCTGATGCGCCAGTTGTTCACGTTCAGCCGCAACCCCTCTTGCTTCATCAGCCAGGCGCGCACATTGCGCCACCGCCGCAATCGCAGATTCCAGGGCGCGCATTTTTTCCTGCTCTGCACGCGCTGCCTGAAGTTCTGCCTGCTCATGCGCCCGCGCAATCTGCGCCAACTGCTGTTGTGCGGCAATTTTCGCCTGTTCAGCTTCACAGGCCTGCTGTTCAACCGCGAGACGCTGCCTCACCGCCTCTCCCGCCTGTGCCTCCAATGCGGCACGCTGTTCCAGCTTGTCACGCCATTCAAGTTCGCGCGCCTCACGCAACGCTTCCATTTCAGCCAGCTGCTCAGCCTGTTGCTCGCGCAACACGGCCGCCTCGGTCGCGGCTTTTGCAGCTTCCGCCTGTTTGCGTGCTGCAATGGCAGCCATGGCTTCGCTGCGCACGCGTTCTTCTTCCAGTTCAGTGGCTTTATCTTCCTCTGCAACGTGGCGCTCAGCCATCCTCTCCGCACGCATCATGGCCTGTTCATGCGCCTGCTTTGCCTCATTCACCTGCCGCTGCAATTCGGCAGTCACCAGTGCTTCGGCGTGAATATGGTCTTCCTTCTGTTTGAGCGCCGCGCGCTGCGCATCCGCGTGCAACTTGGCCATATTCAGGGCGCGCACCGCGGCCAGTTCCTGCTCTATTGCATCCTGATTGGCGCGTTCGTTGAGCTGGTGCGTGGTTTCGGCAATTTCCTGCGCGCGCACCTCCATCTCAATGCGCTGATTATCCGATTCGATCGCCTGCAACTGCGCCGCCATTCTGGCTTCAATCTCAAGAATGGCGCGCGTTTCCGTCTCCAGTTGGGCCTGCGCGACCTGCAGCGCTTCCGCCTCCGTAGCTGCACGACGCAACGCCTCTTCAGCCGCCTGCTCGATTACCGCGGTTTTTTGCTGCGAGATGGCAACCAGCGCCTGCTCTGCCTGCAAGCCCTGTTCCATACCCAGCTTTTCGGCAGCCAGCGATTCGGCGCGCAACTGCGCTGTTTGCAACGCTGCATTTTGGATCTGCAATTTTTCCAGCAGATGCTCACGTGCCAGCTGCTCTGCCTGTGCGTGCTGCTGTTCCACTTGCAACAGCGCTGACTCAAGGCGAAGCTTTTCTTCCGCCCCACCTTGTGCCTGCTGCGCTGCCAGCATACGCTCGTCAGCCCTGGCGATCGCCGCCGCCTCCGCCTGCAACTGCAACTCCAGTGTCCGTGCCGCCTGCATCTCGCTCTCGGCGCGCTGCTGCGCAAAGATCAGCTGATCCCGGCTGGTGGCCGCCTTCTGCGCTGCCGCCTGCAAAGCAAGATTCTCACTCTCCAGACGCGCATTTGCATCATGTGCCTCCTGCACCAGCTGTGCATGCGCCTGCTCATGCTGTTCAGTGGCTTGTTTATCGGCGTCAATGCGGGCGCGCAATAACTGGGCGGTTTCCTGTTCAGCGGTGATCTTGCGTTCCGCCGCAATGCGCGCACTGGCTTCGGCCTCGGCACGCTGCATCGCCGCTTCGTAGGCCGTACGCTCAAGCTGGATACGCGCATCCGCTTCAGCCTTCGCCTGTTCATCCGCGTGTTTGCGCTGCGCCGCCAGCCCCAGCGCCGCCTTATCGGCGTCCATCCTTGCCAGCGCCGCCTGTTCGGCATCACGCTCAGCCTGCAACGCCTCTTCCAGCACCTCAAGCGCGCGTAATTCAGCGTACGCCCTGGTCGCTTGCGCCTCAGCCTCGGCCTGCGCGGCCAGCTGTTTTTCACTGAGCAGTGCGAGCGCTTCCTGCTCTTTTCTGATTTTTTCCTGCAACAGGCGTGAGATCGTCAGATCCGTGTTGATTTTTTCCCGGGCAAGGCCCGCTGCCTGTTGTTCGAGTCGGCTACGGGTTTCTGCGGCCTTGGCCGCGTCATGCTCGGATTCGAGGCGCTTGCCGATTTGCGCCAGTTCGTATTGCTCACTCTCGGCTCGTTCCCGCGCAAGGCGCAATACATCAGCCTCGCTTTCTGCTCGCAGACGGGCCGCCTCACCCAGCTTGACCTCGATTTGCAGCTTTTCCTCAGCCTGGTCCAGCAGCAGCGCTTCACTTGCCATGCGCTCGGCCACGGATTGTGCGATTTGCGCCTGCAGCCTGTCCGCCTTGACCCGGATGGCGCGGATTTCCGATTCGGCACGCTGTTGCGCTGCCAGCTCAGTCTGATATTGCTGTTCAACCAGTTCCTGTAACTCGGCTTCCGCGTGCAACTTGTTTTCCGCCGCCGTGCGTGCGATCTGTTCAGCCTGCACGCGTTGCGTCAACGCTTCCTGAGCGCGGCGCTCGGAAAGCACACGTGCCTGATTTTCGTCAATTAAACTTTTTTCCAGCAGCAGCTTTTCGCGTAACTCTTCCGCCAGCTGTTTCTCGACCTCCATGCGCGCCTGCGCAAGCGCCGAGAGCCGTGTCTCTTCCTGACACTTGGCCTCAAGCTGCGCAATCAGATCCATTTCCATCTTCACACGGGCTTGTGCGATCGCACGCGCATGCGCCTCCGCGCGCGCGCGCGCCTGCGCGGTAAATCCGGCTTGCGTTTCGGCTTCCTGGTGTGCCCGGGCTTCCTGTATCGCCTGGGTCTGGGCGCGATGTTCTTCGCTGTCGTTACCAACCAGACGGAATTTGTTAGGGGGTGACATAGAGCTGCCTCATGGTGCGTGCACGTCTGTTATCAAACAGGTGTGACAATAGCAAGTAGTCCCCCTGCTGACAAGCAAAGTCCAGCATTTAAATGCTTTTTTAAGATAGGCTACTAAGCACACATCAAGGCTGCGAATTCCAGAACCGGAAAAGGCTGTTTGAAATAACAACCCTGTCTCTCATCACACACCAAATGCAGAAAAAGGGCTAATTCAACGCCGAAGTGCAAGTTTGGATATATTCAGATGCGGGCCGCGTTAAAACTCCGAATGGAAACGCAAGGCATACACGTTGATCGGCCCGCGATCGGCATTAAAAGCCGGATTCTGTAAGCGCTGGTAGTCTGCTGTCAGCCAGACACCGCGGGCGACACCATAGCTGTAATAGCCTTCAAAAATATCTTCAGGGCGATAATTCAGTGCACCGTCCCCGATAAAAAATGAAATCCCGCCGGCTTCCAGAAAGCGACGACGGTCGGCTGACAAAAAATTGCGCATCAAGGACAGACCAATTCCATCATCGCTGCGTCCCCAGGCATTGCCCTTGACGATCACGCCAGCCGAAAAAGAATCATCCACTTCGGTGAAAGCGTAAGTCTCTGTGCGTCCGTCCGTTGCCATCGCGCGCATGAAAAATCCGCTGTTATCGCTGATTTCCTGGTCAACGTTGACACCCAGCCCATATTTGTTTTTCTCTGTTCCCCGCACCGCAAGCAGTGCATCGGGCCCCGTATAATTACCCGGGTTGGCGTTTAACCAGACCAGCGCATCGCTGAAACTTGCCAGTTTGGCACGGTCGCGCCAGCCCAGCACCCGCACATGTCCGGGATGTCCGGACAACGTATGCGCATGTTCGATCTCAATCTGATCGCCATAGTGTTTGAAAATCGACTGGTCAACCGGCAGCATATTCGGCAAAGCAGGTCCCGTCATGCGACCGGCACGCAGCACCCAGTCGTTTTTATACCATTCAAGCGCAGCTCCCCAGCCAAAACCCCGCGCATCGGCTGCATAATCATAGGCGGCATACGTCCAGTTCCCCCAGTTCATAAACTGGACGCGTGCATCCTTGGCATAGGTATTGGGATCAAACACATCCAGCGTAGAAAAATTACCCACTGTCAGCACGACACGATTATGATCCACCCAGCCCGCCATCTGATTATTGGCACCAGCTTCAATATGCTGCGATTCTCCGCCATTGTTCCAAGTCTGACGTAAAAAAAGGCGTTGCCGATACGGGGTAAGTTTGGCCCCGGCGGCGCGGGTAATATCACCATTGGTGAAGCCGCCCAGGCCGACCAGATTGGTGGAAAAAGGAACACCTTGCGAAAATTCGGGATCCAGATAGACTTCACTCCCCTGCCACAGGCGCATCCCGATATAGGCAGTCGTTGCAAACGTGTACATCTTTTCAGCCGTCGGGAGAATGCTGTTGGGTCCGGTGTAGGCAGCCTGAAACGCCGGGTGTTTCTGCCAGTTGTAAGTCATTTCCCAGCGTACGGAAGCGTTTTCTTCACCGTTCGTATCCGCATGGCTCACCGTTGCAAATCCACCCGTCAACAGCGCCAACACAACCATGCAAAAACGACCCGTTATGACAAAACGCATAGAACAATCTTTCCGGTAAAAACCAAACTCACTTGAAGTAAAATCACTAACAACGCCTGAATGAAGACAATCAGCGCACGATCAGCAGATAGCAGAATTGATGGGAGCGAAAAACCGGTCGCGGGCTGCACACGCCTGAACGGTCAACGGTAACGCACGCAGTTTTTATTGAAATTAACGGGCATGGCAGCAACCACCCCGAATAATGAAACTGCGATGCCCGTTCCCCTCACCCAAACCCTCTCCCGGAGGGCGAGGAAACAAACGAACGCATACGCGTGTTTCTCATTAAATCCGTCTTTGCGCAGGCAAGAAAATCCGAATCCGAACATACCGTGCACCTTATGACGCGCGCGGATTATCCTCCGACAGGATAGACCTGTAAAGTTACCGCTTCATGACAAACGCTCAGTCAAACAACCACGCATCCATCGCCAGCATGCCATAGGTCATCACGGGGTTGAGATGCTGCGCATCCGCGATGTCGTACGCCGCACCCAGCGCTGCGAACAGCGGCAACAGATGCTCGTCAGTGGGGTGATTTTGCACGGCGTGCGGGGCAAGCGTTCGATACGCCAGCAGGGAGGTCAGATCGCCATCCTTAATTCTTGCCGCAATCCAGTCGCAGAATTCCGTGACCCAATCAGGCGTCGGTTCGCCCCGCACATGCGCAAAAATCGCGCGCAGATTATGCGTGATTGAGCCACTGGCGACAATGAGCACGCCCTGATTACGCAACGGTTTGAGTGCGCGACCCAGCTTGAGGTGCCAGTCCGGGTTCTGTTCGGGTTGAATGGACAGTTGCGTCGCCGGAATATCGGCTTGCGGGTACATCAGACTCAAGGGCACCCAGGCGCCGTGATCAAGGCCGCGCGTCTGGTCAAACTGAACGTCCATACCGGCCTGATGCAACAGCTTCATCACCTCATCGGCGAGCTGTGGCGCACCGGGTGCGGGATAGCGAAGCTCATACAGCGCCTCGGGAAAACCACCGAAGTCATGGATGGTTTGCGGATGAGCAGCACGGCTGACCGTCGGAATAGCGGTTTCCCAGTGTGCTGAAATCACCAGTATCGCCGCCGGTTGCGGAATTGTTGCGGCAATCTGTCGCCACGCAGCACCCGTCTTTCCTGCATCAAGCAGCAGATCGGGCGCGCCGTGCGACAAAAACAGTACGGGCATGCTCATGTTCATATCCTTTCAATGTATTAGAATAGCTCAAAATTGCGGGAACAAACGATGGAATACCGGAAACTAGGCGGCAGCGATCTGAGGGTGTCCGCCCTGAGCCTCGGCACGATGACCTTCGGCGAACAGAACAGCGAGCAGGACGCGCATCAGCAGCTCGATATGGCGGTGGCGCATGGTGTGAATCTGATCGACACCGCCGAGATGTACCCGGTCGCCCGCGCGCCGCAACACAAGACCTGACTGAAAGCTACATCGGCACCTGGCTCAAACATCAGGCGCGCGACCGCCTCATCATCGCCACCAAGATTGCCGGCCCCTCGCGCGGATTTGCCTGGATACGCAACGGCCCGCGCGTCAATCGCGAGCAGATTTTCGCCGCCGTCGAGACCAGCCTTGCGCGCTTGCAGACTGACTATATCGATCTCTACCAGATACACTGGCCGGAACGCTACGTGCCGATGTTCGGTGCAGTCAGTTTCGACATCAATCAAATGCACGACAGCCCCCCCCCATCCTTGAACAGTTGCAGGCATTAGGTGAACTGGTGACGGCAGGAAAAATCCGCCACATCGGACTGTCCAACGAGACGCCCTGGGGCATCGCCGAATTTGCGCGCTGCGCTGAACAAACAGGCCTGCCGAAGATCGTCTCGATCCAGAACGCCTACCACCTGATGAAGCGCACCTTCGAGAGCGGCCTGTCCGAAACCTGTTTGCATACGAACGTCGGCTTACTGGCTAACAGCCCACTCGCATTCGGCTATCTGAGTGGGAAGTATCACGACGATCCGCAGGCCCATGGCCGCATCACGCTGTTTCCGGGGTTCGGCCAGCGCTACGACAAACCGAACGTAGCCGCAGCCACCGCCGCCTATGTACGTTTCGCACGGGAATTTAGCCTCAGCCCGGCCCACATGGCGCTTGCTTTCGCCCGCACCCGCTGGCATACCACCAGCGTGATTCTGGGCGCCACCAGCCTGGCACAACTGGCAGAAAACCTTGCCAGCTGCGAGATGACGCTGTCAGCAGAAGTGCTGGAACAAATCGAAGCGGTGCACAGACGGTATCCCAGCCCCGCTCCCTGAACGCTACCGTGCAGCCTTGAACAGATCAGACATGACGTCCGCGTCGCAGGCATGATTCAGACAAGGCAGCCCGAAACCCGCTTCCAGCGTCTTCAACAGTGAAAAGTGGTCATACGCTTTGTTGCTCTGCACGCCCTGCACGCCGTAGCTGGTCTCGACGAGGGTGACGACCTGATTGGGCTCGGCGCTGAAGTCGTTTTCATCCCAGACAACGACAAGCGCGTTGTTGCCTTTTTTCCAGGATGCGGACGCCTTGATGGCGGCAACCAGATCCCGTACCGAGTCATCGCCTGCCTGCACCAGCATCGGGTTAGGCTCGTGCTTGCAAAACGCGCTCCCGTTGTCGATACCGTGCATGTCGTGACACTGATTCGGCACGATGAAGGAGAAATTGCCGACTTTACCGGCTCGCAGGTCGGCATACAGCCCGTTGACACCTTCAAAACCGGCCATGTTGTTAAAGCCGTTCGCAGGATCGGTATTTTTCTGAACGTTTGCGAAGTAAATAAACGGGTTGTGTTTGACCGCATAAAGCTTCTGGATATCGGCTTTAGCGCCTGCGCTCAGATTGGTGTTGATGCCGTCCGCATAGTTGACCTTATCTGCGCCGGACACCGGCAGGCTTTCCTGATAGGTCTTCCAGCTTTTACCGGCCTCGACCAGCTGGTCGGCGATGGTTTTTGCAATGACCGGGGCAGCTTTCAGCAGTTTTTTATTAACCGGACTCGCACCCCCGTTACGGATGGCAAGGGGCGATGTCGGGGCATCCATCCCTTTGCCCGCAATCGGGCAGATCGGCGTCTTGCTTGCTTCGTCGGAGGGCTGGCCTGAGACGAGACTGGGGGTGCAAGTTAGGTTGTGCCAATCCGGAGAATTGTCGTTAATGATGCCAAAATTGGAGCCGCCGACAACTTCAAGATAATTAGTCAGGCTGGGATGCCCTACCGCAAAATAATTCGTGGCAAGATTCGCCGATTTCGCCATCCCGTTAATGAAGGGTGCGTTACGATTGCCGATGATTTGCCCGTAGGAATGATTCTCCATCATGATCAAAAAAACATGATCCAGTTTCGGAATATCCCCGGCAAAAGCGCATCCTGCAAACATACCGCTCGATAACACCAGGGCATTGATCGTATTTTTCATCATCAGTCTCTCCAACGTTGGCCATATTAAGCAAGGGCCAATACGTTATCAAATCAATATGAATTATTTATGAAGCGCACCCTCATCTCCGGTAGTAATCGGAGATGAGTGACGGAGACGACTTTACAATTCACACCTTCACTCGCTGATCAGCGGCTGGCCTTCTTCGACCTTGCTCTCTTCAGAAAACACCGGGAACAACAGCGGCAACAGCAGCAGGGTAAACAGTGTCGCAGTGACAATACCGCCCACGATGACCACGGCAAAGGGTCGCTGCGTTTCCGAGCCAATACCGTGCGACAACGCCGCCGGCAGCAGACCGATACCCGCCATCATCGCCGTCATCAAGATGGGTCGCAGACGTGAAATCGCACCCTCCATCACGCTGACGACGAGCGTCTTGCCATTGCGCATCCCTTCGATGAACTGTTCGACCATGATCACGCCGTTCTGCACCGAAATGCCGGCCACTGCAATAAACCCCACCGCAGCGGACACCGACATATGCAATCCGGCCAGCCCCAGCCCCGCCAGGCCGCCGATCAGCGTGAACGGCACCATCAGGATCACCAGCAAGGCCTTGCGCATCGACTTGAATGCCCAGAACAGCAACACGAAGATCATCAGAATGGACAGTGGCACGATCACCTTGAGGCGTTTAACGGCGCGCTGCTGATTTTCAAACTGCCCGCCCCAGGTCATCGTATAGCCGGGGGGCAGACTGACCTGCGCTTTCACCTTCTCCATCGCCTCGGCCACAAAACCGCCCTGATCGCGCCCCAGCAGGTTGGCTTTGACCGCCACCATACGCCCGCCGGCTTCACGCCCGATCCGGGCGGCACCCTGCCTGACGTCAACTTTGGCGATCGAACCCAGGGGGATGGAACCGCCGCCAGGGATTGCGATGGGCAGATCGCGCACATCATCCACCGCATCGCGATAAGGCTTGGCAATGCGGATGGTCACATCAAAACGCCTGTCCCCCTCATAGAAGGAATTGACCGTACTGCCGGCCAGCACCGTCTGTATGGTCGCATTCACATCGTTGATATTCAGGCCGTAGCGCGACATTTTTTGTCTATCCAGTGTGATGTTCAGTTCAGTTTGGCCGCCCACCTTGATCGCCGCCACGTCCGCCGAACCTTGTATGCCGGACAGAATAGAAGCGACCTGAGTGGATTTGTCTTCCAGTATCTCCAGATCAGGTCCGAATATCTTGACCGAAATCTCCCCTTTCACCCCGGACAGCGCTTCTTCCACATTATCCTGAATCACCTGGGAAAAGTTGGTCGGCACGCCCGGAATCTCCTGAATTTTTTTCGTCATATCGGCGATCATCGCCTCCTTGTCGGCAAAACGCCAGCTGTCATGCGGGTTCAGATCCGCCATGATTTCAAGATTATTGGGTCCCTTGGGGTCGGTACCGTCATCCGGACGTCCCACCTGAGTGGCCACATTATTGACTTCCGGGTACGAATTCAGAATCGCCCGCACCTGACGTTCGACTTCCTTGGTCTTGTCGAGTGCCGTTGCCGGCGGCAGCGTAATGGTAAGCCAGATATTACCTTCGTCCAGCTTGGGCAGAAACTCACTGCCCAGCAGCGGCGAGAGCGCCAGTGTGATCACCAGCAATCCGACAGATGCGGCCACGATGACTTTGCGGCGATTCTCCGCCCAGAGCAACAGGTTGCGATAGCGTTGTTGCAGACGGTGCATCCACTCGCTGTGCTGTTCCGCCAAATCCCTGTTTTTTACTGCGTAGCTGAGCAGCGTCGGCAGCAAGGTCAGCGTCAGTATGATCGCGCCCAGCAGGGCAAAGCTCAGGGTAAACGCGACGGGAGAAAAAATCTTCCCTTCCACCCGCTGAAACGTGAAGATGGGCAGAAAGGCCAGGATGATGATGGCCTTGGAAAACAGGATGGGCTTGCCCATTTCAATGCCGTTCTGCTTGATCAGATGGATACGCCAGCCATACGTTTTATGCTGGGCAATTTCATCCGCTTTGGCCAGCGCCAGCTTGACCATCAACGCCTCGACCAGTACCACCGCGCTATCGATGATGATACCGAAGTCCACCGCGCCCAGCGAAATCAGATTGGCCGATACCCCGCGCGCATCGATCAGAATAAAGGCAAACAGCAGCGCCAGCGGTATGATCGCCGCCACCGCCAGCGCCGCATACCAGTTGCGCAGAAACAGGATCAGAATAGCCACCACCAGCAAGGCACCGACCAGCAGATTTTCGCTCACGGTATGCACGGTATGTTTGACCAGTTCGGTGCGGTCATAATACGGGACGATTTTCACCCCTTTGGGCAGTTTCAGACTCAGTTCATCGATTCGTTCCTTGAGCGCCTTCACAACCTTGGAAGCGTTCTGTCCCTTGGTCATCTGCACGATGCCTTCCACGACATTATCATGCTCGTTAAAAGCCACGATGCCCGAGCGCGGACGGTCGCCGACCGCCACCACTCCCACATCGCCCACCATCACGGTCTTGCCGTTCTGGGCTGAAACCACCACACGCGAGATATCATCCAGACTCTGAAACAAGCCGATACTGCGCACCACCAGCGCCTCATCGCCGCGCTTGATGATGCCGCCACCGGTATTGCTGCTGTTGGCACTGAGCGCCTGCGATACCTGATCGATGGTGACGTTAAATTTCCTGAGCAGCGACGGATTGACACTGACCTGATATTCCTTGACTGTCCCGCCAAAACTGACCACATCCGCGACCCCCTGCACCTGACGCAGCGCGGGACGCAACACCCAGTCCTGCAAGGCGCGGATTTCATTGGGCGGCATACTCTTGGGCGCATCCAGCACATAACGATACACTTCACCGACCGCCGTGCTCAGCGGTGCAAGACCCGGCTGAACGCCGGGCGGCAGGGTCACATTCTGTAATTTTTCCAGCACCTGCTGACGTGCAAAATAATCATCGGTATTATCGGAAAAAGTCAGTGTGATGACCGACAAGCCGGTAATCGAGACCGAACGCAGCTGGGTCATGCGCGGCACGCCACTCATTTCCCGCTCGATCGGCATGGTGACACTGCGCTCTACTTCTTCGGGCGCCTGGCCCAACATTTGCGTGACAATTTGCACCTGTACGTCCTGCACATCGGGGAAAGCCTCAATCGGCAGATTATCCAGCGCGCGTATCCCGAAGATGATCAGGACTAACGCACCAGCCAGCACGAAGACGCGCTGCTGCAACGCAAAGGTAATCAGTTTTGCCAGCATCAGAGAGCCTCAAAAAATCCAGAATTTTGCGAGCATCCGCTTCGCGGACTGCCTGCATAAACCGTTAGGGATGAAGCGCAAGGAGCCGCGCAGCGAATGATGAGGCATATCGTATTGATAGACGAAGAATGAGCGAGCATGCGACGCCACGCTTCGCCAAAAAAATGGATTTTAGAGGTTCTCATCAGTCGGTACCCGAAAGTTCTGCGTTCAGCAACAAGGCACCGACGGTGACCACCCGCTCACCCGCTTTGAGGCCTTGCTTGACGTAGCTGTCCGGATGACCCTGCAAACCGAGTGAAATTTTGCGTCGTTGCAATACCCCCACGCTGTTTTCCACAAACACATAACTGTACAAACCCTGCGTAAAAATCGCGGTATTCGGGATACGCGGCAGGCTGGAATGCATGTCCGCAATCGGCGTTATCCGCGCGTACATCTCGGGTTTTAATTTAAGTTGTGTATTGTCGATCTCGCAGCGTACCTGCAAGCGGCGGGTGACGGGGTCCAGCGAACCGGCGATTGCCGTCACTTTTCCTAAAAATGACTCATCCGGATACGCGTCGACCTGCGCCAGCACGGATTGACCGATACGCACTTTGCCCACCAGTTGTTCAGGCAGATCGACCAGCACCCACACATGCGCCGGATCGGTGATGACAAACAGCGGATTTGCCGCATCCGGACGCACTTCGCTACCCGCACTGACCTGGCGCTCACTGACCATGCCTGCTTCGGGCGCTCGCAACACATACTGCGGCGCTACCGCTGAATGACCGTTCAGATTGGCAAGCCGCGCTCTGGCGCGCACCGCTTCCGCCTCAGCCTGATGCCAGTCCGCTTCCGCCCCTTCCAGATCCTTGCGCGCCAGCCCCTGCGCCTCAAAAGTCAGTTTGGCGCGATCATACGCTTCACGTTTGCGCAGCAGATCGGCATCCGCACGGCTGCTGTCTGCGACTGCCTGAGCATAATCGGGCGAATCCACAATCAACAACCCGTCACCGGCCTTTACCTGCTTACCTGTTTCAGCCAGAATTTTCACCACCCTGCCGGCAATCGGCGAAAACACGCGCGCGGTGCGGTTATCGTCATAAACGATACGCGCATTCAAGGGTTCCACCAGCGGTTCCGGAAACGCCTCGACGGGATTAATCTTGATAAACGTCAGTTGCGGCGCGTTTTTATCAAATCGCAGGGTATCGACAGTCTTCTGCAAGGCGGGCGCCGCCTTGGCAACCACTTTGGCGGATGCATGACTTTTCTGCCAGCCGAAATAACCCACCCCGCCCAGCACCACAAGGCTCACCAAAATACTATTTTTCTTAAACTGCGTGATCATGAAGCGTTTACTCCGTGTTGCGAATTAACAGTTGGGTTAACCATGGGTTTCTCATTCCACCAGCCGCCGCCCAGCGCCTGATATAGCGCCGCCGTATCGCCCAGACGGGCGGCCTGTGCCTGTATCAGACTGAGGGTTGCGAGCTGGTAATTCTGTTCGGCCATCAGCAACGTCTGATAACTGACAAAACCCAGCTGGTACTGGCGGCTAGTGAGGTCACGCAGCTTTTTGCCGGCCTGCTCAGTCGCAGCGGCGGTTTTTAACGCATCGGCATCCGATTCAATCGCATGCAAGGTATCGGCGACATTCTGCAAGGCCGTGATCACCGTGCCGCGATATTGTGCCGCCGCACCGATCAGCACCTGCTCCGCCGCTTTTGACTGGGCGCGCAACGTGCCGCCGTCAAAAATCGTCTGCGCAACGTTGCCCACCAGACTGAAAAACCCGCCGCCGGAGCGGAACATCCAGTCAGGGCTGGACGCCATACCGCCCATGGTTGCCTGAATCGAAAATTGCGGCAGCCGGTTGGCAATCGCCACGCCATATTGTGCGCTGGCGTCGTGCAGCTGGGCTTCGGCGATGCGAATATCCGGGCGCTGCTCGACCAGTTGTGACGGCAGACTTAATGGCAAGGCTTCAGGTAAATGCAAATCGCCCAGCTCGAAAGTCTCAGGAACGTCCTGGTCGGGCGTATTGCCCGCCAGTGCGCGTATCAAATCCCGCGTCTGTTCAAGCTGACGGCTTAACGGCGGCAGCGCCTGTTCAGCCTGTGCCAGCGCCGCTTCCGCTGCCGCCACATCGATCTCGGCAAGATTACCCAGCGCCAGCTGACGGCGCATGATGGCAAGGTTCTCGCGATTAATCGCGATCACCTTCTCAACGGCTGCGATCTGCGCACGCAGACTGGCTTCCTGAAAAGCGGCGGCAACCACGTTGGACGCCAGCGTGATATACGTTGCCTGCAACTGCATCTGCTGCGCCTCTTCCTGCGCCTTGGCAGATTCGACTCGACGCCGCTGCAAACCGAATACATCAGGCACATAGCCGATATTCAGCTGGGCGACATGAAAATTGTAATAGGCAGGCGCATTATAATTAGGCCCGGCAGGATTCGTCGTGGTCTGAATCAGCGTGCCGTTACCCTGCAAACCGGGAGAATTACCCCCCATATTTCCCGCCAGCTTGTTGCGCGACGGTGAGTAACTCACCCCGACGCTCGGATAGAAAACACCCTGTTGCGCAATGACACTCTGTTGCGCCGCGCGCAAGGACGCCTGCGCCGTCTCGATATTCGGGTTGGCCTTTAAGGCGCGTGCGATCAGCGCGTTCAACTGTGCAGACTGAAACAGCGCCCACCAGTCACGCGGAATTTGCTGTGTACCCGAAATGGATTGTGCATGCCCCTGCAAGGTATGCGCCGATGCACTCTGCAGGGGCAATGGCGCCGGGGTATACGATACAGATACGGGCGGCGACGGCCGCTTGAAATCCGGACCTGCGGCGCAACCTGCCAGCAGAACCAGCAAAAACATGAACAAAACGCTTCTCAACAAAATAAAAAATCCATTCAAATAACTGATGGCGCCACAGTAAGCCCTGTGGCGAGGGAGGCGAATACTAGCAGACTTAGGCGACATTTTTACGATTGGTTCATCAACCCACAAAGAAAATTTAACACAAAATTTGTAAGCAATTATTACACCTGCCAGACATGCTTATTTTTACATATAAATCATAATGTTAATATACTTACTTCACCCTTACAGACGAGCATTTATCTCGCAGCCGGCATAAAGTGGACCCCTCAGTCAAGACAATAATACGTCGAGTTTAAGATGGTCGCCTGTTTCATGCAGCTGGACGGCGCTGCCCCGGTTTTTTGCTTCTATTTTTAAAAGCGGTTTTTCTATCGTGCTGAACTTGTCCACAATTCTGGCTCCGCCACCACTGCCTGTACGATAGACCTGATCCGGCGTGTCGTAGCCCAGCGATTGATGCGTTCTTTCCGTGTTGTAAAATACAAAATATTCCGTCAGCCCAAGCAGCAATTCCGGCAGCGTGTCATATCCTTTCAGGTACACATCTTCGTGTTTGACGCTGCGCCAGAGCCGCTCCACGAAGATGTTGTCCAGCGCACGGCCACGTCCGTCCATGCTGATTGCAATGCTTCTTTTTAACAGCACGCCCGTAAATGCCTCACTGGTGAACTGGCTGCCCTGATCGGTGTTGAATATCTCGGGCGTGCCGTAGTTCTGCAATGCCTCCTCCAGACAGTCCACACAAAACCCGCTATCCATGGTGTTCGACAACCTCCATGCCAACACACGGCGCGAATACCAGTCGATCACTGCCGCCAGATACACAAACCCTCTCGGCAGCCGGATATAGGTAATGTCCGTACTCCAAACCTGATTGGGTCGGGCGACCACCACGCCCCGCAGCAGGTACGGATAAATCTTGTGCTGCGGATGCGGGCGGCTGGTATTCGGCCCCGGCGCCATGCCAACCAATCCCAACATCGCCATCAGTCGCTGCACACGCTTGCGATTGATTTTATGCCCTAAATTTTGCAGATAAATCTTGATCTTACGGCTGCCGTAAAACGGACGGCGCGTGTATTCAACGTCGATCAGTACCAGTAGCGCTAATTCCTGCTCGTCCGGTTTTGCAGCCAGGTACGGCGCATAGACCGTGGAGCGGTTAACACCTGCCAGCTCGCACTGCCGGGTCAGCGCCAGGGGTTCACCGGTGCCAACCCAAGGCCTGCGTTCCGCTACAGGCAGATCCCAGACTTTTTTTTGAGCCAGTCCAGCTCCATCTTAAGTCGGCCAATCTCGGAATACAGGCGCTCCGGACTGGCAGAGGGGTCAACAGGTTTGGGGCCGCGCTTGACATCAAACAAACTGGACGCCTGCTCTTGCAATTCACGCTTCCACTGACCAACTTGCGTCGGATGCACACCAAACTCTTGCCCAATCTCATTTACCGTCTTGACGCCACGGATCGCTTCAAGCGCCACTTTTGCCTTGAACTCACCCGTGAAATTTTTACGTCGGCTTTCACTCATTACCTGCTCCTTTTTTACAGCAGGCTACCATCTTAATTCACTGTCTGAAATTCGGGGTCCACTATAGAGTTCCTGCGCCTCGGAAATTTGTTGGGTAGTCATATCCTTTGCCATTGAATCACGGGAAACCGAATAGAGTCTTTGTGTCCATCTATCATTCGCGCTAACGGCAGCAATATTTGTCCACATATACGCCAGAACGTAATCTCGTGGCACGCCCTCCCCCTTGTTGGTATAAACCTCCAAGCCAACCTTGACCATCAGCATTGCCTTGCTCTGCCGACAGCCGGAACCACCTCGCCGCCTCTTTGTAATCCTGAAGAACGCCTTCCCCTTGGTAATACATCGTCCCAAGCCAGCGTTGTGCGTCAGAATCGCCCTGAGCCGCAGCCAGTCGGAGCCACCTCACCGCTTCTTTGAAATCTTGAGGAACAACTTTTCCTTGATCATACATTACCCCAAGCATCCATTGCCCGAAGGAATCGCCTTGTTCTGCTAACTGTCGACACCACCTTACTGCGCCTTTATAAACATGAGAAGTATCGTCTCCCATGCGGTACATAGAACAAAGCTGTATTTGAATACTTACATCCCCTTGTTCTGCGATAGGTTCAAATAATTTCCCTGCTTTTGCATAATCTCCCGCGTGATAGGCACTATAAGCGCTCTTTAAATCTGCCAGCTCTCTCTTTACCTTTGCCAGCGGATCAGCTATTGCCTGTCCGGTCAACGCAAACAAGCACAGACAAACCAATACCTGCTTTATCAACCGACTGAATTTCATTTTTAATTCCCACTAGGATTAGGTTGATATTTGTCAAAGTAGCTCAAGAGATGTGCATAACGAAAAGCCAATTTTGGATCTTCCACCTGACGGTATTTATCAAGTTCTTGAACGACATATTTGCGAGCATCCTTGTACATTTCAGGGTGAGACTCCTGAGTTACTACAGATCGGAATTCGTTTCCAAGGTAATGGATTATTAACGCGCCATCCGCACTGGCCGCACCATTGATGGCGGCGCTGGTGGGTTTCAGATAGGTCGCGCCATTGGGATTGTTCGGGTCAACCGGCACGCGCATCGACGTGAGGTCGTTGGCAATCCGCAGGCCGGAAGCCACCACCGGCAGCGGCTGACCGGTCTGGATAGCCTTGAGAAAACTCATTGCATCGATCAGCGGCGGCGCATAGCTTATGACGGCGTTACCCACATCAACCAGGGTGTTGGCGAGGGTCTGCATACCGGATGGATGAGTGGCATCGAAAGTGGCAACCACGCCGCCGGCATTGGTACCGGCGACACCCAAGTCGCCATACATCAATTGCCCGGGCAACGCGCCGGACTTAAGCAACGCAGCATCGGCTCCTGCCTGATCGGTCGGCGGCTGACCGTTGATGCTGTTGACGTGAGGGATGGCTTGCCCGGTTACTGTATCGTAGGTATAGGTGACGTTGACCGCGTTGCCGGAAAGTGTGGTGTCGACGGTTTGGGTGGTGATACCGGTTCCAACGTTGTACCGCGTCGTAATACTACCCACGCGGGTGTTGCCATTCCATACGGATTGTAAAGTAAAATTTTCAAGGACGTTTCCGGTGCCCGTATCCGTTAGAGTGGCGTTGATAACACCATTGTAATTATTTAAAGATACGCCTCCGCTCAAGTCAACCGCCAAACCGGTCGAGACGAGGTTATTTACCATCTTTTTGCCTATCTCAACCGTTTGCGCATTAGTGAGAACCACACCTCCGTCAAGCGTATAGCTGAAAGTCTGCCCGGCGCCCGGCCCCGCCAAAATACTCAGACCACCCAACTGTCCATTCGCACTGGAGGTGTAACGAATCAATGTACCACCGGCCAAACTATAAACGCCCCCACCGGCATTGACGGATATTGCTCCATTGACATCAACATTCACCAACGCAGCAGGGTCGTTGATAATTGCTGTGTTCAATGTTTGGTAACCGCTTTGCCACGCTTGCTGGTCTAGCACACTAACCCCGCTGGTCGGAAGCGAAAGCGTTTGTTGCTGAAGATATTGTTGAACGTTTGATGGCGTCGTATCGAGCAGCATAGTGCCCGTGTTCGGATCGCGGCTGTACTGAACATTGGTTACCTGCCCGTTGGCGAACTTGGTAGTATCCGCGATGCCGCCTGATGCAGTCGGAACGCTCCAGAATTCCGTCCCGGTTTGTTTATCTTTAATGTAAAACACACCGTTATCATAGAGACGACCTGCCTTTGTAGGATTCTGTATTTCTACGTAGTGCATGCCAGGATCACTGACCATCGGCGCGGGGGAGCTTGGAATAATAGGCGCGGCTATGCCAGTGTTTTGCATAACACTCAGCGTGGTATCATTTGCGCTGTTATAGGCACTGCTGTTGGCACGAAGAGCTCCGACAATAACTTCACCGGATATTGCATTACCCCAAAATCTTCCGTTGGCAGTAGCCACCGCAGGCCCTGTTGTACCCTGTGAACCGTAGAACATCGGATTGCCTGATTGATCGTAGCCGTAGAAAATTCCTATATGCTGAGTTCCTGTATTGTTACTTTTGAACAACAATAGGTCTCCGATCTGAAGATTACCGTTTTTAGCTACCGCATCTGCCTGTGAAATGGCTGTGAAATTGTTTTGTGCATAAGGTGTCACTGTAGTACCGTTAAACAAAGTTTTTGTATTGAAAGAGGTACCAGAGCTTGGCACGACATATCCCGCATCTTTTAGCGCGTTATATACCAACCCTGAACAATCAACCTGTGTACCCACGCCAGCATGTCCAGCACCATAACCGTAAGTGTACTTAATTGCTCCGCTGTAGCGCGTAACTGCTGCGATTAGAATATTAGCACCCATGATTATTTCTCCTTTGTATTCGCGTTGATGTTAAAAGATGTTGATTCACAAACTTCTGCAGCTGACCTATCCATCTCTTTTATGGCTTGGTCGTAGCTGGCCACCCGAGCTTGAACAAGCGCACTAGTTTCACCCATATAGATTGGTTTCCTGAGATTTGATGATTTCAAACCCAATCGTGCATTTTTGTAAAATTCGGGGGGCAATTTGTCTTGTAGAATAATATCCGCAACCTTGTTATTGGCGTTGATGTGCAGCTGCACTCGATGGAACTCCCCCTTTCCTTCGGTGGAGTAATGGTCTGAGTATGGAATGCTAGGTTTAGGTTCATTAAATTGCGCCCCCTCTGAAATTAATACGCCCATGCGCGTGGCCTGATAACTTATATCCACCTCGTCTTTCGCCGTTTCCATTAACTCAACCAATCGAATATTTGGACAAACAATAAGGGATTGATGTGCCTGATGCCACTCATCAACCATCCAATTGAATCTCTCTGGTTTCATCTCGAGCAATACCCCCGTCTTTTTCAGCCAAACAACCGTCTGGTCATAAGCGCTGAGATCAAGAAGCTGCATGAACAACTTGTTCCCTACCCATATGGCTTTTCTCAATCTTTCCTTACGAGCAGGTGGCGACTTTTTCAGAATCTCCTGTACCTGTATTGATAAAGTAATTTCAATCGGTGTATCTGCTGCCCGAGCCGGTTTCAGTGAGGCAACAAACAAGCCCAATATGCAAAACATAAAAAAGGCTACGCAAATTTTCGAGGTAAAAGTTGGCGATCCATGAGTATTTTTCACGCTGCCCACCTCATTTCAAACACTGCGTCATTCGCTGCTTTGAAGTAAGCGGCGGTCTGAACTTCCCATTGCGGCGCAATCGCGCCGCGCGCAATCGCCGAGGTGATAAAAGCCTGCCCCAGCGACATGAACGATTCCGGGCTGCCGGGCGTCGCGTTATACGGTTTGCCGCTGGTGTCATAGCGCAGGCCGGGATTCTTCTGTACACCGGTGACCGGATCGATGTCGGTGAAGTTATAGCCCTGCATGCCGTAACTCAAGGTGGGCATGCGATCGGGGATCAGCCCCAGCGCGCTGCCCGGATTCTGTTGCTGCTCCTGGGCGATCAGGGTATTCAGGGAGGACAACATTTGGTTCATGAAGCCGGATACGACCTGATCACCGCCGGTCGCACCCACGGCGGAAACCCCGGTGTTCATGCCATTCCAGACATAATGACCGCTGCCCCAGGGATCGGGAACGCTGTTGTCGCCGAACAGACTGGTGATCAGTTGAAAACCGTAGTATGCCCAGGCAACCGGGGCGGCAGGGGTCATGGCGATAGCGCCCATCGCCGCGCCGACCGCATCGCCATGAGCGATGCTGTTGACAATACTGAGATAAGGCAGGGCTGTATTCAGGCCGTTGATGGCGCTGCCGGCGTTTGGGAACGCCGCACTGATATCAAAAGGCTGGCCGGGATTCAACATGTTTACAACTGAAACCATCAACTTCTCCCATTCAAGCGGCGTCCATTTTTCTCTTGCCAACGCATCAGGCTATTGCGCCGGTCAGCTCTGTACGCATTCACACCACACAGTGGCACTAATCTGCGCTATTCAACTTATCCAGATCAATTAAGGCTTGTGCTGTTTCTCTTGGTTTGATTGAAGAGCCAATAAAAAACGCATTCGCCAGCGGCCCGGTAACAAAGTCATACTCGTAAAAACTGTTTATGCCAGGCTTCGCCACAATCTCGAGATCGCTGGATTTGCCTAGTCCACCCGGCGACACTCGAATACTGTGACTACCGGGATTAAGCCGCAGATGCAGATAGGATGCGTTGTAAAGCTTACCAACTTTCTGGTTGTCCAGCGCCACATCAAATGCTGAACCCATTGAAAACAAGGCATTTGTACGATACAGATAGATATCACTCCGGGATTTTTCGGGAGTTGTAATTCCTGAAAATTTGGCGCCTGGCGCTGTTGCGCAGGCACTGAGCATGACGGCTGCGGATGCTGTGATAAAAAGCTTGATTGATTTGTTCATGATGTCTTCCTTTTTATAAAATTTACTGCTGGTGATTACTGCGTTTCCCACTCGCGCAGTTTGAGCGGGTTGCCCTGTTGAGGATCGGGCAGGAGAGCTGCCATTTTCTGGCCCGCAAATTGAGTCTTGTGCAGCTCTGCGATCATTTCGTCGAGTTGTCCAAAGGGCGAAACGGCGTCGATCAGCCAGAGGTGCTCGCCGCTTTGCCATTCGTGCGGGGCGATGCGCGCAACTCCCGAACGCAGACGCTGGTCGATTTCGTCGCTCACCCGCGCCCAGGTAAAGAAGGCGAACGGGATGCCCTCCTTGTTGTAAAGACGGCATTGGTCGAGAATCACCGGCGGCAACAGCGCCCAGTCCAGGTCGGCAA
>CAMTUO010000005.1:0-66412 GCA_947084955.1 uncultured Gallionella sp.
CCAGGATCAAACTCTTCAGTTTAATACCTGTTTTGGTTCACTGCTGAACCGGTCTTACTCAAAGAAAATCACTTAACATGATTTTTTTCGACTTTGCGTAAGGTACTACTATATATTTTAAAGTCGTTAATTCCATTCCTAAGAATGGAAAAACTTCCCGAAAACCAAGTACCTACACTCGTCGATTGTTTAATTTATTTTTTAAAGAGCGATCGCTGTGTCAGCGAAGAGGTGCGCATTATAGAGACTTAAAACATCCTGTCAACTTTAATTTCACACTCTTTTAATTCTTTTCCAACGCCGGAACGACTTTCAAAAACGCAATCACAATTGATTTTTAAAGCTTTTCAGGTTCCCCTTAAGCTCCGCTTCAAACCTCGTTCCCTTGAGGAGGTGCGCATTATAGAGATTCAAAATCCCACGTCAACACCTTTCGGAAATATCTTTGAAATACTTCGCAGACATACTGGCGAGCTGCGGTTTTTACTACGTTGTCACATCGCGAATTCAGTCCGAAGGAGCTTGATTAACTGAAGATATTTATCTGCAACAGCCACATACCGCACCCATAAAAAAACCGCAGGGATTAGCTGCGGTTTTTTATACAATCCTGCCTGTACGGCTGCTAGTGGTACTTGCGGCTCAACTCATGCACCGCTGCCACCATCGCGGCGACATGCTCCGGATTGGTGTGCTGTGAAATGCCGTGCCCCAGATTGAACACGTGACCGCTGCCGTAACCGTAGCTGCTGAGCACTTTTTCAACTTCGTTGTGGATCGCATCGGGATTTGCAAACAACACCGCAGGATCGAGGTTGCCTTGCAGCGCAACCTTATGGCCGACCTTCTGACGCGCCACACCGATATCCATCGTCCAGTCCAGACCAATCGCATCGCAGCCGGTATTGGCGATGTTTTCGATCCACAGGCCGCCGCCCTTGGTGAACACGATATTGGGAATGCGCACACCGTCTTTTTCCTTGATGAGACCCGCCACGATACGTTCGGTATAAGCCAGCGAAAACTCATGGTAAGCCGAATGCGACAACACGCCACCCCAGGAATCAAAAATCATCACCGCCTGCGCACCCGCTTCGATCTGCGCATTCAGATACGCGATCACCGCCTGCGTGGTGACTTCCAGTATGTGATGCATCAGCTTCGGCTCGTTGTACATCAGCGTTTTCACACGCGCATAATCGTCACTGCCGCCGCCTTCTACCATGTAGCAGGACAAGGTAAACGGGCTGCCTGAGAAACCAATCAGCGGCACGCGGCCATCCAGCGTTTTGCGGATCTGGCTGACTGCATCGGTCACATAGCGCAGATCCTTGTCGATGTCCGGCACTTGTAACGCCATAATGGACGCTTCGTCGCGCAGCGGGCGTTCAAATTTCGGGCCTTCGCCGTCCGAAAAATACAGCCCCAGTCCCATCGCATCGGGCACCGTCAAAATGTCGGAAAACAGGATGGCCGCATCCAGCGGAAACCGGTCCAGTGGCTGCATGGTGACTTCGGTGGCAAAGTCCGGACTCTTGCACAGCCCCAGGAAACTGCCTGCGCGTTTGCGCGTTTCGCGGTACTCCGGCAGGAATCGCCCGGCCTGACGCATCAGCCACAGCGGCGTATATTCGGTAGGCTGACGCAACAGTGCGCGCAGGAAGGTATCGTTCTTTAGCTTAAAATTCATTATATTTTCCATCGTAGGTCAAGTTTTAACCCGCTATGTCGTGCTGAAGCCCGACCTACATTATTTGTTAACGCGGTAAAACGGACGATCCCATCAAAAACTCATCAACCGATCGCGCGCACTGGCGGCCTTCGCGTATCGCCCAGACGATCAGCGACTGCCCGCGACGCACGTCGCCGGCGGCAAATACGCGATCCACACTGGTGCGGTAGTCGTCCGTGTTGGCACGCACGTTGCCGCGCGCATCCTTTTCAACGCCGAAGGCTTCCAGCATCTTCTGCATGGGACTGACAAAGCCCATCGCCAGAAATACCAGATCCGCTTTCAGTTCAAATTCGCTGCCGGGAATTTCAACCAGCTTGCCGTCCACCCATTCAACGCGTATCGCGTGCAGTTTTTCAACAACACCATTCGTGCCGGTAAATTTCTTGGTGGCAATCGCCCAGTCGCGGCTACAACCCTCTTCGTGCGAACTGGAGGTGCGCAACTTCATCGGCCAGTTGGGCCAGACCATCGGTTTGTTCTCCTGCTCGGGCGGGCATGGCATCACCTCGATCTGTGTCACCGACAAGGCGCCATGACGATTGGAAGTGCCCACGCAATCGGAACCGGTATCCCCGCCGCCGATCACCACCACATGTTTACCTGTCGCCCTGATTTGTTCCGGCAGTGCATCCCCGGCATTCACGCGATTCTGCTGAGGCAAGAATTCCATCGCGTTGTAAACGCCTTTGAGTTCGCGCCCCGGGACCGGCAGATCGCGCGGCGTCTCGGCGCCACCCGTGAGCACCACGGCGTCGTATTGCGCGAGCAGCGTTTCAGGAGAAATCGTCACACTCGCCATGTTGTTGACACCCGCCTCACATGCCGTGCCGACAAAAACGGAGGTTTTAAAAGTGACGCCTTCCGCCTCCATCTGCGCAACGCGACGGTCGATATGGGATTTCTCCATCTTGAAATCGGGAATGCCGTAACGCATCAGTCCGCCGATGCGGCTGTTCTTTTCCAGCACGGTCACCTCGTGCCCTGCGCGCGCCAGTTGCTGCGCACAGGCCATACCGGCAGGACCCGAGCCTACCACGGCAATCTTTTTGCCGGTTTTCGCGGTATTCACTTGCGGCGCGACCCAGCCCATCTCCCAACCCTTGTCGATAATGGCGTGTTCGATCGACTTGATACCCACCGCATCGTTGTTGATGTTCAGCGTACAGGCCGCTTCGCAGGGCGCAGGACACAAACGCCCGGTAAATTCCGGAAAATTATTGGTGGAATGCAAGACATTCAGCGCTTCCTGCCAGTTGCCGCGAAACACCAGATCATTCCAGTCAGGGATGATGTTATTGACCGGGCAGCCCGAAGTGCAGAAAGGAATGCCGCAATCCATGCAGCGCGCGCCCTGTACGCGGGCTTGCTCATCGCTCAGATGCAGCACGAATTCCTGATAATTACCCAGCCGTTCTGCAATGGGCAAACTTGCCTCAGATAGACGGTCATATTCCATAAAACCGGTTGGCTTACCCATTATGCAGCCTCCTTTTGTTGTTGCGCCGCCTGCTCCTGCAAGGCGCGACGATAATCGGTCGGCATCACCTTGGTGAATTTAGGCAGATATGTAGTCCAGTTTTCCAGTATCAGGCGGGCGCGCTCACTGCCCGTATACAGCAGATGCTTCTCGATCTGCTCGCGCAACGCCTGCTCATCCGCCTTGTTCAGATGATTGAAATGCACCCTGCCATGACTGGACGGCAATTCTTCCCCGCTGCCGTTTTCAGGCAATTCTTCCTCGACCGGCTCGAGTGCCACCATCGTCAGATTGCAACGCTGCTCAAAATCACCGCTCTCATCCAGCACATAAGCCACACCGCCCGACATACCCGCTGCAAAGTTACGTCCGGTCTGCCCCAGCACCACCACCATACCGCCGGTCATGTATTCGCAACCATGATCGCCCAGTCCTTCGACGACCGCGATGGCGCCGGAATTGCGCACGGCGAAGCGTTCACCTGCCACGCCGTTGAAATAGCACTCGCCGGATGTCGCACCGTACAGCACGGTATTTCCGACGATGATATTCTCACTCGCAACCAGTTTTGCATTAATCGGCGGCATGATGCTGATACGGCCGCCGCACAATCCCTTGCCCACATAGTCGTTACCTTCGCCGCGCAGCTCGAACGAAATGCCGTGTGCAAGAAACGCGCCGAAACTCTGTCCTGCCGTGCCGTGCAGTTTCACCTGTATGGTGCCATCCGGCAAACCGGCATTGCCGTATCGTTTGGCGACTTCATACGACAGCATCGTGCCGACGGTGCGGTTAACGTTGCGGATCTCACTGTCGATGACCACAGGCGTCTTGTTTTCCAGCGCATCTTTTGCACCCGCAATCAGCGTATTGTCCAGCGCACGCTCCAGCTCATGATCCTGCACTTCCAGATGGCGGCGAGACACACTGGCCGGCATCGCAGGCTGATAAAATACCTTGGAAAAATCAAGGCCTTGCGATTTCCAGTGATTGACGCCGTGCTTGACATCCAGCAGATCGGAACGACCGATCAGATCGACAAAGCGGCGGATACCCATCTCTGCCATCAATTCACGCAACTCTTCGGCTACGAAGAAGAAATAGTTCACCACATGTTCCGGCTGACCGGTGAATTTGCGACGCAATACCGGATCCTGTGTAGCCACGCCGACCGGACAGGTGTTGAGGTGACATTTGCGCATCATGATGCAGCCTTCGACAACCAGCGGGGCGGTTGCAAAACCGAACTCATCCGCACCCAGCAAGGCGCCGATCAGCACGTCTCGCCCGGTCTTGAGCTGTCCGTCTACCTGCAAGGCGATACGACCGCGCAACTGGTTCAGTACCAGTGTCTGCTGCGCTTCGGCCAGACCCAGCTCCCACGGCGTGCCGGCATGTTTGATGGAAGACAGCGGCGAAGCACCGGTACCGCCATCGAAACCGGCCACCACGATGTGGTCAGCCTTGGCCTTGGAGACGCCCGCTGCGACCGTTCCCACGCCGACTTCGGACACCAGCTTCACCGAAATCGAAGCAGACGGATTCGCATTCTTCAGATCGTGAATCAGCTGCGCCAGATCTTCGATCGAATAGATATCGTGATGCGGCGGCGGTGAAATCAGTCCTACGCCGGGCACCGAAAAACGCAGTTTGGCGATATATTCGGACACCTTATGGCCGGGCAGCTGACCGCCTTCGCCGGGTTTCGCACCCTGCGCCATCTTGATCTGAATCTGATCCGCACTGGCCAGATATTCGGCCGTGACGCCGAAACGCCCGGAGGCAACCTGTTTGATTCTGGAACGCAATGAATCGCCTGCCAGCAATTCTCGATCCGCTTCGATACGATTTTTACCGATGATGTCGGAGAGCATCTCGCCGCCCTTGAAAACCGCGAAACGCGCCGCATCCTCACCGCCCTCGCCGGTATTCGACTTGCCGCCGATACGGTTCATCGCGATCGCAAGCGTCGTGTGCGCCTCGGTCGAAATCGAGCCCAGCGACATCGCGCCGGTGGCAAAGCGTTTGACGATCTCTTTAGCGGGTTCTACTTCCTCCAACGGCACAGCAGGTCCGGCTGATTTGATTTCAAACAAGCCGCGCAGCGTTTTCAGTTTCGTTGCCTGTTCATTGATCAGCTTCGCATATTCCTTGTAGGTTGCGACATTGTTGGTGCGCGTGGCATGCTGCAACTTCGCGATAGAATCCGGCGTCCACATATGTTCTTCGCCGCGCACGCGCCAGGCATATTCGCCGCCCGCCTCCAGTGCGTTTGACAGTACCGGGTTGCTGCCGAAGGCGTCCCGGTGGGTACGCAACGCTTCCTCAGCTACTTCAGCCAGACCGATACCTTCGATCTGCGTCGCGGTGCCGGTAAAATAGCCGGCGACGAACGAACTATTCAGCCCGATCGCTTCGAATATCTGCGCGCCACAGTAAGACTGATAGGTGGAAATGCCCATTTTCGACATGACCTTCATCAGCCCCTTGTCGATCGCTTTGATAAAGCGCTTCTTCGCTTCAAGAATTAAAGATTGATTTTCTCGTTCGCCTCCTCGCCCGCTTGCGGGAGAGGATTGAGGAGAGGGTATTTTCGTGAGAGAGTTAGGAGAGAGAGCGGGAGAGCGTTCAACCATATCTGCAATCGTTTCAAACGCCAGCCACGGACAGACGGCTTCCGCACCAAAACCTGCCAGCAGCGCAAAATGATGCACCTCACGCGCAGAACCCGTGTCGACCACCAGCCCCGTGCTGGTACGCAAACCGGCACGCACCAGATGCAGATGCACCTTGGAGCAGGCCACCAGCGCCGGAATCGCAACGCGCTCAGATGACATGGCACGGTCCGACAGAATCAGCACGTTGTAACCGTCTGCCACGGCCTTGTCGGCTGCTTCACACAAGATTTTAACGGAGGCCTCACAACCGGCCACACCCAGCGCTGCCGGATAAGTAATATCCAGCACCAGCGAACGATAACGTCCCTGGGTATGCTGCTCGATGTTGCGCAGACGTGAAATATCCTCGTTGGTCAAAACCGGCTGGTGTACTTCCAGACGCAGCGCAGGATTAGTTTCCTCGATGCCGAGCAGGTTGGGTTTGGGACCGATGAACGACGTCAGCGACATGACGATTTCTTCCCTGATCGGGTCAATCGGCGGATTGGTCACCTGCGCAAACAGCTGCTGGAAGTAATCATAGAACGAGCGGTTTTTGTTCGACAATACGGCAAGAGCCGCGTCTGCACCCATCGAACCGGTCGGTTCTTCGCCGGCATTGCTCATCGGCGTCAGGATGAATTTGACGTCTTCCTGCGAATAACCGAACGCCTGCTGGGTATCCAGCAAGCTGGCGTTAAGCTGATCGGTAATCTCGCCCGATGGCAGATCGCCCAGAAAATAACGGGTTTCCTCGATCCACTGACGGTAGGGCTTGGCGGTGGCGAGCTGATGTTTGAGTTCCGCGTCATCGATGATGCGCCCGGCCTCCATGTCGATCAAAAACATCTTACCCGGTTGCAAACGCCACTTTTTGACAACCTTGTGCTGGGGAATATTCAGCACACCCATTTCAGAAGCCAGCAACACCATGTCGTCATCGGTAATCAGATAGCGCGCCGGGCGCAGGCCATTGCGATCCAGTGTTGCGCCTATCATACGCCCGTCGGTAAACGCGACAGCGGCCGGACCGTCCCACGGTTCCATCAGGGCGGCATGGTATTCATAAAAGGCGCGGCGCTCTTCGTCCATCAGCGGATTGCCCGCCCACGCTTCGGGTATCAGTAACATCATCGCGTGCGGCAGCGAATAGCCGCCCGCCACCAGCAATTCCAGCGCGTTGTCGAAACAGGCCGAATCGGACTGACCGTCCACGATCAGCGGCCAGAGCTTTTCCAGGTCTTCGCCCAGTAATTTTGAGGACATCGCCGCGTGACGCGCCGTCATCCAGTTCACGTTGCCGCGCACGGTATTGATCTCGCCGTTATGCGCGATCATGCGGAACGGATGCGCCAGATCCCAGGTCGGGAAGGTATTGGTGGAGAAACGCTGATGCACCAGCGCCAGCGCGCTGATGACCGTGCTATCCTGCAAATCGGGGTAATACTTACCGACCTGATCAGCCAGCAACATCCCCTTATAAACAATCGTTCGCGCAGACAGCGAAGGAATATAAAACCCCTTGCCCTGTTCACCTGCCTGTAGATTCACGGCGTGTTCTGCGGTCTTGCGGATCACGAACAGCTTGCGCTCGAATGCGTCCGTATCGGCGCAGTTTGCACCGCGACCAATAAACACCTGACGTACTGTCGGTTCAACCAGCTTGACGCTCTCGCCCAGTATCGAACTATCCACCGGCACATCGCGCCAGCCCAGCAAAGTCTGACCTTCAGCGGCAATTTTGTCCGTGATGATCTGTTCGCAGGCAGCACACGCCATGGCTGTTTTCGGCAAAAACAGCATGCCCACGCCATAGCTGCCCGCTTCCGGCAGCGCAAAGCCCAGTGTCGCACACTGCGTGCGGAAAAACGCATCAGGCAACTGCAACAAAATGCCGGCGCCGTCGCCTGCCAGCGGATCTGCACCCGTCGCACCGCGATGCGTCAGATTTTCCAGTATCTGCAAGCCCTGACTGACCATGTCATGACTTTTCTGACCTTTAATATGGGCCACAAAACCCACTCCACAGGCATCGCGCTCCTGGCGCGGATCGTATAAACCTTGTTGCTTCGGCAAATTAAACACAGCGTACCTCAATCAAATCAAACCGGATGTTGCAGGGCGCCGGCAAAATCCACACAGCAGCCACGGCAACGTTTATCGTTCGCCACCCCATCCGGTTAAAGCAAAAAAAATGACGACACGAATCGCCATACCTCATCCATGCCCATACAAAAGCGAAAGGGCAGGAATCTTACCTGTAATCATGCCTATCGGCAACCGCTACCGCCTGCCGCAAGCTGCCCGAGCAGCCCGTTCAAAGGCCTCCGCCTCTAAATTGAGTCTTCTTCCACAGCAAAGATGCGTTTGTGTTCGCGTATTGCATAGCGGTCTGTCATCCCTGCGATGAAGTCGGCTACCACGCGGGCGCGTTCTGTTTCTGTTTGCGGTTGTGTCGATTGAAACTGGGTCGGCAACAGCCGTCCGTCTCCCATGAACACGCCGAACAGATCGCGTATGATGCGCTGCGCCTTGGCGCTCATGCGCATCACGCGATAATGCCGGTACAAGTGGACATGCAGAAACTTCTTCAGTTCCTTCTGCTGGCGGTTCAGTTCCGCACTGAACGCAATCAGCGGCGGCGCGTTACGCACATCATCCAGCGTCTGTATTTTTTGCGCGGCGATATTCGCGGCACTCTGTGCGATCAGATCTGTCACCAGCGTATTGATCATGCGGCGCACCATCTCATGTACCACACGCCGCCCGGATAAATCAGGGTAACTCTCCCGCACCTGCTGCAAATGACGGGCGACCAGCGGCACGTCCGCCAGTTGTTCGAGTGTAATCAGGCCGGAACGCAAGCCGTCATCCACATCGTGATTGTTATAGGCGATTTCATCGGCCAGATTGGCGACCTGCGCTTCCAGCGAGGGACTGCGCCCGTTTAAAAATCGCTCGCCCAGCTCGCCCAGCAGTTCCGCCTGATCGACACGGCAGTGCTTGAGCATGCCCTCGCGCGTCTCAAAGCAAAGATTCAGCCCGTTGAACTGTGCGTAACGTTCTTCGAGCACATCCACCACGCGCACAGATTGCAGGTTGTGTTCAAATCCGCCGTAATCCTTCATGCAACCGTTGAGCGCATCCTGTCCGGCGTGCCCGAACGGCGTATGACCCAGATCATGCGCCAGCGATACCGCTTCGACCAGATCCTCGTTCAGATGCAAATGACGCGCAATCGAGCGGGCAATCTGCGCCACTTCGATGCTGTGCGTCAGCCGGGTACGAAACAAATCGCCCTCATGATTCACAAACACCTGAGTCTTGTATTCCAGACGGCGGAACGCGCCGGAATGAATGATGCGGTCCCGGTCGCGCTGGAATTCGCTGCGTCCTTGCGGAGCGGCTTCATAAAACTGGCGACCGCGCGAATTCGCCTCACTGACCGCGTAACCGATATGATCAGTCATGCGAGGCGGCTATCGTTTGCTGTAACAATTCTGCGGGCACATCGCCTTCAATCACGGCCTGCCCGACTTTCCTCAACAGGACAAAACGTAATTTTCCGCCCTCGACCTTCTTGTCATGCCCCATATAATCCAGATAGGTCTCCACCCCCAGATCAGGCGCCACAACCGGTAGCCTCGCTCGCTCAAACAAGGTGCGGATACGCGTTACATCCGTTGAACTGATCCATCCCATCCGCCGCGACAAATCCGCCGCCATCATGGTTCCTGCCGCCACGGCTTCACCGTGCAGCCAGACCCCGTAGCCCATGCCGGACTCGATCGCATGACCGAAGGTATGGCCCAGATTCAGCAGCGCCCGCTCACCACTTTCGCGCTCATCCGCGCCCACCACCTCGGCTTTATTCTGACAACTACGCATGACAGCGTATTGCAGCGCCTCCGTATCGCGCGCCAGCAGCTTGTCCATGTTCTGCTCCAGCCATGCCAGAAACGGCAGATCGCGGATCAACCCGTATTTGATGACTTCCGCAAGCCCCGCTGACAGTTCCTTATCCGGCAAAGTGTTTAACGTGTCGATATCCGCCAGCACCAGTTGCGGCTGGTAGAACGCACCGATCATATTCTTGCCCAGCGGGTGATTGATCCCGGTCTTGCCGCCCACCGAGGAATCCACCTGGGAGAGCAAGGTCGTTGGAATCTGGATAAACGGCACGCCGCGCAAATAGGTGGCCGCGGCATATCCCGTCATATCCCCGATTACCCCGCCGCCCAGCGCAATCAGAGGGGTGCTGCGCTCACATCGATGGGTCAGCAGCGCGTCATAGATCAGGTTCAGCGTCTCGCCGGTCTTGTATACCTCGCCGTCCGGCAGAATGACGGACACGCTGTCTACGCCGATTTGCTGCAAGGTTTGCTGCAAGCGCTCAAGATAAAGGGGCGCAACCGTGGTATTGGTCACAATGGCGGCGCGCTTCTTAGGCAGATGTGCGGCCAGCAGCTCCGACCTGTCCAGCAGACCTGCGCCGATATGGATAGCATAACTGCGTTCCTGTAATCCCACTGTCAATGTTTGCATGATTAATTATTTTCCCGGTATTTCTCGATTTCATTGGCCAGTCTTAACATCAGTGCATGCACGCTCTGCCTGCCGGTCGGCATCACAATGTCGGCTACCTGCTGGTACAGCGCATCGCGTTGTTGCAGCAGTTCGGTCAGCCTACCATGCAGATTTCCCGTTTGCAGCAAGGGGCGGTTTCGGTCGTTGCGGGTGCGCAGCCACAGGTCATGCACGCCGGCTTTGAGATAAATCACGATACCGTTTTGCTGCATCATTGAACGGTTTTCTTCCATCAGCACCGCGCCTCCGCCGGTCGCCAGCACCTGATTATCGCGACATACCAGCGCGGCCAGGGCTGCCGTCTCACGCTGACGGAAACCGGCTTCGCCTTCGACATCGAAGATATGCGGTATGGTCACCCCCGTGCGATGCTGGATTTCATCATCGCTGTCAACGAACGCCTTGTCCAGATGCCGGGCGAGGATGCGCCCCATGGTCGTTTTGCCCGAGCCCATCATGCCCACCAGAATCAGGTTGCCCGACTGTAATTTTCGCTCGCTGTCTTTTTGCATAGTGTGCATTGTAAACGATCCAATCAAAAGCCCGGACTAAGAGACTTGTCCAATATGAAATGAATCTGAACTAGTACGCAGATGTTCTGAATGAAAGATGAGATGCCTGACCACATTCCACAAGCTCGTTGTGGCTGTACTGACAAACTAGAAGTATTGTTTGGCGAAGTTGGCGATGGACATGGCGATGAGTATGCCCATCATCCAGTTGAGCTTGTCAAAGCGGGCATCGACTTTAATCTCAAATCGTTCGATATCGGCCTTGGTTGCCAAGCCCTCATGTGACTTGACGATAGTGCGTACCACCGCTTCCGCCTGCTCTTGAGGCAGGCCGGAGGTTCGCAGTTCGCGGACAAGTTCTTGTGTATCGAAAGTAATTGTACTCATAGCGTGCGCGATTTTGCGCCAGGCCTCCTGATAAGTCAAACGCAACGCTTCAATTCAGAAAAAAACGAAGCAGGCAAATGAAAATATTGGAATGTTAGACCCGACCCCGCCGCCCGCGCCTCTGAATTAAATCAAGTTTGACCCTCATGACCTGACCCTCATGACCCGCCAGAATCAGGTTGCCCGACTGTAATTTTCGCTCGCTGTCTTTTTGCATAGTGTGCATTGTAAACGATCCAATCAAAAGCCCGGACTAAGCCGGGCTTTTGCTTACCTCAATTTTATAATTTGTGCTGATTTGTAGCGCGCCGTCCTTGCCGCGAACAACCGATTACATAAATATGTTACCTATAGTGCACTGTTGCATCCCGCAGCTGAACCAAAAGAACTAATTTGACCTGGCGGTGAGGAGGTAGCATTGTAATCTGCAAAAAGACCAGGGAGTACAAATTTAACGACAGCTGGCGGATCATTGCCGACGACTCCTGCTCGTGCTTCAAGCTCGACCTCAGCCCATGTCGCGTAACTCTTTGCATAGCTGATCGTAGCTAACGCAAAGCCACTGGCATCTGTTGTCGCTGTTAAATTTACACTGGCCACATTACCCGGATCCAGCCTACCATTGCCATTGTAGTCGTTTGTGGCAATAGGTATGCCACCGACCACGGTCATACCAGTCAACGGGTTAGGGGCTGCTGCCACCGTCACCGCGCCGCTAAACCCGTTAAAGTTGACATCTTCATTGCCACAGGCCGCTGCTACAGTTTGAACCCATGGAGGGGTAGGAACACAAGCGCCCCCCCCTGTTGGCACCACGCATGGAAGGGTATAAAAACCCTTGAAAAATCTGCTCGAACGCAATACAAATCGCACTTGAGTACCTGCCGGAGCGGGATTACCCGCTGAGTCTGTTACCAGAGCCGAATAAGTCTTGGTGTCGTTCGTCCCGGATGGAGCAACCGTATTGTCCGTACCCAGACGCACGAAGAGTGCAGTTCCGCCAACTGTTATAGAAACCGGGGAAGGTGCAATTGCTGGCGCGATGGTTACACCACCAATATCGACTGCCGTAGCGGTTATCGTAACACCATTTTGCGGGCTGCTTATAGCACCTGCCTGATAGTTTACCGAAGCGGTACCAGACGCATCCGTTACCGCCGTTGAAGCGTTCAGCCCACCACCGCTGGGGTCAGCAGTGATTGAGAAGTTGACCCGTGCATTCTGAACCAGATTTAAGGAACTATCGCGAACCACTGCCGAAATCGTGGAAATATTACTGGTCTGAGCAATTGCCCCGGTCGTTGGCTGTAGAGTACTTGGGCTAGCCTGTACAGTAACGTTACTTGCTGTGCTTGCCACAAAATTTACCGTCAGGCTTGCTGAAGGCGTACCGCCAGGACCAGTAGCCGTAATAATAGAAGGTCCGGAAGACGCCGAGCTAATGCTTGCAGTGGCTATACCACTTACACTAGTGATTGCCGGACTAAGAGAAATTGTGCCTCGGCTCGCAGTAAAAGTGACTACAGAACCTACGACAGGCAAGCCGACGTTAGTCCAGAGCACAGAAAGACTGGTAGGCGTACTTACGTTAATTTGCCCTGGAATAGGCGCCGAAAAGCCAAAGACTGCGTTGCTAATAGAGAGAGACTGCGTCTTGCTGGCGCCAGCTACGGAAGCGGTTAACACATCGTTACCAGCCACTGCAGCCGTCACGTTAGCGGTAATTAAACCATTAGCATCGGTAGTCGGTGAAGCAAGCGCGATAGTGTTACCATTTTGCGACGTTAGCGTCACAGAAGCGCCAGATATACCATTTCCGGCCGAATCCTTAACGCTGAGGTTGAGCGTTGTTGTCGCGCCAAAGGACATGGATGTGTTGCCACTAAAGACAACTGTCGTGCCGACAACGCTCACATCGTTCTTTGCTGTTATTCCATCGACAACCGCATTAACCGTAATAATGCGATTTGCCTTGCTGCCACCAAGATTAAGCTGGGCAGTCACCACTCCATTCGCATCGGACACACCAAGCGCGCTGACGTTGTTGATAAAAGCAGTCGGATCAAGCGTAGTTGAACCTGCTGAAGCGGGGCCCACCTTCGCTGAAAACACTACCGTTCTGCCTGGAACGACTTGCCTTGTCGCACTAAGAACGACTGCAGTCAAGCCAATAGTTGATGTTCCTGCGGAATTCATTTGCGGACTGCTGACCAGCAACTGTACCGAACTGGCGGTAGCCACCACTGGCGTTGCTGGAACCCCGGAAGCAGCAGTGGTGCTCGCACCGCTCCCGCCGCCACCGCATGCTGTCAGCATTGCTGCCGAAGTTGCCAGCAACAGCGGCAACATGAATCTGCTCCATTTTTTGTTTAAATTTAGCACTTTAAGACTCCTGGCTCATATTGGAATATACGGGATTATTATGACGATTTCAGCGCAAACTCATCGAATCCTGCATGATCTTCGGCGTGATGAAAATCAGCAATTCGCTTTTATTGTCGTTCTTGGAATTGCTTTTGAATAGCCAGCCAAACAGCGGAATATCACCCAGCAGAGGCACTTTACCTGTGGTATCCCCTGTATCCTGCGTAAACACGCCGCCGATCACGACCGTACCGCCATTCTCGACCAGCACTTCGGTGGTTATATGCTTGGTGTTGATGGTAGGTATCGTCTGACCTGCCAACATAGGGCCCTGCGTGTCCTGATTTGCTGTCAGCTGCATGTTGACATTGTCATCCGGCGTAATATGCGGCGTGACATCCAGACTCAGATTGGCCGACACAAAAGCAGTCGTAGGCGGATTATTGGCTGTGCCCGCAACGGTGTAAGGTATCTGCACACCCTGAAGGATCGTCGCCTTGCTCCGGTCTGCGGTCACAACCTTGGGACTACCGATGTTTTTGGTCACGCCGTCAGATTCCGAGGCGTCCAGTTCCAGATTCAGCACTTTTGTAGCGGAGTTATTAAACAATGACAGCAACAACCCACTTGTGCCACCCGCAGCTTGAGTTGGCAGATTCACATTCGGGACCGCGGTAATCAGTGCGCGTGCTGAATTTGGCGTGTTGGCGCCAAGTGCTGCACCGGCGCCTGGCGCCACCACCATGCCCGTGCCGCTGATACCCAGCTTGCCGCCCAGCGTCCTGGCAAAATTATTGGCTGCCGACACAAAGCGCGCTTCGATCAGCACCTGCCGCGAAGGTACGTCGATCTGTTTGAGCAGCTTGCGAACTTCATCCAGACGGGATGGCGTATCATTGACAAACAGGGTATTGGTACGCACATCCGCGATGGCACTGCCGCGTTTTGAAAGAATACGCGGCGCGGGTCCGGTTTGACCCGCAGCCCCCGGTACGCCTGCTGCAGCGGGCCCTGCAGCGCCCATTGAAACACCGTTCAGCAGTGCAGCCGCAGCTGTCGCCGTCTGATAACCCAGTTGAAAACTCTCCGTATGCAACTCTTCGAGCTCCGATATCTCCTGACGTGCGGATAAGTCATTTTTCTCGGACGCTGCCAGTTCGCCTATCGGCGCGACCTGTATCACGTTGCCATTTTTGCGCATGGCCAGTCCGCGGCTTTGCAGGATGATATCCAGCGCCTGATCCCAGGGCACATCTTTCAGGCGCAGCGTCAGATTTCCCGTTACGCTGTCGCTGATGACCATATTCAGCTCGGTAAAGTCCGCGATCACGTTCAACGCTTCGCGCACCGAGATATCCTGGAAGTTAAGCGTCAGTTTTTCACCTGTGTAATTACCGGTTCCCTTGCCCAGCTTGCTCGGGTCTTCAATGACGGGTTTGACCTCGATAATGAATTTATTGTCGGTCTGATAAGCTGCATGCTCCCAGGTACCCTTGGGCTCGATCACCATGCGGATGTTGTCGCCCTGCGCGAAGGTATCCACATTTTGTACGGGCGTTGCGAAATCCATCACATCCAGCTTGCGCTGCAAATTCCGGGGCAGATTGGTTTTGAGAAACTCCACGATCAGTTTGGTGCCTTGACGGTGAATGTCAATTCCCACCCCAGGATCGGAAAGATCAACCTGGATGCGTCCTTCGCCATTCTTGCCGCGACGGAAATCCACGCCGTTCAAGGTGTGTTTTTGCACGCCCTGCGCCGCCTCGGCAAAGCGTGATGTTGTCACCATCTGACTGGCTGTCTTGCCATGCAGGGTAATCAGCACATTTTTCCCGTCCAGTCGGGTATCGTATGCCAGCATCTGGTTGAGATTGATCACCAGTCGTGTACGCGAACCGGCCTGAACAATATTAGCGCTACGCAAGTCGCCCGCCGAAAAATTCTGCACAGACCTGCCCATGCCGTTGGCCGTATCCGGAAAGTCCAGGGCAATGCGTGCCGGAGAGCTGATGCTAAATCCTGCCGGCGCGCTGGCAAGCGGCTCTGCCAATTCCACCTTGATCACGGTTACCGCACCTGCTTCCGTGACACTCAGGGCGGTGATTTTATTCTGCGTTGCGGCCTCGGCTTGTGCCACACCGAAAAATACCAGCAATCCCAGCAGTGCGCTTTTAACTAACGCATTCCAGCAGGATGGCCCGCCGAGGTCAGACGATCGCAGATTCATAGTCATTTCTTGTCCCATTGCGTTACCCCTTAATCATTCAACCAATTGCAGACTGCTGATGCGCTCAGTCCAGTCACCGGTGCTGTCTTGCACCTCTTCCTTAATTTCGACGCCCGTACTGCTTATTTTTCTGATCAAACCGAAATTCATACCGATGTAATTACCCGGCCTGACCTGATACAGCTTGCCATCCGGCGCGCGCACCACCGCATAGCCGATTTTGGCTTTATAAACATAGCCGACCATTTTCAGATTTTCCAGCGGGAATTCCTCCAGCGCCTCCTTAGGGCGATTCATGTCAGGTTCATTACCGCCGCCCTTGCCGCCGGGACTCGCTTCCGGCTTACGCGGCTTAAAAGGATCCGTCAGATTTGTGTCGTTGACATAGGCAAACGGCTCGTAGAGTTTGACATTGGGCGGCGGCTCAATTTTGCCGCGCATATCTGCCCCGGAATTTTTAACAAAATCATGCAAATCGCCAAATTCTTCCCCGCCGCATCCAGCCAACAGCGCGCACATCAGTGTCAGATAAGCGAGCTTCATTTGTTGGCTCCCGCCGGTTTGCCGGATTTTTTCTGCGCCGCCATTTCATCATCATCCAGATAACGGAAGGTTTTTGCCGTCGCATCCATCGTCAACACGCCGCCAGTCGCGTTCGGCGCAATGGAGATGTCGTTGAGCGTCACGATTCTTGGCAGCATGGAAATATCGCTGGCGAACTTCCCCAGATCGTCATAATTTCCCGTCACCTTAATGGCAATCGGTTGCTCCGCAAATGAGCCCTTGATGCTTTCCGAACCCGGCCGGAACAGGTCGAACTGTAGTCCGCGCCCCAAACCCGCCTGATTGATATCCGTCAGCAAGGCATCCATTTCCGATTTGTTCGGCAACTGCTTGAGCAGCGCACCGAACGACTCTTGCGTTTCGAGCAACTGTTTCTTGATCAAATCAAGGTTAACGGCTTGTTTTTTCTTTGATAAATACGTTTCCTTGAGCGTTGCTTCTTTTTGCTGGGCCGTTTTCAGACCGTCCCATTGATCCTGCCAGTCCAGCACCGCAGCGGCAGCGACCACCACGATAAATATCAGCGCAAACGCCATCAACTTGGCCGACCAGGGCCATGCACCCGGTGTTTTCGGGTTAAGATTTTTCAGTTCTTCCAGATTAATCATGACGGCTATTTCCTCCCGGCCTTGGCAGCGTCGGCAACCGGCGATTTGGTCAGACCGAAAGTCAGTGTAAATTCACTGACTCTGGCGCCATTTGCGCTGGACGCATGTATTTCCACCAGCGTAGGCGATTCCAGCCAGGCCGAATCCTCAATCGCGCGCATCAGGGTAGAAACCCGTGCATTCGATTGCGCGTAACCCACCAGATTTATGGCGTCCCCATTCTGACGGATAGATTTGAGATATACGCCTTCAGGCAAGATACGCAGCATCTGATCCATCAAATGCACCACGCTGGAACGATCGCTTTGCAGCTTTTCAACCGCATCCTTGCGTTCCAGCAGCGCTTTGGTTTGCTCTCTCAGCTTCCTGATTTCACCGATCTGTTTATCCAGTATCGCCGTTTCTTTTTCCAGATATTCATTACGACGGTTCTGATTATCCACTTGCGTGGCGATCCCCACATGCACCAATCCCCATATCAGCACGCCCAACGCAGCAGAAATTCCGCTCAGTGCAAAAAACTGGATTTTTCTGGCGCGCCGCTTTTCCTCGCGATGCGGTAATAAGTTTATGCGTATCATGATGGGTCAAACCTCCGCATCGCCAGTCCACAGGCTACAATCAGCGCCGGCGCATCCGCCTGCAATTGGCGGTTTTTTATTCGGCTGGACAGCGTCATCAGCGCAAACGGGTTCGCCACCATGGTACTGACCTGTGTGCGTGTTGCGACCGCATCATCCAGTCCGGGCAGTACGGCGCTGCCACCGGCCAGCACGATGTAATCAATCTCGTTGTATTGGGAAGAGGTAAAGAAAAACTGCAACGCCCGCGCAATTTCCATGACCAGACTCTCGCGAAAGGGCGTCAACACATCATTCTCGTAATTATCCGGCAACCCGCCGCTGCGTTTGGCCGCCTCCGCCTGTTCGGCCGACAAACCAAAATGACTTTGAATCTGCTGGGTCAGCTGCTCACCGCCGATCTGCTGATCGCGTGTATAGATGGACTGCCCGTTGCGCAACACATTGACGTTCATCACCGTCGCTCCGATGTCAATCAGCGCCACGCAGCGGTCTTCCGCGCCGTCCGGCAGTTGCGCCCGAATTTGCGAAAAAGCGGTTTCGGCGGCATAGGGTTCAACGTCCACAACGGTCACATTGAGACCTGCCGCTTGTGCAGCGGCAACCCGGTCTTCCACATTCGCCTTGCGTGACGCCGCCAGCAACACTTCCACTTCGTCAGCATTGCCGGGCGCCGGACCCAACACCTGAAAATCCAGATTGACTTCTTCAAGCGCAAAGGGGATGTACTGGTTTGCCTCGGATTCGACCTGATATTCCAGGTCCTCATCGCTCATACCGGCTGGCAGCAGAATTTTTTTGGTAATGACGGCTGCGGCCGGCAGCGCAACGCTGACATTTTTAATCTTGGTGCCCAGACGCTTCCACGCCCGCTGCAATGTTTCAGCCAGTGCATCCAGATTATTGATATTGCCGTCGCTGACCGCATCTTTGGGCAACGCCTCAATGGCATAACGCTCAACGATATAACCCGTTGGAGCAAGGCTGAGTTCCACCAGCTTTACTGAGGAAGAACTGATATCCACCCCGATCAGGGGTGGCGTTTTGGACTGGAGCAACTCCAGCAAAATATCAAAATTTACTTTAGGCATAGGCCGTTCGGAGCTGTTCCGTATAAAGTGGTTGAAATCCTAACAACAACTGTCAACACTGTAAAGACGTTTTTGCGAGCCCATTTATCTCGTATAATCTACCCGCTTGTCAAACAATACCATTTTTAATTATTTTTGAACAACTATTCTAATGTTTACACGCCGCTGGCTGCTCCCCCTGATTCTTGCCGTCACGCTGATACTGCTGCCCCTGTTATTGCTGGGCATGGCGGTAATACTGGTCTACCCGACGCTGCCCTCACTGGAGGTACTCACCGACTATCACCCGAAAGTACCGCTGCGGGTATACAGTGCGGAAGGCACGTTGCTCGGCGAGTTTGGTGATGAGCGTCGCGCGCTGGTGAAAATTGCCGATGTACCCGACAACATGAAACACGCCATACTCGCTGCCGAAGACGACCGTTTTTACCAGCATGGCGGCGTTGACTATTCGGGCGTGCTGCGCGCTGCCTTGTCCAACTTCACCGCGGGCGGCAGCAAACAGGGCGCCAGCACCATCACCATGCAGGTTGCGCGCAATTTTTTTCTGTCCAAGGAAAAAACATTTACGCGCAAATTCAATGAAATGTTGCTCGCTTTCAAGATTGAGCACTATCTGAGCAAAGATGAAATTCTTCAGCTTTACATCAACCAGATCTATCTGGGTCAACGCTCCTATGGCTTCGCCTCGGCTTCGCAGATTTATTTCGGCAAACCGTTAAACCAGCTTTCCATCGCGGAAAACGCCATGCTGGCCGGATTACCCAAGGCGCCCTCCAGCTACAACCCGGTGGTCAATCCGAAACGCGCAAAACTTCGCCAGCTCTACGTATTGCGTCGCATGCACGAACTGCATTACATCACCGATACGCAGTTCACCCAGGCACAAAGCGAACCGCTCGTTGCCAAACATGGCAATCAGGAATACCCCGCCCATTCCGATTACCTGACGGAAATGGTGCGTCAGGCCATGTTCCAGAAATATCAGGAGGGCGCTTATACACAAGGTCTCAAAGTCTATACCACCATCCGTCTTCAGGATCAGATTACCGCCTATCAATCAGTACGCAAAGGCGTGCTCGAATACGACCGTCGTCATGGCTATCGCGGCCCCGAGGGATTTGTGGATTTACAGCAAAATAATAGCGAAGAAGCTTTTGAGGAGTCCTTGCAGGACATCACCGACAACGATGATTTGATCCCTGCCATTGTTCTGTCCGCTTCCGCTACGCAACTTCAGGCCTACTGCAAGGGCGGTGAACGCGTCACGATCAGCGGCGAGGGCTTACGCTTTGCCCAGCGGGCGCTGAGCGACAAGGCTGCGCTGAACCAGCGCATCGTGGCGGGCTCCATTATCCGGGTGCAGAAAACCGGCCAGGGTAACTGGCAGATCAGTCAGTTGCCGCAGGTGGAAGCCGCTTTTGTATCCGGCAATCCGCTTGATGGATCGATCTATTCACTGGTGGGCGGCTTCGATTTCAATCAAAATCAATTCAACCATATCACGCAAGCCTGGCGTCAACCCGGTTCCAGCTTCAAGCCGTTCATCTACTCCGGCGCGCTTGAAAAAGGTTTCACTCCTGCCACCATCATCAATGATGCACCGCTATCATTTAGTGCCGAGCAGACCGGCAGCGCACCCTGGGAGCCGAAAAACTATGAGGGCACCTATGATGGACCGATGCGCATGCGCGAAGCGCTGGTACATTCCAAAAATCTGGTTTCCATCCGCATACTGCAATCCATCACACCGGCCTATATACAGGACTACATCACCAAGTTTGGCCTGGATGCTGAAAAAAATCCGCCCTACCTGACCATGGCGCTGGGCGCAGGCTCGGTGACTCCGCTGCAGATGTTGACCGGTTACTCTGTATTCGCCAATGGCGGCTTCCGCACCTCCCCTTATTTCATCAAACGCATCGAAGACGCGCAGGGCCACGTGCTCAGCCAGGCCACACCGGTCATGGCGAATGAAGGTGCACCGCAAGTCATCGACGTGCGCAACGCCTACACCATGGTCAGCATGATGCAGGATGTCGTCAAACACGGCACGGCCATCCGCGCGATGCAACTCGGCCGTCAGGATCTGGCCGGCAAGACTGGCACGACCAACGACTCAGTCGATGCATGGTTTTGCGGATTTCAACCCACTGTGGTCGGCATTGCCTGGATGGGATTCGATCAGCCGCGCACGCTGGGCAGCCATGAAACCGGCGCGATCGCAGCATTGCCCATCTGGATGAACTACATGGGCCATGTACTCAAAGGCGTGCCTGAAGCTGCGTACACCATGCCGGACAACATGGTCGCCGTGCGCATCAACGACAGTGGGCATCGCGATGAAAACGGGACGCGAACAGAATATTTTTATCAGGAAAATGTGCCCGGCGCACCGGCAGCCGCCCCCCCTGGCGATGCGGAAAAACCTGCCAGCAGTATCAAAGATCAGTTGCTCTAACTTACACAACAATATGGCACACAAAATAATGCAAATAATTTTCGCAGGCCTGCCTGCCGCAGGCAGGGATATTCCCCTTGGGCAATAACTCGCAAACTGCCGTGCCCGTTTCCCTCACCCAAACCCTCTCCCGGAGGGAGAGGGAACAATGGAGCGCTTGCGCGGATTTTACTTAAACCTTATGAGCAAACCACATCTACTCAGACGCGATCTGATGCGCGAACAGCTCGCACATCAGGCCGCCAAACTGATCGCAGAAGCCGGCATCACCGACTTTGCCTCCGCCAAACGCAAGGCCGCGCGACAGTTGGGCGCGTCCGACACCCAGCATCTGCCCAGCAATCGTGAGGTTGAAGAAGCGCTGCAAAGCTACCGCTCGCTCTATCAGCAAGACAGCCATCCGGATGTGTTGTATCAGTTACGCAGCGAAGCGCTCGCCTGTATGAACCTGTTCGCCGCATTCCACCCCTACCTCACCGGTTCCGTGCTGAGCGGTGCCGCAGGCGAATATTCCGACATCAACCTGATGCTGTTTTCTGATGATGCAAAAGCCGTGCTGTTGTTTCTGCTCAAGAACAAAATGGATTTTGAAGACGGGGAATGGCGGATACGGCTGGGCGGGCGAGATGAAACCGTGCCGAGTTATACGCTGAACGGCGAATCCGGCACACAAATTCATCTGATCGTGTTGCCTGAGAATGCGCGTCACAGCGGCAGCCGCCATCCTGAAACCCATGCGAATATCGCAGCGGTCACTAAAATAATTGAGGATGCAGGATACGGGATGCAGGAACAAGGATTGAGGATTGAGGATTGAGGATTGAGGATTGAGGATTGAGGATTGAGGATTGAGGGGCAAGTCAAAAAACAGCGCGCATGCTTTCCTCAATCCTTCACGCAACAACTTGGGGCACAGCCCCTTAGTTGTGCGGGGAAGACCCCTGCGGTCTCACTCCTGCCTTTTAAGCCACCTTGCCGCGTCCAGTGCAAAGTACGTCAGTATCCCGTCCGCACCCGCGCGTTTGAAGGCCAGCAGCGACTCCAGCACACAAGCCTCTTCATTTAGCCAGCCGTTCTGCGCGGCCGCTTTGAGCATCGCATATTCGCCACTGACCTGATACACAAAGGTCGGCGCGCGGAACTCATCCTTCACGCGTCGCAGAATGTCCAGATACGGCATACCGGGCTTGACCATCACCATGTCCGCGCCTTCCTGCAAGTCCATGCCGACTTCCCACAGCGCCTCGTCGGAATTGGCCGGATCCATCTGGTAGGTGTATTTGTTGCCCGATCCCAGGTTACCGCTGGAGCCGACCGCATCGCGAAACGGGCCGTAAAAGCTGGACGCGTATTTGGCGGAATAGGCCATGATGCGGGTGTGAATGTGCTTGTGTTCGTCAAGCGCCGCGCGCACCGCACCGATACGTCCGTCCATCATGTCGGAGGGCGCGACGATGTCGGCACCCGCTGCCGCATGAACCTGCGCCTGACGCGTCAACACCGCGATGGTCTCGTCATTGAGTACGTAGCCCGATTCGTCCAGCAAGCCGTCCTGACCGTGGCTGGTATAAGGATCCAGCGCGATGTCAGTCATGATACCCAGTGTCGGAAAATGCTTTTTCAGCTCGGCCACCACACGCGGCACCAGACCATGCGGATTGTAGGCTTCACAGGCGTCCAGCGTTTTTAACGGCGCATCGATGACCGGAAAGATCGCCATCACCGGCACGCCCAGCTGCACACAGCTTTCAGCGTCCTTTAACAGCAGGTCCAGCGTCTTGCGCTGCACGCCGGGCATGGATCTGACCTCTTCGACTTTATTGGTGCCTTCCAGCACAAAAACAGGATAAATAAAATCCGCCGGTGTCAGTCTGTGCTCGCGCATCAGGTCGCGTGAAAACGCATCGCGGCGCATGCGACGCATGCGTTTATTGGGATATAGGCCGAGTGTCTGCATAATTTTTAAAAAATAATTAATTTTTTGGAACTATTTAAGGAAACGCTTATCTGATTGCCTGAGTGACGACAAATCATTCCACGTTTCTCCTCCCTGAGCGTGTCTTAACTTGGTTAAGAATTTTGCCCCCACACGTTGGGGGCTTTTTTTTGCCTGTCGATTTTAACGTAGGTCGGATTTGAATCCGACAAGTCGGGCTGAAGCCCGACCTACACACCTTCGTCCTCTGCTACAGGCAAGCTCGGTTCTGCTTTCAGCCATCCGGCAATCACCGCTTCCGCCTGTTCAACGCCCTGCTTCTTCAGACTTGAAAACAGCTGCACCGAACATTGCGGATAATTTTCGGCAAGATAGGCTTTTACTTTCATCAAGGTGATCGTCGATTGCTGGCGGCTGAACTTGTCCGACTTGGTCAGCAGGATGTGCACTGGCTTACCGGTCGGGGCGAACCAGTCCAGCATGGTTTCATCCAGCTCCAGCAGCGGGCGGCGGATATCCATGATCACCACCAGCCCGGCGAGCTCCTCACGCTTTTGCAAATAGGTACTCAGCAGGCCTTCCCAGTGGCGCTTGGCCTCGGGTGGCACCTTGGCATAGCCATAACCCGGCAAGTCCACGATATAGCTGTCATTGCCCAGCGAAAAATAATTCAGATGCTGGGTGCGGCCCGGCGTCTTGCTGGTATACGCCAGTCGCACGTGGTTGGCCAGCGTATTGATCGCGCTCGACTTGCCCGCGTTGGAACGTCCGACAAAAGCCACTTCCCGTCCGCCGTGCATCGGCAGGTCCTTGATGTGGTTGACGGTGGTATAGAACGTCGCTAAGGAAAAGAGTCCCATTATTTCCAGACCGAAAATATTTTATCTGCCGCCGCAATCGTCGCATCGATATCCGCCGCCGTGTGTGCAGAAGACACAAAGCCCGCCTCGAAGGCGGAAGGCGCCAGATACACGCCCGCGTCCAGCATGGCGTGGAAGAAACGGTTAAATGCGTCCTTGTCGCAGGCCATGACCTCGGCGTAACTGGTCGGGATCGCTTTACTGAAATACAGACCGAACATGCCGCCTACCGATTGTGCACAGAATTCAACGCCATGCCGTTTGGCGCTCGCGCTCAAGCCTGTCGTCAGCTGCGTTGCCCGTTGTGACAGGCGTTCGTAAAAACCTTCCTCCTGCACCAGCTTCAGCGTCGCCATGCCTGCCGCCACCGCGAGCGGATTGCCCGACAGCGTGCCTGCCTGATAGACCGGACCCAGCGGAGCCAGACATTGCATGATGTCGCGTCGGCCGCCGAAGGCCGCAGCCGGCAAGCCGCCGCCCATCACCTTACCCAGCGTCACCAGATCCGGCTTGATGCCGTAATAGCCCTGCGCGCCTTGCAGGCTGACACGGAATCCCGTCATCACTTCGTCGAGTATCAGCACCGCGCCATATTGCGTACAAAGATTGCGCATTGCCGTCAGAAATTCCGGTTTGGGCGCAATCAGATTCATGTTGCCCGCCACGGGTTCTACAATCACCGCGGCGATCTCCCCACCCATTTCTGCAAATGCGCGTTCCAGTCCTGCCGCATCGTTGTAATCAAGCACGGTAGTCAAGGCTGCGATTTCAGCGGGCACGCCCGAGGAACTCGGCTGACCGAAGGTCAGCGCACCGGAACCTGCCTTGACCAGCAGCCCGTCGGAATGACCGTGATAACAGCCCTCGAATTTGACGATGCGCGAACGCCCCGTGTAACCGCGTGCCAGACGGATCGCCGTCATGGTCGCTTCCGTGCCGGAGCTGACCAGTCTGACCATTTCCAGGCTGGGCAGTAACTTGCACAGCAACTGGGCAATTTCCAGTTCCGCAGCGGTCGGCGCACCAAAGCCCAGTCCGTTGGCCGCCGCCGCCTGCACCGCGCGCACCACGTCCGGATGACAGTGGCCGGCAATCATCGGCCCCCATGAACCGACATAATCGATGTAGCGCTTGTCGTCCGCGTCCCACACATAAGCGCCCTCGCCGCGTTTGAAAAACAGCGGTGTTCCGCCCACCGAACGAAACGCGCGCACCGGCGAATTGACGCCGCCGGGGATGAGTCGTTGCGATGCGTCGAAAAGTTCCTGATTGTGTGACGTCATGTTGCTTCTTCCTGATAGATTATCTGAATACAAATTGGTAAATTGTTGTGCAACAAGCGTAATGTCTTCTGCTGCGAACAGCGCTGAAATCACTGCCAGCGCATCGGCGCCGGCGTCCAGCAAGGTAGCGCCATTTTCTGCCGTAATCCCGCCGATCGCAACGCAAGGCAGCGCGATTTCACGACGCGCCTGCCGCAACAAGTCTGGGGTAGCCGCCACCGCGTCGGGCTTGATATTCGAGGCAAAAAAAGCGCCAAACGCCACATAATCCGCACCCAGCGACACCGCCTGATGCGCCAAAGCCAGCTGATTATAACAAGATACGCCGATGATTTTATCAGCCCCCACTATCGCTCGCGCGGAAACCACGCTGCCGTCATCACCGCCCAGATGCACGCCATCCGCATCCACTTTTAAAGCCAGCGCCGCATCGTCATTGATGATCAGGCACGCATTAAATTCATGCGTCAAACGCCGCAAAGCGCTCGCCTGTTCCCGCCGCAGCGCAGCACTGCCCAGCTTGTTGCGGTACTGCAAAACCCGTGCACCGCCCAGCAATACCTGTTTGACCTTATGCAGCAAAACGGCCGTATCCGGCTCTTCCGGCGTAATTGCATACAGGCCGCTAATTGAGTGTTTCAGGCTTATCCTCATCGTCTTCACCGCGCGCCCAGAACAGCCGGTCCGGAATATACTGGCCCATCCCCGGCCTGAAACCCGCATTCAAGGTCTGCCAGGTGTATTCCTGCGCCTCCTTCACCGCTTCCGGCACATCCACACCCTGCGCCAGCAAGGCCGCGACGGCGGAAGCCATGGTGCATCCGGAGCCGTGATAAATGCCCGGCAACCGATCCCATTCATCGCTGCGCACCACGCCATGTTCGCTATACAAGGTATTGATTACCTTGGTTGTTTGTTCATGCGTACCGGTAATCAGCACATATTCGCAACCCATCGCCAGTATGCGTTTTGCGCACTCCGCCAAACTGGGGTCGTCTTCTTCGTCGTCCTCATCGATTGCCAGGCGGCGCGCCTCGATGCTGTTCGGCGTCACGATGGTGGCCTGCGGAATCAGCAACTCGCGTATCGCATCCAGCATGTCCTCATCCGCCAGCTCGTCGCCGCGCCCCGACGCCAGCACCGTATCCAGCACAAAAGGCACATCCGGATAATCCGCCAGAATCTCGGCAATCGCCACAATATTTTCCACGCTGCCGAGCATGCCGATCTTGAACGCCGCCACTGGCACATCTTCAAGCATCGCGCGCGCCTGATCCACCACCCATTCCGACTCGATCGGCAGCACATCCTCCACCCCGCTGGTATCCTGCACGGTGATTGCAGTGACAACTGACAGCGGATGACACCCCATGCTGGAAATGGTCAACATATCGGCCTGCAAGCCGGCGCCTCCGGAGGGGTCGGTTGCGGCGAAACTCATTACTAACGGGAAAGATTCAGACATGGTATAAACGGTTATGCGCGTCGGGTCGGCCATTTTACCCTATATGCCCCTGATCGCCGAATACAAGCTGCATTTTAACGACCGCTCGGGGCCCTATACTATTTGAAGGGTGCGATCAGCTTGCGGATCACGTCGTAGTCCTTGTCATCGACCGGCCCAAAACCGCTATAACGCTCATCCAGGGATTTGAGCACTTTCATTTGTCCGGGATTGCCAGGTTTGAGCGCAAGCAGTGCCTGACGCAATTTGTTCACCGTGGCTTCCGGCAGCCTGGAATTTACCGCAAACAGATACGATGGCAAGGGCGGCGAGGCATAAATCACACGCAGCCCTTTGCCCTGGAACTCATCTGCAATGGAGTCTTTCAATATGCCTGCGTCAAAATCCTTGTTCAGCACAGCTTTCGCGATATTGTCGTAATGCTTCAGGAAAGCATACCGTGACAGACTGCCGAGACTGACCCCGCCCCCCGCCACTACCGCACGTTGCAGCAGCGCCTTTTCATCCCCGAAGGCGAACGATTGTCCGTGCAAATCGTTCATGGTTTTGAATGCACTATCCTGACGCACGACAACCACCAGACGGAAAGTCGATTGCCCCTGAATCAGCGGAGCTGCGATCGGGATCGCACCATATTTTTCGTGCGCGTCCAGATAGGCAACCGGCGTAAGGTAGGCGATCTGCGTAAAATCATTGCCCAGATCACCGGCTGCCGCATCCATATTGGGCGAAGCACGAAAGGTCACTTTCAGACCGGTTGAGGAAGACAAGTACTGCACCAGCGGTTTGAGCCTCACCACCATCGCGGCCGGCACATCCATGGCGACCGAGCCCAGGTAAATTTCCTCAACGGCCGCCTGCGCCGCGCCCGCCTGCATCCCTGCAAGCAACAGCACCATCTGTAATACGCTTAACAAAATTCGCATCATCTGATCCGGCTTCCGCTTCAAATTGTATAGCCCGCCGCTTCGTGACTGTCGGCAAACGGGTAGGTCACCACCTGATTGCGCCCGCGCCGTTTGGCTTCATACAAGGCTTCATCCGCCGCACCATACAACGCTTCGATACTGTTAGGCGCATCCTCGTTGCTGGCAATGCCGATGCTCAAACCCAGCCTGATCGGCGCACCCGCGTATTCCAGCTTCATATCAGCCACCTGATCCAGCAGATGCTGCGCCATCTTCTCCGCATTCATCCTGCTGCTCATGAACAACAGAATGGCAAACTCATCCCCGCCCAGACGCGCCGAAATGTCGCTGCCGCGCACGCACGATTTGATCATACGCGCCAGCGCCTGCAACGCCGCGTCACCTGCCGCATGACCCAGCACATCGTTGATTTTCTTGAAATAATCCACATCCAGCAGCACCAGACAGAGCAACTCTCCGTAACGCTGCGCACGCGGAAAAGCGGTGGAGAGCGCATCGTCAAAATAGCGCCGGTTATAGAGTTCGGTCATGCTGTCGGTAACCGCCAGCTTCCACCAGCGCCAGCGATTTTTCCAGCTCTTTGGTGCGCATCTGCAACTGCTCGTTGGTATGCATCAGCGCCGTACCGGTCATATCGACCTTCTCGTGCAAACGCTGCTGCGTTTCATAAACCTGTTCGTTCAGTTTATTAAAAATCCGCACCAGTTCGCCGATTTCATCCCGGTTGCCGACAGCGAGCCGTTCCGGTGGCGCAATATCTTCCTTACCCAGGCTGGATTTCATATGCTGTCCGATACGCTGTACCGGTTTGACGATCACACGGGAAGCCGCGAAATAAATCACCAGCCCCAGAAAAATCCCCGAAAAAATCTGCTCCAGAATAATGCTGTGGTAGGTGGCCTTCAGTTCGCGGTCGACGCGTTCCAGCGACAAACGCAACTCCACATTGCCGATCACCTCCTTGCCGAACATCACTGGCGAGTTAAAACTCAAGCCATTTTCTCCGGTCAAATTATGATCGACACGCATCACCATCATCTTGCCCTGGCGATCGCGGATAACGATTTGCTGAACCTCAGGTAACTTCGTCATGCGCTCAGCCAGCGATTCCATATTGGAATAATCGTAGCCGATGAGCATGTTGGCGACCGCCTCGGCGACCAGTGAGGCGCGCTCCTGTCCGGTCTGCATCATGTCCGCCATGGTGCGCTGCTTTTCGGCGTACACCCGGAACATGCCAATCACCGAAAAGGCCGTCATGATGCCGATGATGACCAGCAAGACCAGTTTTGCACTCAATCCGAAACGCGGCAACCTTGTCTTTTCGTTCATCTCAATTCACTTTCAGGCTGAATCAACACGGTCATCATTCATGTTATCGCAAAATCCGGAAAACCTTAACGCTGCGCGATTTTCTCCAAGCGGTTAACGCAATAATAACAGCAAATTAGCACCCTGATGAATACATTTAACCGACATCGCACGCCCGACCTTTAAACAGATGACGGCTCGTTCCACGGCGCCACCTTGAACAACAGCAGCATACCGGGGATCGCCAGCAGCGCACACAGCATGAAAAACCCGCCCCAGCCCATGCTCTCCACCAGCCAGCCGGTCGCCGCATTGGCAAAGGTGCGCGGCATCGCCATCAGACTGGTGAACAGCGCAAACTGGGTAGCGGTGTAAGCGGGGTGCGTGGTGCGTGCGATGAAGGCAACGAAGGCCACTGTACCCAGCCCCACACCGAGCGCCTCCATACCGATCACCATGGCTAATTGTGTGCGCTCCAGTGCGCCGATGTCGCTGTGATGCCCGATGTGAGCCAGCCAGGCGAAACCGAAAATCGCCACGATCTGCACCACACCAAATAGCCACAACGCGCGGTTGATGCCGATTTTCACCATCCACAGGCCGCCCAGCATGCCGCCGATCACCGCAGGCCACAGCCCCGCGTTTTTGGCGATCAGACCGATGTCGGTTTTGGAAAAACCCATGTCGAGATAAAAGGGCGTGGCCAGCGCCGTACACAGACTGTCGCCCAGCTTGTAGAAAAGCAGAAACGCCAGAATCAGCGAAGCGCTACGCCAGCCCTGCCGGTTGATGAATTCGCGAAACGGTTCGACCACGGCCTCGCGCAGCGTCCTGGGCGGCACGGCGCGCTGCGGTTCTTTCACCATCAGCGTCATCGCAATGCCCGGCAGCATGAACAGCGCAGTGATCATGAATACCTTATCCCAGGGCAGAAAATCCGCCAGTATCAGCGACAGCGAGCCCGGCACGAGACCTGCAATCCGGTAGGCGTTGACATGCACCGCGTTACCTAAGCCAAGTTCAGCATCGTCAAGCAATTCGCGCCGGTAAGCATCCAGCACGATATCCTGCGTGGCGGATAAAATTGCCAGAAGCGTGGCGCACCAGGCGATCGTGGCAAGCTGCGTGGCGGGCGAGAAACCGCCCAGCTCGGCGATGACAACGAGCAATCCTGCTTGCGTCAGCACCATCCAGCCGCGCCGCCGTCCCAGCATCGGCAGGGCGTAACGGTCGAGCAGCGGCGACCAGATGAATTTCCAGGTATAGGGAAACTGGATCAGCGCGAACAGGCCGATGGTTTTCAGATCCACGTGTTCGCTGCGCAGCCAGGCGGGCAGCAGATTGAACAGCAGATACAGCGGCAGACCGGATGAAAAGCCCGTGAACACGCAGATCAGCATGCGCCGGGTAAACAGCTGTCTGATGACGCTCATATTCCCCGCTGGAAGCGATACACCGCCGTACTGCCGAGCAAATTGGGCAGCAGACCCACTTCACGCCCGCCGGTCATCACGCTGCGCGCGGTGACGCTGACGCAGTATTTGCGGCAAAAACTCTCGAAATCATTCAGCGTGCACAGATGCACGTTCGGCGTGTCGTACCACTGATAAGGCAACTCGCGCGACACCGGCATATTACCCAGCAGCACGTCGAGACGTGTTTTCCAGTAACCGAAATTGGGGAAGCTGACGATGCCTTCGCGGCCGACGCGCAGCATTTCCTGTATCAGCGGTTCGGTGTGACGCGTCGCTTGCAGCGTTTGCGAGAGGATGACGAAATCGAACGCACCGTCCTCGAAATCAGACAGACCGGCATCCAGATCGTTCTGGATCACGTTCACGCCATTGGCGATGCAGGACACAATATCCAGATCGCTGATCTCCACGCCGTAGCCGCGCACTGCCCGCGTCTCCTGGAGATAGCGCAACAGGCTGCCGTCGCCGCACCCCAGATCCAGCACCGACGCGCCTTTGGGGATCCAGGCCGCAATGGCCGCAAAATCGGGCCTGTCCGTGGTATTCATCGCGATACCTCTATCCGGTTAAGATACGCGCGCACCACGTCGAAATAATGCGGGTGTTCCATCAGAAAAGAATCATGTCCATGCGTGGAGGTGATCTCCGCATAGCTCACCTGACGTTTACTGTGCAGCAGCGGACGTATGATTTCACGTGAGCGCTGCGGCGAAAAGCGCCAGTCGGTGGTGAACGAAATCACCAGAAAGTCGGCGCGCGCGCGGGCAAAGGCGCGGTTCAGATCGCCGCCGCTATCCTGCGCGGGATCGAAATAATCGAGCGCCTTGGTCATCAGCAAATAGGTGTTGGCGTCGAAATAGGCGGCGAACTTGTCACCCTGATAGCGCAGATAGGATTCGATCTGAAACTCCACTTCGTAGCCATAGTTGTATTGTTCGGTGCGCAGCTCGCGTCCGAACTTGTCCGCCATCGCATCATCCGACAGGTAAGTGATATGGCCCAGCATGCGCGCAAGCCTGAGCCCTCGCGTCGGCACCACGCCGTGCTGGTAATAGTCGCCACCGTGAAAATCCGGATCGGTCAGGATCGCGTTGCGCGCCACATCGTTAAAAGCGATGTTCTGCGCAGTAAGACGCGGCGCACTGGCAATCGCCAGCACGTGACGCACCCGATCCGGATAGGCTAACGACCATTGCAGCGCCTGCATACCGCCGAGACTGCCACCGATCACCGCTGCAAAACAGCGTATACCTAATCTGTCCGCCAGCCTCGCCTGCGACTCGACCCAGTCTTCCACCGTGATCACCGGAAAGCTCGCGCCATAAGGTTTGCCGGTTGCAGAGTTGATCGAGGAAGGGCCGGTCGAACCGTGACAGCCGCCCAGATTATTCAGACCCACCACAAAGTACCTATTGGTATCGATGGGTTTGCCGGGACCGACCATGTTGTCCCACCAGCCGGTGTTTTTGGGCTCGTCCGCATACACGCCCGCCACATGATGATGTCCGGACAAGGCGTGACAAATCAGAATCGCGTTGGACTGATCCGCATTGAGCGTGCCATAGGTTTCATACACCAGCTCGTAGCGAGGCAACACCGCGCCGCTGCGAAAAACCAGCGGGGTGTCAAACAATGCGCGTTGCGCCGTCACGAAGCCTACAGAATTACTCATAAATTTGTTTTGCGGGCGAATCGCCATGTCGCGTGCTCGCTCTATCCTCGTCTACCTGATTGGTATGTCTCGTCATTCGCGGCGCGGCTCCTTGCGCTTCATCCCGCAAAACAAATCAAGACATCCTGTCCCAAAAGAAAAACCCGTTCAGCTTGTGCCAAAACGGGTTCCCTCGCTTTAGCTAGAATATTTAACGTGCCCCGCAAGCTGATGTCAAATCGGCACGATGTGGAGTGTGCCCTGTTTTATCCCCGTATGTCAACGTGATGCAGTATCTATCCTGTGTTCCTCGCTTCCACGCGCTGCGTGTGAGCTTTGGCGCGGCGCGCTGGATTACGTTTCCACACCGCGCGTGGGAACGAGAAGAACAAGCTGTGATACGATGGGATCAAGCGATGGCTTGCCACAGGAAGATACGCATATGAAGATCGGCGTTCCAAAAGAGATCAAGACCAACGAACAACGGGTCGCGCTGGCCCCGTCAGGTGCTGCCGCCCTGCATGCCGCCGGACATCAGGTGATGGTGGAGGCGGGCGCAGGTCTGGGTAGCGGCTTTAGCGATGCACAATATCAAAGCGCCGGCGCGCAGATGACGGATGCAGCCACTCTCTGGTCGACCGCCGAACTGGTCATCAAGGTCAAGGAACCGATCCGCGCCGAATGGCCGCATTTGCGTGCCGGACAAATCGTCTTCACCTATTTTCATTTTGCAGCCGACCGCGCGCTCACTCAGGCGCATCTTGATTCAGGCGCAATTTGCATCGCCTATGAGACCGTGGCCCACCCCTCAGGCGAATTGCCCCTGCTCACCCCGATGTCCGAAGTTGCAGGGCGCATGGCGGTGCAGGAGGGAGCGAAATACCTTGAGAAACAGTATGGCGGGCGCGGCGTATTGCTGGGCGGCGTACCGGGCGTGGCGCCCGCTCACGTCGTTGTACTCGGCGGCGGCGTAGTCGGCAGCCACGCAGCCCGTCTGGCGGCCGGCATGGGCGCGCGCGTAACCCTGCTGGATACCTCATTGGCACGACTGCGCTATCTGGATGACACGCTGCCTGCCAACGTACAGACGCTGTTTTCCAATCGCCACAACCTGCTGGAGCAGTTAACCGGCGCGGATCTGGTCATTGGCGGCGTACTGATACCGGGCGCTGCCGCACCACGCCTGATACTGCGCGCCGATTTGAAGTTGATGCAGCAGGGCGCGGTCATCGTCGATGTCGCGGTGGATCAGGGCGGCTGCACAGAAACTACCCGCCCCACCACGCACGAAAACCCGATTTATATCGTCGATGGCATCCTGCATTATGCGGTTGCCAATATGCCGGGCGGTGTGCCGCGCACGTCCACACTGGCGCTCACCAATGCAACTTTCCCCTACCTGCTGCAACTGGCCAATCAGGGCTGGCAACAGTCGCTGCGTGCCAATCCGGCGTTGCGCCAGGGTCTGAACATCGCACAAGGCCAAATCACCTACCCGGCGGTCGCGGACGCTTTTGATCTGCCCTGCACCGCGCCCGAGCGTCTGCTTTAATCATCACCTCTTCCGGCCACCCGCTACAAGCTACAAGCTATTTCTTATATCAGTCGTTCAGTTTATCCAGCAATTCGCGTATCTTCATCGGGTCGTCGGTGCGCAGGATTTTCTGCGTCAGCTGCCCGATCTCCCGCAGGCTGGTGGTCAGTACGCGCTGCTTGATGGTCGGCACCTGTGCCGAGAACATCGAAAACTGGCGCAGGCCCATACCCAGGAATAGCCGCGTGTAGGCCAGTTCGCCCGCCATTTCACCGCACACTGAGACCGGCACGTTTAATTTGTTGGCCGTGCTGATGACATGCGACAACAAATGCAGCACCGCCGGATGCAAGGGATCGTACAGATGCGCCACGTCTTCATCGGTACGGTCAATCGCCAGCGTGTACTGAATCAGATCATTGGTGCCGATAGACAGAAAATCCAGCTGCCTGGCAAATACGCCAAGCGACAAGGCGGCGGCGGGAATTTCGATCATACCGCCTATCTTGACCTCGCGGTCATACGGGATGCCCTCGCTATCCAGCGCCTGTTTGGTTGCCTCGATGAACTGCAAAGTCTGGTTGAGTTCTGACACGCAGGACAGCATCGGGATCAGTATCTTTACATTGCCATAGTGGGTGGCGCGCAGCAGCGCACGCAACTGGGTGCGGAACAACTGCGGTTCGGCCAGACACAACCGGATCGCGCGCAGCCCCAGCGCAGGGTTGCTGGCGACCCGTTCCGCGCCCTTGATCTGTTTGTCCGCCCCCAGATCAAAGGTGCGGATCGTGACAGGCTGCCCGTTCATACCGGCAGCCGCCGCGCGATACGCTTCAAACTGTTCTTCCTCATCAGGCAACTCGTCGCGGTTCAGGAATAAAAACTCACTGCGGAACAGGCCGACGCCGGTCGCGCCGTTTTCTTTGGCCTCGATGATATCCTCGGGCTTTTCGATGTTGGCGTGCAACTCGATGACCGCCCCGTCCAGCGTATTGGCGCGTGCAGTGCGCAGACGTTTGAGCTTCTTGCGCTCCAGCTCCCATTCGCTTTGCAGCAGCTTGTATTCGGCGAGGATCGCCTTGTCTGGATTGACGATCAGCACGCCCTGTTCACCATCCAGAATCAGCAGATCATCCTCGCGAATCAGCTCGCGCGCATGGTGCAGGCCAACCACGCAGGGCGTATTCAGGCTGCGCGCCACAATCGCGGTATGCGAGGTGGCACTGCCGGCATCGGTGATAAAGGCCGCAAATTGCTGCGGCTTGTACTGAATCATGTCGGCCGGACTCAGGTCATGCGCCACCAGTATCGTTTCGACATCATGGCGCAAATGCGTCGGCTGATGACCGGCCATCCCTGACAACTGCTTGAGCAGGCGTTCGGCGACCTGCTTCACGTCGGCCTGACGCTCGCGCAGATAGGCATCCTCGAATTCGTCGAACTGCGCCGCCAGTGCATCCGTCTGCACCTTGATCGCCCATTCGGCATTGCAATGCTCGCGCTCTACCATCTCGCGCGGCCCGATACTGAGCAACGGGTCGTCCAGTATCATCTGATGCAATTCCAGGAAAGCATCGAACTCCGCCGCCGCATAGCTCGGGCGATTGCTGCGCAAACTGGCGAACTCAGTGCGGGTAGCCTGCAAGGCGGCATCAAAACGCGCGATTTCATCGACCACAAACGGTTTGGGCAGCGTGTAATGCACCACTTCCAGCGAATTGTGCGAGAGCAGATGCGCATGGCCGATTGCGATGCCGCTGGAAACCGCGATGCCATGTAGCGTAAAAATCATGGATTTCCCCAAAGAACCGTCGCGAGCAAGCCGGGATGCAAGGAGCCGCGCATAACCAGCGACTTGCCAGCTTGCTGGCTTAGTCGAATGGCTAGTTGTTTCATCAGTAAGCGACAAGACATATCGAAGTGATAGGCGAGAAGCGCACGAGCACGAGACGCAGCATATCGGATGCGCAGCAGATTATTTGGGGAAATCATTCGCCTTCCCCGAAGTAGTCATTGATCAACGCCAAAATCGCCGTCATGGCCGCTTCCTCATCTTCACCGCTTGTTTCAATGGTGATAGTCGCCCCCTTGGCAGCCGCCAGCATCATCACGCCCATGATGCTCTTGGCATTCACCCGGCGATTATTGCGCGACAGCATCACTTCACATTTGAAGCTGGACGCCAACTGGGTGAGTTTGGCCGAGGCGCGCGCATGCAGGCCGAGTTTGTTGATGATCAGTGCGTCTTGCTGCATGCTAATACTCCATGTGTACGATACATTCACGGCCGCCTTCGACCGCCATTTCTGCCAGCTCGGTGAGTGTCTTGCCGGATGAGCACACCACGCGCAACAGCATGGGCAGATTCACCCCGGCCACCCCCGCCACGCGCTCTGCGTGACATAGCCTGCGACCGATATTGCTGGGCGTTGCGCCAAATATGTCAGCCAGAATCAGCACGCCGCTGCCATCGTCCAGTTCCTTGATCAATTCCTCGCCCTCGGCGAGTTTGTGCTGCGGATCGTCTTCCGCCAGCACCGACAATACTTTGAGATGCACCGGTATCTCACCCAGCACATGCTTGACGCAGTCCGCCAGACTGTTACCCAGCCCGTTGTGCGTTACCAGTAAAATTCCAACCAATTCGAGCTCCTCATGCTTAAAATTTTGATTCATCACGCACCCCCTCTCTTCAGCGCTCTCCCGTAAACGGGCGAGAGGTAAATGAGCGCTTGCGCGAATTTTTTACTATTGCGTTGCTATTCAATTTGCAATTTTATTGTTTTATCCGTTAACTCCAGCCGCTTCTGCATGCCGGCTGTCATATGAATGTTGCCGGCCTCATCCACCAGCATCGCATCCGTCAAATTCATCCGGGTCGCAGCCAGCCGCCAGCCTTGCACACCCGAAATAAACAAGGGTTTGGACGCTGCATCCGATAACAGTCCGGCGTGTATGCCGCGCGTCAGGATGGTCACCGCCTGCACACCCTGCATCGGGTAACCGCTGGCCGGGTTTATCAGGTGACAGTAGCGTTTGCCATCCAGCAGAAAATAGCGCTGGTAATCGCCTGAGGTGCCGATGGCCTCGCCATCGTGCAGATCGATCGCCGCCAGTGCGCCGGATTTTCTGGGATGCTGTATGCCGACGCGCCACGGTCGGTTGCCGTGCTGTCCCAGTGCCAGTATATTGCCGCCGATGTTGATCAGCGCATTATGCACGCCCTGCTTCTTCAAGATATCCGCCGCCCGGTCCAGTGCATAGCCCTTGGCATAGCCGCCCAGATCAAGCTGCACGGCCTTGTTGCGGCTGTGCACCGACACCCTCTCCCCCGACCCCTCTCCCCCTGGGGGCGAGGGGAGGAAAACCAGATCGCTCATCTGCGGATTCTCATGCACCCACTGTTCGATGCGCTTTTCATCCGGCATCACCGGTTTGAATTCATCCGCATGAAAACCCCACAACTGCACCAGACCGCCGATCGCCGGATTAAACTGTCCCTGCGACTGTTTAGAGACGGACGCTGCATCCTGCAACATCGCGGCCAGCTCAGGGGAGACGATGCGATCCTCTCCTTTAGCGATCGCCTTGTTCAGATCGCTGAGTTCCGACGGTTTCCAGGCGTGCAGCATATCGTGCAGACGCTGAAATTCATGCATGACGGCGGTGACGGCCTCTCTCGCGTGCGGCTCGGATTCCCCGTAAATTGTGACTTCCACCAGCGTGCCGAACACATAGCCCTGCTCCTGATACAGCGGTTCCTTGGTACAGGCGGCTAACAGCAGCACCAGACACAGTGCGATGAAATATCTCACGCGCTCGTTTCCTCCAGCTCAACTGAGGCGGCCAGCAAGGCCAGACGCGCCACCACGCCATAGGCATAAAAACGGTTCGGCGTATCATCCGGCGCACTGTCCGGATTCGGCAAGGTACAGCTGGATTCGAAAGCCAGCGGCACGAAATGCATGCCCGGTGCGTTGAGATTTTCGTCCACCCCGCGCGTGGTGTGCACGCGGTAGAAACCCCCGACCACCGAGTGATTGATCATGTACACCACGGGTTCCGCCACCGCCTCATTGATGCTCTCGAAGGTATACACGCCTTCCTGCACCAGCACATCCGAGACCTCCAGCCCTTCCTTGACCACCGCCATCTTGTTGCGTTGCTTGCGGTTAAGGCCGGTGATTTCGCTGGCATCCTTAACCGTCATGATGCCCATGCCATAGGTTCCGGCATCCGCCTTGACGATCACAAAAGGATCGTTCGTGACGCCATATTCGGCATATTTACGGCGCATCTTCTGCAAAACCTCATCCACCTGAGCTGCCAGACATTCCTCGCCGATGCGTTCCTGAAAATTGATCTGGCTGCAGGTCGCAAAATAGGGATTGATCAGCCACGGATCGATGTGGAGCAGCTCGGCAAACTCGTGCGCTACACGGTCATAGGCCGCGAAATGCTGGGATTTACGGCGCGTGTACCAGCCGGCTGACAGCGGCGGCAATATCGTCTGCTCGATATTTTTGAGGATATCCGGCACACCCGCCGATAAATCATTGTTGAGCAGCACCACACAGGGATTGAAATCTTCTAGACCGAGACGATTGCCGCGCCGTACCAGCGGCTCCAGATTCAATTCGCCGCCGTTGGGCAAGGCAATGCGTGTAGGAGTGGTGATCTCGGGCAACAGGCTGCCCACCCGCACCATCATCCCGGCCTGTTTCAAAATAAGCACAAGCTGCGCCACATTTTGCAGATAAAACAGATTGCGCGTGTGATTTTCCGGGATCAACAGTACCCCGCGCGCGTCCGGACAAATCTTCTCCACCGCACCCTGCATGGCCTGCACACACAAGGGCAGAAAATCAGGATTGAGATTATTGAATCCGCCGGGAAACAGATTGGTGTCGACCGGGGCCAGCTTAAAACCGCAGTTGCGCAAATCCACCGAGGCATACAGAGGGACGGCATGATCCAGCCATTGTTTGCGAAACCAGTGTTCTATGTTCGGCATGGCGTTAAGAAAACGCCGCTCCAGATCAAGCAGCGGGCCGTTGAGCGCGGTAGTCAAATGAGGAACCATGATGCACCTGTCATAAAGTATGCAGACATTCTAGCCGATTGGCTGCCCGAACGCCTATTGTCCCGCTTCTTCAAGCACGGCCGCCTCCGACTTGCGGTTCATGACGATGATACTGATACGCCGGTTACGCGCATCCAGCGGATTGGCCGGATTAAACAGCATGGAATTGGCCAGCCCCACCACACGCAATATTTTGGATTGTTCCATGCCGCCTGCAATCAATTCGCGGCGCGAGGCGTTCGCTCTGTCAGCCGACAGTTCCCAGTTGCTGTAGCCTGTATTGCCGCCCTGATAAGGTGCTGCATCGGTATGTCCGGACAAACCGATTTTGTTGGGAACCTGGTTCAGCGTCTTACCCACCGAACGCAGTATTTCCACCGCATAAGGCTGCAAAACGGCACTGCCCACTTCAAACATCGGACGGTTTTTGGCATCGACAATCATCACGCGCAGCCCTTCGGTCGTCATGTCAATCTGCAATTGATCCTTGTACTGACTAAACCGGGGATCGGTATTCATGAGCTGTTCCAGTGTCGTCTTGAGCGATTGCAGCCTTGCCAACTCCTGCAAATGCAGCAACCGCACGGCATCTGCCACCGACGGAATCAGCTCGGTCTGTGCACCATATTGAACCTGACCGGATTCCATGACTTTGTTTTCACCCTGAGCACCGGTAATCTGGCTGGAAGCCAGGTCATCACTCTTTCCGCCCGCGAGCACCACCAGCAGCGGCGTCTTGTAATATTTCTCGATCGCCCGCCTGTCGGCCACCGAGACAGCCGAGAGCAGCCACAGCAACAGAAAAAAAGCCATCAGCGCCGTCACGAAATCCGCATAGGCAATTTTCCAGAGCCCGAGCGGACGCACCCGCACCACGCGACGTATCCGCCGGATAATGATCTTGCGTTTGAATGGTTTGCTTTTTCCCGGCGAACTGACCATAAAACTTGACAGCCTGACTGCTGCCCCTCTGATAATTAAACGCCTGTGCGAATTAACGTTTCTTGCGTACCTTATCTCGCCACAGTTACACGAAACAATGTCTTGCAACACAAAGCTTAAAAATGCCGGGATGACTGGATGACCTGGCGGCCCCGCTGGCGCTCGACGGTAGTCGAATAGGACGTATCCCTTAGCCCGGTAGCTTTGCGTCCCCGCCTTTTAACGGGTTTGCCCTTGCAGGCGTTGATGTAATGATCAACGTTTGCCCTGCCAATGTAACGGAATATCCGCGCGCGCGTCAATCGACTTTGCGCATCCTCCTGTCGCAGGGCTTCGTGCACAAGGTGCGCTGATGGTAGAATGCGCGACTTATTTTGTGAGGCACCTCATGTTATCTACCGCAAACATCACCATGCAATTCGGGGCCAAGCCCCTGTTCGAGAACGTTTCCGTCAAATTCGGCAACGGCAACCGTTACGGGCTGATCGGCGCGAACGGCTGCGGCAAATCCACCTTCATGAAAATCCTGGGCCGTGATCTGGTGCAGACTTCAGGCGAAGTCATGCTCGACAAGTCTGAGCGTCTGGGTAAGTTGCGTCAGGATCAGTTCGCCTATGAGGACAATCGCGTGCTTGATGTGGTGATGATGGGGCATGACGAGATGTGGGCGGTGATGTCGGAACGCGATGCAATTTACGCCAATCCCGATGCCACCGAAGAAGACTACATGCGCGCCGCCGATCTGGAAGCCGAGTTTGCCGAATACGACGGCTATACGGCCGAAGCGCGCGCAGGCGAGTTGCTGCTGGGCCTGGGAATCGCGATCGAATTGCATCAAGGCACCATGAGCGCAGTCGCCCCCGGTTTCAAGCTGCGTGTACTGCTGGCGCAGGCGTTGTTCTCGGACCCGGACATCCTGCTGCTGGATGAGCCCACCAACAACCTGGACATCAACACCATACGCTGGCTGGAAAACATCCTCAATGCGCGCACCTGCACCATGGTCATCATTTCGCACGACCGCCACTTTCTGAACAGCGTGTGCACCCACATGTCCGATCTGGATTTCGGCAAGATCACCACGTATCCCGGCACCTACGACGATTACATGCTGGCCTCTACGCAGGCACGCGAGCAGCAGTCAGCAGACAATACCAAAGCGAAAGAGAAAGTCGCTGAACTCAAAGCCTTCGTGGCACGTTTCTCCGCCAATGCCTCCAAGGCCAAGCAGGCCACCTCGCGCGCGCGCCAGATCGACAAGATCAAGATCGAGGACATCAAACCGTCCAGCCGCCAGTATCCGTTCATCCGTTTCGAGTATGACGACAGAGAAAAGCTGCACCGCACCGCCGTGGAAGTCGAAAATTTGTCCAAGGGTTTCGACCGCGTGCTGTTCTCCAACGTGAATTTCCGCATCGATGCAGGCGAAAAAGTGGCCATCATCGGTCCTAACGGCATCGGCAAGACGACCCTGCTGCGCTGTCTGGCAGGCGATCTGACCCCTGATTTTGGGGCCCTCAAGTGGACGGAAAAGGCAAAAATCGGTTACTACGCGCAGGACAGCACGGCAGAGTTCGCACAAGACCGCATCATGACCGACTGGATGACCTACTGGCGCGGCCCCAATGACGACGACCAGACCGTGCGTGCGACGCTCGGCCGCCTGCTGTTCTCCGGCGATGACGCCCACAAACCGGTTAAAGTATTGTCAGGCGGTGAAAAGGGGCGTTTGCTGTTCGGCAAACTGATGCTGCAACGCAACAACGTGCTGCTGATGGACGAGCCGACCAACCATATGGACATGGAGTCCATTGAGTCGCTCAACACCGCGCTGCTGGAATACAAGGGCACCGTGATGTTCGTCAGCCATGACCGCGAATTTGTTTCCTCGCTTGCCACGCGCATCATCGAGATTTCCGCCAAAGGCGTCACCGATTACCACGGTACGTATGAAGAGTATCTGCGCGATCAGGGCATGTCGGTTTAACCTCGTCATTCCCGCGCATAAGTAGTGACTTTGTAATCGTTTTTTGATTGCTTAGTCAATACTTAGTTGTTTCATCAGGCGGGAATCCAGTTAACCACATGTTCCCCGCGTAGCGAGGCCTCATCAAGGTTTTGTCTGCTACGCAGAAACCCTTAATTGCTGGATTCCCGCCTTCGCGGGAATGACAGGACTAGTAATGTGACAAATTTTTCAGGTGTAATCGGCGTTTTCGATTCCGGCGTCGGCGGGCTGTCGGTGCTGCAGCACATCCGCCTGACCTTGCCTCACGCACGCCTGATTTATGTTGCCGATTCCGCCCATGTGCCTTACGGCGACAAGTCCGCGCACTACATCGAACGTCGCGCTGTTGCGCTCACCCGGTTTCTGATCGAACAGGGCGCACAGGCCATCGTCATCGCCTGCAACACCGCCACGGCCGCAGCCGCGTCAGCCTTGCGAAGCGAGTTTGCCATTCCCATCATCGGCATGGAGCCCGCCGTCAAACCCGCTGTCACCGCAACAAAAAGCGGCGTGGTCGGCGTGCTGGCCACCATCGGCACGCTGGAGAGCGCGCGTTTCGCCGCCCTGCTGGAACGCTATGCCGGAAACGTCAAGATCGTCACTCAGGGTTGCCCCGGGCTGGTCGAACAGGTTGAACGGGGCGAACTGCATAGTCAGGAGACACGCGATCTTATCGCGCGTTACACCGAACCGTTGCTCGCGCACGGCGCCGATACGCTGATCCTGGGCTGCACCCACTATCCTTTTCTGGCGCCATTAATCCGCGAGATTGCAGGAGATAGCATCACGCTGGTGGATACCGGAGCGGCTGTCGCGCGACAGCTGGCACGCCGTCTTGCAAGCGAACTTCCTGCGTACCCGCCTGCCGCCGGACCAACAGCCGGCGAACTGTTCTTTACCAGTGGCGACGACACACAGGCATCCCGCATCCTGTCGCTGCTGTGGGGGCGCACGATTACGGTCAATCCGCTGCCAGCCGAATTTGCCTCGCAGGTCGTGCTTTAACCTGAACTGCTAATCGCCGAACCAGAATGCGCTGCCCTTCATCAGAAACTCCACATAGGACATGTAATGTGATCCGTCGCACGAAAACGTCAGGCTGATCGTACCGTTAAAAATATTGATGGAAGCGGTACGCAGATAAAATGTCGTATCGGACGTGCGCAAGGTTTGCAGGGTGGACAATATTCTGCGCATGTCGCGCTCTGGAATGAGCGCATTCGACGGGTAGGCACGCGGCGGAAAAACCAGACAGATGTCCGGATCACTCAGCGCATCGTATTCAAGCAAACGGTAACGATACGGGTCATCTTCAGTCCAGATGGTCAGCAGGCTGCTGGAAAAATGCAATATGCACTGAAAGATGCCACGTTCCGTGAACAGTTCTTCCAGGATCGGCATGACCAGCTCAAAGTTCTTGTCCAGCATGCTCTCCACGCGCGACTGCATAAACACGGTATTCCGGATCGCCTGGTCGCCTTTGAGCTGTCGCCAGTAACCCGGCTCGTCATATAGCACGGAGGTAACCGGCAGGTGGCGCAAATCGAAATCCGCACCGAGATAGCCGAGCAAGACGCCGTCCTTGCGCACTTCCTGCAAGGCCGTCAGGGAAGGTCGATGTATGTGCAGGCTGATATAGGCATCGGACAGCAAGAACCCCCAGTCCGGCATCGTTTCCTGCATATACGAACGCTGAGAGCGGTCACGTCCGAAATAGTCCGGATTTAACCCGCCCCGACCGAAATTGTCACTGATCTGCCGGCCGGCATCATCCAGACAGTATAGAAAATCGCAATGCGGAATGTCAGAAAAGCCCTCCCGAATCAGCGCATTCATACTGTCCCGGTTGCCCCATGAAGGCAGACTCAACTGCGCCAGATGCGCCATCGGTTCGCGCAACCTTTTCGCCAACGCTTCGCGCTGAAGATAGATACTTTCCTGCCATGATTTATCCATGATGCACCTGAGTGTCGTTTAGCGGCGTCCGCCAACGGCAGTTGGAGGGGCTGCGTCCACGATAGTTCACTTGTCCGACGTTCATCGGAGGTCACCTGAATCACCAAAAGCATGCACGAAAACGAATCTACCTGTCCCACGCGCGCTCTGAGAATAACCGACGATCCACACTACGAGCTGTTTTGCCAAACACTTTTCGCCGACTTTACGCCGTTATCCGTTAAAATCCGCATACCTTGTCCCTGCCCATACCTGATGACCATCCACCACTACACCCTGAGCATTTCCTGTCCTGACCGCGTGGGGATCATCGCCGCCGTTAGCGGATTTATCGCACAGCACGGCGGCTTCATCGTCGAGGCAAATTACCATACCGAGCTGGAGGCCCAACGCTTTTTCATGCGACAGGAAATACGCGCGGATTCGCTGCCCTTCAATGCCGAGGAATTTTGCCGCCTTTTCACACCGCTGGCCAATGCGTTTTCCATGGACTGGCAGCTTGCGGATTCAGCAAAAAACAAACGTCTGGTGATACTGGTCAGCCGGCAGGATCATTGCCTGGACGATCTCTTGCATCGCTGGCGTTCCAAAGAATTGCGCGTGGATATCCCCTGCGTGATCTCCAACCACGAGGATTTGCGAAGTTTCGTTGAATGGCACGGCATCCCGTATATCCACGTAGACATGCAAGGCGACAAGAGCGCCGCCTTTGAAAAAATTTCCGCGCTGTTCGATAAGTATCAGGGAGACACCATGGTGCTGGCGCGCTTCATGCAAATCCTGCCACCCTCGATATGCAGGCGTTACTCAGGGCGCATCATCAACATCCACCACAGCTTTCTGCCGTCCTTTGTCGGCGCCAAACCTTATCATCAGGCCTATCTGCGCGGCGTCAAACTGATCGGCGCGACCTGTCATTACGTCACCGATGATCTGGATGCCGGACCGATTATCGAGCAGGACACGGTGCGCATCGACCACGGCGACACGGTGGACGATCTGGTGCGCTACGGGCGCGACATCGAGAAAACCGTGCTCGCGCGCGGCTTGCGCTACCATGTGGAAGACCGCGTACTGGTGTGCGGCAACAAAACCATTGTATTCAAATAGGCGTCTAATAGAATCAAGACGCCCGTTGCACCACTTTCCCTGATCTGGAAACGCCGTTGCGAGAAGACACTTTGAAGCGGACTACCCGTCAGGCAGCCGCTGCGAATATCACGCACGCGAACCGCTAATCCGGCAATTTAGCGCGCAACGCGTCGCGGTCAAACCACCATGCATCACCGACGATGGCATTCACCACCTGTCCCAGCCGCGGCAGAAACACCTGCGGATCGCGCAAACCCAGTTTGTCCATCCACGCGTTGAGCGCCTGCTGATCCTGCACCTTGCTGTGACGTGCAGCCACGCGCGCGATCAGATCATTGGCCAACAAGCTCCAGTCTTCGTGTTCCGCGTCTTCTGCACGCAGGTCGATCACATAACGCGCCGTGACGGCGGCCAGTGCTGCGCCATCCGCATGGCTGGGCGTTTCGGTGACGATATGGTCGAGCATCGCAAAAGTGAGCTCGGGCGCCACCGGAAAAGTGACCGCCAGCCAGACCCCCATGCCCAGCGCATGAATGGAAGCGGGCTGTTCCGTCTGGTACAGCACGTTGCACGCTTCCACGGCATCCTGCCATTCCTCATTCTGCAAGGCGGTGTCGAACGCCGTGCGCGCCATAGCCCACGCTTCCTTTTTGCGTTCCAGCCAGATCAATATCTCGGCGATATCCAGCTTCAGGCGGGCGCGCACCAACGGATCAACGCTGTGTTCCAGCGCCAGGTTTTTTTCGCTCAACTCCTGCTCGAAACGAATTTTCTCCTCTTCGGTCAGGGTGTTATTCATGTCCACCATCGGAACCTGTGGTTCTGTTTCACTTGTCATTGTTTTTTCACTTATCAATATAGAGGGTTCTAACCGCACTGCTACGAGCTACCCGCTACCAGCTACTGGCTTTGATAGACCACTTTTCCATCCACCAGCGTATAGCGCACACGGCCCTGCATTTCCATGCCGGTGAATGGCGTGTTTTTTCCCTGACTCTTTAACGCAGCAGGCTCCACGCGCCAGCAGGCCTGCGGATCAAACACGCACACGTCGGCCGCCGCTCCCACACTCAGATGACCCGCATCGAAACCCAGTATCTGCGCGGGACGTAATGTTGCGCGTGCAACCGCATCGGACAGACTTATTTTTTCCTGATTCGCCCATTTGAGCATCAAGGGCAGCAGCAACTCCAGTCCCGTCGCCCCCGACTCCGCTTCGGCAAACGGCAACTGCTTGGCGTCTTCGTCCACCGGTGCATGATTGGAGCAGATGGCATCGATGGTGCCGTCCAGCAAACCGGCACGCAACGCGGCACGATCACGCAGGCTGCGCAGCGGCGGCGTCAGACGACAGTTCGGGTCGAAATAGCCGATATCCATCTCCGACAGGTGCACGTGATTCATCGACACATCGCAGCTCACCGCCAGGCCCTGCTGTTTGGCGACACGTATCATTTCCACACCCGCAGCACTCGACAAACGACAGATGTGCAGCTTCACGCCGGTTTCGCGCGCCAGCGACAGCATGGTTGCCAGCGCAATGGTTTCGGCACACACCGGAATCGCCGGCAAGCCGCCGCGGGTGGCGACTTCGCCGTCATGCGCCACGCCATCACGAGCCAGAAAACTGTCCTGCGGACGCAGCCAGACTGAGTAGCCGAAAGTCGCGGCATATTGCATGGCGCGAAACAACACGCGCGTATCGGTGAGCGGCGCATCGGCCTGACTGAACGCCACACATCCGGCGTCCACCAGCTCCGCCATTTCGGTCAGCTCACAGCCCTTCAGTGCGGTGGTTAAGGCGGCCACCGGATACAGCCGCGCCAGATTCAGGTTGCGTGCGCGGTGCTTCAACATTTCCACCAGTCCCGGCTCATCCAAGGGCGGGTCGGTATCCGGCGGGCAGGCCAGACTGGTCACCCCGCCTGCCACTGCCGCCAGCATTTCCGATTCCAGCGTGGCCATATATTCATAACCCGGCTCCCGCAGTCGCGCTGCAAGATCAATCAGGCCCGGGATCACGACCAGACCTTCCGCGTCGATCACCTGCGCTGCCAAAAAGCCCTCCGGCGCTCGGCCTATCGCTACGATGCACTGTTCAGAAATGAACACATCCCGCTTTGCATCGATACTGTTTCTCGGGTCAATCAAACGACCGTTTTTGATGTGGATATTCATGTGTTGTTTCCTGCCAGTATGCTCATCACTGCCATGCGCACCGCAATACCGAATGTCACCTGGGACAGAATCACGGATTGCGCGCCGTCCGCCACGCCGGATGCGATTTCGATGCCGCGGTTCATCGGTCCCGGATGCATCACGATGGCGTCCTCTCTAGCATAGGCCAGCTTTTCCTCGGTCAGCCCGTAATTCTTGAAGTACTCCTGCCCGGAGGGCAACAAGGCGCCCTGCATGCGTTCATTCTGCAAACGCAACATCAGCACCACGTCCACATCCTTGAGGCCCTTCGCCATATCGTGATACACCTGCACGCCGAGGTTCTCGACCATGGTGGGCAGCAAGGTCTTGGGCGCGATCACGCGCACTTCCGGCACCCCCAGCGTGGTCAGCGCATGAATCTGTGAACGTGCAACGCGCGAATGCAGCACGTCGCCCACGATGGCCACGCGCAGGTTATGAAATTCCTTCTTGTAGTGGCGGATGGTGAACATATCCAGCAGGGCCTGAGTCGGGTGCGCATGACGCCCGTCCCCTGCATTGATCACGTGTATCTCCGGTGCGACATGACGCGCGATCAGGTGCGCCGCGCCGCTTTGCGAATGGCGCACCACGAACATGTCGGCATGCATCGCACACAGGTTATCCACGGTATCGAGCAGCGTCTCGCCCTTGCTGGTGGAGGACGAACCGATATTCAGATTGACCACGTCGGCCGACAGACGTTTGGCGGCGATTTCGAACGTGGTGCGCGTGCGCGTGCTGTTCTCGAAGAAGATATTGAACACCGATTTACCGTGCAGCAGCGGCACTTTTTTGATCTCGCGCCCTTCGGCGACATCCACAAAGGACGCGGCCCGGTCCAGTATGTCGCGCATGATGCGCACCGGCAGCCCTTCGGTGGTCAGCAGATGCTGAAGTTCGCCCTGTTTATTGAGTTGCGGATTATTCATGTACACCCCGGTCACTGCCTACAATTACACACGCCGCCGGCTCATCGAAATAAGCCTGCAAAATTTGTTGCGCGGCATACTGGTCGAGCAACGGCTTCTGCGCGCGTCCTTTTATGCCTTCCCTGTTTAACCGTTCACTGGCCGCCAGCGAGGTATAACGCTCATCCACCAGCATCGTCGTCAAAGCAAAACGCCCCTTGAGTCGATTGGCAAAACGGCGGCACAAGGCCGTCAGTTCGTGCGGCGTGCCGTCCTCATTGGCAGGCAAGCCCACCAGCAACGCACACGGCTGCCATTCCTTCACAAGCGCCGCAATGGCGGCAAAACGCCGCTCGTTTTTCTCATCGCAAATGGTGGTCAGAGGCTGGGAACTGGAGGCAAACGTATTGCCGACGGCCACACCGATGCGCTGCGTGCCAAAATCAAACGCCAGCAAAGTGCCAACAACAGGATTGAGGATGGTGGATTGAGGATTAAGTTCTGGGGAGCGAGGAACGAGTTCAGAAAGCTGGAGCGCAGCGACGCCGCTAAATCCTGACTCCTTCACGCTACAACTTGGGGCATCGCCCCTTAGTTGTGCGGGGAAGACCCTTGCGGTCTCGATCCTCAATCCTGTTTTCTCAGGCATGCCCGGCATCTTCTACCAGCATCGAATAGCTCACGCCCAGCAAGGCCATGGCCGCAGCCAGCCGCTCCTCGGCCGGCATCCCGAACAGAATTTTTTCAGTCGCAGGCACCGTCAGCCAGGTATTTTCGTTGATCTCATGCTCCAGCTGTCCCGGCTCCCAGCCGGAATAACCTAATGTCACCAGAAAATTGTCGGGCCCCTCGCCTTCCCCCATCGCTTCGAGGATAACCTTGGAGGTCGTCAATGCCAGCCTGTCATTGATGCGCAGCGTAGACTGCCAGTCCTGCCGCGTGTCATGCAGCACAAAACCCCGCTCGACCTGCACCGGCCCGCCCACATAGACCGGCGTTTTGCCGAGCGAGGGCTCATGCAGCGGGATGTTGATCTGACCGAACATTTCAGCCAGTGTCAGGCTGATCGGCCGGTTCACCACCAGCCCTAACGCGCCGTTTTCATCGTGTTCGCAGATGTAGGTCAGCGTGCCGGCAAAGAAACCCTCTTGCATGGCGGGCATGGCAATCAGGAAATGGTGAGTAAGATCGAATTTAGACATGACCGCATTGTAGCTGGCAACGTGCGCCTTCACAATTGCGCATTGACAATACCCTTTTAAATATCGGGTTCACAGGATGCTTAACGCCTCAGGCAACCGCCGGCAAGAACCCGGCAATATGCGCCAGCAACTCCTCTTCCTGGAAGGGCTTACCAAGATAGACATTCACGCCCAGCGCCAGCGCCAGATCGCGATGCTTATCTGCCGTACGCGAGGTAATCATGATAATCGGCAGACTTTTGGTCTTTGCCTCACGTCGCATCAGTTTGGTTAATTCAAATCCGTCCATGCGCGGCATTTCGATATCCAGCAACATCACCGAGGGCGTAATCTCCGTCAGTTGTTCCAGTGCATCCACGCCATCCTTGGCGGTGATCACCTGATATCCTGCGCGCTGCAGCAAGCGCGACGTGATCTTGCGCACGGTCAGCGAATCGTCCACCACCATGATCAGCGGCTGAACCTGCGGTACGATTTTTTCTTCCCGGCGTACCTTGCGGGTCACGATGCGTTGCGCCAGCTGAGTCGGGTTCAGAATCAGCACCACCGCGCCGTTACCCATCACGGTTGCACCGGCGATACCCGGCAGCCGTGCCAATTGAGGACCGATATTTTTGACCACGGTTTCCTGATTGCCGCGCAACTCATCCACATGCAAGGCTATGCACTGATTACCGCTGCGCAGCAGCAACAAGGGGTTGTGCGGCATCACTTCCGGTACGCGCTCATCGTCGCCCAGCATCGCCGGCAAATAGTGGAACGGATAGATCGTGCCTTCCCATTCCACCTTCTGCTCGGCATACACTGCGCTCAGTTCGGCCGGTTTAAGCTGCCGCACTTGTTCAACCATGGTGGAAGGAATCGCGTAAATACGCTCACCGGCGCGCACCATCAGCACCTGGGTTACGGCCAGCGTAAGCGGCAGATGAATGGTGAATTTTGTCCCCTGGCCTGCCACTGAAGTGACATCGATACGACCGCCCAGGGCGGTAATTTCGCTGCGCACCACGTCCATGCCGATGCCGCGCCCGGCCACTTCCGTTACTTCCGTTGCCGTTGAAAATCCTGTCGTGAATATCAACTGCGCCAGCTGATCATCACTGAGGCTGACGTCATGCGCTTCGAGCAGGCCTTTTTTGATCGCCTCGCTGCGTAACGCGGCAAAGTTTAATCCCGCACCATCATCGCTAAGCTCAAATACCACCTCATTGCTTTCCTGACGCAGGCTCAGGAGCACTTCTCCGATGGCAGGTTTGCCACTGTCGATACGCAGTTGCTCGCTCTCCAGCCCGTGCGCAATGGCATTGCGCAGCAAATGCTCAAACGGCGCTGCCATTTTTTCCAGTACGCTGCGATCCAGTTCCACGCCGCTACCGGTCAATTCCAGATTGGCGCGCTTGTTCAATTCCTTGGCAGTTTGACGCACCAACCGGTACAGTCGTTCGCTCATGCTGCTGAACGGCACCATACGCACGCTCATCAGGTTTTGTTGCAGATCACGGTTCAGGCGCCCCTGCGCAAACAAGGCCGAACTGGTTTCATCAAGATTCTTCAGCAAGGCCTGCTGCACCGTCTGCACGTCATGCACACTCTCGTTCATGAAACGTGTCAGTTCCTGCAAACGCGTAAAACGGTCAAATTCGAGCGGATCGAATTGTTCGTCGTTTTCGCTGGCCAACGATACACGGGCCTGAATCTGGCTCTCCGCCTGGATTTCCACTTCACGCAGTTGCTTGCGTAAACGCGTCACGCTGCCCGTCAATTCCATCAGGCCCTCCTTGAAGGCCCGTAATTCGGTTTCCATACGTGCGCGCGCCACGCTGATTTCACCGGCCTGATTGACCAGACGGTCCACCACATCCGAGCGCACGCGCAGCATGCTGGCCTGTTGCGCGCGCTCAAACCCGGCAGGTGTCGCCTCAACAGCGGCGTCTTCAGACTCCTCTTCCAAGGCAGGCTGCCCGCTACGCGTTTCTTCGAGCGGATTGATTATCAGCCCACCGCCGCGTAACTCGTCAAGCAGCAAATTGAGGTGATCCAGATCGGCTTCCAGCGTATCGCATTCTTCGCTGGTCAGCGCCATCCCGCCCAGCAAACGGCCTTCCATTTCATGGGCGATATCACCGATACGCATCGCACCTGTCATGCGCGCACTGCCCTTCAGGGTATGCAACAATCGGTTCAGCAAATGCAGATCACCGTGCGGCTCCTCACGCAGGTTGCGCAGACAGCCGCCGATCTTGGGACAGAGCTCATCCGCCTCTTCCAGGAAAATCGGCAGCAACTGTTCATCCACATCGTCGCGCAGACTTGCCAGTTCACGCCCATGCACAGGTCTCAACCATTCCGTCTGCACTACGGCCTCCGCCGTCTGAGGCGGTTTTACTGGCATGTCGGCCATACTTTCCGTGGCCGGCGCTGCTGCTTCAAGCTCAAGTTCGGATTCGGATTCGGATTCGGATTCGGTTTCGGTTTCGGGCCCTGACGCCTGTGCGGGCTCAAGCAGTTCAGCTGCCGCCGCTACAGGTTCAGGTATGAGCGCAGCTTCTGTCATGTCCAGCTCGACAGGCTCAGGTTCGCTTGTTTCCGCCGCCGCAAGCACTTCAGCGGGTTCAGCAAGTTTGCCCGACTCGGCCAGTAGCGCCAGCCTTTCGTTCTCGCTGACGATACGGTTTCTGTCAGCTGCCAGCTGTTGCGTCAGCTCATCGCTCTTAGGCGGCATCTGTTTAGCACAGATACGCTGCACCATCACATCCAGCGCGGCAATGACCTGTTCCAGCAGATGCAATTGCCCGGCATTGATCGCCAGCGGAATGTCGAGATTGGTTTGCAGCCAACCTTCCAGCCCGGCTGACAATTCCACCACCGACATGAAGCCGAGGCTGCGACAGATGCCCGCCAGGGTATGCGCAGCACGCATGAAATCGTAAGAAGCCCGTTGCGGTTGACTGGTTAACATCATGCCAAACTGACGGCGCAATGCGGCGACATTTTGCGCAGCTTCTTCACTGGCAATTTTGAACAACGTAGGCGACAGCGAAATGTCACCGATGACGACCGACTCCGTTTCCTTGAAATCGTTATCAGGAACGTCAGGTTGCTTGAGCGCTGTTGCTGCAACCGTTTCGGGCAGCGCGCCGCTTTCAATCTGACGCGCACGCGCAATTAAATCACGGCCTTCAATGTATGCGTAACCCTGCTGTGCAAGTTCGTCTATCCAGCCGGAAAAAGCCTGAACTGCGGCCACAATGAAGGGCAGCAAGTCCGGGTGGTTCGGCTTTTTATCCTGCAGGCATTTTTGCATAGCGCGTTCAGCCGCCCAGGCCACCTCGCCCAGATCAATCAGACCCACCATGCGCCCGCTGCCCTTCAGGGTGTGAAAACCGCGACGCATCGTGATTAACGGCTCCTGATTCTCCGGATGCATCTGACTGATTTCGATGTTGTCACGCATGATAGACAATACTTCATGCGCCTCTTCCAGGAAGATTTCAAGTAGCTCGGTATCTTCGCCAGGCGGACGTTCCGGCGGACGTTTTTCCTTCACCGCCACAAGCGGCACCGGCGCTGTACCGGCCACCGGCGTTACAACTGCCGCAACCGGCACAATCGCCGGGTTGCCGGAGACTTCACGCAATCTTGACAGCTCGGCCAGCGCCCCGCGTATCGCCGTCATATCATCTTTTTGTCCGTGGGACAGATGTTCAAGATAGGCATGCAGCGTACTCACCGCGCGTGCCAGCGCCTGCGTTTCAGCCGGTTTGGGCACCGCCTCGCTATCCACAAAATAGCGCACCAGCGCCTGAATTTCGAGCAACAGCTGCTCGGCGTGTTTCAGGGAAAGAATATGCAAACCGCCGTGTATCTGCACCAGCAAACGTTGCAGTCCGCTCAGTGCCGGCCGTTTCGCGACATCATCGAAAAACTCATTCAGACCCTGCTCGACCAGTTGCAGGTTGGCCAGCATTTCGTTGGCCAGCGACGCGGTGACCGCACCCTGTTCGGTCTGCCCATACAAGCGGATCAATGCCGAGATACGCTCGGCATCCTCGGGCTTCTGGCTCATCGCCGCATCGATCTGTTCGGACAGAATGCGCGCCTGCTCCTGAAAACGCGTATCGATGGTTTCATATTGCGTCATGCCGCTGCGCCACAACATCAACGCCATCGCGACATCTTCACCGATCAGCCGGGCGTATTCAGGATCGCGCAAATAAGCCGACAGGGCCTCGATTTTTTTGGTCAGGTAATGCGGCGTGTTATGTTCGAGGCGATCACTCTTCTGAGCGATTTTTTCGATGTATCCGACAAACTTGTTACACGCCTCCTTGTCGCCCGCAACACATTGCTCCCAGTTATCCTCAGCCTCCTGCATCTGGTCGCGCAGTTCCTCGTAGGACTGTTTTTCCTCCGCCGAGTTAACCATCGCCGGAAAATATTGAGCCAGTGCATAATGCGTGCGTATCTGCTGCACCTGTTCGTTGCCTGCGGCGTTTTTGCCGATCAGATACAACATCTCATTGAGCACCGGCTGCACATCGACCGTTTCATCCTTGGCCACAGCGCGCATCTGACGGTCTATGCGCCCCAGCAGCTTACGCACGCTCAAATCCTGAGCCTGCGACTCCAGCCGTGCGCAATCGAGCAAGCCGCCCGCAATCCACCAGAAGGCCCGCTCATCACCCGGCCTGACACAGCTCAGCACGGTATCCAGCGCCTGTTTCATTGGCAACACAGCGCCTGCCACATCATTTTTCTGCAACCAGAGTATCAATCCGCGCTGGTAGCGGCTGTGAGCCACCTTAAGCAGGGACTGATAATCCGTCGGCTGAGCGATCCCCAGCACACTCTCAGGGAGTTGCAGGGCCAGATTGGGATAGAACAGATCCTGTTCAAATGACATTTCCATGCCGCGCAGGTGTTGCATGGCTTCGTATTTCGGAAACAGCCGCAGCGCGGCGTTATCCGCACCTTGCATCAGCGCATCCAGGTAGTCGGACATATCGTCCAGCGCGCTTTTTAAAACGCTGCGGTACAGATGCGAGACCAGTCCCGGATGTGCCGACAGTTCGGCCAGCACGAGGTTGATTTCGGCGCAAAAGACAGCCACGCCGTCGAGGCGGATCATCCTGAGCACGCCCTGCACCCGATGCAGTTCCGTGCGCGCCTCTTCCAGCGCGTGTGCGTTTAGCTTAGGCTCGTCCAGAAATTGAGCAAGGCGCTCATCAACCACTCGCAGCGCCTCATCCATGCCGGGCTTTACAACGGCAAGGGAGGCTAGGTCGAATGACGTTTGGTTAGGCATAACAGGCCGCTATCAGAGTTTAAAGCCGGCTACCGAATCCTTCAGGCCCGCTGCCAAACTGGTCAATTTGGCGGCAGAATCTGAAGTCAGGCGCGTTCCCTCCGTGGTCTGTTCAGAGATTCCCATAATATCCTGCATCACATTCGCCACTTCATCGGCCATTTCAGTCTGCACTTGAGTTGACACCGAAATACTGCTGATCAGCGCGGCCAGCTGGTTGGACACCTGTTCGATTTCCTTCAGCGACTGCCCCGCCACCTCTGACAGTTTTGCACCTTCCACCACACCCAGGGTACTTTTTTCCATCGCCGTCACCGCATCCTGGGTATCGCTCTGAATCGTCTTCACCAGTGCGCCGATCTGCTTGGTCGCTTCACCGGAACGTTCCGCCAGTCGCTGCACCTCTTCGGCCACCACCGAGAACCCGCGCCCCGCTTCACCGGCCGATGCGGCCTGAATCGCCGCATTCAGGGCCAGCACGTTGGTCTGCTCGGTAATATCGGAAATCAGATCCACGATTTCTCCAATTTCCTGCGAACTCTCGCCGAGTCGTTTGATGCGTTTGGACGTTTCCTGGATGTGCTCGCGAATACCATCCATACCGGCTATCGTATTGCGCACCGCGAGTGAACCCTGATTCGTCACCACCAGTGTATGCCGACCCACTTCCGCCGCCTGCGTCGCCGCCGCGTCCACCTCACTGATAGAGCGCGCAATCAGTTGCACAGACTCTTCCGCCTCCTTGATTTCCGCCACCTGTTTCTGCGTGGAATCCATCAGGCGCTGCGCCATTACTTCCGAATCCCGGGTCGCCAACCCCATTTGTTCGGACGCTTCGGTAATACGGGTAACCAGCTTGTGCAACTCCTCGGTCGTGTAATTGATCGAATCGGCCACCGCACCGGTCACGTCTTCCGTCACCGTCGCACGAACCGTCAAATCGCCTTCGGCCAGATCATTCAATTCATCCATCAAGCGCAAAATCGCCTTTTGCGTCTGCTTGTTGGCGGACTCCGCCGACGCTGTGCGACGGCGCGCATCGTTCAGGTAAGCCTTGAACAGCAAACCAAAAAACAGCAACAGCATAATCGCCGACAGCGCCATCACAAAACCGGTGGCCCGTCCGTGGCTCGCTTCACCATACCGATTGAGCAGATTTTGCGACTCGGCCAGCATCAGATCGCTCTCTTCCAGCACGTGTTGTCCGGCCTGACGGGAAACCAGCACGATTTCAGTATTTGCCGTCACAAAATCGACCAGCGACTGATAACCCAGTAAATCGTCCTTGAGCACCATCACCGGCGTGATATTTTGCGGCATTTCGTTGAGCAATTCGCGCACTTCGCTCATTTTTGCAGCCAGCCCGGGAATTTCCTTCGTCGACGCGGTAATCAGCACCGTTTGCATGGTGTTAACGATCTGTTCCAGCAACGTGTTGATACGGAATGCACTGGAGGATGAAGAGGACGATACGCTGCTCGAAATGACGCGTGACAGATTCAGAATTTCTCTGTTGATTTCGGTACTGTGATGCAGCGTCACCAGTACCGGACGACCTTTGACCAGCTCATCAAGAAACCCTTCTGTGCGTTTCCAGTGGAACAACAGCTTATCCAGCGGCTGGCGCGCAGCGCCTTGCGTCGCAGGCAGCATACCCTCGCCCTGATCCAGTTTTTTCAGCGTGGCAGAAAATTCGGCGCGGGTCTGTTCGATTTCCTCGTATGCAGCAGAATCACCGGAAAAACTGGCGGATGCACCCTTCGCCAGACGTTGCGTCAACATGCCCAGGTTACTGGACATTTCCAGATACCGTGCACCATTGGAGGTCGTGCGATAGTCCAGCGCCACGGCAATCGCCCCGATCAGAAAGAACAACACCGCACCACCGCCCAATATCTGCAACTGTTTGCCAAACGGCAAATGGCCGATCAGCGGCAAGGGCTTATCCGCCACTTCCTGGGTAACCGCATTTGCAGACTTGAATTCCGGTAATTTAAGCTTGAAAGCCATGTTCATTTTCTCCGACGCGTGAATGCCGCTAAATACCTATTTGCAAAAATTCCGGCTGAGCAATCAGCCCGACCACATCCAATTTGTGCCACACCGCACCTTGCTCATCAAAATACTTGCCTGCCTGATCCGCATCACGTCGCCACTCACGCGTATCGCGCAAACCGAACACCCGATCCACCAGCAAAGCCGCATTGACTGCATAACGCTCCGCAACCAGCAACAAACGATTAACCATCGCTCCCGTGGCCACGCCCTGATGCAGGAAAGCGGCCATATCGGCTACACAATATAAATTACCGCGCACATTGGCGACGCCACGGAACCACGGGAGGGTCAGCGGGACATGGGTGAGCGGCGGCAAGGACAGCACCTCGCTGATATCGACCATCGACACCAGATAATTTTGCCCGACAATCTGCACACCCAGCAAGGACAGCTGGCTGCCTTGACGGCCTTTGTCCTGCATGCGATTGCTGAGATTTTGCTGAAATTCGCGCAGATTGAGTCGCTTGGACATAACGAATTAAGCTATGAAAGCGCTGCAATTTTACTGAGCAGTTCCGCCTCTTTGACCGGCTTGACCAGGTAATCCCTGGCACCCTGGCGCATACCCCATATCTTGTCTGTTTCCTGATCCTTGGTGGTGCACAGCAAAACCGGAATTTGTGCGGTATCCGGATCTTTGGAAATCGCACGGGTTGCCTGAAACCCATTCAGACCGGGCATCACCACGTCCATCACCACCAGATCCGGTTTGTCCTGGCGGGCTTTGGCCACGCCGATTTCGCCGCTTTCCGCGAAAGAGACTTCAAAACCCTGTCGAGTCAGGATTTCTCCCAGTATGTGCCGTTCCGTTGCGGAATCGTCCACCACCAGAATCTTCTTAATAGCCATCTTCATGTACTCCTTGTTGTTGTGTATGCATGGTGACGGATTCTATCAGGCTCTTTTTGTTAAATGGCTTGATCAGATACTGGTCGGAACCGACCAGTTTACCGCGTGCGCGGTCAAACAGCGTGTCCTTGCTGGTCAGCATGACCACCGGAATATTCTTGAATTGCGGGTTATTTTTGATCAGGGCACAAGTTTGATAGCCGTCCAGCCTCGGCATCATCACATCCACGAATATGATATCGGGCTGCACATCAACCACTTTTGACAAGCCGTCGAAGCCATCTTCCGCGAGAACCACGCGACAACCCGCCTGAGACAGGAATATTTCACCGCTGCGCCGTATGGTGTTGCTGTCATCAATCAGCACCACTTTGACGCCCAACAATGGCAGATTTTCGCTCAATTCCCCCCCTCGCCCGACATGGATATGTCGATTATGACCACCTGAATGAATCTTTTTGCAATCGTACCCGATAGCCCCTGTCTTGGCAATTTTAACCGCCGCTTAACGCCGCCAGAATTGCGGAGAAAACAGAATCAGCACGGTGAAAATCTCCAGACGACCGATCAGCATCGCCAGCGTGCAGACCCAGGTCTGAAAATCCGTCAGCACGCCATAGTTGCTGGCTGGACCCACCACGCCCAGACCGGGTCCGGCATTGTTGATGCAGGCAATCACAGCCGAAAATGCCGAAATGAAATCCAGCCCGCTGATCAGCAAGGCAAATGTCAGCGTCACCACGCTCATAAAATACAGAAAAATGAAACCCAGCACCGAAAATACCACCGTGTTGGGAATCACCTGCCCGCCGATCTTCATCGGATTCACCGCCGCCGGATGCAGCAGCTTGACGAACTCACGCCCCGCCTGCTTAACCAGCACCAGCGTCCTGATCATCTTGATTCCGCCCCCGGTAGAACCGGAACTGGCCACGATACAGCTTAAAAACAACATCCAGAGCGGCGCAAAAATCGGCCACTTGTTAAAATCCACACTGGTAAAACCGCAATCCGTCGCGACCGACACCAGATTAAAACTCGCGTGACGCAGCGAAGTCCAGAAGCTGGCGTAGGTTCCCTGCCACCATAAAAATCCGGCAATCCCCACACAACTGATCAGCACCAGACCTACCGTGGACAGTGCCTCCAGATCCAGCCGATAAGGTCTCAGGCTACGCGCCCGCAGGGCCAGAAAATGCGTTGCAAAGTTCATCGCGGACAGCAGCATGAACACCATCAGCACCGCCTCAATCGCCGGCGAATTAAAATAGCCGACACTGGCATCATGCGTGGAGAATCCGCCCAGCCCCATCGCCGCGAAAGCGTGACAGATGGCATCCAGCCAGTTCATACCGACCAGCTTCAGCGATGCAATACAGGCGAGGGTGATGCCCAAATAAACCAGCCACAAGTTGCGCGCCGTTTCGGTTATCCTCGGCGTCAACGCGGAATCCTTCATCGGGCCCGGGGTCTCCGCCTTGAACAGCTGGCGCCCACCGATACCCAGCAAGGGCAAGACCGCCACCGCCAGCACGATGATACCCATGCCCCCCAGCCAATTCAGTTCATGGCGCCAGATGTTGATCGCAGGCGGCAGATTATCCAGACCGACCAGTACGGTCGCGCCCGTGGTCGTCAGCCCCGACATGGTTTCAAAATAGGCATCGGTGAACGATAAACCCGGCAGCACCATCAACAGCGGCAGGGTGGCCACCGCCGGCATCGCCACCCACATCGCCACGACCAGTAAATAACCGTGCCGGATCGACACTTCGCCCTTGTAACGGCGCGTAAGCATCCACATCAGGCCGCCGAAGGCCGCCGTCCACACCATCGCCAGCAGAAAATCCAGCATCATGGTCGTGTCGGCATAGATCAGCGTGGTGATCAGCGGCATGATATAGGCCAGACTGAATACCACCAGCATCAGCCCCAGCGCGTGAATAACGGTCAGCGCGCGGCCCATCAGAAGAACCCGAGGCTGACCTGAAACAGCTTCTCGATTTTTTTCACCATCGGCTTGTTGATCACGAACACGATGACGTGATCATCCGCCTCAATCACCAGATCCCGGTGTCCCATCATGACCTCATCTCCGCGCACCACGGCACCGATCGTTGCGCCCTTGGGCAGATCGATTTCATCGATGCGCCGTCCGACTACACGGGAAGACTGACGATCGCCATGCACCACCAGTTCCAGCGCTTCGGCCGCACCCCGGCGCAATGAATGCACCGCAGCCACATCCCCCTGGCGCACGTAGGCCAATAAGGAACCGATGGTGACTTGCGCAGGGGACAGCGCGATATCGATCTTGCCCCCTTGCACCAGATCGACATACGCGCTGCGATTGATCAGCGAGATGACTTTACGCGCGCCTGCCTGCTTGGCCAGCAGCGCCGACATAATGTTGTTCTCGTCATCGTTGGTCAGCGCACAGAACACATCCACCTCATCGACATGCTCCAGCTGCATCAACTTCTCATCGGTACCGTCCCCATGCAACACCAGCGTGTTCGACAGTTCAGCGGCCAGATTTTCGCAGGCTTTCTTGTTGAATTCAATCAACTTTACCTGATAATCATCTTCGAGTGCGCGTGCCAGCCTGCGACCGATATTGCCGCCGCCGACGATCATCACCCGTTTAGCGGGTTTGTCCATGCGGCGAATTTCCCGGAGCACGCTGCGGATATTTTTGGTCGCGGCGATAAAAAATATTTCATCACCCTCCTCGACAACGGTGCTGCCCTCCGGTATCAGCGGCCCGTCCTTGCGAAAAATTGCCGCCACGCGCGTATCAATCTGCGGCATATGCGTATGCAAATAGCTGATTGCCTTGCCCACCAGCGGCCCGCCCGCAAAGACGCGCACCGCCACCAGCGACGCCTTGTCCTTCGAAAAACGCAACACCTGCAAGGCTTCCGGAAACTCGATCAGCTTGGTGATGTAATCGGTGAGTATCTGCTCGGGACAAATGGAAAAATCCACGCAGAAATTATCTTTGTCAAACAACTCAGGGCGGGCCAGATAATCGGCTGCGCGTATCCTTGCAATGCGCGTCGGGGTGTTGTACAGGCTGGACGCCAGCTTACAGGCCACCATATTGACTTCATCGCTTTGCGTCACCGCCAGCAGCATGTCGGTATCACGGATGCCTGCCTGTTCCAGTACCGAGGGATGGGCGGCATTACCGACCAGCGTGCGTAAGTCCAGACGCTCCTGCAGCAAGGCCAGCTTGGCCACATCCTGGTCCACCACCGTAATGTCATTGGCCTCGCTCACCAGGCTTTCCGCCACGGTTGAACCGACCTGCCCTGCACCCAGTATCAATATTTTCAAGCTATTTCCTTATCGCTGCGCGCGTATCCAGCTTTTCCACTCATTGAACAAGGTCTCGCTGCGCGCGGCGATGACCGAACGCTGCCAGATGTTGCCCGACGCAAAATCGTCGCTCTCGATGCAGCAGGCAAAACCGCCCGTTTCAGCCAGAATCAGCATACCTGCCGCATAATCCCAGAGTTTCTGACCACCATGCAGGTAAAGATCATAACGGCCAGCGGCGGTATAACACCAGTCCAGCGCGCTGGCGCCAAAATTGCGCTGCGAGGCACACGGCGGACGCGTTGCCAGCGTGGCGGCCAGTTTTGCATCTAAACGTTTCAAATCGATGTTGGCAAGCGCCCGCTCCATGCTCTGTGCAGTAACACGTCCAAACAGCTTGTCACCATTCAAATACGCGCCCTTGCCGGATTCGGCGGCAAACATTTCGTCCGCAACCGGATCATAGACGACGCCCAATACACTCTTGCCCTCGCGCAACAAGGCGACCGACACCGCAAAATACGGCAGGCCGTGCACAAAGTTGGAGGTGCCGTCGATCGGGTCCACGCACCATAAACCTTCGTCGGCGGATTGCCAGATCGCCAGCTGCTCATCCTCGTTCATTTCTTCGCCTAACACCGGCACATTGCAAATCGCCTGCAACTTGCGGGTCAATGCGGCTTGCGTGGCAATATCCGCATCGGTGCAGACACTGCCATCACTTTTATGCTGATGCGCCACTTTCATGTAACGCGGCATGATCTCTTCGGCCGCCACCAGCTTGACCGCCGCAATGGTGGCTTTGAGCAGCGCGCTCATGCCAAAGGCGCCGGTTTTCGACAGGATTTGCTTCTCCATTATTCATTTTTCCATTTGATCGAACAGCCCATGCTGGCAATTTGCTCGCGCGGCCCCTGCCCGGTTTGCGCCACCTGCAGCATTGCATTGAACAAATCGCGCGGCGCATCCGCGACCGCCTCCTTGCGCGAGGCATCCAGACGCCCGCGATATTGCAGTTCAAGGTCGGCATTAAACCCGAAAAAATCCGGTGTGCACACCGCACCATAATCCTTGGCGATCTGCTGGGTTTCATCCCACACATACGGGAACGGGTAATGATACTGCTCGGCCACCCGTTTCATATTGTCAAAACTATCCTCGGCATAGTCGGCCGGGTCGTTGGACATGATGGCGATGGTATTGATACCGTGCTGCTGCAATTCCAGCGCGTCACGCACCAGACGGTCGCGGATGGATTTCACATAAGGGCAATGATTGCAGATAAACATCACCAGCAAACCGTTTTTGCCACGCGCCTTTGCGAGACTGTAGCGCTTACCATCCACGCCCGGAAGATCGAAATCGCGCGCCTTCCAGCCGAAGTCACACAAAGGGGGTTGCAAACTGACCATATCTTGCTCCTGACAAAATTTTCTGTGGCGGTATATTATCACGCCCGTAGACACTCTTACCCGTTCATCATGCCACGCTTTTACTGCCCGCCGCCGCTGCCCGTACAAGGTTCATTCAGTTTACCTGCTGATGCCGCGCATCATGCCAGCCGCGTATTACGCCTGCGCGCAGGCGACAACGTACAGCTTTTTGACGGCGCAGGTCTTGAATGTCACGGCGTGCTGGACGAAATTTCCGGCAAACAGGTCATCGTCAAGAACATCATCCAGATTGACGCAAACCGCGAAGCCCCTTTACCCGTGATCCTGGCGCAGGCGCTGGCCAGCAGTGAAAAAATGGACTGGGTCATCCAGAAAGCCACAGAGCTGGGTGCCTGCGAGATACAGCCGCTCGCCACGGAGCGCAGCGTCGCCCGGCTGTCAGCAGAACGCGCCGCACGCCGCACGGAACACTGGCAACAGGTCGCCATCTCGGCGTGCGAACAATGCGGGCGCAACGTGCTGCCCGTTATCCACCCGCCTGTTGACATCATGCTCTGGCTGCAACACATGCGCACGACAAATCACAGCAAATACATCCTGTTGCCGCAGGGCGCAAAATCCCTGCGGGAGCAGGCAAAACCGGCGGGCACGGCGGTATTGCTGATCGGCGCGGAAGGCGGTTTTTCACATGCCGAGAGCGAATCCGCGCAACTGTGCGGCTTTACCCCGATACGTCTGGGCGCACGCGTACTGCGCACCGAGACCGCCACCGTGGCAGGACTTGCCGCACTCCAGACGCTGTGGGGCGATTTTTGTTAAACAAGGAGAACACCATGCCTTATGTCAATATACGCATCGCAGGCAGTTTGAGCCGCGAACAAAAAGCCAGAATCGCCGCAGAAATCACCGACACCCTGGCGCGCATCGCCCACAAACCCGCCGCCTATACCTACATCGCGTTCGACGAACTGCCCGATGAAAACTGGGCCATCGCGGGCAAATTGCTCGACGAGCCTGTGTGATGCGCCAAAAAAATTAGGTAAGCGCTGAATAAATCAACCGTTCGCCCTGAGCCTGTCGAAGGGTGAATATAGCAATTTGATTATTAAAGATTTAATCCGGTCATGGTTCGACATACTCACCACGAACGGATTAAACCAGCGCTTAATTAGTCAATTTTTGATGCAGCTGGTTGTCGTTTGACAACCTTTATGCCGTACGCTAATATTTCGTCAACATAAATTTGAGCATATCAATGACGCATCCGAAAAAGGAAATCGCTTCAGCTGTTGGCGCGAAATAAAGGTTGGCGCATTGTTGAAGGTGGATCCCATGCGTGGGGGCAGATGTATTGTCCATACCAAGGATTGCCGGTGCGGCGAGTTTTGCCGAACGAGCATCTGGAGTACGCCAAAAAGCCCCGGCAATCATGCGAAACACCTGCGTCGGGTAATTGATAACTGCACGGCGCATCGAACAACCTTTAATGACGAGGAGTGAAGACATGTCTGAATTTGATTTTTTACTTAAATTCGACCTTGCCGATCCAAACTTGGATCCGGATAAATTCGTTGACGCGCTCTTTGAGGCTGGATGTGATGATGCGACAATAGGAACAGGTCAGCATGGCCGTGTTGCTTTGAGTTTTACAAGGGAAGCTGCGTCTGCCTTTGATGCGGTTGTCAGCGCTATCGCTGATGTTAAAAAAGCGATACCTGATGCCAGATTGGTTGAAGCCACTCCGGATCTGGTCGGTCTGACAGATATAGCGGAAATACTGGGGTGCAGCCGACAAAATATCAGAAAGCTGGTTATTGGAAACAAGTCTGCATTTCCATCGCCAATTCATGATGGGCATTCTGCAATCTGGCATCTTGCTAAAGTGCTGCCATGGTTCAAGGCAAAGGGGAGCTACAAGATTGACGATAGCTTGGTTGAAGTATCTGGCGCTACTATGCAAGTCAATATCGCGCGGCAAATGCAGGACTTGGAGCCCGCGTTTCATCGAAATATTGAGGCCTTGCTGGCTTGATCAGCTCTCTGTCGAATGCCTGATGGCGCTCTTGACTGCGCTCGACCAGGACGTGGAAATCATCATCCGACTGCGTGCCAGCTCCGGCGAAGCCGGGCATAATTCAGTTTTGGCGGGGCATTAAATTGCTTTGGACTTCACCTCGTTTACAAGCAATCGTTTTTTGGTTGTTAACGAAGTGTCGCAATGAACAAGATTTTGAAAATTGGTATCCCCACTGCACCGCAGCAACGGGCACGTTCCCTGGCTATTGCAGCCGGAACGCGCAAGCGTGGCGGTGATGAAGGTGTAGAATACCCGCCAGAAAGCTGACGGTCGCTATGGGTGGCAAGGTGCCACAAGCGGATGTTCGCGCTTCCCGATAATCTTTACTCGAGAGGTGAGCTAGCCTGCAAAAAATGGGCGCATCTTTACTTAGCTGCCATACGTCCTAATAAGCTATCATTGCAATCAACGCGTCAGTGTACTAATAGCAAAATTAAATTTCAATGAAACTATGGCAACCGCAGATCAAATTAAATCGTTGATTCGTTCCTATAACAACGAGAACGATGAGCATTTTTTCACCATTGCGCTACAGGTTGCAGCCCATGAAGCTATGCAGGGTCATGCAACACTAGCGCATGAAATACGCGAGCTGGTGAACAATAAACGCAGGTTCGCAAAAGCATCTTTAAAGGTCGTGCCTTTTCCGCAGGATTTGAACGGTTTGGTCCTGACTGAGGAGTCAGAAATATCAAAATCTGCTCTTGTGATAGAACCCGCCATGTTAATGCGAATTGACAGGGTTATTCGCGAATACTGGCAGCAAAATAAACTGAAGTCTCATGGCTTAACCCATCGCCGCAAAATCCTCTTGGCTGGGCCCCCTGGAACAGGCAAGACTCTGACTGCTAAGGTGTTAGCACATGAATTAAAACTACCCCTTCATACTGTTCAGTTAGACCGTTTGGTGACTAAATTTATGGGTGAAACTAGCGCCAAGTTACGACAGATTTTTTCCCTAATGCAGCAGGAACATGGCGTTTACCTATTTGACGAGTTTGATGCGATTGGCGGTGAGCGAGCGATGGATAACGATGTTGGCGAAATGCGCCGAGTCTTAAACTCGTTCCTTCAATTTATAGAGCAGGATAAATCAGACAGCTTAATTATTGCAGCCACCAACAATCCAAAATTGCTGGATCATGCGTTGTTCCGTCGGTTTGATGATGTTCTGCACTACCGCGTTCCAAACTCAGACGAGCGCCAGCAATTGATTAGTAACTTATTAGGTGTATTTCGTGGTAGTCGATTTGCTTGGAAGAAAGTGCTTGCTGCAAGCGACGGCTTGAGCCAAGCAGAAATTGATGTTGCTTGTCGTGATGCTATAAAAACAGCCATTCTTAGCGATCAGAATAAAATAGATGCGTCTCTACTTCTCGAGGCGCTAAGCCATCGCCATAATGCGTATTCTGGGCGATAACACAATCGCTACTGGAAAAAGGATAGAGCGTGGCCGAAAAACGATTGCCTCATATAACATTAACAAAGCCGCCAGAGACAACTCTATATACCACCACTACATCTGCTAGGGGTGAGTTAGTCAATCCTGATAGGGATCGGGAACATCACGGTAAATTCATTTTGGGTCAGTTGAAACGAGCTTGGGAACAAACTGAGCAAGAGCGAATCGTCAGTCATACAACTCGAAATGGTGTTTACTTGGAGTTCAAGAGTGATGCGGGTTTTGAATTGGCCACTAAATACTTAGAGGGATTAACTAAGAAAATTCGACTGCTCAATGTCCGCAAGTTTAGTGAAATCATTGCTGACGAAGAAACCGGGGATCCTACAGAAAAAATTACTACGTTTGCAACAGTTTATGTTCCCAATAAGGAGAAGAGATTCTTCCTAAATAAACTGGAAAAATACCTTCAGGAAAATACGTTAACTAACAAGTCAAAAAATGCGCCATTGGTTGAAAGTATCGCAGATGTTCGAAAGGCTTTGTTAGTCGATTCCTTCTGGTGTGATTCCAGCGATTTGATACCCACGCAGCAACAAGAATGGATTGAGGTCTGGCTGAGCGATCATTCAGCGGCTGTAATTCATGGCTTTGAAACCCTACTGACCGAACATAAAATTCAATCACGTTCTGGATGCATAAAATTCCCTGAGCGTGCGATTAAGGTAATTTTTGTTGATCACAAAGAGCTTGAGAAACTAACTCTTCTTTCTGATCATATTGCTGTGTGAACGGTTATTAAGAACCGCGTAAATTTGGCCGCAAAGCCAAATTTTGACCAGGCGCCTGCCGGTCACAGTTTTTATGGATTGTGTTGGGTATGTCAGATCGTTCCGCACAATGATGTGCTGGCAAGGA